>CAKZOU010000054.1 GCA_937138255.1 uncultured Paracoccaceae bacterium
GCAAAGTTCACTGCGGGCAACCCGGCAAACTTTAATCAATTCTCACTTTGGGAAAAGTGGCAGCCCGTAGGGGAGTCGAACCCCTCTTTTCAGGTTGAAAACCTGACGTCCTAACCGATAGACGAACGGGCCACGATGTGGTGAGGGGGCTTTTAGGGAAACCGCTTGCCGAGGGCAAGGGGGATTCTGCGGAAAAAATCACCCGTGGCGAATAATTTTTCAGGGTGTCCGATCAAGGGCTTCGGCGATGTCTTCGAGCCGCAGCTGGACGCTCTTGCGGCCCTGCCAGACATTGACCTCGAGCCGGCCCGCAAGGTGAAAGCGTTTGCCGGAACGGTCCATCAGGGCGGGGCCGATGGGGGTATCCATCGCGCCGAAGGCGATGCCGTCGAACTTGGCTCCAAGGCCGTCACCTGCGGTGAATTTCACATGGCCCGTGCCGACTTCCTTGGCGAAGAGAATCTGCACATCAGGGATAGCAAAGCGCGGGGCAGGGGCGCTGGCACCGAAGGGGCCGGCTTTGTCGATCTGTTCCACCAGATCGACGCTGGCGGCACCCGGCATCAGAAGCCCGTCGAGGCCCAGATCGCGCGGTCCACCCGCTCCTGCGCCTTGGCGCGCGAGCAGGTCAGCAAGCCGCGCCATCGCGGCATCGAGCTTGTCGCGAGAAACGGTCAGGCCCGCCGCCATCTTGTGCCCGCCGCCCTTGAGGAGAAGCCCTTCGGCAGCAAGCCGCTGGATCGAGGCGCCAAGATCGACCCCCGAAACCGAGCGCCCCGAACCTTTGCCCTCGTCGCCGTCAAGCCCGATCACGATCGCGGGGCGGTTGGTCGCCTCTTTCAGCCGCGAAGCGACGATGCCAACCACGCCGGGATGCCAGCCTTCGCCCGCGGCCCAGACGAGCGGGCCATCGAGGCCGCGCTCTTCGGCTTGGGCCATCGCCGCCTCGCGCACCTGATTTTCCAACTCGCGCCGTTCGTCGTTGAGCCGGTCGAGCTGGGCGGCGATGGCGCCGGCCTCATGCGGATCGGTGGTGGTCAGAAGGCGCAGGCCAAGGTCGGCCTTGCCGATGCGCCCGCCGGCATTGACCCGTGGGCCGAGAAGAAAGCCAAGGTGATAGGCCGTGGGGGCCGAATCCATTCGCGCCACATCCGCCAGCGCCCTGAGGCCAAGCCTCTCTCGCCGCGCCAAGACCTGAAGCCCCTGCCGGACGAAGGCGCGATTTACGCCGATCAGGGGCGCCACGTCGGCCACAGTGCCGAGCGCCACGAGATCGAGAAGGCCCATAAGGTCCGGCTCCGATTTGCCTGCCGCGCGCAGCTGACGGTTGGCCTCGACAAGGGACAGAAAGACAACGCCCGCGGCGCAAAGGTGGCCCAGATCGCCGCTCTCGTCTTGCCGGTTGGGATTGACCACGGCGTGGGCGGGCGGAAGCGTCTCGCCGCCAAGGTGGTGGTCGAGGACGACCACATCCGCGCCCTTGGCGGCGGCGATCGGGCCGTGAGACAGAGTGCCGCAATCGACGCAGACGATCAGGCTATGACCCTTTGCCAGCGCCGCCATGGCTGGCTCGTTCGGGCCATAGCCTTCGTCGATCCTGTCGGGGACATAGAGGGTCGCCTCGCGACCCATATCGCGCAGCCAAAGGTGCAGGAGGGCGCCCGAGGTGGCGCCGTCCACGTCATAGTCGGCGAAGATGGCGATGCGCTCGCCTGCCGCGACGGCCTTCAGGATGCGTTCTGCCGCTTTGCCCATGTCGCGCAGGGTCAGGGGATCGGGCAAGAGATCGCGAAGGGTCGGGCTGAGAAAACTTTCCGCCTCGTCTGGCGCGATGCCACGATGGGCCAGAACACGGGCCACCGGCAGCGGAAGGCGCGTGGTCTGGACAAGCGCCTCGGCGGCGCGATCCTCCGCCGCTGTGGGGCCACGCCACGGGCGGCCCGTGATCGAGGTCGACACGCCGAGATAGGCCAGCGCGGGGGTGCCGTTATCCGTCATGGGGCGATCCTAGGGCCGGGGCCGGGGATATGCCACAGGCAGGGGATCACTTGCCGACGGGGTGGCGATAGTTCATCCGCCGGACCGACCCGGTTTTCGAGCGCATCAGGATCGTCTCGGCGGTCAGCCAGCCGGGCTCGCGCTTGATGCCGGGCAGGAGGCTTCCGTCGGTCACGCCGGTCGCGGCAAAGATCACATCGGCGGTGACCATGTCGTCGCGGGTATAGATGCGGTCGAGGTCGGTGATGCCGGCCTTGTGGGCGCGGGCACGCTCGTATTCGTTGCGGAACAATAGCTTGCCGAGGATTTGCCCACCCATGCATTTGAGCGCAGCGGCGGCCAAAACGCCCTCAGGCGCGCCACCCGAGCCCATATACATATCAATGCCGGTTTTCTCGGGCTCGGCGCAATGCATGACGCCGGCCACATCGCCATCGGTGATGAGGCGGATGGCGGCGCCGGTCGAGCGGATCTCGGCGATCATTTCCTCGTGGCGCGGGCGTTCGAGGACACAGACGGTGATATCCTCGGGGCCGCAGCCCTTGGCCTTGGCCAGAGCGGCGACGCGCTCGGCGGGCGACATCTCGAGGGTCACGGTGCCGGGGGCAAAGCCGGGCCCGATGGCGAGCTTTTCCATATAGGTATCCGGCGCGTGCAGCATCGAGCCACGCGGGCCCATTGCGATCACGGCCAGCGCGTTGGGCATATCCTTGGCGGTGAGCGTCGTGCCTTCGAGCGGATCAAGCGCGATATCCACGGCGGGGCCTTTGCCGGTGCCGACTTCCTCTCCGATATAGAGCATTGGCGCCTCGTCGCGCTCGCCCTCGCCGATTACGACAACGCCCGCGATATCGAGAAGGTTGAGCTGCTTGCGCATGGCGTCCACAGCGGCCTGATCGGCGGCCTTTTCGTCGCCGCGACCGATGAGGCGGGCCGAAGCCAGCGCGGCAGCTTCCGAAACACGGGCGAGGCCCAGAGACAACATCCGGTCGTTGAAATCAATCTTCTCGGGCATCGGATGGCTCCTATCTAGGGTTTGGGGACCGCCTACCCCTTCTCAGGGGCAGGGGGCAAGTGTGTGACCGCTAACACCAGGGTCAGACGGATTCGATGCGGATCGCAACAGGCGCACCTTCGACAACGCCGGTGGTCGCCATGCCAGAGAGCGCTTCGTCGAGCGAGGAGCGGGTTGTCTTGTGGGTCACGATCAGCACCGGCGCGGTCGTGTCCTGATGGCCATACTGGCGCATCCGGTCGATCGAGATGCCGGCCTCGCCCAGAACGCGGGCGACCTTGGCCAATGCGCCGGGTTTGTCCTGAAGTTGAAGCCGCAGATAGTAGGGGGCGGGCACGGCCGCGCGGGCGGCTCGGGCCTTGCGGAGCGTCGTGGCAGGCTGGCCGAAGGTCGAGACCCGGAAGCCACGGGCAATGTCCATCACGTCGCCCATCACGGCGCTCGCGGTCGGCCCTTCGCCCGCACCTGCGCCGCGCAGGACGATCTGGCCGACGCTGTCGCCTTCGAGGACAACCATATTGGTGCCGCCCTGAAGCTGGCCCAAGGGCGAGGTGTCGGGGACGAGGCAGGGCGACATCCGCTGCTCGAGGCCACGGCCCGTCATCTGCGCCACGCCGAGAAGCTTGATCTTGTAGCCCATGTCGGCGGCCTGATGGATATCCTCGATAGTGATCGCGCCGATGCCCTCAAGCTCGACCGAGGGGAAATCGACCTGCGTTCCAAAGGCGATGGCGGCCAGAAGCGAAAGCTTGTGGCCCGCGTCGATGCCGCCCACGTCGAGGTTGGGATCGGCCTCGAGATAGCCAAGTCCATCGGCCTCGTTGAAAGCCTCTTCATAGGTGAGGCCCGCATTCTCCATCCGCGTCAGGATATAGTTGCAGGTGCCGTTCATGACGCCCATGACGCGGCCGATCTCGTTGGCGGCGAGGCCTTCGGTCAGCGCCTTGATCACCGGAATGCCGCCCGCAACGGCGGCCTCGAACCGGATCACATGGCCTGTAGCCTCGGCGGCGAGGGCGAGCGCCTGACCGTGATGCGCCAAAAGCGCCTTGTTGGCGGTGACGACATCCTTGCCGGATGCAATCGCCGCTTCGGTCGCGTCCTTGGCCGCCCCTTCGGAGCCGCCCATCAGCTCGACGAACACATCCACATCCTCGCGGCGGGCCAGCGCCACCGGATCATCCTCCCAAGCGTAGTCACCCAGCGGCACGCCGCGATCCTTGCCCTTGGAGCGGGCGGAAACTGCGGTGATCACGATGGGCCGTCCGGTGCGCTGGGCCAAAAGCTCCGCATGGTTGCGGATGATCTTGACCACACCGATGCCGACCGTTCCGAGACCAGCGATACCAAGGCGAAGAGGCTGAGACATAGTGGGTCCGTCTTATTTTGTGCTTTGAGGCTGTTATCCTGTTGGCCGCTCTACTGCAACGCGCTGTTGTCGAAGCGATAGGCCCGCAAAGTTCTGGCGCGGGCTTCCAATGCCGCGAGACGCGAGGCCATCCCGCCGGAAAGGTCGGGTGCGGCGATCCGGCTCTCGGTAGGTCCGGCCCAAAGTGCGGCAAGTTCCGATTGGCTCAGAAGGCGTGGATAATCGCCGGACATGGCCTCGCCGAGCCGCCCCGGCAGGGCCGGTAGGCAGGCGGCAAGGGCCAAAAAGGAAAGGATCATCAAAAGGCGCATCGACAAAGGGCCGTCAGGAAGGGCTGCGCGACCATACAAGCGAGGCTCTGGCGGGGGCAAGCGGGCGCCAAGACTTTTCGGCGGGGCTTTTCAAATGAACAGATGTTCAGTTAGATGGCTCTCATGGCGCGCAAACAAGGCTCTCATTCCGATATTACCGGCCCCAAGGTCCGCGAAGCGGCGCTCAGGCTCATTGCCCGGCATGGCTATGCGGCGGTTTCGATGCGGCAGTTGGCGGCCGAGGTGGGGGTGCAGGCGGGGGCGCTCTATAATTACACGCCCGACAAGCAGACGCTGCTTTACGATCTGATGCGCGATCATCTGGTCGATGTGATCGAGAACTTTGACAAAGCCGATCCCAGGTCGGACGCACAAAGCCGACTTCGGGCATTTGTAAGCTTTCACATCCGCTATCACCTCCCGCGCGCAGATGCGGTGTTTGTCGCTTATATGGAGCTGCGCAACCTCGAGCCCGAGAATTTTGCCGCCATCGAGAAGCTGCGCCGCGCCTATGAGGACCGGCTCGAAGCGATCTTGCGGCAGGGCGAGGCGGAGGGTGCCTTCGCGATGAAGGACGCGCGGATCACCACCCGCGCGATCATCGGGATGCTGACCGGTTTTTTCACATGGTACCGGCAGGAAGGCCGCCTGCCGTTGGAAGAGGTCGAGGCGATCTATTGGGATCTGGTCGGCAAGGCTGTCGCCCGCTGATCCCCGTCGATCAATGCGCGGGCTTGATGAAGGTGCCGTTTCGCAGATCGCGGATCGCCTGCTGAATTTCGTCCTTGGTGTTCATCACGATCGGCCCGTGCCAGGCGACAGGCTCTTCCAGCGGTGCGCCGGAGATGAGAAGAAACCGGATCCCCTCTGGCCCGGCCTGAACCTTGATCTCGTCGCCGGTGCCAAAACGGATCAGCGTCCGGTTGCCTGACATATCGCGGATATTGACCTCTTCGCCCATGACCTCCTTTTCAAGGAGAACGCCCTGCGGCTTGGAGGCATCGACGAACTGCCCCGCGCCCGAAAAGACATAGGCAAAGGCACGGCGATAGGTGTCGATCTTGATGGTCTTGGTCACACCAGGCGGCACCGAGATATCGAGATATTGCGGATCGGCGGCGATGCCGTCAACCGGCCCGCGTTTGCCCCAGAACTCGCCCACAACGACCTTCACCTTGGTGCCGTCGTCGTCGATAATCACCGGGATGTCGGCGGATTTCACATCCTGATAGCGCGGGGCGGTCATCTTGAGGCTCGAGGGCAGGTTGGCCCAAAGCTGAAAGCCGTGCATCTGGCCGACGATATTGCCCTTGGGCATCTCTTGATGGAGGATGCCCGATCCGGCGGTCATCCACTGCACATCGCCCGCGCCAAGGGTGCCTTCGTTGCCAAGGCTGTCGCCGTGATCGACCGTTCCGGCCAAGACATAAGTGATTGTTTCAATGCCGCGATGCGGGTGCCAGGGGAAGCCGCGCATATAGTCGTCGGGCCGGTCACCGCGGAAATCGTCAAACAGGAGGAAGGGATCAAGCTCGGTCGGATCCTGAAACCCGAAGGCGCGGTGCAGGCGCACGCCGGCCCCTTCCATCGTCGGGGTGGCGCGGCGGGCTTCGAGGGTTGGGCGTAGGGACATGGGTTTCTCCTTTGGGAAGAAGATAGGCGCAGCCCCGCCTTGCGGCAATGCGCGGCGCTGTGTGGCGGCGCAGGTGGATTGTGCGCCCGTGCAAGACTGGATAGGGAGGCACAAAGGAGAACCCCCATGCTGCACCAGCCCGACGAAAATGGCGTCTATGCGCGCGTATCCGCGGCCCCGATGCGTCGGCTCTTTGCCTATGTCATGCTGGTCGGTCTTGGCGCTCTACTTTTGTGGCTCGTTTTCACAGCTCCGCCCACGGCAGGCTGGGCTTTGGTCATGGTTCTGATCGCTATGGGCGCCCTCTTTCTGGCAGAACGGATGCGCCGCGCCACGGCGACAGTATTGGAGCTGACGGCAGACGAGCTTAGGGATTCCACCGGACGGGTCTTGGCTCGGGTTGAAGATATCGAGCGGATCGACAGAGGCGTTTTCGCCTTTAAACCCTCCAACGGTTTTGTGCTCAAAACCAAGGTATCCGCGCCTGCTGCCTGGGCGCCGGGGCTATGGTGGCGGATTGGGCGACGGGTAGGGGTCGGTGGCGTGGTGCCTTCGGCGCCCGCGAAATATATGGCCGAAGTGATTGGCGCCTGGATCGAGACGCGCGGTTAGTTTTCCCGCTGTTCCGGGCCGATCCGGCGCAACTGTGCGGTGATTCCAATGCATCTTTGCCTTGGGCGCCGCGCATTCCTCAGACGCCGAAAATCACGCAATCTCCTGAAATCAGATCGATTGTTTGCCTGAATGCGTGCAAACACCCCTTTGGTCACTCATCTGCCAAACTCCCGCCACATTAACCCTCCATTTCCCGAATTAAGTGTTGACCGAATTCCGAAAGGGAAAGGTATGTCGCCCCGTTTGAAGGCACTCTTGAGAAGGTTTCGTCGCGACGAGCGTGGTTCTGCCACGATCGAAGCCGTCATTTGGTTACCTATGTTCGTGATCTTTTTCGTGATGATCGCCGATGTCTCGTTGGTATTCTTCCGACAGACCGAGGTTCTGCGCGTTGTTCAAGACGGAAACCGGGCGCTTTCTGTTGGCCGGTTTGGAGGGGCGGCCGAAGTCGAACAGTTCGTCAAGGATACCATCGCGCCCATGACCACAAGGGCGCAGGTAACGACAACAGTTAACAGCGGCGTCATCAATACGAAGGCTCTTGTGCCGGTCGAGGATCTGGTGGCCGTAGGGATGTTCAATTTCCTGAACGGTTACGATATCGCGGTCCAGTCCAACCATTATGTGGAGTGGTAGGATGCGGCGGCTGACTAAATCTTTTCAAAACTGGATTGACGACGAGCGGGGCGGGATCGCGATCTTCGGCCTCTATATGTTCATGTCGGTTTTGATCATGGCTGGTCTCGCGATCGATATGTCTCATCTGATCAACAATAAGACCAGGCTCCAAATCGCCGCCGATACAGCCGCCCATGCGGCGCTTTACAATCGTGACACCAAATCGGCCGATGACTCCAAGGTCGCGGCGCTCGCTGTCGCGAATGCGGCGATGCCGTCCGGCCGTTATGGCGATGTGTTGAAGGTTACCGACATTCACTTTGGAAGCTTCGATTTTGCCGACCAGAGTTTTACCATTGACGAGAATTCCCGCTCGGCCGTCCTCGTCACGACCAACCAGCTCGCCTCGCGTGCCAACCCGATCTCGAGTTTTCTTTTGCAGTTCATCGGATTTGCCGAGTGGGACGTATCGGTCGATTCTGTCTTCGTGACCTATCGCCCCGCCTGCCTGCGCGAAGGCTTCGTGGCTGATGGCATTGTCGATATCCAGTCGAACAACGAATTCTGGAGTGGGTTCTGCATCCACTCGAACACCCATGTGGAGCTGAATAGCAACAACACCTTCGAGGCTGGCACGATCGTGTCGATGCCAGATGAGGAAAGCATCGTCCTGCCAAACTCGGGTTGGAGCACGAACGACGGCCTGCGCGCGGCCCTGCGCGAGGGCTCCTACGAGATGCGGCTTGTCCACAAGCTTCCGGATATCATCACCCAGCTCTCGAACGCGGATGCCGAATATATCCCCGCCGGGATCAGCAGGACGGACATTCGGCGTCTGAACGAAAACAAGCTTGCAGCCGGGCGTCTCGAGCCCGGCTATATCTATATCGCCAACTGTTCCGCCGGAACGCTGACGATCGACGCAACGACCGTGAGCAACGTGGTTCTTCTGACCCCCTGCGCCATTACCTTTTCGAAGGGGACAATTGTCGAGGACTCGATCATTGTTTCGACCAATACCGGCGACAGGTCGATCTATGCTCCATCCGATCTCCAGATCGGGCGAGATGATGATTGCGCGGCAGCGGGCGGCTCGAAGGTGCTGACAATGGGCGGGATGAAATTCGCGGCCAATCTCGCGGTATTTGGCAGTCAGCTCGTCGCCACCCAGAACATCGAATTTGCGGCGCGTGCCGAGGGCATCGAGGGGGCCTCGATGATTGCGGGCGGTCTGATCTCGGGAACGTCGAATATGTCGATGGGCTTCTGCGGCGACAATGTCGAAGGATATGAGGCCGAATATTTCCGCCTTGCGCTCTAGCGAGGGCGGGGTTTCTCGGTCAAAGTCGCTGGCGGAAGGTTTTTGTCGAAAAGCGGCGTCTTTTGGCGCATTTGACGCGCTAGGGTCTGCCCGACGGCGGCTAAAGCCTGCCACGGGAGGAACGACTCGATGCGCTATTCAGGCTTCAAGGTTTTCACAGAGGGCCTGACGGGCAATAAGGGATGGAAGCCGGTCTGGCGCGATCCCGAGCCGAAGTCCGAATACGATATTGTTCTGATCGGTGGTGGCGGTCATGGGCTTTCGACGGCCTATTACCTCGCCAAGAACCACGGACTCAAGAACATCGCGGTTCTTGAGAAGGGTTATATCGGCAGCGGGAATATTGGACGGAACACGACGATTGTCCGCGCCAACTATTTTCTGCCGGGGAATTCCGAGTTCTACAGCCATTCGCTGAAGCTGTGGGAAAACCTCGAGGCTGAGCTGAACTACAACGTGATGCATTCGCAGCGCGGGCTCATCAACCTCTTCCATTCCGACGGCCAGCGCGATGCATTCGCCCGCCGTGGCAATGCGATGATCAATCAGGGCGACGATGCGATCCTGCTCGACCGCGAGGGCGTGCGCCAGCATCTGCCCTATCTCGATTTCGACAACATCCGCTTTCCCGTCTATGGCGCCCTTTTCCATCCGCGCGGTGGCACGGCGCGGCATGATGCGGTGGCATGGGGCTATGCGCGCGGGGCGGATATGCGCGGGGTGGATCTGATCCAGAACTGTGAAGTGACGGGCATCGACATCGAGGGCGGACAGGTGCGCGGGGTGCGCACCTCGCGCGGGGTGATCCGGGCCAAGAAGGTCGCCATGGTAGCCGCGGGCCGGTCGGGGCAGGTGGCGGCGATGGCGGGGATGCGCCTGCCGATCGAGAGCCACATCTTGCAAGCCTTTGTCACCGAAGGGCTGAAACCTGTGATCCACCATGTGGTCAGCTTCGGTATGGGGCATTTCTATATCAGCCAGTCCGACAAGGGCGGCCTCGTCTTTGGCGGCGATCTGGATTTCTATTCCTCCTATGCCCAGCGCGGCAATCTGCCGATGAAAGAGCACGTCATGGAAGCGGCGATGACGCTGATGCCGATGATCGGCAAGGCGCGGGTGCTGCGGTCCTGGGGCGGTGTCATGGATATGTCGCCCGATGGTTCGCCCATCATCGACAAGACCCATATCGACGGGCTTTTCGTGAATTGCGGCTGGAACTATGGGGGCTTCAAGGCGGTGCCGGCCTCGGGCTGGGCCTATGCCCATCTGATCGCCACGGGCGAACCGCATGAGACCGCCAAGCGCTATCGGCTGGACCGGTTCAGAACCGGTCGCGGGATCATGGACGAAGAGGGCACCGGCTCTCAACACAACCTGCACTGAGGGGCTGGAAATGTCGGATTTGAGTATTTTTAGCCAAAAGAAGCTGGGGGCGCGGCGATGAGAGTGGTCTGTCCGCATTGCGGCGAGCGGGATCGGCGCGAATTTACCTATCAGGGGGCGGCGGAGATTCTGGACCGTCCTGCGCCCGAGGTCGAAAATGACGCGTGGGCGGATTATCTGCACCTGCGCGAGAACCCGGCGGGCGAGACCAGGGATATGTGGTATCACGATCCTTGCGGGGCGTGGATCGTGATGCATCGCGATACGGTGAGCCATGCGGTGCATGGTGGCGAGCTTGCCTCGGAGGTCCGCAAATGAGGATCGCGGGCAAGGGGCTGATTGATACGTCGAAGACGGTTTCGTTTTCTTTTGACGGGCGGCGGATTGAAGGAGCGGAAGGCGATACTGTCACCTCGGCGCTTTTGGCCAATGACATTCGTCTTGTGGCGCGGTCGTTCAAGTATCACCGGCCGCGGGGTATTCTGACGGCGGGGAGCGAGGAGCCGAATGCGCTGGTGACGACCGGGTCGGGCGCGGGGGCTGAGCCGAACGTTCGGGCGACGATGGTCGAGATCCACGAGGGCCTCGAGGTGAAAAGCCAGAACCGCTGGCCGAGCCTTGGGTTTGATGTGTTGTCGGTGAACGATCTTGCTGCGCCCTTCTTTGGCGCGGGGTTTTATTACAAGACCTTCATGTGGCCGGGTGCGCTTTGGGAGAAGCTCTACGAGCCGCTCATTCGCCGCGCCGCGGGGCTTGGGGCGCTTTCGGGCGATAACAACGAGGACCGCTATGAGCGGGCCTATGCCTTCTGCGATCTTCTGGTGATTGGCGCCGGGCCCGCGGGCCTTATGGCGGCGCTGACGGCGGCGCGGGCGGGGGCGGATGTGATCCTTGCCGATGAAGACAGCCGGATGGGCGGGCGTCTCTTGGCGGAATGCGAAGAGATCGACGGCAAGCCGGGGCATATCTGGGCCGCCGAGGCCGTTGCCGAGCTTGCAGGTATGGAGAACGTGCGCCTGATGCCGCGCACCACCGTGACCGGAGCCTATGATCAGGGCACCTATGGGGCGCTCGAGAGGGTTGGGCTGCACAAGGCGGCGGACGGGCATCTGCCGCGCGAGTGTTTCTGGCGGATCGTGGCGCGGCGGTCGATCCTCGCGGCGGGCGCGTTGGAGCGGCCGATCGCTTTCCCCGACAACGACCGGCCGGGGATCATGAACGCGGGCGCCGTGCGGGCCTATCTCAATCGTTGGGGCGTGGCCGCAGGCAAGCGCGTGGCGGTCTATGGCAACAACGACGGGGCGCACCAGACGGCGCGTGATCTCATGGATGCGGGGGTCGAGGTGGCTGCGGTGATCGACAGCCGCAAGGATGCGAGCGTGGCTCTGGACGCGCCGGTGATTACCGGCGGCCGGGTCATTGCCACTTCGGGGCGGCTGGGCCTTGAGGAGATCACGGTCGCCACAGGCAGCGGGCAGGAGCGGCTCAAGGTCGATTGTCTGGCCGTGTCGGGCGGCTGGAACCCGACGGTGCACCTTGCTTGCCACATGAACGGGCGGCCGGTCTGGGACGAGGCGATCCAGAGTTTCGTTCCCAAGGCCGGGATGATCCCCGGGATGGAAGCGGCGGGCGCAGCGAACGGGGTTTTCTCGACCGCCGGGTGCCTTGCCGATGGGGCAAAAGCGGGCGAGGCGGCAGCGGCTGACCTTGGCAAGAAAGCCTCGAAGACCAAGATGCCGAAAGCGAGCGACAGCGCCTATAGACTGGAACCGCTCTGGGTCGTCGAGGGCAAGGGTCGCCAGTGGCTCGATTTCCAGAACGATGTGACGGTCAAGGATGTGCGCCTTGCCGCCAAGGAGAACTACCGCTCGGTCGAGCATATGAAGCGCTATACCACCCAAGGCATGGCGCCCGATCAGGGCAAGAATTCCAACGTCGGGGCGCTGGCGGTTCTGGCCGATGCCACGGGGCGGGGCATTCCCGAGACCGGGACCACGACCTATCGCCCGCCTTTCGTGCCTGTGTCTATCGCGGCGATGGGGGCGGGGGCGCAGGGCAAGGGCTTTGCGCCACAGCGGTTCACCACCTCGCACGCCGCCAGCGTCGAGCGTGGGGCGCCGATGATCGAGGCGGGGATGTGGTATCGCCCCTCCTATTTCCCGCGGCCCGGCGAAAAGACCTGGCGGCAGGCCTGTGACCGCGAGGTCACGATGGTGCGCGAGGCGGTGGGCATTTGCGATGTCTCGACGCTGGGCAAGATCGACGTGCAGGGGCCGGATGCGGCGGCCTTCCTCGATTTCGTTTACACGAACACGATGTCGACCCTTCCGGTGGGCAAGGTTCGCTACGGCCTCATGCTGCGCGAGGATGGGCACGTCATGGACGACGGCACCTGCGCGCGGTTTGGCGAGGGGCATTTCGTCATCACCACGACGACTGCCGCCGCCGCTCTGGTGATGCGGCATCTGGAGTTCGTGGCGCAGGGCCTGCGGCCCGATCTCGATGTGCAACTGGTCTCGGTCACTGAGCAATGGGCTCAGTTTGGCGTCGTTGGCCCAAAGAGCCGCGATCTGCTGAACGATCTCTTGGACGCACCGATCAGCGACGAGACGCTGCCCTATATGGGGCATCAGGCGGCACAGGTGATGGGCGTTAGGGGGCGGCTTTTCCGCATCTCTTTCTCGGGCGAACACGCCTATGAGTTGGCCGTTCCGGCCCGCTTTGGCGAGGCGCTCTATCGCGTCTTGGTTGCGCGGGCCGAGATGCTGGGCGGCGGGGCTTACGGGATGGAGGCGCTCAACGTGCTGCGGATCGAGAAGGGCCATATTACCCATGCCGAGATCCATGGCCGCACGACCGCTTTCGACATCGGTTTCGACAAGATGATCAGCCGCAAGAAGGACTGTGTCGGTCAGAAGATGGCCGCCCGTGAAGGGATGGTCGAGGAAAGCCGCGAGCAGTTGGTGGGGCTGAAGCCTGTGGGCGCTGTCAAACAGCTGACCGCTGGGGCGCACATCTTCGTCGAGGATGCGCAGGCCAAGCGCGAGAACGATCAGGGCTATGTGACGAGCGTGTGTTATTCGCCCACGGTGCAAAGCTTCCTCGGCCTCGGCTTCCTCAAGAACGGCCGCGCCCGCTATGGCGAGAGGGTGCGCCTTGTCGATCACCTGCGCGGGGTCGAGGCAGTCTGCGAAGTGGTGAACCCAGTGTTCTTTGATCCTGAAGGAGGGCGTCTCCGTGGCTAATCTTGTGGCACGCACGGCCTGCGAGGGTTTTCTTCCGGTGACGATCGGCTCGGTGAGCCTGAGCGAGGTGGTGATCGAGAAAATGGCCTCGGTCGCGCCGTTCAAAGGCAAGGAAGGGGCTGTCTCGACGGCTCTCAAAGAGGCTTGTGATATCGCCTTTCCGGCCCCCAACCGCACGACCTCGAAAGGCGGCGCTCGGGCGATCTGGGCGGGGCAAGGGCGGGCCAATGTGATCGGCTGCGATCTGCCGGATCTTGCGGGCCTTGCGGCGGTGACCGATCAGGCTGATGGCGTGGCGGCGGTGAAGATCGAGGGCGATGCGGCCGAGGCCGTTTTGGCGCGGCTCGTGCCGCTCGATCTGCGGGCGGCATCCTTCAAGCGCGGGCACACGGCGCGGAGCCTTGTGAACCATATGACCGCCTCGATCACCCGCCTTGGCCCCAAGTCGTTCGAGGTCATGGTCATGCGCTCGATGGCGCAGACCCTGGTGCATGAGTTGACCGAAGCCGCAGAGGGCGTTGCGGCGCGGGGCTGAGGCGCCGCGCTTCTTGCTAAAGGCAGGGCCAAGGCGGATACTGCGCCCATGAGTCTGCCGCCCGGTTTTCTAGATGAGCTCAGAAATCGCCTGAGCCTCGCGCAAGTCGTGGGGCGAAAGGTCATGTGGGATCAACGCAAGTCCAACGCCGGCAAGGGCGACTTTTGGGCGCCTTGCCCGTTTCATCAGGAAAAGTCTGCCTCGTTCCATGTCGATGACCGGAAGGGCTATTACTATTGCTTCGGCTGTCACGCGAAGGGCGACGCGATCTCCTTTGTCCGCGAGACCGAGAACGTAAGTTTTCCCGAAGCGATCGAAATCCTCGCGCGCGAAGCCGGAATGCCGATCCCCGTGCGCGATCCGCGCGCGCAGGAGAAGGCCGACAGGCGCAGCGAGCTAATCGCGGTGATGGAACAGGCGGTGCAGTGGTATCGCCTCCAACTCAAGACAACCGCCGCCGCCGAGGCGCGGGACTATCTGGCGCGGCGCGGGCTTTCGCCTGCGGCACAGGAGCGCTGGGAAATCGGCTTTGCGCCGCCCGGTTGGGAAGGCCTGCGCGAGGCGCTCGGGGTCAAGGGCATTTCCAACGATCTGATGCTCGAGGCGGGGCTCTTGAAGCCCTCCGACAAGGGCAAGGCCCCCTATGACACATTCCGCAACCGGATCATGTTTCCAATCCGCGATGCGCGGGGCAAGGCGATTGCCTTTGGCGGGCGGGCGATGGACCCTTCCGACAACGCCAAATACCTCAATTCGCCCGAGACCGTTCTTTTCGACAAGGGCCGCAGCCTCTACAACCACGGCCCCGCCCGCGAGGCGGCGGGCAAGGGGCATCCCTTGATCGTGGCCGAAGGTTATATGGATGTGATCGCCCTCAGCGAAGCGGGCTTTCCCGCTGTGGTCGCGCCCCTTGGCACGGCAATCACCGAGGATCAACTGCGCCTTCTCTGGCGCACGGCGCCCGAGCCGATCATCGCGCTCGATGGCGATACGGCGGGCCTTAGGGCCGCGATGCGGGCGATCGACGTGGCGCTGCCGCTTCTCGAGGCAGGGCAATCGCTGCGCTTTGCCCTGATGCCCGAGGGGCAAGACCCCGACGACCTCATCCGCGCACAGGGCGCAGGGGCGATGCGCAAGGTGATCGACGCCGCAATCCCGATGGTGGCACTTCTCTGGCGGCGCGAGACGGAAGACAAGGTTTTCGACAGCCCCGAGCGCCGCGCCGCGCTCGACAAGGCGCTGCGGGAAAAACTGAAACTCATCAAGGACCCCTCGATCCGCACCCACTATGGCGAGGCGATCAAGGAAATGCGGGCCGAGCTTTTTGGCGCCCGCCGCCCGCGCAGCGCTGGGCCTTCGCGGGGGCCTTGGCAGAAGGGCCCGCAGGTTCTTTCGACGACGAAATCCTCGGTGCTGGTCTCCGCCGAGGGCTTCGAAGACCACCTGCGCGAGGCGGTGATTCTGGCCGCGATCCTCTCGACCCCCTCGGTCCTTGCCGATTTCGAGGGCGAATTGGAACGCATGGAGACCGCCGAGCCAACCCACCGGCAGCTGCGCGATGCCATCCTGCGGCACGCCCACGACGCGGGCGGCGATCTGCGCGAGGCTGTTTCTGCGGATATCGGCGGAGAGGTTCTTGAAAAGCTCTTTGCCCAGAGCCATGTGGCTATCAGCCCCGCGGTGCGGCGTGCTGGCGATGCCGAGGTGGCGCGGCTGTGCCTTGCCGAAGAGCTTGCCAAGCTCAACGCCCGCCGCAGCCTGCCGCGCGAGATTGCCGAAGCGACCGAGGATCTTGCAGGCGTGGCCGACGAAGGGGTGACATGGAGGCTTGGTCAGGCGGCTTTGGCGCTGGATCGGGCCGGCCGGGGCAACAATGAAGACAAGGCAGAATATGACACCGGCGCCAACGGCGCGAAAATGAAACGCGACGAGCGCGATGCTTTCGAACGCCTTCTCGACCAGATCAATTTCGGCAAGGGCGGCAGGCGCAACAGCTAGGAAAAAACCCCGCGCGAGAGGTTGCGAATCGCCGCTTCGCCAGTTTGATTCGGGCAAAACGAATCACTGATTCGGATTCAAGTTATTTTTGAGGAGCCACGCATGGCCGCGAAAGACACCGACGACACCAAAGACGAGGACCAGGACGGCGACATTTCGATGGATGTCAGCCAGGCCGCCGTCAAACGGATGATCGCCGATGCGCGCGAGCGCGGATACATCACCTACGACCAACTCAACTCTGTTCTGCCGCCCGATCAGGTCTCGTCCGACCAGATCGAGGATGTGATGTCGATGCTCTCCGAGATGGGCATTCAGGTCACCGAGGAAGAAGAGAGCGAAGAGGTTGAGGACGATGGCGCCTCCGCCTCGACCGCCGTCGCCACCACGGGCGGCCGCGAAGTGGCGCTTGGCTCGTCGGAGACCGAGAAACTCGATCGCACCGACGATCCGGTGCGGATGTATCTGCGCGAGATGGGCTCGGTCGAGCTTCTGAGCCGCGAGGGCGAGATCGCCATCGCCAAGCGCATCGAAGCCGGCCGCAACACGATGATCGCGGGCCTTTGCGAAAGCCCGCTCACCTTCCACGCCATTACCATCTGGCGCGACGAACTTCTGAGCGAAGATATTCTGTTGCGGGATGTGATCGATCTCGAAGCCACCTTCGGCAATCAGCTCGATGGTGACGAAGAGGGCGAAGCAGTTGTTGATTCCGGTGGCGACACAAGCGCAAACACCTCAGACAGCAGCAGTTCACCCGAGCTTGACGCCGACGGTAACCCGATCTCGCGCGATGACGATGATGACGACGACGATCAGGCCAACATGAGCCTTGCGGCGATGGAAGCGGCTCTGAAGCCGCGCGTCCTTGAAACCCTCGAAATCATCGCCCGCGATTTTGCCAAGTTGAGCGATATGCAAGACGCTCGTATGTCGGCGACGCTGAACGAGGACAACAGCTTTTCTGACAAGGAAGAGGGCGTCTATCAAAAGCTTCGCGCCGAGATAGTCGAGCTTGTGAACTCGCTTCACCTGCACAACAACCGTATCGAAGCCCTGATCGACCAACTTTACGGCATCAACCGCCGGATCATGTCGATCGACTCGAGCATGGTGAAGCTCGCCGATCAGGCCCGCATCAACCGCCGCGAATTTATCGACGAATATCGCGGCTCCGAGCTTGATCCGACATGGCTTGACCGCATGGCCGAAAAAGCTGGCCGCGGCTGGCAGATGCTGATGGAGAAATCCACCGACAAGATCGAAGAGCTGCGTTCGGAAATGGCGCAGGTCGGCCAATATGTCGGCGTCGATATCTCGGAATTCCGCCGCATCGTGCAGCAGGTCCAGAAGGGCGAGAAAGAGGCCCGTCAGGCCAAGAAGGAAATGGTCGAGGCCAACCTGCGCCTCGTGATTTCCATCGCCAAGAAATACACCAACCGCGGCCTGCAGTTCCTCGACCTTATTCAGGAAGGCAACATCGGCCTGATGAAAGCGGTCGACAAGTTCGAATACCGCCGCGGCTACAAGTTCTCGACCTATGCCACGTGGTGGATCCGTCAGGCGATC
Organism: uncultured Paracoccaceae bacterium; assembly: GCA_937138255.1. Lineage (GTDB taxonomy): Bacteria > Pseudomonadota > Alphaproteobacteria > Rhodobacterales > Rhodobacteraceae > RFZI01. Next base: position 17,611 of record CAKZOU010000054.1, read on the forward strand.
ACCCGCTCGATCGCCGATCAGGCCCGCACGATCCGTATTCCGGTGCATATGATCGAGACGATCAACAAGCTTGTGCGGACGGGGCGCCAGATGCTTCACGAGATCGGCCGCGAGCCGACACCGGAAGAGCTGGCTGAAAAGCTGCAGATGCCGCTTGAGAAGGTCCGCAAGGTGATGAAGATCGCCAAGGAGCCGATCAGCC
>CAKZOU010000055.1 GCA_937138255.1 uncultured Paracoccaceae bacterium
CGTCAATTGGTCCGAAATCCAGACCAAAGGCTGCAAAAGCCAGGCCCGCCGACCCCGCCCGCGCCGATAGTGACGCTCGATTTTCGAAATCTCCGTTTTTTGACCAAACCGAGCAATATTATTTCGTAAAATCGCACCGAGGCGACATTTTCTCCGCCCGAGGCGGTTGACGCTGTTTGCTGCGCGTGCATAAGTCGCTCCGTTGGAAAAGGATGCGGCGATGCAGGGCGTACTCGGTCTAGTAGGAAAATGGCGCATGGGCCGGTAGCGGATCTCGTGATCTCCCCCTGCGCCCCCGAACAAGACCGGGGGCTTTTTTGTATCAACGGCGCGAATGAATTGAAGGACGACAGAATGACACGGCAGATGACCGGCGCAAAAATGGTGGTTCAGGCTCTGAAAGATCAGGGCGTGGACACGGTATTCGGTTATCCCGGAGGCGCCGTTCTGCCGATCTATGACGAGATATTCCAGCAAAACGACATTCATCACGTGCTTGTGCGCCACGAACAGGCCGCCGTCCATGCCGCAGAGGGCTATGCCCGCTCGACCGGCAGGCCGGGCGTGGCGCTCGTAACCTCAGGCCCCGGCGCAACCAACGCCGTCACCGGGCTTACCGACGCGCTGATGGATTCGATCCCGATCGTCGTGCTGACGGGTCAGGTTCCGACCTTCATGATCGGCGCCGACGCCTTTCAGGAGGCCGATACCGTCGGTATCACCCGGCCTTGCACCAAGCATAACTGGCTCGTGAAAGAGACCGACAAGCTCGCCTCGACCCTGCACGAAGCCTTCCACGTCGCCACCTCGGGCCGGCCCGGCCCTGTGCTGATCGACATTCCAAAGGATGTTCAGTTCGCCACCGGCACCTATACCGAGAAAAAGCAGCTCAAATCGCGGTATCAGCCCAAGGTGAAGGGCGATCTCGACGCCATCACCGATCTCGTCAAGGCGATGGAGAAGGCGAAGAAGCCGATTTTCTACACCGGCGGCGGCGTCATCAACTCGGGCCCCGCGGCCAGCCAGCTTCTGCGCGAACTGGTCGAGGCCACCGGCTTTCCGATCACCTCGACGCTGATGGGCCTAGGCGCCTATCCCGCCAGCGGCAAGTCATGGGTCGGGATGCTGGGGATGCACGGGCTTTATGAGGCCAACATGGCCATGCACGATTGCGATCTGATGATCTGTATCGGCGCCCGCTTCGACGACCGGATCACCGGCCGCGTCGATGCCTTCAGCCCGAAATCGAAAAAGGCCCACATTGATATCGACGCCTCCTCGATCAACAAGGTGATCCGCGTCGATATCCCGATCCTTGGCGATGTGGGCCATGTCCTGGAGGATATGCTCAAGATCTGGAAATCTCGAGGCCGCGTGACCGACCGCGAGGCCACCGCGAAATGGTGGAAACAGATCGACGAGTGGAAGGCTGTGAAATGCCTGAGCTATCGCAACTCGGACAAGGTCATCAAGCCGCAATACGCGCTTGAGCGCCTCGAAGCCCTGACCAAGGACAAAGACCGCTATATCTGCACCGAAGTGGGCCAGCACCAGATGTGGGCCGCCCAATACCTGACCTTTGAAGATCCCAACCGCTGGATGACCTCGGGCGGCCTTGGCACCATGGGCTATGGATTCCCCGCCTCGATTGGCGTGCAGATGGCCCATCCCGATGCCCTCGTGATCAACGTCGCGGGCGAGGCCTCGTGGCTGATGAACATGCAAGAGATGGGCACCGCGATCCAATATCGCCTGCCGGTCAAGCAGTTCATTCTGAACAACGAACGCCTCGGCATGGTCCGCCAGTGGCAGCAGCTTCTGCACGGCGAGCGCTATAGCCATTCGTGGTCTGAGGCGCTGCCCGATTTCGTCAAGCTGGCCGAGGCCTTTGGCGGCAAGGGCATCCGTTGCAGCGATCCCAAGGATCTTGATGACGCGATCATGGAAATGCTGGCCTATGACGGCCCGGTGATCTTCGATTGCCTCGTGGAAAAGCACGAAAACTGCTTCCCGATGATCCCGTCGGGCAAACCGCACAACGAAATGCTTCTGGGCGACGCCTCGACCGAAGGCGCCATTCAGGCCGGCGGCGCGGTGATGGTGTAATCGGCCCGACAAGGATTGAACGGATAGAACAATGTCTGCACTGAAAATCAAAAAAGGCGCCACCAGCCATTCGGCCTATGATCTGCGCTCCACCTTCGGCGACGAGATCGAACGGCATACGCTGGCGGTTCTCGTGGAAAACGAGCCCGGCGTTCTGGCCCGCGTGATCGGCCTTTTCTCGGGGCGCGGCTATAACATCGAGAGCCTCACCGTGGCCGAAGTCGACCACGAGGGCCACCGGAGCCGCATCACCATCGTCACCTCCGGCACGCCGCAGGTGATTACCCAGATCAAGGCCCAGCTTGGCCGGATCGTCTCGGTCAACGCCGTCCACGATCTCACCGTCGAGGGCCCCTCGGTCGAGCGCGAGCTTGGGCTGCTGAAGGTCGCGGGCAAGGGCGATGCGCGCGTCGAGGCGCTGCGGCTGGCCGATATCTTCCGCGCCAGCGTGGTCGATTCGACCCTTGAAAGCTTTGTCTTCGAGATCACCGGCACACCGGAAAAGATCGACGCCTTCGCCGATCTCATGCGCCCCCTTGGCCTTATCGAGATCGCCCGCACCGGCGTTGCCGCCCTCGCCCGCGGCGCCAACTAGGCCCCCCATGTCGCGCCGGAGCGGACCAAGGTCGCCGGCGCGCATTTTTTCGAAGGGCAAACTCACCTAGGCTGGCGCGACGCCGCCTTGGGAGGGTTTCATGGCCAAAGACCAGACTTTCGACGACTTGTCCGCCGTCCGCCGCCCGGTCGAGACGGCCAATGGCCTGCCCAACGCCCATTACATCGACCCCGCGATGTGGGATGAGGAAAAGCACGCCGTCCTCTTCGCCAACTGGGCGGGGTTGGCCGTGGCCTCCGAGGTTCCCGAGCCGGGCGATGCCAAGCCGATCGAGTTTCTCGGCATCCCCCTCCTCCTTCTCCGTGGCCGCGATGGCGTGGTGCGCGTGTTCGAAAACATCTGCCGCCACCGCGGCATGATCCTTGTCTCCGAGCCCAAGAAGATCGAAGGCGCGATCCGCTGCCCCTATCACTCGTGGTGCTATGGCACCGATGGCCGCCTCGTTTCGACCCCCCACGTCGGCGGACCGGGTCACAACACGCATGAAGCCATCGTCCGCGAGAACCTCGGCCTCAACGAGGTTCGCAGCCATATCTGGTTTGACACGGTGTTTATCAACATCGACGGCAAGGCCGATCCCTTCGAGGTGGTCCATGCCGACCTTCTCGAACGCTGGAAGGAATTTGGCCAGCCGCTGATCCACGGCGGCGCCGACAGCACCTTCACCCTTGAGGTCAAGACCAACTGGAAGCTCGCTGTCGAGAACTATTGCGAGAGCTATCACCTGCCGTGGGTGCATCCCGGCCTCAACAGCTATTCCCGCCTCGAGGACCACTACAACATCACCGAACTTGGCCTCTATTCCGGCCAAGGCTCCACCCTCTATCGCCAGATCAAGGGCGATGACGGCGCGGTTTTCCCCGATTTCGCGGGGCTTTCGTCCTTCTGGAACGAGGGCGCCGAATATGTCGCCGTCTATCCCAACGTCCTTCTCGGCGCCCAGCGCGACCATTGCTTCGCTATCATCCTTCAGCCCAACACCATCGACAGCACCTCCGAACACATCCACCTCTACTATTCCACCAAGACGACCAGCGACACGCTCCGCGCCAAGAACTCGGCCCAGTGGAAGGTGGTGTTTCAGGAGGATGTTTTCGTCGTCGAAGGGATGCAGAAGGGCCGCCATGCGCCCAACTTTGACGGCGGCCGCTTCAGCCCCGCGATGGACAGCCCCACGCATTGCTTCCACGAATGGGTGGCCCGCAAGATCGAGGCCCACCGCGAGGGGACATGAGCGATCTCGACGACAGGCTCCTCGCCGCCCATGCGGCGGGGGATCAGTGGGGGCTCGTGGGCCTCTATGCCGAGGCGGCCGATCAGGCGAACGGCGTCGATGCCGCCTGCTTTTTCCTGACGCAGGCCTATATCTATGGCCTTGAACTCGCCCACCCTTCCGTCCCTGCCCTTCACGCGCGGCTTGACGCCGAAGGCCGCGTCTAGGGCTTGCGCCCGCGCGCGGGCAAGGCCAGTGTCGCCCGAAAAGGAGACATTATGGCCCCCCGAAAGATCATTATTGATACCGACCCCGGACAGGACGACGCCGTTGCCATTCTTCTCGCGCTGGCCAGCCCGGAACTTGACGTCCTCGGCATTACAGCCGTCGCCGGCAACGTGCCCCTGCCGCTGACGCAAAAGAACGCCCGCATCGTCTGCGAACTGGCAGGCCGGCCCGAGACCCGCGTCTTCGCCGGCTGCGACGCGCCCTTGAAGCGCAAGCTCGTCACCGCCGAGCACGTCCACGGCAAGACCGGCCTCGACGGCCCGAAGATGGACGATCCGGTGATGCCCCTGCAGGATCAGCACGCGGTCGATTTCCTCATCGAGACACTGCGCGCCGAGCCGGAAAAGACCGTGACCCTCTGCCCCCTCGGGCCGCTGACGAATATCGCCACCGCCTTTCTCAAGGCGCCCGACATCATCCCCCGCGTGCAGGAAATCGTCCTGATGGGCGGGGCCTATTTCGAGGTGGGCAACATCACGCCCGCGGCCGAGTTCAACATCTATGTCGACCCCGAAGCCGCCGAGATCGTGTTCAAATCCGGCGTGCCGCTCGTCGTGATGCCGTTGGACGTCACCCATAAGGCGCTCACCACCCGCCCCCGCATCGAGGCCTTCCGGGCCCTTGGCACCAAGCCCGGCACGATGGTCGCCGAATGGACAGATTTCTTCGAGCGCTTCGATATGGAGAAATACGGCAGCCAAGGTGCGCCCCTGCACGATCCTTGCGTGATCGCCTATCTGCTCGACCCCTATCTCTTCTCCGGCCGCGAGATCAACGTCGAGATCGAGACCACCTCGGAACTGACCCTCGGCATGACGGTGGCCGATTGGTGGCGCGTTACCAAACGCCCCGCCAACTGCCTTTTCATAGGCGATATCCAGGCCGACGGCTTCTTCCGCCTGCTGACCGACCGGATCGGCCGCCTCTGATGGCGGCCCTCAACCTCTGCCGCCCCGAGGACGCCGAGCGCCTCACCGACCTCATGTCGCGCTTTGCCGGGGAATACGGGCTGGCAGGGCAGGACGAGACGAGAGGCGCCGCCGTCCAGCCCCTCCTCGAAGGATCGCCCTACGGCGCCGCCTACCTCTTCGGCCCGACCCGCGCGCCGACCGGATACCTGATCGTCACCTTCGGCTGGTCGATCGAGCTGGGCGGCATGGAAGCCTGGATCGACGAGATCTATGTCCGCACCGCCGTGCGCGGCCGCGGCCTTGCGACCGAAGCGCTCTTTGCCCTCGCGCGTGCCTTGCGCGATGCGGGAGTTGCCGCCATCCATCTTGAAGTCGACCGCGACGACCCCGCCACCCAAAAGCTCTACCGCAAATGCGGCTTCGCCCCGCGCGACCGCTGTTCCCTGATGACGATGGCGCTCTAGGCCCTCTTCGGCGGGCGGTTGATCATCACGATCCCCGCCGCCACCAGAACAAGCGCGACAACGATCACCGGCCCGATCTCTTCCCCAAGGATCAGCCAACCCAGAAGCACGGAAAAGACCGGCGACAGAAAGCTGAACGAAGCCACGCCCGAGGCCGGATAGATCGACAGAAGCCAAAGCCAGAAGATGAACCCCGCGCTCACCACCACCACGATCTGAAACGCCAGCGCCCAAAGGTGGATCGGCTCAAGATCGCGAATGAGCGGCCCGAAAAGGGGCGCAGCCAGTATCAGGATCGGCCCCGAAACCAAAACCTGTATCCAAAGCTGAACCTCCGGCCGCGCCTGCCGCAACGGCGAAGCCTTGGCCATGAGCGCAGTCACAGCCCAGCCGATCGCACCCCCTATCGCCGCAAGATCGCCCCAAAGGTTTCCCCCACTGTCCGCTCCGCGCTCCAAGAGCGCCACCGCCACCCCCGCGAGCGCCAACAACAGACCGAGCGCCTTGGTCGGCGTCACCCGGTCGTCGGGCAAAACGAAATGCGCGATCACCGCCATCCAGAGCGGCATCGAATAAAACATGATCCCGCTGCGGGCGACCGTCGTCAGATCAAGCGCGATGAAAAGAAAAAGGAACTCGGCGGCGAAGCAGACGCCTGCAATGATTCCCGCCACCAGCGCCCCTTTCGGGAAATGCAGCGGTATCCCCCGCCACCAGAGCCAGAGCCCGACACAGACCACCGCCCCGACCGACCTCAGCCCCGCAAAGAACGCCGGTTGCAACCCGGCATTCACCACCTTCACGACAACCTGATTGAACGCCAGCAAAATCGCAAAGGCGATCAGCGATCCCGCCCCGAAGGCGTCCATATGCGTCTTGCGATCCATCGGCTCACAAGACGGTGCCCCTCCCCCCAAGTCAATGCCGCTTCTTTTGGCCCCAAATACTCCGGGGGAGCGCCGAAGGCGCGGGGGCAGAGCCCCCCACTCCCAAACGAAAACGGGCCCCAAAGGGCCCGTTCGTCTCGACGCCAGACGCCGATTATTCGGTCACGACAACCTTGGTCATCACATCCGGGCGGCCGATCACCCCCCCGTTCTGGCCTTCGCCGCGCTTGATCTGGTCAACCACGTCCATCCCCGAAATCACCTCGCCGATGACCGTATACTGCCCGTTCAGGAAATAGCCCGGCTCGAACATGATGAAGAACTGGCTGTTGGCCGAGTTCGGATCATTGGCCCGCGCCATGCCGACAATGCCACGCTCGAACGGGGTCGAGGAAAACTCGGCGGGCAAATCGGGAAGGGACGAGCCCCCCATGCCCGCGAGCGACATATCACCACCGATCTTGCCGAACTCCACATCACCAGTCTGCGCCATGAAGCCGTCGATCACGCGGTGGAACACCACGCCGTCGTAAGCGCCCTGGCGGGCTAGCGCCGAGATCTGCGCGACATGGGCCGGCGCGAGGTCGTCGCGCAGGTGGATCACGATCTTGCCGTTGGCATCGCCCGAGACCGTGATCTCGAGGTTTGCCGCCAGCGCCGGAGAGGTGCTGAAAGCAAGGGCCAAGACGGCGGCGAGTTTATTCATCTGAAGCAACCTTTACTGAGATCATGCGATCGGGGTTCATCGGCGGCTCGCCGCGGGTGATCGCATCGACATGTTCCATCCCCGAAATGACCCGGCCATAGACCGTGTACTGGCCATTGAGGAAATGGTTGTCCTTGAAGTTGATAAAGAACTGGCTGTTGGCCGAGTTCGGGTTCATCGACCGGGCCGCGCCCAGCGTGCCGCGGTCGTGCGGTAGTTTGGAGAACTCGGCAGGAAGGTCGGGCAGGTCCGAACCACCCGTGCCAGCGCGGCGGATGTTGAACCCATCTTCCATATCGCCGTGCTCAACGTCGCCGGTCTGCGCCATGAAGCCGTCGATCACGCGGTGGAAGCAGACGTTGTCATAGGCGCCGGCGCGGGCCAGCTCTTTCATGCGCTCCGAATGCTTCGGCGCCACGCTGGGCAGAAGTTCGATCACCACCGGCCCGTCCTTGAGCGTGATGATGATGGTGTTCTCCGGGTCTTTGATATCGGCCACTGGGCTCTCCTTTAAGTCCTGTCTTCGGGCTGAGACATATGCCCACAGGCAGCACTTGCCAAGGGATCTAGCTTGACCCATGCCCTATAAGCGATATCGAAGGGCCGCTATCGAATATCACGGAGGATCAGATGGGTTGGAAATCGCTGGATGACATGGACCTCAAGGGCAAGCGCGTGCTGGTGCGGGTCGATATCAACGTGCCGTTCGAGAACGGACAGGTGAGCGACACCACCCGGATCGACCGCATCGTGCCAACCATCAACGACATTCTCGCCGCCGGCGGCACGCCGATCCTGATGGCCCATTTCGGCCGCCCCAAGGGCAAACCCGTTCCCGAGATGAGCCTGCGGATCACCCTGCCCGCCCTCGAGGCCGCCCTTGGCCGCCGTGTAACCTTCATCGAAAAGCCGAGCCGCGAGGCGATCAACGCCATGCCCTATGACTCGGTGGTTCTCCTTGAAAACACCCGCTTCACGCCCATGGAAGAAGCCAACGATCCGGCGATGGCCAAGTTCCTTGCCTCGCTTGGCGATGTCTATTGCAACGATGCCTTCTCGGCCGCCCACCGGGCGCACGCCTCGACCGAGGGCGTGGCGCATCTCCTGCCTTCCTGCGCGGGGCGGCTCATGGCCGAAGAGCTTGGCGCGCTCGATCAGGCGCTCGGCACGCCGCAGCGCCCCGTGGTTGCCGTGGTTGGCGGGGCCAAGGTTTCGACCAAGCTAGATCTCTTGGGCAACTTGGTGAGCAAGGTCGATCATCTGGTGATCGGCGGCGGCATGGCCAATACCTTCCTTGCAGCCCAAGGCATCAACGTGGGCAAATCGCTCTGCGAGCATGATCTGGCCGATACCGCCCGCGACATCCTCAAGAAGGCCGAAGCCGCTGGTTGCGAGGTGATCCTGCCGCGCGATATCGTCGTGGCGCGCGAGTTCAAGGCAAATGCCGCCAGCGAAACCCTCGCCCCCGATGCCTGCCCTGCCGATGCGATGATCCTCGACGCAGGTCCCGCCACGGTCGCCTATATCGCCGAGGTTCTGGAAAAGGCCAAAACCCTCGTCTGGAACGGCCCGCTCGGCGCCTTCGAGATTGCCCCCTTCGATGCCGCCACCAATGCTGCCGCTGCCAAGGCGGCGGAACTCAGCCGCGCGGGCAAGCTGATTTCCGTGGCCGGCGGCGGCGATACGGTTGCCGCGCTCAATCAGGCTGGCGCGGCCAAGGACTTTACCTATATCTCCACCGCCGGTGGCGCGTTCCTTGAATGGATGGAAGGCAAGGTCCTGCCCGGCGTGGCTGCGCTCGACGCCTGAGCCACCGTTAGCGCGACCATGATTGAATGCCTCTCGGGCAGGGGCTATGCCCTGCCTGAGACCAATCAAGGAGTGCCGCCATGCCCAACCGCGAACAGACCGAACAGCTCCGCAAAGGCGTGGGTTTTATCGCCGCACTCGACCAGTCAGGCGGCTCGACCCCCAAGGCGCTGCGGCTCTATGGCGTCGAGGAGAGCGCCTATGGCTCCGAGGCCGAGATGTTCGACCTCATTCACGCGATGCGCGCCCGTATCATCAAATCCCCCGCCTTTACCGGCGACAAGGTCGTGGGCGCGATCCTCTTTGAACAGACGATGGACCGTTCGATCGACGGTATCCCGACCGCGACCTATCTTTGGGAAAACCGCCACGTCGTCCCCTTCCTCAAGATCGACAAGGGCCTCGAGGCCGAGGTGAACGGTTGCCAGCGGCTGAAGCCGATGCCGGGGCTGGACGCGCTTTTGGTCCGCGCGGCGAAGATGGGCATCTATGGCACCAAGGAACGTTCGGTCATCAGCGCGGCGAATGCCCCCGGGATCGAGGCCGTGGTGGCCCAGCAGTTCGAAGTTGCCCGACAAGTCCTCGCCGCAGGCCTCGTCCCGATCATCGAGCCCGAAGTGACAATCTCGATCGCCGATAAGGCTGAGGCCGAAGAGATGCTCTTGGCCGCGCTCAAGCGCCATCTGGATGCGATGGAGAGCGAGGCACAGGTGATGCTCAAGCTCACCCTGCCGAGCAAGGCCAATCTATATGCCCCGCTTGTCGATCACCCGCGTGTCCTGAAGGTCGTGGCGCTTTCGGGCGGCTATAGCCGCGACGCGGCAAATGCACTTCTGGCGCAGAACCGCGGCATGATCGCTTCGTTCAGCCGCGCTCTGACCGAGGGCCTCTCGGCGCAACAATCCGACGCCGAGTTCGACGCGACCCTCGCAGGCGCAATCGACTCGATTTATCGCGCTTCGATCGCCGGATAACCCCATTTCCCCGCATTTGGGGGATTCACAAAGCGAATCGGATATGCGAATCTCTGTCTCAGCCGCCCGTCAGAGGCGGCATGAGGCAGAACATGGTTAGCAGTCCCCGCCCCAATTTGGGCCCTTTGATCTACTTCACGGCAACCTTGATGGTCGGCCTCTATTTCGCCTTTGCCGCGGTGCAGGGCGATTTCGGCGTCTTTCGCCGGGCCGAGGTCGATGCCGAGGCGGCAGCCCTCACGCAAGAGATGGGCAAGCTGCAAGCCGAGGTGGATCGGATGGAAAACCTCACCCACCGCCTTTCCGACAGCTATCTCGACCTCGACCTTCTCGACCAACAGGCCCGCGACGTGCTCGGCATGATCCGCGCCGACGAAATCGTTATCCGTTAACCAAAGATTTGCGCCCCGCGCATGGCACCTATTCCGCCTCGCGTTAGCGATTGGCGCATTGACGCTCGCTTTTCGAAACGGCATCCTCTATAGATAGTTTAACACTAAACTATTTTACTTTTGCCATATGGAGGAGTCATGGCCGCGAAGAAACCCGCGCAGACACCCAACGTTTCAGCCGAGGAATTGCTTGGCTACTACAGGGAAATGCTGCTCATTCGCCGCTTCGAGGAAAAGGCAGGCCAGCTTTACGGCATGGGCCTCATCGGCGGCTTTTGCCACCTCTACATCGGTCAGGAAGCGGTCGTTGTCGGCCTCGAGGCCTGTGCCAAGGACGGCGACAAGCGTGTGACCTCTTATCGCGATCACGGGCATATGCTCGCCTGCGGGATGGATGCCAAAGGCGTGATGGCCGAGCTCACTGGCCGGATCGGCGGCTATTCCAAGGGCAAGGGCGGCTCGATGCATATGTTCTCGAAAGAGAAGCATTTCTACGGCGGCCACGGCATCGTCGGCGCGCAGGTGCCGCTCGGTGCGGGCCTTGCCTTCTCGGACAAGTATCGCGGCAACGACAACGTGACCTTCGCCTATTTCGGCGACGGCGCCTCGAACCAGGGCCAGGTTTACGAGACCTACAACATGGCCGAGCTTTGGGATCTTCCGGTCGTCTTCGTGATCGAGAACAACCAATACGCCATGGGCACCTCGATGAAGCGCTCGACCAAATCGACCACGCTTTATGGCCGCGGCGCCGCCTACGGCATTGCCGGTGAAGAGGTTGATGGCATGTCGGTCCTCGCCGTCAAGGAAGCGGGCGAGCGCGCCGTGGCGCACTGCCGCGCGGGCAAGGGGCCCTATATCCTCGAGGTCAAGACCTACCGCTATCGCGGCCACTCCATGTCGGACCCGGCGAAATACCGGACCCGTGAAGAGGTCCAGAAGATGAAGGAAGAGCGCGACCCGATCGAACAGATCCGCTCGATCCTGCTGACCGGAAGCCACGCCAGCGAAGATGACCTCAAGGCCATCGACAAAGAGATCAAGGATATCGTGAATGAGTCGGCGGAGTTCGCCAAAACCAGCCCCGAGCCGGACCTGTCCGAGCTCTGGACCGATATCTACGCGGAGGCCAACTGATGGCGCATTTCGAGATTCACGCCATTGATGTGGCGACGGCCAAGGCCTTCTACAGCGAAGTCTTGGGCTGGACCTTTTCGGCAATGCCCGGCGGTGAGGCGGTGGACTACCAGATCATCAAGGGCAAGGGCGTCGGTGGACGAAACAAGCTGACTGGCGGCATGATGCGCCGCATGGGCGCCGCAACTCCGGCAGGCGGCGCGATCCGTGGCTGCACGCTGACATTCGAGGTTGGCGATGTCGATGCCGCCTATGCGACGGCCCTGGCGAATGGCGGGGCCGAAGCGCTCCCGCCGGCCGACTATCCCGGCTTTGGTCGCGTTGCCTATTGTGAAGACGGACAGGGCAATGTTTTCGGAATGATGACCCCCGCGAAGGGAGACAAATAACATGGCAACTGAAATCCTTATGCCGGCCCTGTCACCCACGATGGAGGAAGGCACGCTGGCGAAATGGCTGGTGAAAGAAGGCGATACGGTCAAATCCGGCGATATCCTCGCCGAGATCGAGACCGACAAGGCGACGATGGAGTTTGAGGCCGTCGATGAAGGCGTGATCGGCAAGATCCTCGTGCCGGCAGGCACCGAAGGCGTGAAGGTCAACACCCCGATCGCCATCATCGCCGGTGAAGGCGAAGACGTGAGCGCCGCACCTGTGGCCGCCACCGCCGCCACCCCTGCCGCCGCGCCCGCCGCCCCGGCAGCGCCCGCCGCACCTGCCGCACCTACCGCACCTGCCCTGGCGGCACCTGTCGCCAACACCACGCCCGACTGGCCCGAAGGCACCGAGACGCGCCAGCAAACGGTCCGCGAAGCGCTGCGCGATGCGATGGCCGAAGAGATGCGCCGGGATCCCGACGTATTTCTCATGGGCGAAGAGGTCGGCGAATACCAGGGCGCCTACAAGATCAGCCAGGGGATGCTTGAAGAGTTCGGCGCCAAACGGGTGATCGACACGCCGATCACCGAGATGGGCTTTGCCGGCATCGCCACGGGCGCTGCTTTCGGCGGGCTGAAACCTATCGTCGAATTCATGACCTTCAACTTTGCCATGCAGGCGATTGACCACATCGTCAACTCGGCCGCCAAGACGCTCTATATGTCCGGCGGCCAGATGGGCGCGCCCATGGTCTTCCGTGGCCCCAACGGCGCGGCGGCCCGCGTCGGCGCCCAGCACAGCCAGGATTATGCCGCCTGGTATGCCCAGATCCCCGGCCTCAAGGTCGTCATGCCCTACACGGCGTCCGACTATAAGGGCCTGATGAAGAGCGCGATCCGCGATCCCAATCCGGTGATCTTCCTCGAGAACGAGATCCTCTACGGCAAGAGCTTCGAGGTTCCGGTGATGGAGGATTTCACCATCCCGCTCGGCAAGGCCCGCATTGCCCGCGCTGGCACGGATGTGACCATCGTCTCCTTCGGCATCGGCATGACCTATGCGATGGACGCGGCCGAAAAACTCGCCGCCGATGGCATCAGCGCCGAGGTCGTCGATCTGCGGTCCCTGCGCCCGCTTGACTACGATACCGTGCTCGCCTCGGTGATGAAGACCAACCGCTGCGTGACGGTCGAAGAGGGCTGGCCTGTCGGCTCCATCGGCAACCACCTCTCGGCCTATATCATGACCCATGCCTTCGATTACCTCGACGCGCCGGTCCTGAACTGCACGGGCAAGGATGTTCCGATGCCCTATGCGGCCAACCTTGAGAAACACGCGCTGCTGACGACCGACGAGGTGATCGCCGCCGTCCGCCAAGTCACCTACCGCTAAGGAGAGACGCGATGCCCACAGAAATCCTGATGCCCGCGCTCTCTCCGACGATGGAGGAAGGCACGCTGGCGAAATGGCTGGTGAAAGAAGGCGATACGGTCAAATCCGGCGATATCCTCGCCGAGATCGAGACCGACAAGGCGACGATGGAGTTTGAGGCCGTCGATGAAGGCGTGATCGGCAAGATCCTCGTGCCTGCGGGCACCGAGGGCGTGAAGGTCAACGTGGCAATCGCCGTGCTGCTTGAGGATGGCGAGAGCGCCTCGGATATCAGTGCCTCGGCCCCTGCTGCTGCCGCTCCGGCTGCCGCGCCCACTGCAGCCCCCGCTGCTGCACCTGTTGCCGCTCCGGCTCCGGCAGCCCCCAAGGCCGCCTCGGGCGAGCGCATCTTCGCCTCGCCGCTGGCCCGCCGGATCGCCTCCCAGAAGGGGCTTGATCTTGGCCAGCTTGCCGGTTCCGGCCCGCGTGGCCGGATTGTGAAGGCCGATGTCGAAGGCGCGACCGCAGCACCCAAAGCGGCCCCTGCCCCGGCGGCTGCCGCCGCGGCCGCTCCGGCGATGGCCTCTGGCCCCGCGACCGACATGGTCATCCGGACCTACGAGGGCCGCCCCTTCACCGAGGTCAAGCTCGACGGGATGCGCAAGACCATTGCCGCCCGCCTCACCGAGGCCAAGCAATCGGTCCCGCATTTCTACCTGCGGCGCGATATCGAGCTTGATGCGCTCATGGCTTTCCGTGGTCAGTTGAATGCGGGCCTCGAGGCGCGTGGCGTGAAGCTTTCGGTCAATGATTTCATCATCAAGGCCTGTGCGCTGGCGCTTCAGCAGGTTCCGGCCGCCAACGCCGCTTGGGCGGGCGACCGTGTGCTGCAGTTCGAGAAATCGGATGTGGCCGTGGCCGTGGCGATCGAAGGCGGGCTTTTTACGCCGGTCCTGAAGGATGCCGAGACCAAGACCCTCTCGGCGCTGTCGACCGAGATGAAAGACCTCGCCGCCCGCGCCCGCAACCGCAAGCTTGCGCCGCATGAATATCAGGGCGGCAGCTTTGCGATTTCCAACCTCGGGATGTTCGGCATCGACAATTTCGACGCGATCATCAACCCGCCCCACGCCGCGATCCTCGCGGTCGGCGCCGGGGTGAAAAAGCCCGTGGTCAAGGCCGATGGCTCGCTCGGCGTTGCCACGGTGATGTCGGTCACGCTCTCGGTCGATCACCGGGTGATCGACGGAGCGCTCGGGGCCAATCTCCTGCAGGCGATCAAGGACAACCTTGAAAACCCGATCTCCATGCTGGCCTGAAACTAGGCTGCAGCAAAGATGTGACCCCGCGCCTCACCGGCGCGGGGTTTTTCGTTCTTGATCTGTGGCGCGCCCGTGTCACCTTGGAGCTGCGCTCACAGGAGGGGATAGATAATGGAATGGAAAGAATATCTCGCGGACACAAACGGAAATTTGGCGACCTTCCGAACCGAGCATTCCGGTGCGGTCAAAGGCTTTCTCGAGCTCTATCAAGCCACGATGCAAGACGGAGCGCTCTCGGCCAAGGTCAAGGAGCTCATGTCGCTGTCCATCGGCATCCATTCCCGCTGCACGGATTGCATCGCCTACCATACCCGCACAGCCCTTCGCGCCGGCGCGACGCGCGAAGAGGTTGTCGAGGCGATTGGGGTTGCCGTGATGATGGGGGGCGGGCCGGTCTATATGTATGCCGCCCACGCGATGGAAGCGCTCGAGGAATTCTCGGCCTGACGCCTCAGCCCTCGTCGTCGTGCAGGATCTGATCCATGACGACCGAGGGCTGATCGCAGCCGGCGTCGCCTACGATCCGCGCCGGGACACCGGCCACGGTCTTGCAGCAAGGCACGTCGTGCAAAACGACCGACCCGGCGGCGATGCGGCTGTTGTCGCCAATCTTGATATTGCCCAAAACCTTGGCGCCCGCGCCGATCAAGACACCGTTGCCGATCTTTGGGTGCCGGTCCTCGTCTTCCTTGCCGGTGCCGCCCAGCGTCACCGAATGCAGCATCGAGACATTGTCGCCCACGACCGCCGTTTCCCCGATCACGATGGAATGGGCGTGGTCGATCATGATGCCTTTGCCAATCCGGGCGGCGGGATGGATATCGATCCCAAAGACTTCGGACACCCGCATCTGGATGAAATAGGCAAAGTCCCTGCGCCCTTGCTGCCAGAGCCAGTGCGCCAAGCGATAGGCCTGAACCGCCTGATACCCTTTGAAGAACAGTAGCGGTTGGATGAGGCGATGGCAGGCCGGATCGCGATCGAGCACAGCGACAAGATCGGCACGGGCCGCTTCGGCCAGATCGGGATGCTCGGAGAAGGCCTCGTCCGCAATCTCGCGCAGGATCTGTTCCGACATCTCGTCGGAGGCGAGCTTCATCGAGATACGGTAGGCCAGCGCACGCTCAAACGAGGCATGGTGGAGGATGCCCTGATGCAGCATCGCGCCCATCAGCGGCTCGCCTCCGACGGCGTCACGCGCCTCTGTGCGGATCCGATCCCAGACGGGATCTACCTTCGCGATTTTGGTCTCTAGCTTTGCCATGGCGGGCCCCACTTTCGCGCTGTTCATAGCGCAGATAGGCAGCTTTCGCAAAGATGAAAGGCCCCTCGGCCCCGTCAGATCACCCGCGATCAGACAGAAGACGGCGAGCGCCTCGCAAAAGGCGGGGGTTGCGTGATCCGGCAAGGGCGCGAGGCCGAAGGCGGGGGCGGCCGCCATGACCGAGCCCGAGCCGAAGCACGGGTGCAGCCTGCCATATCGCCTCCGATGCCTGTCGGCCCAACGCGCCGCGACCAGAAGATGCCGGGCGGTCGAAGGCCAATCGGCCTCGGGCCGCGCCAAAAGAACCCGCGCGGCCATGTCCAGATCGCCCGCCAGAAGCGGCCGCATCAGCCGAGCGAAATACGCGCGGCGGGACCGATCCCGTAGCTGGCCGAAATCTGGGAAATCTCGGCGTTGCCGGAACCAGCCCAACCATCGGCAAGCTGGTTGGCCGCGGTATAGCGATAGAAAGGGGTGCTCGTCGTCGCCTCGCGCAAGACTGCGCCGCCTTCCAGGACACGCACGAGGTAAAGCTCGCTTTCCTCGCCAAGTGGCACTTCGAAGGCGCTCCAGCTGTCGCCATCGACCCGCGTTCTTCGGATCCAGCTTAGCTCCAAGTCGCCCCCCGATGTTCGCGCTCGCAGATGACACGGACGATAGGGCCTCAGCCCCGCACCCCTGATTGTCCGCTCAATGTGCGTATACGTCGGGTGATCGAGCGCCTTCGCAGCCGGGCCATAGCGATAGTGTCGACTGACGTCGCGCAGCGACGCGGGCAGGATAATCTGCTGGGGTATCTCGTCGAAAAGGACAAAGACCGATCCGACAGGCCACGCGTCGGGCATGATCCCGTCGGTTCCCGCTTGCCCGCGCAGGCGGCGGGTCAGATGCCAGGTCTCCGGCCCGACAAGCTCTGCCTCCTCAAACTGGAACACCTCCCAGTTTT
>CAKZOU010000056.1 GCA_937138255.1 uncultured Paracoccaceae bacterium
TCGACGCCCCGTTCATGCAGAATATCCTCGACATTCCTCAGTGACAGTGGGAACCTGACATAGAGCATCACTGCCAGGCGGATGATCTCGGGGCTCGTTTTGAAGTACTTGAAGGGGGCGCGTTTGGTAATCCGAAGACGCTACCCGGCGCCGCTCCCAGCCTCAAGGTAAGTTCCTTTGACAGCGCCCTGACAAGGCCTCTCGGGACTGGTCATGAAGTATTCGAATGGGGAGGCTTGGTCATGCTCGGCCGCTACGCCGCGCCTTGCCCCGCCTCAAGCCGAGTTCTTCTGACAAGACCACCTGCTGTGTCCGCGCCGCCCGGTGAACACTGACAAGACCAAGAATTCATAGTTCAATATGTGAACGGCTCCTGTTAGTGTTAATCAAACGCTCAGGGACGGACCACGCAGCCGCGCCTTGCATCAAGACGCACCCTGCAACTCAGTATGGGTTCCAATATCTGCTGGATCAGTTTGAATGAACACTAGGCTCACTCCGGAACTCCAATCTTCGATTTCGCTTCACGCGGGAGCCGGAGAGATTCTGGGCGCGTTTGATCGTCATGCGATCATAAGCATTACCGACAGGGCAGGCAGGATCGTGTTCTGCAACGAAAAATTCGTCGAAATCAGCGGGTATTCGCGGGATGAACTGATCGGCAAGAACCACAATCTTCTGAATTCGGGTTTGCACCGACCGGAATTCTTCAAGGAAATGTGGGCAACAATTGCGGCTGGAAGGATTTGGGAAGGCGACATTCGCAACAGGCGCAAGAATGGAAGCCATTACTGGGTCAGGTCAACCATCGCCCCGCTCTTGGGCGACGACGGCCGACCGGAAAAGTATCTTTCCATCCGCACCGACGTTACCAGCATCAAGAAAGCCGAAATCGCGTATCAGTCAATTCTCTCGGTCGACAATATCGGAAACAGGGTCTTTGTCGTCTGGCCCGAGACGCTCGAGCTTATTTTTCTCAACAAGACTGCCCTGTCCGATTTCGGTCTCGATACAAATGATCTTGCGGGCTTGAAGCTGTCCGACCTCAATCGTCTGGGCGACTATCACCATCCGGCCTTCGAAGAAAATGCGTTTCGAAAGATCATTCTGCCGCTTCTGAACGGAGCGCAGCCCAAGCTAATCTACGAAGACACCGACAAGGACGGCCATCCGATCGAAGTTCGCATCGAACTTGTCACGCCAGAGAACGACAGGCCACGCCTCGTGATCGTCTTTCGGGATATTTCAGAGCGAAAGGCGGCGGAGCGCGCCATTATGCGGTTCAAGGCAACGCTCAACAAAAGCCGGAACGAGGTTTACATGTTCCGGCCCGATAATCTCAGGTTTTTCTACGTCAATGAAGAGGCGACGGCCTGCCTAGGCTACAGCAATGAGGAATTGCTGAAAATGGGCCCGCTCGACATCAAACCCGAGTTGGACCGTGAGTCTTGCCTGGAGATCGTCGATACTCTTCTGTCCGGACAGCAATCGACGGCCGTTTTTGAAACGGTGCACAGATCGAAGGATGGCCAGGAGCGCCCTGTCGAGGTCATGCTCCAATTGATGCAAGACGACGAGATTGGCCCTTTCTGCGTGGCCATTGTCAGAGACCTGACCGAGAAAAGGGCCGGCGAGACCGAAAACAGATGGCTCAGGTCGATGCTCGATCTCATGCTCGCCGAAATCTATATCTACGATCCCGTCGACCTTCGGTTTCATTATATCAATTACGCCGGTCAAAAGCGCTTTGGCTGGTCTGAGAGTGATTGTACCGGTCGCACAATGGCCGACGGATCGCCGCATTTTGACAAAGAGCGCCACTTGAAGCGCATCTCGGCGCTGGTCGAAGGCGCCCAAGCGTCACATGTTTTTGAAACAAAAGATCCGGACGGCCGCCCGATCGAGATTTCCGAGCAGGCATTTTTTGTCGAAGGTTTCGGGATCAAGATCGTAGCCATCGTGCGGGATATCACCGAGAGAAAGGTCGCCGAAAAGCGCAAGGACGAGTTTGTCTCGACGGTGAGCCATGAATTGCGCACGCCTCTGACCTCAATTGCGGCCGCCCTTGATCTGATGAGAGCAAGCCCGGCCGCGCTCGACCCAGCCCGGCACAATAGGTTGCTGGCCATCGCCGGCAAGAATTGCGATCTCTTGCTGGACCTGATCAACGATATTCTCGACAGCGTGGGCTTGGAAACCGGTCAGATCGAATTTAACCTCGAGAAGATCGACCTGAACAGATTTCTCGTCGAAGCCGTCGAGATCAACGAGAGATTTGGCGATCAATACGAGGTCAGGTTCAACAGATCTTCTGACATATCTCAGGCCTATGTGATGGCGGATTCCCGGCGGCTCATGCAGGTCATGGCCAACCTTATGTCGAACGCTGCCAAGTTTTCGAAGAGCGGAGGTGAGGTCGAGGTCAGACTTTTCCGCGAACAGGATGGTCTGTGCATCTCCGTCACAGACAAAGGCTACGGCATCGCGCTTGACGATCAACAACGCGTGTTCGACCGGTTCACCCAAGTGGATTCGTCAGACACGCGGACCAAAGGGGGAACCGGTTTGGGTCTGTCGATAAGCAAATCGATCGTGGAAAAGCTGGGAGGATCCATCGGCTTGACCAGTGAGGTTGGCAAAGGCACCACGGTCAATATCAAACTTCCCGACGCAGCTACATAGAGATGGTGGTTGCTGGCAACTCGACGGTGCTGGCAGACAAATTCGAACCAGTCTCTGTTTGCCGACAAACGCGCGAACCTATGCGGAACAAAGCAGCCGCCACTCGGCAAGGGCGGCGGCGCGGTTCAGCTTGAAGTTTTGGCGTGAGTAGAGGTGGCGCTCCTGATTGAAGTGGTTTGAGACTGAGGCGTGGACGGCGGCGAACTTCTGGA
>CAKZOU010000057.1 GCA_937138255.1 uncultured Paracoccaceae bacterium
GTTCGCGGATCTCCATCTCGACGAGCTCGAGAAGCTCTTCGTCGTCAACCTGGTCGACCTTGTTCATGTAGACGACCATGTAGGGGATGCCCACCTGACGGCCGAGGAGGATGTGCTCGCGGGTCTGCGGCATCGGGCCGTCAGCGGCGTTCACGACGAGGATCGCGCCGTCCATCTGCGCCGCGCCGGTGATCATGTTCTTCACATAGTCGGCGTGGCCGGGGCAGTCGACGTGGGCGTAGTGACGGTTGGCGGTCTCGTACTCGACGTGTGCGGTCGAGATGGTGATGCCGCGGGCCTTCTCTTCCGGCGCGCCGTCAATCTGGTCGTAGGCGCGGAACTCGCCAAAATACTTCGTGATCGCCGCAGTCAGCGTCGTCTTGCCGTGGTCAACGTGACCAATCGTGCCAATGTTAACGTGCGGTTTGTTACGTTCAAACTTTGCCTTAGCCATCTGCTGGGCGCCTCGTCAGTTCGGGGGCCCTCAGACGGCCCGTTTCAACATCGCGGGCGATGTATTGGCAAACGGCGCGGAAATCAAGCGGCAGTTGTCGGGGCCGCCTATTGGCCGCTCTGACCTTCGGCCACTACCTCCAAGAGATCGGCGCCGGACAGGATGGTCGGATCGTCGTCCAGCATAACCCGTTGGCCACCGAACCAGTCGCCGTTTTCGCGAATGAGCCGCTCGATTGCGCGAGCCGCATTGTAGGCAAGGCCTGCCATCTGCTCTTCGCGCGATTTGGTATAGCCCGAGCCGAAGATCGTGCCCGCGTCGGCGGGTTCGAAAACGGTGATCTGGATCGGCTCTTCGTTGAGCTTGGTCTGAGTGGAATCCTCGTAGAAGGTCACGTTGAAGATAAGGATGGACTTGGGCGAGGCGACAATCGGAATGCCCGGCTGGGCAAGGACATAGCCCTGAACGGCAACGGCGGTGTGATAATAGGCGCCACCTTCGTAGCGGCCGAGCCGGTCGCCCACCGCTTGCTTGACCACGGCCACCCATTCCTCGTTCGAAGCCTCTCGAGAGAACGGCCCCTTTTGAGGATCCACGGCAACGACGATGTTGTAGCCATGCCGGAACTCGCCGATCGGATCGGGCGTGCCGCTCAGTTTGTCGGTGATCGAGGCGCAAGCCGCAAGGCCGACGAGCGAAAGCACGGCGAAGCCGCGGGTGATGGTTGCGAACATTGCATTCCCCCAATGAGACAGCCCGAGGCTAGGAGCATCGCCCACGCGGCGCAAGATCGGCTTAGGACGTGAAGCGGTTGTCGCGCGGGAAACCGCGCGGGGCCATGCGGCCGGTGCCCGCACGCTTGCCTTCCCATTCGGCCAGATCGGTCTCGGTGCGGGTCCGGCCGGCGGGATCGAGCCAACTCAGGCCATCGGCGAAAGTGAAGGTGGTGGCGTCCGACAGTCCGCCATCCTTGTATTTCTGCAGGCGCACGCCCTTGCCACGGGTCATTTCGGGCAGCTCGTCGAGCGGGAAGACAAGGACTTTGCGGTTCTCGCCCACCACGGCGACGTGATCGCCCACGGTGCGTCGAACCACGCGGGTCTGGACGCCATCCTTGACGTTGAGGACAACCTTGCCAGCGCGGGTCTGGGCGATCACCTCGTCCTCGGGCACGACGAAGCCATCCCCTTCGGTCGAGGCAACCAGGAGCTTGGCACCGGGCTTGTGGATCAGGATATCGACGATATCGCTGTCGTTCGGCAGGTCGATCATCAGGCGCAGGGGCTCGCCCATGCCGCGCCCGCCGGGAAGACCCGAGGCGCCCACGGTATAGAACCGCCCGTTTTGCCCCGCGACGATCAGCTTGTCGGTCGTCTCGGCGTGGAACATGAAGCGGCCTTCGTCGCCGTCCTTGAACTTGACCTCGGCATCGAGCGGCTGGTGGCCCTTCATCGCCCGGATCCAACCCATCTTGGAACAGATCACGGTGATCGGCTCGCGCTCGATCATCGCCTCGAAGGGCACCTCTTCGATCACGCTGCCTTCGGCGAAGGTCGAGCGGCGGGCGCCGCCGGGGCTGTCTTTGCCAAATTGCTTGCGGGTCTCGCGGAGCTGGTCCGAAATCTTGGACCACTGCAGGCTTTCGCTCGCCAGAAGATCATCCAGCGCGGCGCGTTCTTCCATCAGGGCATCGCGCTCGCGGACAAGCTCGATCTCTTCAAGGCGGCGGAGGCTCCGCAGGCGCATATTGAGGATCGCCTCGGCCTGAACCTCGGACAATTCGCCCTCGCCGGTGGCGGGCAGCGGCGAGACATAGTCGCGCTCATTCGTGGCGCGGGCGCGTTTGACCGACCAGTCCTCGGCCATGAGGGCGGCCTTGGGATCGTCGTCATAGCGGATGATGTCGATCACGCGGTCGAGGTTGAGGAAGGCGACGATCAAACCTTCGAGCACCTCGAGCCGATGGTCGATCTTCTCCATCCGGTGACGGCTGCGGCGCTGCAAAACCTCGCGGCGGTGATCGAGGAAGGCGCGCAGCACCTCTTTCATCGAGCAGACCTTGGGCGTCACACCGTCGATCAGCACGTTCATGTTGAGGCTGAAGCGAATCTCCAGATCGGAATTGCGGAACAGCATCCCCATGAGCATATCCGGCTCGACCGTCCGCGCCCGCGGCTCAAGGACGATCCGCACGTCATCGGCGCTTTCGTCGCGCACATCGGCCAGAAGAGGCACCTTCTTGGTCTGGATGACCTCGGCCAGCTTTTCGATCAGCTTGGATTTCTGGACCTGATAGGGGATCTCGGTGACGACAATCTGCCATTGGCCGCGGCCGAGATCCTCGATCTCCCACCGCGCGCGCAGGCGGAAGGCGCCGCGGCCGGTCCGATAGGCCTCGGCGATATTCTCGCGCGGCTCGACGATAACGCCGCCGGTGGGGAAATCGGGGCCGGGGACGTATTCGAGAAGCGTCTCGTCGCGGGCGTTGGGCGCCTTGATGAGATGCAGGCAGGCGTCGATCAGCTCGTGCAGGTTATGCGGCGGGATGTTGGTCGCCATGCCGACAGCGATGCCCGAGGAGCCATTTGCCAGAAGGTTGGGGAAGGCGGCAGGCAAAACGACCGGCTCTTCGAGCGTGCCGTCATAGTTGGGCCGGAAATCGACAGCGTTCTCGGCAAGGCCCTCCATCAGGGCCTCGGCGGCGGCGGTCATCCGTGCCTCGGTATAGCGGCTGGCGGCGGGGTTATCGCCGTCGATGTTGCCGAAGTTGCCTTGGCCATCCACGAGCGGATAGCGGACGTTGAAATCCTGCGCGAGGCGGGCCATCGCGTCATAGATCGCGGCGTCGCCATGCGGGTGATAGTTGCCCATCACGTCGCCGGAAATCTTGGCCGATTTGCGGAATCCACCTGCAGGCGAAAGCTTCAGCTCGCGCATCGCATAAAGGATGCGGCGGTGAACCGGCTTCAACCCGTCGCGCGCATCGGGGAGTGCACGGTGCATGATCGTCGACAACGCATAAGTCAGATACCGCTCGCCAATGGCGCGGCTCAGGGTCTCGGTAAACTCGGATTGGCCGATATTGTTGTCGTCTGTCAGGTCGGTCATGGATGTTGTGTAGCGGCCTCGATTGGGGCCGTAAAGGCGGGAAGGCGCGTGGGGGAGACAAGTTTTTGACCCGCCCCGAAATTCGGGTAAAGAAGGCGGGTCCCCACTTTCTCAGGACGCCACGGAAGAAGATGTTCGGAACGCGCAGCTATATCATTGTCACCTTCGCCTTCCTCTTCTGGCTCTACTATGTGGCGTCGGGTGGCGGCGCGTTCGAGCCGGAGCAGTGGCCCGAAGTGCCCGTGGCCCGGGTCCAGCCCGCGCCTGTGCCGGAGCCGGAACCCGAGCCGGTGATCGCGGAAGAGATTGCGCCCGCAGCGGTCGAGCCTGCGCCCGCCGCCGACGGGGCCGCCATACTCGACGCGCTCACCGAAGCCGCGCCCGCCGAGACGGTGCCCTTGCCCGATCTTTCCGGCGCGGGGCTGGAGAACGCATTTTCCTTCACCGAACCCGTGGCCCCGATCGGGATCGCGCCCGAGGCGATCGTCGCCGCGCCCGAACCCGCGGCCGAGCCCGTCAGGATCGCGGGCAGCCGCGTGAATATCCGATCCGGCCCCGGCACCGAGAACGGCGTGGTCACGACGCTGGACGGCGGCGTGGTCGTGGAAGTCTTGTCGCGGGCCGAGAACGGCTGGGTCGAGATTCGTCTGCCGGATGATCTCGGCACGGGCTGGGTTTCCGGCACGCTTGTCGAACCCGCGGCGGAATAGGCCTTGCGGGCCACAGCCTCAAAGATCACAACCGCGCCATGACACAGAAATCCGTTCTTATCACCGGCTGTTCCTCTGGCATCGGCTATGACGCCGCCCAAGGTCTGCGCGAGCGCGGCTGGCGCGTTTTTGCCTCTTGCCGTCAGGAAGAGGATTGCGAACGCCTGCGCGGCCTCGGCTTTGACAGCCCGCGCATCGACTATACCGATGCGGCCTCGATCCGGTCGGGTCTTGATGAGGTTCTTGCGGCCACCGGCGGCACGCTCGACGCCCTCTTCAACAATGGCGCCTTCGCCTGCCCCGGCTTGGTCGAAGACCTGCCGACCGATGCCCTGCGGGCAATTTTCGAGACGAATTTCTTTGGCTGGCACGAGCTGACCCGCGCGGTCATCCCCGTGATGCGCGCCCAAGGCCATGGGCGGATCGTGAATAACTCCTCGGTCCTGGGCATCGTCGGCATGAAATGGCGCGGCGCCTATGTCTCGACCAAATTCGCGCTTGAAGGCCTCACGGATGTTCTGCGGCTCGAGATGCGGAAAGGCGGGATCGACGTGATCCTCATCGAACCGGGGCCCATCACCTCGAAGATCCGCGAAAACGCAATCGCCCATTTCGAGCGCTGGATCGACTGGGAAAACTCGGCGCGGCGCGACCACTACAAAGCCCTGCACGGGCGGCTCTATACCGAGGCCGGCCCCGACAAGTTCGAGCTTCCGGCGCGGGCTGTGACCGAAAAACTGATCCACGCGCTGGAATCGCAGCGCCCCCGCGCCCGCTATTACGTCACCACACCCACCTATGTCGCTGGTCTCGGCCGTCGCCTGTTGCCGACCCGCTGGCTCGACCGTTTCACCGGCGGACGCTAGCGTTTTCTTTTGTCGCCCGGCCTGCTAGAGGCAAGGCAAATGGTTATCGGAGCCCGTCATGGCCAGTGATCCCCTCTTTTACGTCGTCGTCGCCGCCTGTCTGCTTGTTCTCTTCATCCTTCTTTGGGGTGTTGGATCGTTCGGGCGCGGCGGGGAATACAACAAGCGCAACGCCAACAAGATCATGCGCTATCGCCTTGGGGCGCAGTTCGTTGCGGTGCTCTTGATCCTTCTGTTCATCTGGGTCCGCAGCAAAGGGGCCTGAGATGGTCGTCCTCAACAAGATCTACACCAAGACCGGCGACAAGGGCGAAACCGCCCTCAGCGATGGCACGCGGGTGGCGAAGGATTCGCTCCGCGTCGAGGCCTACGGCACGGTTGACGAGACCAACGCCACCGTCGGCACCGCGCGCCTTCATGCCGAGGGCGACGTGGACGCGGCGCTGGCGCGGATCCAGAACGATCTTTTCGACCTTGGCGCAGATCTTTCGCGCCCCGCGCCCGAGAAGGATGCCGAGGCGGGCTATCCGGTTTTGCGCGTTGTCGATGCTCAGGTCGAGCGCCTCGAGGCCGAGATCGACGCCATGACCAAGGTGCTCGAGCCGCTGCGCAGCTTTGTCCTGCCGGGAGGCACCGCGCTTGCCGCGCATCTGCATATCTGCCGCACCGTTTCGCGCCGCGCCGAGCGGCTTGCGGTGGGGCTTGCCGCCTCGGAGGCGGTCAATCCGGCGGCGGTTCGTTACCTCAATCGCCTGTCGGACTGGTTCTTCGTTGCCGCCCGTATGGCCAATGACGAAGGCCGCGCCGATGTGCTTTGGGTTCCCGGCGCCAACCGCTGACATCCGCTAACAGTGAAAGAACGTGGCGTAGCTATGCTGCGGCGCGTCGATTTTGCACTGTCCTCGCCCCCGCTCCCTTGGTAACACCACGCCGAGTCATTGCGATTGCGATAGGAGAACTGCGACGATGAAGGTGCTCGTGCCCGTCAAGCGCGTGATCGACTACAACGTGAAGGTCCGTGTGAAAGCGGATGGTTCCGGTGTCGATCTTGCAAACGTCAAGATGTCGATGAACCCGTTCGACGAGATTGCCGTGGAAGAGGCGATCCGCCTCAAGGAAGCCGGAAAGGCCGACGAGGTCATCGCGGTTTCGATCGGTGTGAAGCAATCGCAGGAAACCCTGCGGACCGCTCTTGCCATGGGCGCCGACCGGGCGATCCTGATCGAGGCGACCGACGATGTTCATACCGATATCGAGCCCTTGGCCGTTGCCAAGCTTCTGGCGGCAGTCGTCAAGGAAGAGCAGCCCGGCCTCGTGCTGACCGGCAAGCAGGCGATCGACAACGACATGAACGCCACCGGCCAGATGCTCTCGGCCCTCTTGGGCTGGTCGCAGGCCACCTTTGCCTCGAAGGTCGAGGTCGAAGGCGATAATGCCAAGGTCACCCGCGAGGTTGACGGCGGCCTTCAGACCATTTCGGTCAAGATGCCGGCGATCATCAGCGTTGACCTGCGCCTCAACGAGCCGCGCTATGCGAGCTTGCCCAACATCATGAAGGCCAAGAAAAAGCCGCTCGATGAAAAGACGCCCGCCGACTATGGCGTTGACGTGAGCCCGCGCCTGACGGTCGTCAAGACCACCGAGCCCGAGGCCCGCAAGGCTGGCGTGATCGTCAAGACGGTCGATGAACTTGTAGCGAAACTCAAGGAAGCGGGGGCGATCTGATGGCTGTTCTTCTTCTTGCAGACCTCAACAACGGACATTTGTCGACAGATGCGGTGGCGAAAGCCCTGACCGCCATAGCGTCGCTTGGCGAGGTGCATGTGCTTGTGGCTGGCCAAGGCGGCGACGCCGCCGCCGCGGAGGCCGCGACGCTGACCGGTGTGAATAAGGTGATCTTCGCGGGCGACCACGGCTTTTGTCATATGCTGGCCGAGCCTGTTGCCGATCTGATCGTGTCGATGGCGGGGGCCTATTCCCATATCGCCGCCCCGGCCACATCGGACGCCAAGAACGTGCTGCCCCGTGTGGCCGCGCTGCTTGACGTCATGATCCTGTCAGACGTGACCGCCGTGATCGACGCCGACACTTTCGAGCGCCCGATCTATGCCGGCAACGCGATTCAGCTGGTGAAATCGGGCGACAAGACCAAGGTAATGACGATCCGCACCGCCGGGTTTGATGCCGCCCCCGCGGGCGGTTCGGCCCCGGTCGAGGCGCTGGGCACCGCCGCCTCGTCGGGCCTTTCAGCTTGGGTCGAGGACAAGACCGCGACTTCCGACCGCCCCGAGCTGACCTCGGCCGGCATCGTTGTCTCGGGCGGCCGTGGCGTTGGTTCGAAAGACGACTTCGCGATCATTGAAGCGCTGGCCGACAAGCTTGGCGCCGCTGTCGGCGCCTCGCGCGCGGCGGTCGATTCGGGCTATGCCCCGAACGACTGGCAGGTGGGCCAGACCGGCAAGGTCGTAGCGCCGAACCTCTACGTCGCCGTCGGCATTTCGGGCGCCATCCAGCACCTCGCTGGCATGAAGGACTCGAAGATCATCGTCGCCATCAACAAGGACGAAGAAGCGCCGATCTTCCAGGTCGCCGACTTCGGCCTCGTGGCCGACCTCTTCAGCGCCGTGCCGGAACTGACCGGCAAGCTCTGAGCTGGTGGCAATCCAGTAGCGGGCCCGCGCAGCGATGCGCGGGCCCTTTTATTTGGTATGGCGCCCGATAGCACCGGCCAGAAGAAGTGCTGCCTCCTCATGCGCGCCAGCGCCGGGCAGCTCAGACGCGATACTGGCCTCGCTTTGTGGAAAGCTCATCCCATCGGTCCCGCGCTGGAGAGCCTCGGCTGAGGTCTGCGCGACCACGACATCAAGGACTTTGTCCCGCAGCTGTTCGACCATGGTCCGGCTGACCAGCATTGGTTCGGTCTTGAAAGGTTCTGGCCGAGCTGTCCACGGCTGATCATCCAAAGGTTGATCAGACAGCCACAGCAGGACGACACGCTGTCCGATCTTGTCGAGCAGGGTCCGCATTCTCGCAAGCCAAGCCATTTGGAGCTCGGTTCGGATGATCTCAAACCGCTCGGGCGAACGCTCGTAGAGCGCGCCGAGGAGATGGCGGGTAAAGTTGTATTCGGAGAAATCCATATCTGGAAAAAGTGCAGCCATCAGAGGCGAGCCGCTTAGAAACCTGTCGTTACGGCGCGGATGGACTTTGTAGAACCGGTTGGAAAGGTTGTGCGCGCCCATCATCTGGATGACCGTGATGTCGGCCGTGGCGCAGGCGGCCATGATGGTCGGATCGTTCACGAAAACATCGACGCCAGCATTCACCACCCCAAAATTGACGCAGGTTCTGCCAAGCGCCGCCTCGACCAGCGCCGGATAGGGATGATCGAGGTATTTGCCAAAGGTCTCCGTCCCACCGATGAAAGCGTGATAGCGTCCACTCAGGTTGCGCTTCGGAGCTCGGAAAAAGAGCCTTGAGTTGCCATAGCGGCAAGAGGGGATTGCCGAGCGAAGCTCGACAAGTCGATCATGTTTCATGGTTCCCACCAAATTTTCAAACTCACCACACACAGGTTTCCTCCACAAACCTTGCCATTTCGCTAAACAACGCATTTGAGTGGTTTCGAGCCGTGATCGCGCCTTGAAGCTGGCGGCTTTGCGAGCCTATTGTGCGGCAGCTTTCAAAAGGACAGGCCATGCAGGTTGAACGAGTGGGCGTCGTTGGCGCCGGTCAGATGGGCAACGGGATCGCGCATGTTCTGGCTCTGGCCGAATACGATGTGTTGATGACAGATATCAGCGCCGATGCGCTGTCTGCCGCTATGGCCTTGATCGACAAGAACATGACCCGTCAGGTCTCGAAAGGGGCGATTTCCGAGGCGCAGAGGGCTATCGCGCTTGGCCGGATTAAAACAACTCAGACCCTTTCCGATCTCGGCCAGACCGACCTTGTGATCGAGGCCGCAACCGAGCGCGAGACAATCAAACAAGCCATCTTCGAAGACCTGCTGCCGCATCTGAAACCGACGACGATCCTCACCTCGAACACCTCGTCTATCTCGATCACCCGACTTGCCAGCCGCACGGACCGGCCTGAAAAATTCATGGGCTTCCACTTCATGAACCCGGTGCCGGTGATGCAACTCGTCGAATTGATCCGTGGCATTGCCACCGACGACGAAACCTTCAGCGCCTGCTATGCCGTGGTTGAGCGGATCGGCAAAACGGCGGCCACCGCCGAGGATTTCCCCGCCTTTATCGTCAATCGCATCCTGATGCCGATGATAAACGAGGCGATCTATACGCTCTATGAGGGCGTGGGCTCGGTCCGCTCGATCGACACCTCGCTCAAGTTAGGCGCCAATCACCCGATGGGGCCCTTGGAGCTTGCCGATTTCATCGGCCTCGACACCTGCCTTGCGATCATGAACGTGTTGCACGAGGGGCTGGCGGATACCAAATACCGCCCCTGCCCGCTTTTGACCAAATACGTCGAGGCCGGTTGGCTCGGCCGCAAGACCAATCGCGGCTTCTATGATTACCGTGGGGAAACCCCGGTCCCGACGCGCTAGGCGCCTTCACCGAATTTGTCTGCCACAAGGGCGGCAATCGCTTGCATCAACTGATCGGCCTCCGGCCCCTCGGTTTCGACCGTGATGGTCGAGCCCTGCGAGGCCGCCAGCATCAGTAGGCCCATGATGCTATCGCCGCCCGCGTCGAGCCCGTCTTTCGAGACGGTCGCCCGAGCGTCATGGCCTTCGACAACCTCGACCAGCTTGGCCGAGGCGCGGGCATGAAGCCCTTTGATATTCACAATCTTCAAATCTGAAACAGGCATTAATCAAAACTCAGGTCTGGTTCTACCGAATGGCAATTTATGTATTTGCGGCCTGCGGCCATGGCGGCCTCGACAGCGTCGGGCACCGATTTCTTGCGGCTCTTGGCGAGCTTGAGAAGCATCGGCAGGTTCATCCCATAAAGGATGCGGCGGTTTGAGGGCCCGCAGGCGCGGAGAGAAAGATTCGAGGGAGAGCCACCGAAGATGTCGGTGACAATCACCACGCCATCACCCGTATCGACCGCATCCGCCGCATCACAGATCTCGTCCTGCTTGGTGGCGCGATCATCCTCGGGGCCGATCGAAACAGCGCTCATGCCGCTTTGACGGCCGACGACGTGTTCGACCGCGGCGAGGTATTCCCGCGCCAATCCACCATGTGCCACGATCACGATTCCGATCACGCGTCAGGTTCCTTCCTGGTGCCGGCAAGCTCTGCGCGGCGCTCCAACTCTCTATGGCGTTTTGACACCTGCCAGCCCTCGGCCGCAAGGGCATTGGCCAATCTTTCGGCAAGAGCCACCGAGCGATGTTGGCCGCCGGTGCAGCCAAGCGCGATCGACAGATGTGATTTTCCCTCGGCCTTGCTTGCCGGAAGGATCAGAAGAGCCAGATCACGGATGCTCGAAAAGAAGCGTTCGGCAAGGGGATCGCCGGCAACATAGTCGGCAACGCGCGGATCGGTGCCATCGAGCGGGCGGAGCGCGGGTTCCCAATGCGGGTTGCGTAGAGACCGGCAATCAAAGACGAAGTCCGCTCCGCGCGGCAGGCCGCGTTTGTAGGAGAAAGATTGCACTGTGACCGACAGGATCCGACCTTCTGACGGCGCGAATATCTGCTCAAGCTCGCGGCGAAGCTGATGGGGCGTCAAACCGGTGGTGTCGATGAGGAAATCGGCGCGGGCGCGAAGCGGAACCAGAAGCGTCTTCTCACGCTCGATTCCCAGAACCGGCCCCTCTTTCTGGGCCAGCGGGTGGCGGCGGCGGGTTTCCGAAAAACGGCGCACGAGTTCATCGTCGCTGCAATCGAGGAACAAGAGCTGCATCTGGATGCGGTCATCCTGCGAGAGCCGGTCGATTGTGTGGACGAGGTTTTCGACGCCAAAATCGCGATTGCGCACATCGAGGCCAACAGCAAGCGGATGTTCCAGCGCCGGACCGGCAAGAAGCCGATCGAGAAGGCTCATCGGTAGGCTATGGATGACCTCATAGCCGATGTCCTCAAGCGCATTGATCGCGGTCGACCTTCCCGCGCCAGCGGGCCCGATCACGAAGATCAGGCGTGCCGCGCTCTCCTGGGTCTTCTCCGTAGGGGCCATGGCCACTCAGTTGCTCCGTCCCGCCTTGAGATACTGAAGGATTGCATGGGGGAAATGTAAAGAGCCGGGATTGTGCAGACGCGGAAAGTCTCTCCCCAAAACCGAGATCGTGCGATCAGGCGGCAGCCGATCTTTTTCGGTGGTATCGAGATCGACGACCAGCGCCAGCGGCACATTTTGTTCAGCCTCAGCCAGTAGAATCCCCACGCCGCGCGCCTCTATCTTGCCAAGAATCGCTTCGGGGGCCGAAAGCAATACATCCCCATCGAGGGCGCCGCTCGCTATGGTGCGGTCGTCGGCAACAAGC
The DNA here is from genome assembly GCA_937138255.1 of uncultured Paracoccaceae bacterium. Taxonomy (GTDB): domain Bacteria; phylum Pseudomonadota; class Alphaproteobacteria; order Rhodobacterales; family Rhodobacteraceae; genus RFZI01. The sequence continues at coordinate 11,603 of CAKZOU010000057.1, forward strand.
GTTGCGCCAAGCGCCATGAGGTGAAGCGCGAGCGAGGATTTTCCGGTACCCGACGCTCCGAGGATCAAAACCCCGCGCCCGCCCAACGCGACAGAGCTTGCGTGGAAAATCTCGGTAAAGGGCACCTTGGCTAGACCGGGAGGCCGACGACAAATCGCGCGCCGAGCGGCTCGGACGTGATATCGGCCTCGGTCGGGCGGATATTCTCGGCCCAGATCACACCACCGTGGGCCTCGACGATCTGCTTCGAGATCGCAAGGCCAAGGCCAGAATTGTTACCAAACTGGCCGGCGGGACGTTCGGAATAGAAGCGTTTGAAGATCTTGGCCAGCGCCTGCTCGGGGATGCCGGGACCGGTGTCTTCGACAACCACCAGCACCCTGTTTTCTCGGCGTCGCGCCCAGACGCGGATCGCGTCGCCTTCTTCGCAGAAAGAGATGGCGTTGGTGATCAGGTTGACGAAAACCTGCGCCAGGCGATCTTCGAGCCCGTTGATATAGATGGGTTGCGGTGGCAGGTCTGAAATATACTCAATTCCTTTGGTTCGGGCGTCGTGACCCAGGAATTCGCCCAGGTTATTCAGCATCTTCAGAAGTTCGAACTTCTTCTCTTCTTCGCGCACAAGCTCGCTGTCGAGGCGCGAGGCATTTGAAATGTCGCTCACAAGACGATCCAGGCGGCGAACGTCGTGTTCGATCACTTCCAGTAGCTTTTCCCGCTGGTCATCCCGTTTGGCCACCCGCATCGTGCCGACCGCAGAGCGCAACGAGGCGAGCGGGTTCTTGATCTCGTGCGAGACGTCGGCGGCGAATTGCTCGTTGGCTTCGATCCGCTCATAGAGAGCTGCGACCATGCCACGCAGCGCGCCGGACAGGCGACCGATCTCATCGGGGCGGGCGGTCATGTCGGGAATGCGGATCCGGCTCGGGGCCATCCGGCGGGCGTTGCGATCGCGCCCAAGTTCGGCGGCGGCCGCAAGATCGGCCAGCGGATTGGCGATGGCCGAGGCCAGTACGAGGCTCAGACCGATCGACACCACAATCCCGATGACAAACATCTGGAGGATCAATTCACGCTCGCGGCGGATCAATGTCTCCATCTCGCCCGCAGCGCTCAGGAGCGCCACAACCCCGACAGGGTTAGCGCCTTGATAGACAGGCGTGCTGACGAGGAAATAGGTCTCGCCAGCTTGATCACGGTCCGTTTGAACACGGGTGCCTTCCGCCATTACTCTGGGGGCCATCAGGCGGATCTCATCCACGGGAACCGTCGCAGGGCTGTCGGATGAACCGAAGCTGAGCAGGCCCGCTACCCCCTCCCAAAGACCATTCAGGAAATCGGTCAGGATGGTGCCGCCCTTTTCTTGCGCGAGCCCTTCGACAGGGGTTGCCTCGGCGGGAGCGACACGCTCTGCGACGACCTCGCCGCTGGCATCGACAACAAAAACCTCGACCCCGCCTCGAAGATCGAGGCCGTCGAGCAAACCGTCAACATTCGTTTGATCGCCATCAATGCCGCCAGATCCGGGCAGCTGCGCCTCGATAACATCCGCGATCAGCTCGGCCTCATTCACGAGACCGTTGGCGCGCTGATAGATCAGATTATCGCGCGAGGGATTGAGATAGAGCACCCCGACGACCAGGATCACAATCGCAAGAAGATTGAAGATGATGATCTTCCGCGCAAGCGGCGAACGGTTCAACCGTACGACCCCGCGCCGGGGCTTGCCGGTGCGGGGTTCGCTATCTTGGGCCATGTCGGGTGCGACCCAGTCCTCTCCTAAAACCACATCCGCACGATCATGGGCGGCCTTTCGGACCGACCGAAGGTCGCGCACATCGATTTCGGAGTTTGAGGCCATGCCCTATTCTTCGTTGTAGCGGTAGCCGATCCCGTAGAGGGTCTCGATTGCGCTGAAATCGTCGTCGACCTGGCGCATCTTCTTGCGCAGGCGCTTGATGTGGCTGTCGATGGTCCGGTCGTCGACATAGACCTGATCATCATAGGCCACGTCCATCAGCTGATCGCGCGACTTCACGAAGCCCGGCCGCTGAGCGAGAGCCTGCAGAAGCAGGAACTCGGTGACGGTCAGCGACACATCGAGCCCTTTCCACTTCACGGCATGACGCAGCGGATCCATAGTCAGCTCGCCACGGATCATGATCTTGTTCTCTTCGCTGTCGTCGACGATATCGCCGGCGATGGCATCCTGACGGCGCAGAAGTGCCCGGATCCGCTCGACCAGAAGGCGCTGGGAAAACGGTTTTTTCACATAGTCATCGGCGCCCATCCGAAGGCCGAGAACTTCGTCGATCTCGTCGTCCTTGGAAGTCAGGAAGATGACCGGCATCGAAGTTTTCTGCCGCAGCCGCTGGAGAAGATCCATGCCGTCCATACGGGGCATCTTGATATCAAGAACCGCCATGTCGGGCAGCTTCTTGTTGAAGGCATCCAGCGCGGCCTGACCGTCGTTATAGGTCTCAACCTCGAAACCTTCGGCCTCAAGCGTCATGGATACAGACGTTAGAATGTTACGATCGTCGTCGACGAGTGCAATCTTTTGCATGGGTTAGCCCCTTTTGCTCGATGTTGTTTGCCTGCTTTTTGTTAGCTTTTTTGTCCTTTTTGATTCGGCGAATCAATGAGAAACTCAAAATCCAGACACATCCCAGACACATTCAGCCGTAATTTCCCTGAAGAATGGCTAATTTGCCTCAGTGATCTTCGGGGATTGGCATTGGTTGCGCTAACAGGCATTTGGTTGCGCTAACTGCGACAACCATACCTTTTCGGTCCCGAGCCCAAGGTGCTAAGTGGGCCTAAAAGGGCGCAGTCCCGAAATTCAGGAGCGAGACTATGGACCACGGACGGGTCAACCCAACCATGAAGCTTGATCACCAGGGCATCACGGGGCTGGGTGCGGTCTATTATAATCTCCTCGAACCCGATCTGATGCAAAAGGCCATCGAGCGCGGCGAAGGTACGATGGGCCAAGGCGGCACACTTCTGGTGACCACCGGCAAACACACCGGCCGGAGCCCCAAGGACAAATTCGTCGTCCGCACCCCCGATGTCGTCGATACGATCTGGTGGGACAACAACCCGCCAATGGAGCCCGCCGCCTTCGATCAGCTTTATGCCGACATGACCGCCCATATGAAGGGCCGCGACTATTTCGTTCAGGATCTTTTCGGCGGCGCCGATCCGGCGCACCGGCTCGATGTGCGGATGGTGACAGAGCTTGCCTGGCATGGCCTTTTCATCCGCCACCTTCTGCGGCGCCCCGAGCGGGCCGAGCTTGACGGGTTTGCCCCCGACTGGACGATCATCAACTGCCCGACCTTCAAGGCCGATCCGGCCCGCCACGGCTGCCGGACGGAAACAGTGATCGCGCTCAACTTTGCTCGCAAGATGATCCTCATCGGCGGCACCGAATATGCCGGCGAGAACAAGAAATCGGTCTTTACGCTTCTCAACTATCTCCTGCCGGAAAAGGGCATCATGCCGATGCACTGCTCGGCCAATCATGCCCCCGGCAACCCGGTCGATACCGCCGTTTTCTTTGGCCTGTCGGGCACCGGCAAAACGACCCTTTCGGCTGATCCGACCCGCGTTCTCATCGGCGATGACGAACACGGCTGGTCGGATCGCGGCACCTTCAATTTCGAAGGCGGCTGCTATGCCAAGACGATCAGCCTTTCGGCCGAGGCCGAGCCGGAAATCTTTGCAACCACCCAGAAGTTCGCGACCGTGATCGAGAACATGGTTTTCGACCCCGAGACCAAAGAGCTTGATTTCGAAGACAGCTCGCTCACCGCGAATATGCGCTGCGCCTATCCGCTCGACTATATCTCTAACGCCAGCGAGACCGCTCTGGGCGGGCATCCGAAGAACATCATCATGTTGACCTGCGATGCCTATGGCGTCCTGCCGCCGATCGCGCGGCTGACGCCGGCGCAGGCGATGTATCACTTCCTATCGGGCTTTACCTCGAAGGTTGCCGGCACCGAGCGCGGCGTGACCGAGCCCGAGCCGACCTTCTCGACCTGTTTCGGCGCGCCCTTCATGCCGCGTCGCCCCGAGGTGTATGGCAAGTTGTTGCAGGAAAAGATCGCCACCCACGGAGCGACCTGCTGGCTCGTGAATACAGGCTGGACCGGCGGGGCCTACGGCACCGGCAAGCGGATGCCGATCAAGGCGACCCGCGCCCTTCTTTCGGCGGCGCTCGACGGCTCGCTCAGCGAAGCGACCTTCCGCAAGGACGCGAACTTTGGCTTTGATGTGCCGGTGACCGTCGAGGGCGTGGATGCCCGCCTCCTCGATCCGCGCAGCACTTGGGCCGATACCGCCGCCTATGACAAACAGGCGCACAAGCTCGTCGAGATGTTTGCCAACAACTTCGCCAAATACGTCCCCTATATCGACGAGGACGTGAAGGCCGCCGCTATCGGCTGACCTTGCCGCCGCGCCTAAAAGAGGGCGCGGCGCACCAGATTGAGCGCCGCGATCAGAAGAACGAACTGTGTCACCTTGCGAAAGGTGGCCTGATCGAGCCTGTCGTGGATCGCGAGCCCCACCACCATGCCAAGCCCTGCAGGAAGCACCATCAGCGCCGAGAGCGGCAGGGTCTCGCCCCGCAGAACGCCCGACTGGATATGCGCGCCCAGAAGGACGAAGGCCCCGAGGGCATAGATCACGCCCTGAACCCGCAGGTGATCCGTCTTCGGCGTGTCGATCGCGGTCAGATAGGCAACCGTCGGCGGCCCCCAGACGCCACTGAGCCCGCCGACAAAGCCCGCAAAGCCACCAATCACCGCCTCAATCCACAGACGCGGCTGAAACTTGGGTTTCCAACCGGCAAGCTGCATCGAGGTGAAGGCCGCGACAGGCGCGCCGATCAGGAGGAACAGCGCGTCTTGGGACAGCACGCGCACCAGATGGGCGCTGATATAGAGGGCAATGGTCAGACAGATCAGGAAGATGCGGAACCGGCGGATCGAGCCCCAGGCCTCGCGCCAGCCTTGGCGCATCGCTTGCCAGAAGTTCGAGACGAAGGTCGGCAGGATCAGCATGGCGAGCGCAATGTCAGGCGGCAGAAAGATCGACAGGCCCGAGATCATGATCATCGGCATGGCAAAGCCTGTCGCCCCCTTGACCAGACCCGCCAGAAGCGTGATGCCGAAGGCAAGCGCCAGATGCGCAGGAGAGATGGCGGAGAAAAGCTGGTCCATGCGGGTCAGTTACACCGAAGCGGGGGCCTTGGCAGCAGGAATTTGCAGCGACATTTATGTTCAAATGCGGCAATCTTCTTGAATTAAAGTTGCGCTGCGATTGCAAAGTGGATATTTCTGCATGAGCAAAATACGGAGCCCGCGATGCCGCATGATGGACAGGATTTCAGGATGAGCAACCAACCCCTTCTGGAAAGCCTCACAAGCCTCACAGCGGCCACGCTTCCCCCGCTGCAACGCCTTTTGGACAGCGCCAAAGAGGCCGTCCGCGCCCTTGTCAGCAAGGATGGGCGCGTGTCGGCGGGGCTGATCGAAGCGAACCAGTCGGCGGCACATGGGCTGTCGTGGCTGGCGACCTATGTGAACTGCCTCGACCAGATGCACGGCTGGGCCGAGCGCCTTGGCGCTGAGGGCAAGTTTGGCGAGACCGAGGCGCTGATTCTGCAGATCGCCTTCGGCGAATACCTCGCCCAGCTGCGCGGCGGCATCCCGATGTCGCAGACCGAGATCATGCGCCTGTCGGACCTTGGCCTTGATGCATCGGCCCTCGCCACGCCCGAAATCGACCGCCTGATCGCCTCCGGCAACACCCAAACCGCCCGCGAGCGGCTTGTGGCGCTGATGCAGGAACAGGCCGCCAACATCACCGTGGGCAATCCGGGCCTCGAGGACGAGCTCGAAATGATCCGTGAGCAATTCCGCCGTTACGCGGTCGAAAAGGTCGAACCTTTCGCCCATGACTGGCACCTGAAGGACGAGCTCATTCCGATGGAGGTCATCGAGGAACTGGCCGAGATGGGCGTCTTCGGCCTGACCATCCCCGAAGAACACGGCGGCTTTGGTCTGTCGAAGGCGTCGATGGTGGTTGTCTCGGAAGAGCTTTCGCGCGGCTATATCGGCGTGGGTTCCCTCGGCACCCGCTCCGAGATCGCGGCCGAACTGATCCTGTGCGGCGGCACCGAAGAGCAGAAGGCAAAGTGGCTGCCCCGCCTCGCCAGCGGCGAGACCTTGCCGACCGCCGTATTTACCGAGCCCAACACCGGCTCCGACCTCGGCTCGCTCCGCACCCGTGCGGTGAAGGGCGCGGATGGCAATTATAGCGTGACTGGCAACAAGACATGGATCACCCACGCGGCCCGCACCCATGTGATGACGCTTCTGGCGCGGTCCGATCCGAACACGACCGACTATCGCGGGCTTTCCATGTTCCTCGCCGAAAAGACCCCCGGCACCGACGAGGCCCCGTTCCCGACCCCCGGCATGACCGGCACCGAGATCGAGGTCTTGGGCTATCGCGGCATGAAGGAATACGAGCTGGGCTTTGATAATTTCGCCGTGAAGGGCGAGAACCTTCTGGGCGGGGTCGAGGGCAACGGCTTCAAGCAGCTGATGCAGACCTTCGAGAGCGCCCGCATCCAGACCGCCGCCCGCGCCATTGGCGTCGCGCAATCGGCGCTCGATGTGGCGATGCAATACGCCCAGGACCGCAAGCAATTCGGCAAACCCCTGATCGCCTTCCCGCGTGTGTCGGGCAAGCTTGCGATGATGGCTGTCGAGATCATGATCGCCCGTCAGCTCACCTATTTCAGCGCCCGCGAAAAGGACGAAGGCCGCCGCTGCGACCTTGAAGCCGGGATGGCCAAACTTCTGGGTGCCCGCGTGGCCTGGGCGGCGGCCGACAATGGCCTTCAGATCCACGGCGGCAACGGCTTTGCCATGGAATACAAGATCAGCCGCATCCTTTGCGATGCGCGGATCCTCAATATCTTTGAAGGGGCCGCCGAGATTCAGGCGCAGGTGATCGCGCGGCGGCTGCTCGACTAGGCTTTCCGCTCACCAAGCCTTGGGTGAAGCGTCCCGGCGATCACCCAGGCGATCACCATGCCGACCCCGCCTGCAAGAAACACCGCCGAGATCGGCGCGAAGGCCAGCACGGCCCAAGCCACCGCAGGCGTCAGGATCCCCGAGGCATCGCGATAGCTCGCAAAAACCGCCGCCATTTCCGTGCGTTCCGAGGGCTTCACGGCCATCAGGAACGGCAGGCTTCCCGATACGTCGAGCGCGACGAGGAAGAACGACATACCGACCATCGTCCAATAAGTCACCCACGGCCAATCCGCCGCGCCCCAAGCCACCGCGCCGCAGATGGCAGCCCCGGCAAAGGCAAAGCGCACCGAGGTCTTGACCCCGATCCGGTTGACGACCTTGAGCATCACCGGCGCCACGAAGAGGATCGCGTTGGCCAACGACACCGCCGCCGCGCCCCAGTATTTGCCGATCCCGCTCTCGACGCAGAAGATCGGCAGATAGACGATATAGACCCACCAGCCGCAGGAGCGGATCGTCGCGAAGGTCCAGCCCGCCACGAGGCGCGGTTGGGCGAAGAAGCGGCCGAGGAAGGCATAGGGGTTGGGCGCGGGGCCCCGGGCCTTGGTGATCTGTTTGCCATTGCCGAGGCGCAGGCGCCAGAAGGTGAGGATCATCAGAACCGCAAAGAGCGAGGCGACGACGAAGGGCAAGCCCCACCAGCGGTCCATCATCCAGACGCCGAGGAACGGGCCGACCGACCACGGCAGCGCCGAATAGACAAGGCGGGCGGTTTCGTTTTTGCCGAGGTCGGTGCGCTGGATGTAATCAAGCACATAGGCCGAGAGGCTGATCGACGAGATCGTGGCGGCAAGCGCATTGGCCATGATCGCGCCGGCCACGAGCATCGGGATATTGGTCAGCGCAAGAGCGACACCGACGAGATAAAGCACCCCTGCCGAGGTATAGAGCCAGCGGCGCGGGACAAAGCGCGAGACGAAGGGCACGGTCGCGCCAAAGATCAGGGCCGCGAGGCCGACGAAGAAATAGATACGGCTGACCACCCCGGCATCGCCAAAGGCGTTGTAAATCGCAAGCGGCATGACCGACAAAAGAAGCCCGCGCACGCCCGCTTCAAGCGCGGCGAGGAGCGCGAAGTGATGAACCTTCGGCGTCGGCGAATGCGTAAGGTAAACGGGGCTGCGGGGCGCAATCATTTCAAGTCAAACTTTCTTTCCCGCATCAAGCCGCCAGTTCGGGGCCAATTCTCTGCCCGATACGACATTTCCTGTCGCGCTCGGGACTCAAATATTTCTCGCTGCCAGCCGCGCTATCAACCTTTGACGCGCCGCTGGCAAGGCCTTTCGGCCAAGCGCGGCAAGGAGGCGGTGTTCGAGGAAAAAGCCGGTGGTGCCTAGCGCCACGGCGATCTCGGGATCATGCGCTTCGCCCTCGCCCTTCATCACCGGCGGCAAGGGCAAAAGGCGATCAGCCCAAGCGCCCGCGCCCTCGCGGCTTACCGCGCGGCCCGACTTGGGAGAGATGAAGGAGAGGTCTTCGTTGACGCCGGTCGCGGCGCAGGCCGAAAGGTCGAGCCCGTAGCCCAGTTCTTCCAAGAGCGCCATCTCCCATTGCAGATAGGCCAAGGGCCAGAGATCGGAATGACCGAGAAGATCCAAGAGGTCGACAGTGCGCTCGTAGAGCGGCGCGTGTGGTTCGCGTTCGGGCAGGCAGATCGACAGGATCGAGCAGACCGCCGAAAGCCCGTCGAGCGCCTGCCGCTCGCTCATCACCAGCGCCGCGCGGCTGCGGATCGGTTCGACGGTGAAGCTGCCCAGATGCGCTTCAAGGCGCGCTTTCCACTCGACATCCAGCTGCGCGCCCGGTTGCAGGATCGGGCCGAGCCTGCGCCCCGCCCCGCCGCGCACGATGCCAGCGGCGCGGCCTTGGGTGGGGGTAAAGACCTCGATGATGACAGATGTCTCCCCGTGCTTGCGCACAGCCAGAAGAACGCCCTGATCCCGCCAATCAATCATGGCGCCATGGGAGCGGCGCGGGGCCGCCAAAGCAAGGGTTATTCGAGGCCCGGCTCATCGAGAAGATGCCGCCCCTCGCGGCTTTCGATTTCAAGAACCCAAAGATCGGGATCAAAGCCGCGCTGGCGGGCGATGGCTTCGTCAACAGTGGCCTCATCGCCCGAGGTAAGTTCAACCCAGCGCCGCTCGGCTGTCATCAGATCGAAGCTGCGCTGAAAGCAGGTGGCCCTGCCGTCGAGCGTGTTGAGCTTGACGAGAACCGCCCCCGCCGTGTCGTCGCCCCGCCGCACCACAAAGGCGGGGATATCGGCCAGCCGAAGCCGCGCGAGATAGGCCGAGACCCATATCCCGGCGGTCAGCCTCAAGAATTGCCGTCCTTGAAATCGAGGCCCATCTCGGAATAGCGCTCGGCCTCTTCAAGCCAGTTGGGCCGCACCTTGACCTGCAGGAAAAGGTGGACTTTGCGGCCGAGGAATTCCTCAAGCTCTTCCCGCGCCGCCTTGGACACGGCCTTGGCCGTCTCGCCCTTGTGGCCAAGGACGATGCCTTTGTGCCCATCGCGCGAAACATAGACCACCTGATCAATCCGCGCCGAGCCATCGGGGCGTTCGTTCCAATGTTCGGTCTCGACTGTCAGCTGATAGGGCAGCTCCTGATGCAGCCGCAGGGTCAGCTTTTCGCGAGTGATCTCGGCGGCGATCATCCGCAGGGGCAGATCGGCGATCTGATCCTCTGGGAAAAGAAGCGGGCTTTCCGGCATCCGGTCGCCCAGCCACTTTTTCAGATAGTCGCAGCCATAGCCTTTTTCCGCCGAGATCATGAAGGTCTCAACGAAGGGGAAGGCGTCGTTCATCTTCTTGGTCAGCGCCAAAAGCTCTTCGGCCTTCACCCGGTCGATCTTGTTGATCGCCAGCGCCACGGGGCGATTGCCCACCTTGTCCTTGAGGTTGTCAAGGATCGCCCGGACGCCATCGGTCAGCCCGCGATGCGCCTCGATCAGCAAGACGACGATATCCGCATCTGCCGCCCCGCCCCAAGCCGCGGCGACCATCGCGCGGTCGAGCCTGCGGCGCGGACGGAAAAGGCCGGGGGTATCGACGAAGATGATCTGCCGATCCCCATCCATCGCCACCCCGCGAATCCGCGCCCGCGTGGTCTGGACCTTGTGGGTCACGATCGACACCTTCGCGCCCACCATGCGATTGAGAAGCGTCGACTTGCCCGCATTCGGCTCGCCAATCAGCGCCACAAATCCGGCGCGGGTAGTGGGGGTGTCAACCATTCTATCAACCTTCCGAGAGTTGGATCCGGTCGCTATTTCATTTTGCCGCCATTGACCAGAGCGTGCCTTTTCGCCCGTGGAAAGCAAGTTCTTGTCGGGAAACAACCTTGACGGTAGCCTTTCCGAAGACATAACCCCGAAGGAAGAGCCGCGATGGGCCTTCTCCGCCTTTTGTTCCGCGCGTTTCGCCGGGAAGTCCGGAGGTCTTCCTATGAGGATCGCAGCCTCTACAGACCCGTGGAAAGGCCCCGGCGGCGCGTCACACAGAGCGTCACGGTCGTCGAGACAATCGAGATCGTCGAGACGACCGTGCTCACCGGGCCTTGCTGGGTTGTCGATGGCGACACCATCCGGATCCAGAACCAGTCGATCCGCATCGCCGGGATCGACGCGCCCGAGCTCCACCACCCCTATGGTCATAATGCCAAGCGGGCTGTCATGGAGATGTGCAAGGGGCGCACGGTTTCGGCGCATCTGCATCCTGACTCGAGCTATGACCGGCTGGTGGCCACCTGCTATCTCGACGATGGGCGGGATATCGCGGCGGAGTTGGTGAAAGCGGGCCTCGCCCTCGACTGGCCCAAATTCTCGCGCGGCAAATATCGTCACCTCGAAGCGGAGGGCGCCCGAAAGAAGCTTTGGCGGATAGATGCGAAACAGAAGGGCCGCCTACGAGCCGACCAGATGTGACGGCAATCTAGCCTGTCACCTTCTTCAAAAGCGCCTCGGCGGCGGCCATCTCTGCCTGCCGCTTCGATCCGGCGCTGGCGCGTTCGGTCGGGCCCGAGGCGAGGCGGGCTTCAATGGTGAATATTGGTTGGTGGTCGGGGCCGGTGCGCGAGATCTGGACATAGCTCGGCGGCGGCTCGCCGCGGGCCTGCGCCCATTCCTGAAGCGCGGTCTTGGGATCGCGGGCGTCTGTCTCCACGCGGTCGATCCTGTCGCCCCAAAGCCGCAGAACCGCATCGCGGGCGGCGGGGAAGCCTGCGTCGAGATAGATCGCGGCAATCACCGCCTCCATCGCGTCGCCCAAGAGCGCGTCTTTGCGGCGGCCGCCGGATTTCATCTCGGAGCGGCCGAGCTTGAGAACTGCGCCGAGATCAATGGCGCGTGCCACTTCGGCGCAGGTTTCTTTACGCACGAGCGCGTTGAAGCGGGGGGCAAGCACGCCTTCGGCGGCGCCCTTGTCGGCCTTGAACAGCGCTTCGGCGATCGACAGGCCAAGCACACGGTCGCCCAGAAATTCGAGCCGCTGGTTATTGTCGCGGTGGGGCGAGGTCATCGATGGGTGGGTGAGCGCACGGATCAGAAGCTCGGGCTTGGCAAACTCGTGCCCGAGACGTTCTGAAAACTCTTTCATCTCAGTCGAGAGCTTCATCTCACCGCCTCCACTATGCGGTCTTTGCGCCATGTCCAGACCTGCCAGAGCGAGCGGCCGGTTGCCGACAGTCCTACCAGCCGGGCGCGGGAGAGGACAGTGGCCTCGTCCACCAATCCAAGGCCCCCTGCGGCGCGGGCGATGCGGCTGTCGGCGGCGTTGTCGCGGTTGTCGCCGAGAAGGAAGAGATGGCCTTTAGGCACCGTCACCTCGGCAAAGCGATCGAGCGCGGTGTCGCCGGCGTTGAGCACGGGGTGGTCATAGCCTTCGGGCAAGGTTTCGATCAAGAGCCGCTTGCGGCAAAGCGCCCCTTGTCCGACCGCGCCATTGAGGCAGCGGGGAAGATCTCCGTCCGCGCCTTGCGGCGCCATGATCTCGTCGAAGAATTCCTTATCAGCCTGAGAAAGCGGCACGCCATTCAGAATCACGATGCCATCCTCGACAGCGATCCGGTCGCCTGCAATGCCGATCACCCGCCCGACGCCACCGCCCTCGACAAAAACGATATCACCACGCCGCGCCGGATGCAGCACAGGGGTTGTGGCAATGACCACATCGCCAGGCAGGAGAACAGGCTTCATGCCAAGCCCGCCGATCCGGTTGAGATCGACAAAGGCCCCGAGAAAGACAACAGGAACGGACGCCGCGACAAACCCAAAACCAAGGCTGCGCCAGCGCGACAGGCTGACCCTCTGGCGCATTTGCGGGCGGATAAAAAGCAAGACAGCGGCAAGTGCGGCGTTCACGAAAGGAATTAGCAGAAGCCAGGCAAGCCAACCCGGCCAGCCAAGATCATTCAGCCGCCGCAGAACATGGCCCCAAAAGGGAAGCCACATGGCGGCGAGCCAGACATGCATCCAGATGATCTGCCCTCGTGTCAGGTCAAGCTGCCAAAGCGCGGCCAGTGGCAGGGCCACGACGAGAAGCGCAAAAAGGAAGCGGCCCCGACCGGTCTTGCCGGACCAGTCGAAGCCTTGAAGATACACGGCAAGTGGATTGCGCGAACGCGCCATCGGCCCGGGCGGCGTTACTCGATCGCCTTGAAGAAGCGATCGGAGCGCCACGTCCAGAAGGCAAGCATCGAGCGGCCGGCGGACGAGAACATGATCCGGTCAGCGCGGCCGACGATATCCTCGGCCGGCACGAAGCCCACGCCACCAAGGCGCTGGTCAACACGGCTGTCGGTCGAGTTGTCGCGGTTGTCGCCCATGAAGAAGTAGTGGCCCTCGGGGACAGTATAGACGCCGGTGGTATCAAGGCTCTGGTTGCCGATATTCAGGATCGAATGTTCAACACCATTCGGCAGCGTCTCGATGGCGCGGTCCTTCAGGCAGAGGCCGCCCTGCCCCGGATTGCCATTGGCGCAGCGGGGAACGAGGCCCTGCGGCCCTTGGCGCTCGTAGGTTTCCTCAAAGACCCCAACCTGCTCGACCTCGACCGCCACATCGTTGATGTAGAGAAGACCGTCCTTCATCTGAACGCGGTCGCCCGGCAGGCCGATCAGCCGCTTGATGAAATCGCGCCCCGTCACGGGGTGGCGGAAGACCACGACATCGCCGCGCTCGGGATCCGAGCCGAGCATCCGGTCGTTGTCGCCCTTGAGGAAGCCACAGAAATCCTCGGCGTCGATATCAATGCCGAGCGATGCGATGCGGATCGACGGACAAGAGGCGTAGGAATAGCCATAGGCCATCTTGTTGACGAAGAGGAAATCGCCGATCAGGAGCGTGTCTTTCATCGAGCCCGAAGGGATCCAGAACGGCTGGAAAAACACCGTGCGGAACACGCCCGCGATCAGAAGGGCATAGACAACCGTCTTGACCGTTTCCTTGATGCCCGCCCAAAGGCCGCTTTCTTCCGTCACGTCCGACATGATCGTTCCTTTTTGGTGTCAGGGGTATGTGAGGGCCCCGGCCCGGCAAGTCAAGCGCCGCTGGCCCCATCGGCAATGGGCCGCGCCTCGATCACGACAAAGGCCTGCGCCCAGGGGTGATCGTCGGTCAGGGTGACGTGGATTATCGCCTCGTGGCCTGGCGGGGTCATTGCGTCGAGCCGGTCCTTGGCCCAACCGGTAACGTGCATCACGGGCTGGCCGGTGCGCAGGTTGCTCACGGCCATATCCTTCCAGGCGATGCCCATCCGAAGGCCCGTGCCCAGCGCCTTGGAGCAGGCCTCTTTCGCGGCCCAGCGCTTGGCATAGGTCGCGGCCACGGCGCGGGGGCGGCTTTCGGCCTTGCGCTGTTCACGCTCGGTAAAGACCCGTTGCAAGAACCGGTCACCGAAACGCTCGAGCGTTCCTTCGATCCGCTCGATGTTGCAGAGGTCGGTGCCGATGCCGAGGATCATGCCACTACCGCCGCGCCTAGCCGCGCGCCTCGTCCATCAGGCGGCGCATTTCGCGGATCGCGGGATCGAGCCCGCGAAAGATCGCCTCGCCGATGATGAAATGGCCGATGTTGAGTTCCATCACCTCGGGAAAGGCGGCGACAGGCTGGACGGTTTCATAGGTCAGGCCGTGGCCGGCATGGACCTCGAGGCCGAGCGAATGGCCATAGGCCGCCATCTCGCGCAGGCGCTCAAGCTCGGCATCGCGCTGGGCAAAATGTCCGTCGGCATGAAAATCGCAATAGGCGCCGGTGTGCAGCTCGATCACCTGCGCGCCGATCCGGTGCGCGGCTTCGATCTGGCGGGCATCGGCGGCGATAAAGATCGACACACGGCAGCCCGCCTCGCGCAGGGGCGCGATAAAATGAGCAAGCCGGTTTTCCTCGCGCGCGACCTCGAGGCCGCCTTCGGTGGTCCGCTCCTCGCGCTTTTCCGGCACGATGCAGACGGCATGGGGCCGGTGGCGCAGGGCGATCTTCTGCATCTCGTCGGTCGCGGCCATCTCGAAATTCAGGGGCTTGGTCAGAACCGCCATCAGCCCTTCGATATCCGCATCCGAGATATGCCGGCGATCCTCGCGCAGATGCGCGGTGATGCCATCGGCGCCCGCATCTTCGGCGATCTTGGCCGCGCGGATCGGATCGGGATAGGCGCTGCCGCGTGCATTGCGGACGGTGGCCACGTGGTCGATGTTGACGCCCAAGCGAAGTTTGCCGGACATGAGGCTTCCTTTCAGATTTGTCGCCCGATCCTAGCCGGAATGGCCCGCGCCGTCAGCCGGATTCGCGGCATTTCGGCCAAGCTGGCTAAGCTTCTGGCGCAGGATCTTGCGGCGATGGTTCTGGTAGGCCCGGATCACAGGGACCGAGAGATAGTAGAAGACAAGGCCAAGGGCGACGCCGGGGATCAAGCCACCAATCAGAAACGGCAGGAAGAGATCGTCGTAGAAGACATGGAGGCCGCGCCAATCCATCTTCTCGGACGTAAAGAGGGCGGTGAAATTATGCCACAGGTCATGCCCGGCGCCCGAGAACTTGTGGCCCATCGAGGGATCAACGCCTTCGCGCACCGGATTTCCAAGCAAAAGGTGCCCGATCTTGGTCGAGAGGACGGCAATCGGCACATAGGTCAGCGGGTTGCCGACAAAGCTCGACAGAAGGGCCGCGATAACGTTGCCGCGCACCAGCTTGGCAAGGATGAAGGCGGCAACGAAATGCAGGCCATAGAAAGGCGTGAATGCCGTCACCACACCGGCAAAGATGCCTCGGGCGATCTTTTCGGGCGTGTCAGGCAAGCGGCGCAGGCGCAGCTTGACGTAGCCGATCGCGCGCCGCCAGCCGCCACGCGGATAGACGATCTCGGTCAGCACCTGTTTCACAGGCCGCCTGTCTCGCCGCTTGAAGACCAAGATACCTACCTTTGCCTCAGCCTTTGGCCGGGGTCGTCTGTGCCCGCACCGGATCCCGCAAGCGCGAGATCGAGGCCACGTTGCTTTCTGCTTCCAGCGCGGTCATCACCCTGTGCAGGTGTTCAACGTCACGCAGGTCGACATCAATCTCAAGCTTGTAATAGTCGGGCTTGCGATCGATGAAGTTCAGGTCCGAGATATTGGCGCTTTGCTCGCCGATCAATGTGCAAATTCGTCCCAGCACACCGGCATCGTTGCTGATCGAGATTTCCAGCGTGACGGTATTGGTTGCCGGGTGCTTGCCCTCCTGCCAGTGCAGGTCGACCCAGCGTTCAGGCTGCGCCTCGTAGGCGGCAAGCGCCTGACAGTCGATCGCGTGCACGACAACGCCCTGCCCACGGAAGGTAATCCCGACGATCCGCTCACCCGGCACCGGTTGGCAACAGGGGGCGCGATGGAAGGATTGATCCGGGGAGAGGCCGATAACGGCCCGCGATTGATCAACCTCGTCACCTTCGCGCTCGGCCAGATCCGGATAGATGGCGCGAACCACCTCGCGCGCGGTCAGCTCGGCGGACCCAAGCCGGGCCAATAGCTCGTCTTCGTCCTCAAGAACAAGCGCCTTGGCGGCGGTCCGCAAGGCTTTTTGAGTGGCTTTCTTGCCAACATTCTCGAAAGCCACCCGGGCCAGTTCGGCCCCGAGCTTGATGAACCTCTCGCGGTCTTCCTCGCGCAGCGAACGGCGGATCGCGGATTTTGCCCGGCCCGTGACCACAATGTCGATCCATGTCGCCTGCGGGGTCTGGCCTTCGGCGGTGATGATATCGACCGATTGGCCGTTCTTGAGACGGGTCCACAAGGGCACGCGAATGCCATCGACCTTGGCGCCGACACAGGCCGAACCGATGCGGGTGTGGATCGCATAGGCAAAGTCGATGGGCGTCGCGCCGCGGGGCAGCTTGATCACATCACCCTTGGGCGAGAAGCAAAACACCTGATCCTGATACATCTCGAGCTTGACCGCCTCGAGAAATTCGTCGTGGTCATGCTCGTCATCAAGCCGTTCTGTCAGTGAGGCGATCCAGCGGACCGGATCGACAGCAAACCGGTTTTCGACCCTTTCGCCGTTCTTATAGGACCAGTGGGCCGCAACGCCGGTTTCCGCCACATCATGCATCTCGCGGGTGCGGATCTGCACCTCGACGCGCTTGCCATCACGGCCCGACACGGTGGTGTGGATCGAACGATAGCCGTTTGTTTTGGGCTGGCTGATATAGTCCTTGAACCGCCCTGGCACAGCACGCCAGCGTTGGTGCACGGCGCCAAGGACGCGATAGCAATCACCCTCGGTCGCCGTCACGATGCGGAAGCCGTAGATATCAGAGAGGCGCGAGAAGCCCTGATCCTTCTCCTGCATCTTGCGCCAGATCGAATAGGGGCGCTTGGCGCGGCCCGAAACCTCGGCAATGATCCCGGCCTTCTCAAGCTCGAGCCGCATATCGGAAGTGATCTTCTCGATCACATCGCCCGATTCCTTTTGCAGCGTGATGAAGCGGCGCATGATCGAGTTGCGCGCTTCGGAGTTCAGAACCCGGAAAGCGAGATCCTCGAGCTCTTCGCGCATCCATTGCATACCCATGCGGCCAGCGAGGGGGGCAAAGATCTCCATCGTCTCGCGCGCCTTCTGGGCCTGTTTCTCGACGCGCATCGACTTGATCGTGCGCATGTTATGCAGACGGTCGGCCAGTTTGACGAGCATCACGCGCAGATCGCGCGACATGGCCATGAAGAGCTTGCGGAAGTTTTCGGCCTGTTTGGAATGGGCGGAGGTCAGCTGAAGATTGGTGAGCTTGGTGACGCCATCAACCAGTTCGGCGATGTCCTCACCGAATCGCTTCAAAACCTCGGAATAAGAGGCCTTGGTGTCTTCGATCGTGTCATGAAGGAGGGCGGTCGCGATGGTCGCGTCATCCATCTGTTGTTCGGCGAGGATCATCGCCACGGCAACAGGATGGGTGAAATAGGGCTCGCCCGAATGGCGAAACTGGCCATCATGCATGGCTTCGCCAAAGGCGTAGGCCTCGCGCAGGAGCTTCTCGTTCGAGCGGGGGTTGTAGGCGCGGACCAGCGAGATCAGTTCGTCGACGGTCGTCATCTGGTCCTTGCCTTCGGCGGCGGGGCCGGAACGGGGCGCTTAGCGCTGCCCCTGAGCTTCCATCAGCGCCCGCAGCAGTTTCTCTTCAGACATATCGTCTTCGACGGGCTTGTCGGCCTCGGCACCCATCAGTAGGGCCATGGCGTCGTCTTCGGGCTCGTCGACCTCGATCTGGGTCTGGTTGGCTTCGATCATCCGCTCGCGCAGATCATCGGCAAGCTGGGTCTCGTCGGCGATTTCGCGCAGGGCAACGACGGGGTTCTTGTCATTGTCGCGGGCGATGGTCAGCGGAGCGCCAGAGGCGATCTCGCGGGCACGGTGAGAGGCGAGCATCACCAGCTCGAACCGGTTCGGTACCTTGTCAACGCAATCTTCGACGGTCACGCGGGCCATTAGCGCACTCCAATACTTCGGGCAGTCCTAGGAAGCCCCCCACTTAGTGGCAGAAGCCAAGAAACACAAGTCGAAAACCCTAAAGTAACGATCAGGCGATCGGCATCACCTCAGCCCGCGCCGTCTGCGGCAGATCGGCCAGCATTTCCGCCACCGTCAGGCCCAGAACCGGATGCCGCCAATCGGGCGCCACCTCGGCGAGCGGGACGAGCACGAAAGCGCGATCCTGCATCCGCGGATGTGGCAGGATCAGCCGATCGGGCGCTTCGATCTTCTGCCGCTCGGGATCCAGCGAAAGCCAATGTTCAAAAACCTGCCTGTCCGGCAGCACCTGATTCCCGGCGGCGATCAGATCAAGATCCAGCGTCCGCGCGCCCCAACGCGTTTTTCGCTCCCGTCCATGGGCGGCTTCAATATCGTGCAAAATCGCCAAAATTTCGGCCGGTCTCTTGTCCGACCGTAACGCCATTGCCGCATTGACAAAATCGGGGCCAGAGCCGGCTGGAAAGGCAGGTGTCCGATACAAACGGCTTATGCCAATGGGACTACCTATCCTTTGGTATATCTCGACAATTGAATGTGTCGTAGTCTCTTCTGGTCTTCCACTCAAAGACGAAACGTTTCCGCCAATAGCAATCAAAATCATATCGCCAAATTCAGACTCTGCTTTTTCTTCTTGCGCCATTGCACCACTCACGGACCGGAAGCGTTGGTTTCATCTTTCACACCACGCGCAAGTGAACAAGCCGAGCAGTTGACCACTCGGAAGGACCACTCACAATGTTTTATCGTGATGAGCGCTTGGCGCTCTTCATCGACGGCTCGAACCTTTATGCCGCCGCCAAGGCGCTGGGTTTTGACATCGACTACAAACTTCTCCGCGCCGAATTCATGCGCCGCGGCAAGCTCCTGAGGGCGTTTTATTATACCGCCCTCCTGGAGAACGACGAATACAGCCCCATCCGCCCACTTGTTGACTGGCTTCACTACAACGGCTTCCACATGGTGACCAAGCCCGCGAAGGAATACACCGATAGCCTTGGCCGCCGGAAGGTGAAGGGCAACATGGACATCGAGCTGACCGTCGATGCCATGGAGCTTGCTCCGCACGTCGATCACGTTGTCCTCTTCTCGGGCGACGGCGATTTCAAACCGCTCCTCGAGGCGCTTCAGCGCAAGGGTGTCCGGGTTTCGGTGGTCTCGACGATCCGCAGCCAGCCGCCGATGATTTCGGACGAGCTTCGGCGTCAGGCCGACAATTTCATCGAGCTCGACGAGCTGCGCGACGTGATCGGCCGCCCGCCGCGCGAGCCGCGCCCCGAGCGCGAGCAGGCCGCAGAAGAGGTCTGATCCCATATTCCGAGCCGGGGCCATTGGCCCCGGTTCTTGTTTCCGGGGGCGTGTTCGTGCTTGGAATGGGGAAACCCATTTCGCCGGAGCCGCCATGCCCTCTCCCCTCATCTCTCAAGCCGACATTGACGCCTACCAGCGCGATGGCGTTGTCCTGATCAAAGGCCTCTTTCGCGATTACGTCGATCTCTTGCGCGAAGGCGTCGAGCGCAACCTGCGAGAGCCGGGGCCCTATGCCGCCGAAAACCTCAAGCCCGGCGAGGGTGGTCGTTTCTTCGACGACTACTGCAACTGGCAGCGCATCCCCGAATTCGTAGAGACCATCGAAAACTCGCCCGCCGCTGAGGTTGCCGCCGACCTGATGCAATCCGAGCGGGTGCAGGTCTTTCACGACCATGTTCTGATCAAGGAGCCCGGCACATCGAAACCGACGCCCTGGCATCAGGACGGCCCCTATTACTTCGTCGAGGGCCGGCAGACGGTCAGCTTCTGGTCGCCCCTCGATCCGGTGACAAATGCCACCCTGCGCTGCGTGGCCGGATCGCATCTTTGGGAAAAGCCCGTTCTGCCCAAGCGCTGGCTCGCCGACACCAGCTTTTATCCCGACCCCTCGGCCTATATGCCTGTGCCCGATCCCGACGCCGAAGGCATGACCATCCTTGAATGGCCGATGGAACCGGGCGATGCGGTCGCCTTCGACTACAAGGTTCTGCATGGCGCCCGCGGCAACGAGACCGCCCAGCGCCGCCGCGCCTTTTCCCTGCGCCTTGTCGGCGACGATGCCCGCTATGTCGAGCGCCCCGGCCGCACCTCGCCGCCCTTCCCCGGCCACGATATGCAACCGGGCGAAAGGCTGCGCGAGGATTGGTTCCCCTATATCTGGCCGCGCGCATCCTAGGGCTGGACCCTGCCCCGCCTTGGCCTTACCTCTGGCCGAAACCCGGAGCCCCTTATGACCAAGCCGCCCCTCACCCTCTATCTCGCCGCCCCCCGCGGCTTTTGCGCGGGCGTCGACCGCGCCATCAAGATCGTCGAGATGGCACTCGAGAAATGGGGCGCACCGGTCTATGTCCGCCACGAGATCGTGCATAACAAGTTCGTGGTCGATGGCCTGCGCGAGAAGGGCGCGGTCTTTGTTGAAGAGCTTGAGGAATGCCCGCTCGACCGGCCGGTAATCTTCTCCGCCCACGGCGTGCCGAAATCCGTCCCCGCCGAAGCGGCAGCGCGGCAGATGATCTATGTCGACGCCACCTGCCCGCTGGTGAGCAAGGTCCATATCGAGGCCGCCCGCCACGCCGAAAGCGGCCTCCAGATGATCATGATCGGCCACGCCGGCCACCCCGAGACGATCGGCACCATGGGCCAATTGCCCGAGGGCGAAGTTCTGCTGGTCGAAACGGTCGATGATGTTGCGAAGGTGAAGGTCCGCGATCCCGAGCGCCTTGCCTATGTCACCCAGACCACGCTCTCGGTTGACGACACCTCCGATATCGTCGCCGCCCTCAAGTCCCGCTTTCGCGCCATCGTCGGGCCGCACAAGGAAGACATCTGCTACGCCACCACCAACCGGCAAGAGGCGGTCAAGGCCATCGCGCCCGGCTGCGACGCGCTCCTTGTCGTCGGGGCCCCCAACTCGTCCAATTCCCGCCGTTTGGTCGAGGTCGCCGCCAAGAACGGCTGCCCTCAAGCCCAACTCGTTCAACGCGCGAGCGAGATCGACTGGCGGGCGCTCGAGGGTATCCGCTCGGTCGGCATCACCGCCGGCGCCTCGGCCCCCGAGGTCTTGATCGACGAGGTCGTGTCGGCCTTCGCCGACCATTTCGACGTGACAGTGACAAAGGTCGAAACCGCGCAGGAACACGTCGAGTTCAAAGTGCCCCGCGTCCTCAGGGAACCCGCCTGATGCCCGACGCCCGCACCATCGCGGTCTATGACGCCAAGGCCGCCGACTATGCCCGCATGGTCGACTCCGGAGGCCCCGACCAGACGCTGCGGGATTTCATCTCAGCCCTCCCCAAAGGCGCCCGCGTCCTCGATCTCGGCTGCGGCCCCGGCGGCGCGTCGGCGCATATGCGCGACGCTGGCCTCAATCCCGATCCGGTCGACGCCTCACCAGCAATGATTGCCCTTGCTAAAGAGCGGTTCAGCCTCGAAGCCCGACAGGCCACCTTCGACGACATCGGCGGCGAGGCGCTCTACGACGCCATCTGGGCCAACTTCAGCCTCCTCCACGCCCCCCGCGCCGACCTGTCCCGCCACTTCACCGCGCTCGCCCGCGTCCTGCGCCCCGGCGGCCTCTTCCACGTTGGCCTGAAAACCGGCACAGGCGAAGCCCGCGACGCCATCGACCGGCTCTACACCTATGTCACCGTCGAGGAACTGCACGGCCTCTTCACCGATGCGGGCCTATCTGTCCTCTCCACCCGCGAAGGCTCGGAAAAGGGCCTCGCCGGAACCGACGACCCCTTCGTCCTCTGCCTCGCCCGAAAGCCCGCCGATGCCTGATCTCTTCGCCTATACCGATGGCGCTTGCAGCGGCAATCCCGGCCCCGGCGGCTGGGGCGTCCTCCTCCTCGCCAAGGACGGAGAAGCGATTCTCAAGGAGCGCACCCTGAACGGCGGCGAGCCCGAGACCACCAACAACCGCATGGAACTCATGGCCGCGATCAGCGCGCTTGAAGTGCTCGAGCGCCCGAGCACCCTCACCGTCGTCACCGACAGCGCCTATGTGAAAGACGGGATCACCAAGTGGATCCACGGCTGGAAGCGCAACGGCTGGACCAAGAAAGGCGGCCTGAAAAACGCCGAGCTCTGGCAACGCCTCGACGCCGCCCAAGCCCGCCACAAGGTCACATGGGAATGGATCAAGGGCCACGCCGGCCACCCCGAAAACGAACGCGCCGACGAACTGGCCCGCGAAGGCATGGCACCGTTCAAGCCCCCGGCGAAATGAGCACGCTCATCCACAAAGCCTGTCCGATCCTCCTCCGCGGGTCGCCAGCCTCGCCCCAAATTCTGGCCTTCGCACATCCTCGCGCGGGCCTCCAGATCGTCAAAGGCACCATCGAGACGGGCGAAAATCCCGCCGTCGCCGCCCTCCGGGAACTGGACGAAGAGGCAGGCATCGCCGCTGCCACCATCAGCCTTTCGCTCGGCTCTCATGATGACATTCAGCCCGGCGAACGCTGGCATCTGTTCATCGTCTCGGCCGCCGACCTGCCCGCAACATGGGACCACGCCGCCATCGGTGACGACGGCGATACCTACCGATTCTTCTGGCATTCTCTTGGCGACGCGGAACCAGGCGGTTTCGACCCAAGGTTCCTGCGCGCGATGGACAAAGTCCGCGCCGCCATCGCCTCAGGGCAAATCCCGCTCGCTTCTTTTGGCTGAAAATACTCCCGCCGGAGGCGGCCTAACCGAGTCGTCCGGGCAGGTCCATGCCACGAAGAACCTCGCCCGCCGCCAGCGCCTTCTTGCCCTCGCGCTGGACGCGGGTGATCTCGACCGCCCCTTCACCGCAGGCCACGGTAAAGCCTGACAAGACCTCGCCGGGCGCCCCTTTGCCTGCCGCAACGCGGGCGCCATGGAATTTGACCCGCTCGCCCGCCACATCGCACCAGGCGCCGGGAAAAGGCGACAGGCCGCGGATCAGGCGGGCCACATCGGCGGCAGGGCGGGTCCAATCGATGCGAGCTTCGGCCTTGTCGATCTTGGCGGCGTAGGTCACGGCTTCCTCGGGTTGAACCTCGGGGGTCAAGCCCGGCAGCTTCACCAGCGCCTCGACAATCGCCTCGGCCCCGATCACCGCCAGCCTGTCGTGCAACTCGCCGGTCGTCTCTTCCGCGCCAATCGCCGTGACCTTGCGCAACAGAACCGGCCCGGTATCAAGCCCCGCTTCCATCTGCATGATGCACACGCCGGTCTCGGCATCCCCCGCCATGATCGCCCGATGGATCGGCGCGGCCCCGCGCCAGCGCGGCAGGAGCGAGGCGTGGATGTTGAGGGAACCAAACTTCGGCGCATCGAGGATCGCCTGCGGCAGGATCAGCCCATAGGCCACGACCACGGCCACTTCCGCTTCTAGTGCCGCAAACTCGGCCTGAGCCTCGGCGGTCTTGAGCGAGGTCGGATGCCGCACCGGAATGCCCAGCGCCTCGGCCCGCGCCTGCACCGGCGAAGGCTGTTCCTTCTTGCCGCGGCCCGCGGGTCGGGGCGGCTGGGTATAGGCGCAGACGATCTCGTGACCCGCGCCCACCAGCGCCTCCAAAGCAGCGACCGAGAAGACCGGGGTTCCCATGAAAACGATGCGCATGGCCACTCCTAGCGTGCGAGCTTCTGCGCCCGTTTCAGGAGCATATCGCGTTTCACCTTGCCGAGCCTGTCGAAATACATCTTGCCCTGAAGGTGGTCGATCTGGTGCTGCACCGAGGTCGCCCAAAGGCCCACGAAATCGCGCCTGTCCCAGATGCCATGCTCGTCGAGAAACCGCACCGTCACAGCGCGGGGCCGCTCGATCTTGGCGCTGACGCCCGGCAGGTTGGGCGAAGCCTCGTCATGCTCGCGCAGCTGCACCGAGGCGTGCAGAATTTCAGGATTGGCCATGCGAATGGCCTGCCCGCGCTTTTCCGAAGCATCAACCACCGCCAAGGCCATCGGAATGCCCAGCTGCACAGCCGCAAGGCCCACGCCCGGCATCGTCTCCATCGCCTCGATCATCTCGTCCCAGATCGCCCGGACCTCATCGGTGATCGCCTCGACCGGTGCTGCCACAGCGCGCAGCCGCTTGTCGGGCCACATGACATAGGGGCGATGCGCCATCGCCCTAGCCCCGCGCCTGCTCGCGCTTGAGCTTCTGCATCTTGCGGGTGATCATCTGCCGCTTCATCGGGCTGAGATAATCAATGAACAGCTTGCCATCGAGGTGGTCGATCTCATGCTGGACGCAGGTCGCCCAGAGATCGTCG
The DNA here is from genome assembly GCA_937138255.1 of uncultured Paracoccaceae bacterium. Lineage (GTDB taxonomy): Bacteria > Pseudomonadota > Alphaproteobacteria > Rhodobacterales > Rhodobacteraceae > RFZI01. The sequence goes on from CAKZOU010000057.1 coordinate 35,994, forward strand.
AACTGTTCCTCGTGATCCTTGCCATCGACGCCCAGCCAGCGGACCTTGACCGAGGCCGGCCGCTCGACATCGGCATATTGCTCGGGGATCGACAGGCAGCCCTCGTTATAGGTGCTGCGCTCGTCAGACGACCAGATGACCTCGGGGTTGATCAGGACCATCGGCTTCGGCGCCTCGTCCTCGCCCTTGACGCAATCCATCACCAGCATCCGCCCCAGAACGCCCACCTGCGGCGCCGCAAGGCCGATACCCGGCGCGTCATACATCGTCGCCAGCATATCGTCGGCCAGACGGCGGATATCATCCGTGAGGTCGGTCACGGGCTTGCACACCGTTTTCAGGCGCGGGTCGGGATGGATCAGGATCGGTCGCAGGGTCATAGGCCGCCATGTAGGGCAAGCCAGCCCTCCTTGCAACGGGGCGCAATCCGGCCTTGCACACGAGGCCCAATCAGATAGCCTCTCGCGGGATCATCCGAGGGCATCATGAATTTCGACACGCTTTTCCACCGCAAGGGCCTTGGCAGCAAGAAGTGGGACGAAGCCCACATCCATACCGGCGTCACCGCCGAAAGATCCCTGCCGATGTGGGTGGCCGACATGGATTTTCAGCCCCCGGCTTGCGTGATCGACACCGCCCGCCGCGTCACCGAAGCCGGCGATTTCGGCTATTTCTGCGGGATGGAGGAATTCTATGCCTCGGTCGCCTGGTGGCAGGAAAACCGCCACGGCTGGAAAGTGGACCCCCGCTGGTGCCTGACGACCTTCGGCCTCGGCAACGCCATCGCCATCACCCTGCAAACCTTCTCGCAGCCCGGCGATGCCGTGGCTTTCTTCACGCCGGTCTATCACGAGTTCCAGATGAAGACCGAGCGCAACGGCCGCGTTGCCCGACACCTGCCGCTTGCCAAGGAAGGCGGCAAATTCGTTCTCGACTGGGATCGCTATGACGCCCTGATGACCGGCACCGAGAAGATCCTCATCATCTCATCGCCACACAACCCCGCCGGCCGCGTCTGGACCCGCGACGAGCTCAAGGCCATCGCCGATTTCTGCGTCAAGCACGACCTCTTGCTGATCTCCGACGAGATCCACAACGACCTCGTCCATCCCGGCCATACCCATATCCCGATGGCGGTTGCCTGCCCCGAGATTCTCGACCGGCTGATCATGATGAACTCGGCCTCGAAAACCTTCAACCTCGCGGCCCTGCGCACCGGAAACGTCATCATCCCCGACGAGGCCCTGCGCCGCCGCTTCGCCCACGCGATTGGCGCGCTGGATATGCAACCCAACCTCTACGGCGTGCGGATGACCGAAGCCGCCTACAGCCCCGAGGGCGCAGCCTGGGTCGATGCGCTCTGCGCCTATATCGCCGGCAACGCCAAGGTCATGGCCGACGGCATCGCCCAGATCCCCGGCCTCTCGTTCATGCCGATGGAGGCGACCTACCTCTCCTGGATCGACTTTGCCGGCACCGGCATGACGGCCGAGGAATTCACCGCCCGCGTCCGCGACGATGCCCATATCGGCACAAGCGCCGGCGGTCCCTTTGGCACCGGCGGAGAGGCCTGCCTGCGGTTCAACATCGGCACCCAGCGGTCGCGCGTGATCGAGGCGGTCGAACGCCTTCAGGTCGCGTTCAAGGATCTGCAGTAATCAGTCGGCCATCCGCCCGATCAGGGCCACCGGCTCGTCCGAGATGCGCTCGAAATCCACGGGCGGCCGATCGTGCACGGCGGTGTGCCATTTAAACTCGAAGATCATCTCGCCGTTTTCTTTCCGCGAGGCGATGACAAGACACTGATAAAGGTGACGCATCCCGTCATAAAGATCGACGTGCCCGCGTAGATGCGGCGCATCCTCGGCATCCATGGCAAAGCCGCCGTCCCACAACCGCAGGACTTTATAGACCTTGTCATCATTGTGAACACAAAGCCGCGACGAGCGGCGCAAAGCCGTTTTCCGCGCCTCCTCAAGGCCCTTTCGAACCGCTTCCGGCAAATACATCGACATGACAACACCCCCACCCTTACCCCTAGGATGGCGCGAACCCATTGAAAATCAAGTTAACAACCTGTCGCGGAATCGCGAACATTGAGATGTTGCCGCTCTACCTCACCCGTTCCTTGACCCGCGGCCGCAGAACATGGGGTTTGCCCGCGTCGTAAAGCGCCGAGTCAGGGAACCCGTGAGAATCCGCCAAAGCCGGCCCGACAAGGATCAGCGCCGTGCGCGTGATCTTGGCGGCCCGCACCTTGGCGTGAATGTCCGAAAGCGTGCCGCGAATGATCTGCTGATCCGGCCAGCCGACGCGATAGATCACCGCCAGCGGGCAATCCGCCCCGTAATAGGGGGCAAGCTGCCGCTCGATCTCGCGCAGGGCGCGGATGCCAAGGTGAATAGCCAGCGTCGCTCCCGTGCGGGCGAAATTCTCCAAGGTCTCCCCCTCGGGCATCGAGGTCGATTTCATCGACATCCGCGTGAGCACGATCGACTGCGCCACCTCGGGAATGGTCAACTCCTGCCCCAGTGCCGCCGCGGCGGCGGCATAGGCCGGAACACCGGGGATCACCTCATAGTCGATCCCATCGGCCTTGAGCCGCCGGATCTGCTCGGCAATCGCCCCATAAAGCGAAGGATCGCCCGAATGCACCCGCGCCACGTCTTCGCCCCGCTCCCGCGCCGCCAATATCTCGGCATGCGTGTCATCCAAAGTCATCGGCGCCGTATCCATCACCCGCGCCCCCTCGGGCGCACAGGCCACGACCTCGGCCGGCACCAGCGAGCCGGCATAAAGACACACCCGGCACGCCCCGATGATCCGCGCCGCCTTCAGCGTCAGAAGCTCCGGATCCCCCGGCCCCGCCCCGATGAAATAAACCTTCACGCCGCACCCTCTTTCTTTTGGCCCGAAATACTCCGGGGGAGCCCCGCAGGGGCGGGGGCAGAGCCCCCCTCGCCCCCCAGATGCCGGTTGCCCACATGGCGCAAATCCCCGTCGATCCGCCGCGCATAGCCCCGCGGCGTAAACATCCGCGGCCCCTCGCCCAACCGTGCGAGCCGCGTGTTCGAAGAGCCCACGAGAACAACGGTCAACATGTCCACCTCGTCCACCTCCAACTCATCGAGCCGCCGGTATCGGACATACTCCTCCGGCCGCCCGAGATTACTCGCCAGCATCACCGGAGTATCAGCGGGGCGATGCTCCAGAAGGATCTCCCGCGCCTCGGCCAGAAGGGTCCGGCGGGTCTTGGAAACGGGGTTGTAGAAAGCGATGACGAAATCGCCTTCGGCGGCAGTTTTCAGACGGCGCAGGATATCGTCGCGTGGCGTCAGAAGGTCCGACAGCGAAATGGTGCAGAAATCATGCCCCAAGGGCGCCCCTGCCCGCGCCGCGGCCCCTTGCAGGGCCGAAACGCCGGGCGAGCAAACCACTTCAACCCGCCGCGCGGCGTCGCTCACGCCCATCTCGCCCCCGGGCCGATCCAGAAGCTCGAACACCAGCGCGCCCATCGCATAGATGCCCGCATCGCCCGAACAGACGAGGGCCACGTTCTTGCCCCTCCCCGCCTCCTCCAGCGCATAGCGACACCGCGCTTCTTCGCCGCCCAAGGGAAAGTCCGCACGCGGCTTGCCTGCGGCCAGAGGGCCGAGAAGGTCGATATAAAGCCCATAGCCCACCAGCTCCTCCGCCTCGGCCACCAGCCGCGAGACCTCCGGCGTGCGCCAGGCCGATTGGCCGGGGCCGATGCCCACGACCGAAAGCCGCCCGCGCGGGCGGCCGCGCAACTCGGTCATCGGCGCTTGGGTCTCGGCGATCGCGCAGGTGGCATTCGCCGTCTTGCGCTTGGGGTGGCTGAGGGCGCCCTCGGCCCCTGCCTGCGCCAGCGCCGCCGCTTCCGAGACGCCATGCGCGCCGACCTCGGCAAAGACCACCTCGGAAGGATTGGCCAAGCGCGAAGTTTCCGCCTCAAGCACCTCAGCCTCAAAGAGCCGCAGCGGCACGCCGAGATCGCGGGCCAGCGCGAGGATCGCGGGCTCGTCGGCTTTGAGGGCGATAGTATTGACAGAGTGGATGGCAAAGCGGCTGATCCCGGCCTCTCTCAAGGCCTCATCCACCAGCGCCTTCAACTCTTCCGGCGCACAATTGCGGGCGCAACCGACGCCCAGCGCAAACCTCTGCGGCGCGAAGTGCAGGGCGTGCGGGCCGGTCTCGGCGGGTTCGGCTCCGCAGGTGATGTTCAGGTCATCGCCTTTCGGCAAGTCAACGAGCCAACCCGCCGTGGCGGCATCGCTTCCCGTCACACGCGCTCCGCCTCCCGACAACAGCGCCGCCATGGCCGGTTTGGCATCCTGCGGATTGGCCAGCCGCCAGCCTGCGGGCGGCGCATCGAGCGCCACGCCCAGCGCCACGTCGCCTGCGGTCGTCACGGCAGCAACCGAACCAAGCACGGCGGAAATCTCTTTCGCCAACCGGTTCGCGCCGCGATGACCGCCCAGAAGCGGCACGACGACCGAGCCATCGTCCGAGACCGAAACCACGGGCGGCTCAGTCCACTTGTCGCCCAGATGCGGGGCGACGGCGCGGATCAGGATGCCGCTGGCGCAGACGCCGATCACCGGCACTCCGGCAAGGAAGAGGTCACGCGCATGAACGAGGGCATCATCGAAGATCACCTCCGCCTGATCGACACGGCCCTTGCGGCCATGGACCACAGCGCCGAGCGCCTTGGCCACGCGGTGGGCGGTTGGCTCGCCCGAACGGGAAAGCGCGAGAACGACGGGGGTCATAGCCATGGATCGGCCCCTTTGGTCAGCAGGATCATTGAGAAATACGGCGCGGTTTCGGGTGCCTCAGAGAGCGGCAAGACCATCTCCTGAGGCAGGCTCGCCCGCTCGACATAGGTGGCGCGGTCGGTCAGGCCAAGGGCCTCGATCGCGCGGCGGATCTTCGGAAGGTGCCGGCCGACCTTCATGATCGCCACGCTCTCGGCCCCGGCGATGCGCTCGGTCAGTTCGGCCTCGCTCAGGGGGCCGGGCAGGACGGTCAGGCGTTCGTTGCGAGCCACAAGCGGCTTGCCTGCGCTGGCGGCCACGGCGGCGATGGAGGTGACGCCGGGCACGACGACGACCTCATAGCGCGGCGCGAGCCGGGCAAAGAGATACATGAACGAGCCATAGAAGAACGGATCGCCCTCGCAAAGGCAGACCACATCCTCGCCTGCCTCGAGCGCGGCGGCGATATCGGCGGCACCCCGGTCATAGGCCGCCTGCGCGGGGGCGCGCTCGGTGGTCATCGGCACCGGCATGACGATCTCACGCGCGCCTGCGGGGATCAGATCGGCGGCGATCGAGCGGGCAAAGCTCGCCCCATCTTCAAGCGCGGGATAGGCGATGACCTTGGCCCCTTGGATCAGGCGGGCGGCGCGGAGGGTCAGAAGATCGGGCGCACCGGGGCCGAGGCCCACACCATAGAGGATACCGCTCATCGCTTGATCAGGCTCCACTGGGTGACCGGCATCAGCGGCCGGAAGGCAGTCAGCCGCCCGACCGCATCGGCGCGTTGCACGCCGAGCTTTACCAGCTGCCCGCCGTGCTTCTTATAAAGGTCGAGCATCAGCGCCTCGCTCTCGAGCGTCACGGCATTGGCGACAAGGCGGCCAAGCGGGCGGAGGGCGGACCATGCTGCCTCAAAGACTTCCGAGGTGAGCCCGCCGCCGATGAAGATCGCATCAGGCGGTGTAAGCCCCTCGAGCGCCTCGGGGGCGGTGCCTTCGATGATCTGGAAGCCGGGGGTTCCGAGGGCAAGGGCGTTGGTCGCGGCCATGGCGCGGCGGTCGGCGCGGGGCTCGATGCCGATGGCACGGGCATAGCGGGCGGCGCGCATCCATTCGATGCCGACCGAGCCGCAACCCGCGCCGATATCCCACAACAGCGCCCCGCGCATCGGCATCAGCTTGGCCAGCGTCGCGGCGCGGACCTCTTGCTTGGTCATGGTGCCGTCGGAGGCAAACATCTCGTCGGGCAAGCCCGGCACGCGGGGCAGAAGCGCCGCGCCGGGGGCGGCGATGCATTCAACCGCGAGGGTGTTGAATTCGGGCACCTCATGCGACCAGCTTTCGGCGAGCCCGTCAAAGCGCTGTTCCCGCGCGCCGCCCATTGCGGCGAGGACGGTCATGCGCGACTGGCCAAAGCCTCGGTCGGTCAGGAAGCGGGCGATCTTGCCGGGGGTGTCGGAGCCGGTGGTGAGGATCAAGAGCCGCTGGTCGGGCTGGATGAAGGCGATCATCTGCTCGACCGGGCGGCCATGGACGGTGAGCGTCTCCACATCCGGCATCGACCAGCCCATGCGGGCGGCGGCGAGCTGGAAGGCGGAAAGCTGGGGGTGGTAGACGATTTCGCTGGCCGGAATGGCCCGGCCAATGCGGGCGCCGACCGAGAACCACAAGGGATCGCCGGTGACGAGGATCACGGCGCGGCGGCCTTTCAGCCCCCGGATGGTCTCGATCATCGCGTTGAAGGGCGAGGGCCATGAGAGGCGCTCGGCGGTGATATTGCCTGACAGATCGTGGTGCCGGTCGCCGCCAAGGATCACCTCGGCCGCCTCGACCACGGCGCGGGTGGCGGGGGTCAGGCCGTCGAGCCCGTCTTCGCCGATGCCGACGACATGGAGCCAGGGATCAGACATTTGGTGCCTCCTCGGGAAGGCCGGCGGCCAGAGCGTTGACGGCGGCAGAGGCCATGGCCGAGCCCCCTTTGCGCCCCTTGAGGGCGATAAACGGGATGCCGCGCGGGTTGGCGGCAAGCTCGGCTTTCGATTCCGCGGCACCTATGAAGCCCACCGGAAAGCCAAGGATCGCGGCGGGGCGGGGCCAGCCTTCGTCGATGAGTTCGAGCAGGTGGAAAAGTGCGGTCGGCGCGTTGCCGATAGCCACGACAGCGCCTTCGAGCCGCTCTTTCCAGAGGCGGACGGCGGCGGCGGAACGGGTGTTGCCGATTTGGGCGGCGAGGGGTGCGGTGGCGGGATCGTTGAGGGTGACGATCACCTCGTTGCCTGCGGGCAGGTAGCGGCGGATGATCCCCGCGCCCACCATCTCGCAATCGCACAGGATCGGCGCGCCCGCCTTGAGGGCGGCATTTGCGGCGGGGACCACATCAGACGAATAGGCCAGCCGGTCGGCAATCTCGACCATGCCGCAGGAGTGGATGAGGCGGGTGACGAGGGGTTGGAGACTCAAGGGAAAGCGATCAAGCCGCGCCTCGGCCCGCACCGTGGCAAAGCTCGCGGCGTAGATCGCTTTGGGGTCGCGTTCATAGGGGCGCATCAGGGCGTCCTTTGGGGGAAGGTCCGGATTTGGGGCAAATCCGGAGCCTCCGGCGGGAGTATTTGGGGCCAAAAGAAGCCCGTTATTTCTTGCTCTTGCGGGCGCTTTCGGGGCCGTGCGGGTGATCTGCGTGGGGATAGGGCGCGTGGTGGTGATCGTGGTCGTGATCATGGCCGTGGTGGTTATGGTGGCCGTGTGAGTGGCCGTGGGAATGGGCGTGGAAGTGAACCTGCCCGTCGCCGTGGTCGTGCCATTCGCCTTGCTTGACGTGGCTTGCGTGGCCGTGCGGCTTTTGCTCGAGGCGGCAGAGGCCGGTGCAGAAGGTGTCGCAGAGTTGGCAGTCGGCCACGTTGGAGCCCGGCGCCGAGGCGCCCTGGCCTTCGACGTGGTGGTGGTGGCTTTCCTGCACGGCGCCAACCTCGGCCTCGAAGCCCAGAACCTGTGTGCGGTATTTGCACATGGCGCAGTTGGGGGGCGGGACTTCGCCCACTTGTTCGGTGATCCGTTCAGCGAAGGTTTCGAGGACCTTCGGGTGATCGCCAAGGTAGGGTGCCTTGATGAATTCGATCTCGGGGTATTCGGCGGCGACCTGATCGGTGAAGCCATAGATGCGGTCGATCAGGATGCCCGAGAAGAGGAAATAGGGGAAGACGACGACGCGCTTGTAGGGAAGGCGAGCGACGTGTTGCAGGCAAGGCTCGACAAGGGGGAAGGTGACGCCGGAATAGCCGACCTCGCACCAGCCAAAGCCCAGGCCTTCCCAGAGCATCCGGGCGACTTTCGAGACATTGCCGTTGGCGTCGGGGTCAGACGCGCCGCGGCCGATGACGACAAGGCAGGTCTCGTGGAGGGGCACTTCGCCGTTTTCGGCATTGGCCTTGTTGAGCGCTTCCTGGATGCGGGCGCCGGCGGCGGCGATCATCTTGGGGTCAACCCCAAGTTCGCGGCCATAGCGCACGTCGATGCCGTGTTTCTTGGCGTAGGTGTTGAGGACGGTCGGGATATCGTTCTTCGAATGCATCGCCGCGAAAAGCATCCCCGGCACGGCGAGGATGCGCTCGCAGCCCGCCTCGCGCAGCTTGTCGAGACCGTCGCGCAGAACCGGATTGGCGAACTCGAGATAGCCGTAGTCGGTCATCCAGTCGTCGGGCAGATAGGCGGGAAGCTTTTCGGCCAGAACGCGGAACTCGTCGACGGCCGACTGGCTGCGCGAGCCGTGACCGCAGATCATCACACCGGTCTTCATGCGGTTTCACCTTCGGTTTCTTCAGTCTCGTCGTCGGCGACCTCTGTGTTCGTATCCTTGCGGCCCTTGAGAGCTGCCCAGAGCGTGAGGCCAAGCGCAAGGCCCAGCGCGCCGGCCGCGATCCAGTGGTCATGGCCCGCAACTTCGCCGACATGGCCGATGTTGGCCGAGGCGCTGCTGGCAATGGCGATCAAGGTCAGGGTAAGTACGGCTCGCATGGACGGTCCTCCGGTTATCCATGCGCCAGAGAACCCGCGCGGTCTGCGCGAAGCTTGACGACGTGGGCTTTGGTTCCCTACTGGGTCAACCGCCGCGCCACCAACCGCTCTGGCCACATGGGCTTCGTCTGCGACCGGCTATAGTCGGCCGAGCACTCCGGCGCAAACGGATATGCGGCGCAAGGGAGACGAATCCGACCTGTTGTCAGGCGTGACAGCCATAGTATTCCACGATGGCCGCTAGATCATGGGGATCGGTCTCGGAGCGGACAAGGGTTCGGGCGTTGGCGCTGGCGGCAAAGAGCATACCAGCCGAGAAGAAGGTCGAATCGGAGACAAAGACCAGGTTGGTCTCGGGCTGGCGCAGCCGCGCATAGTCGGCGATGCCCAGTGTGCTTAAATGGCCGTCAAGAACGAGATTCATGAGGATGACCTCATAAGTATTGGCGCCGATGGCACTGGTTGCCTGGCCGGCGTTGTCGGCAAGATCGACCGTGTGGCCATCCCGTTCCAGATGGCGCCGCCAGAGCCGGCCGAGGTCGGCTTTGCTCTCGACAATCAGGATATGCATCAATCCCTCACGCTTCTGCGTTACAGCACAGTTTGACCTGCGCAACACCCACCCGGTAATCCTCAGTCTGCCGTTTTTCTTAACGAATGATTAATGTGCATCGGCATTTCTCCAACCATCCCCAGAGTTCGCGACTTTATCCACAGAGACTTGCGTAAAGTCGGCAAATCCGGTTCAAAGCCTCGCACGACAAAGGGGGCTTCATGACAACCTGGATCACCATCTGCGATACCTGCAAGCGCGAGGGCTGGGAAACCACCGGAGCGGAGCAGACCGATGGCGAGGCCTTTGCAGCGCTGATCGAGCCGCGTGCCGAAGCTGCGGGGATCAAGACGCGGCGGGTGTCGTGCACCATGGGATGCGAACGGGCCTGCAACGTGATCGTGCAAGCGGCCGGGAAGAACTGCTATTCACTGGGGCGGTTTGAGCCGACCATGGATGACGCACAGGCGCTTGTCGATTATGCGCTGAAACACGCTGAAAGCGAAAAGGGCCAAGTGCCGTTTCGCGAATGGCCGGTTGGCGTGAAGGGCCATTTCGTCTCGCGCCACCTTCCCCTGCCGGACACCGAGTAATGTCCAACGGGCGCGATCACGGCGGCGGGCTCGACGCGGCGATTGCGGCCTATGGCGGAGCACGGGCCGGCTGGCTTGATCTGTCGACCGGGATCAATCCCGTGCCCTATCCGGTGGGGACTTTTTCCCAGGAGGCTTGGACGGCCCTGCCCGACAGCGCGGCTTTTGAGGCGTTGAATACTGCCGCGCAGCGGTTCTGGAACGTGCCTGCGACTGCCGCGATCCTTCCGGCGGCGGGGGCCTCGGCGCTGATTGCGCGGATTCCGACGTTGGCGGGGGCGGGGGCGGTGTCGGTCCAAGGACCGACCTACAACGAACACGCGGCGAGTTTTGCGGGTCTTGGTTGGACGGTTTCGCCGGAGGGGCATGACGCGCAGGTTGTGGTTCATCCGAACAATCCGGATGGGCGGGTATGGGCTGCTACCGAGATCACGGCGCCCCTCGCCATCATCGACGAGAGCTTCTGCGATGTGATGCCGGACGCCTCGCTGATCGGCCTTGCGGCGCAGCCCGGGCGGATCGTGCTCAAGAGCTTTGGCAAGTTCTGGGGTCTTGCAGGTGCGAGGCTGGGCTTTGCCATCGGTGATCCCGCGCTGATTGCGAGACTGGGCGATGCCTTGGGGCCGTGGCAGGTTTCGGGGCCGGCCCTGGCGATTGGCGCGGCGGCGCTGGCCGACGCGGATTGGGCCGAGGCGACCCGTGCGAGGCTCGCCTCAGACAGCGACCGGCTTGATGCCCTGATGATCGGGCGCGGGGCCAAGGTCGTCGGCGGCACGAGCCTTTTCCGCCTATACGAAGTCGACGATGCCACCCGCTGGCAAGACCGTCTGGCGCGCAGCCATGTCTGGTCGCGCATCTTTCCCTATTCGAAAACATGGCTCCGTCTCGGCCTGCCCGCGCCGGATCGCTGGAGCCAGCTGGAGGCGGCACTATGACCCTTGCCCTCGCTCTCATCCTCGATGCGATCCTTGGTGAGCCGAAGTGGCTCTGGGATCGGATCCCGCATCCCGCCGTTCTGATGGGTCGGCTCGTGGCCTTTCTCGACCGGGAGTTGAACGAAGGGCCGAACCGAAAGCGGCGGGGGATCATCGCGGTTGTCGTCATGGTCCTTGTGGCCTCGGCCATCGGCAATACCGTGGCAGGAATGCTCGGCGCGCCGGGCGAGATCATCGTCGGCGCGATCCTCTTGGCGCAGCGATCCTTGGTCGCCCATGTGCAGGATGTGGCCAATGCGCTGCGCATCTCGACGGGCGATGCACGTCTGGCCGTTGCCAAGATCGTCAGCCGCGACACGGCCGGGATGGAACCCCCCGCCATCGCCCGCAGCGCCATCGAAAGCGCGGCCGAAAATCTCAGCGACGGGGTGATCGCCCCCGCCTTCTGGTTTCTCATCGGCGGGTTGCCGGGGCTCCTCCTCTACAAATTCATCAACACCGCCGACAGCATGATCGGCTATCGCACCGAGAAATACGCCGAATTCGGCTGGGCCTCGGCGCGGCTTGACGACCTTCTCAATCTGATCCCGGCACGCGCTACGGCGCTGATCCTCTGGGCGGTTGGCGGGTTCAGAGGCAGCTGGGGCGGCATTGCGGCAGACGCCCGCAAGCACAAATCGCCCAATGCCGGCTGGCCCGAGGCGGCGCTGTCGCGCGGCCTTGGCATCGCGCTTGCAGGTCCGCGCAGCTATGACGGCGAGCTGCGCGAGTTTCCCTTCGTCAACCCCGAGGGGCAGAAGGACATAGGCGCCGACGAGATCGACGAAGCGATCGAGCATCTCTGGCGGGCTTGGGGCGTGGTCCTCGCGCTGGCGCTTGGCGCGGTTCTCATCTGAGGCTAGGCTTCGGGCAAAACCCCGGAGAGGCCATGCGCAGTATTTTCACCGTTCTGACCCTGATCGCCGCCACCAGCGCCGAGGCGCAAAGCTGTGGCGGGAGTTTCTCGAATTTCGTCGATGACCTGAAAGCCGAGGCCCGCGCCATGGGCTATCCTTCCGGCGCGGTCGATGCCTTCTTCCGTGGTGTGCAGCAGGACGAAGCCGTGCTGCGCGCCGACCGGCGGCAGGGTATCTTCCAGAAGGATTTCATTACCTTCTCGCGCTCGCTCATCTCGCAGAACCGGATCGACAACGCCGCCCGCAATTCCCAACGCTATGACGCAACCTTCCGCCAGATCGAACGCGAATACGGCATCCCGCGCGGCGTCCTTCTGGCCTTCTGGGCCTTCGAGACGGATTTCGGGCAGGTGCAGGGCGATTTCAACACGCGCAACGCGCTGGTGACGCTGGCGCATGATTGCCGCCGCCCCGAGATCTTCCGCCCGCAGGTTTTCGCCGCGATCGACCTCTCGATGCACGGCGATTTCGATCCCGAGACGACGACAGGCGCTTGGGCCGGCGAGATCGGGCAGGTGCAGATGCTGCCCAAGGATATCCGCGACAACGGCCGCGATGGCGATGGAGATGGGCACGTCACGGTCAAGACCTCGGCGCCCGATGCGCTCCTTTCGGCGGGCTCCATGCTGGCGGACCTCGGCTGGCAGGCGAACCAGCCTTGGATGACGCAGATCACCGTGCCAGCGACCCTCGACTGGTCGGAGTCCGGCATCAACCATGTGAAAACGGTGCGCGATTGGGAACGGCTCGGCGTCCGCGCCCGCACGGGCGATCTGGGCAATGCGGGGCTTCAGGCTTCGGTCCTTTTGCCCGTGGGCCACAAGGGGCCAGCCTTTCTCGTCTACGACAATTTCCGCGTCTATTTCGAATGGAACCAGAGCCTGACCTACGTCACCACGGCTGCCTATTTCGCCACCCGCATCATGGGCGCGCCGATCTATGACGCGGGCACGCCCGACGAGGGGCTGACGGGCGAGCAGATGCTCGAGTTGCAGCGCAAGCTCTCCGCACGGGGCTATGACGTGGGCGATATCGACGGGATCCTCGGCGAGAAAACCCGCGAGGCGGTGCAGATGGAGCAGAAGCGGCTTGGCCTTCCGGCGGATGCCTGGCCGACGCCTGTGCTTCTGTCGCGGCTCTAGCCTCAGGCCACCAGCGCCTCGGCCTTCTTCAGATCGACGCTCACAAGCTGGCTCACGCCTTGCTCGCCCATGGTCACCCCAAAGAGTCGGTCCATCCGGCTCATCGTCACCGCGTGGTGGGTGATGATGAGGAAGCGGGTCTCGGTGCGGCGGCACATCTCGTCGAGAAGGTCGCAGAAGCGGGTGACGTTGGCGTCGTCGAGGGGCGCGTCCACCTCGTCGAGCACGCAGATCGGCGCGGGGTTGGCGAGGAACACGGCAAAGATCAGCGCAAGCGCGGTCAGCGTCTGTTCGCCGCCCGAGAGGAGCGAGAGGGTGGCGAGCTTCTTGCCCGGCGGCTGGCACATGATCTCGAGCCCCGCTTCAAGCGGATCGTCGCTTTCGACGAGCACGAGCTTGGCCTCGCCGCCGCCGAAGAGATGGGTGAACAAGAGGCCGAAGTTCTCGTTGACCTGTTCGAACGCGGTCAGAAGCCGCTCGCGGCCCTCGCGGTTGAGGCTCGAGATGCCCGCCCGCAGGGTCTTGATCGCCTCTTCGAGGTCGGTCTTTTCGCTCACCAGCGTGTCGTGTTCTTCCTGCACTTCCTTGGCGTCTTCTTCGGCGCGGAGGTTGACCGCGCCCAAGGCATCGCGCTGGCGCTTGAGGGCATTGACCTGCGCCTCGATCTCTTCCGAAGGCGGCATCTTCTCGGGATCGGCGCCGAGGCTTTCGAGAAGCTGCTCGGGCGAGACTTCCTGCGCCTCCCGGATCCGCTCGGCCGCATAGGCGACCGTCTCGCGGGCGGCCTCGTTGCGGGCGTCTGACCGCGCACGCGCCTCGCGGGCCTCGGAGGCGGCGCGTTCGGCCTCGCGCTCGGCGATCTGGGCTTCGCGCAGGGCGGTCTCGCCGCTCGCCAGCGCATCGGCGGCGGTTTTGCGGCGGCCCTCGGCCTCGTCGATCGCATCGGCCAGTTCGGCACGTTTGGCGGCGATCTCTTCGGGCGCGGCGTCGGCCTCTTTCAGCTCGGCCTCTGAGGCCGCCTTGCGCTCGGCCAGCTCGGCGGTGCGCTTGGTGGCGGTCTCAAGCCGATGCTTCCAGCCTGAGATTTCCTTGATGATTTCCTGGCTCCGACGCAGACGCGCCTCGCCCTCGCGGCGCACCTCGTCATGCGCGGTGCGTTTGGCCATCATCGTCATCCGCGCGGCTTCGACGGTGAGCTTCACATCCTCAAGCGCGGCGCGGGCCTCGGCAAGGTCGGGCAGATCCTTGGCCGCCACCTCGGCCTCGGCCATGGTCTTGCGGGCCGACATGGCCTCTTCCTGATGCCGCGCTTGGGCAAGGGCCGAGCTTTCGCGCTTGCCCTCGGCGAGATTGCGGTCGGCCTCGGCGCGGGAGAGGGCGCGGGCGGCATCGGCCACGGCCTGATCGGCGGCGCGGCGGGCGGTGCGGGCGGCCTGGTCGGCGGCGGTGAGGTCGGCGAGGCGCTTGGTCAGGCTCTCGTGGGCGAGGCGGGCGCCATCGGATTTGGCGTTGGCCTCTTCGAGATCGCGCTTGAGCTCGACAAGCCTGTTCAATTGCTGAAGCCGCAGCGCGGCGGCAGAGGGCGCATCCTCGGCGGCGGCGCGGAAGCCGTCCCAACGCCAGAGATCGCCCTCGACACTCACCAGCCGCTGGCCGGGGCGCAATTCGGCCTGCCGCTTGGCGCCCTCGGCGCGATCGACAAGGCCCACTTGCCCCATGCGCCGGACGAGCACCTCGGGCACGGTGACATAGTTGGTCAGCGCTTTGATCCCAGAGGGGAGCGGCTGGGCATCGGCATAGGCGGGCAGAACGGCCCAGCCGGAGCGGCCCGCCGCATCGACCTGCGGGGCGCGCAGATCGTCGGCCAAGGCAGCGCCGAGCGCCTTTTCATAACCGCCTTGCACCCGCAGAAGATCGAGCACCTGCCCGCCTTCCTTGGTGTCGCGCTCGACCAACTTGGCAAGTGCCGCAACCTCGGCCCGAAGCGCATTGGCCTCGCCCTCGGCCGAGGAGCGCGAAGCACGGGCATCGACCTCGCGCGACTGGACATCGGCGCGGGCAGCTTCCGCCTCGGTCAGCGCGGCGTCGGCGGCATCGGCGGAGGCACGGGCCTTGGTTTCGGCTTCGCCTGCGGTGGCGAAATCGGCCTCGGCGCGGGCCAGAGCCGCTTCGGCATCCTTCATCGTCTCGCTCGCCCGCTCGGCATCGGCCTCGGCCTTGGCGAGGGTCTTGCGGCTGTCGTCAAGAAGGCGCTGGGCTGAATGGTGCCGCGCAGCAAGGCGGGCGGCGTCTTCGGTCATCTGCGACAGGTCGCTCTCGCGGTCTTGCAGGACCGATGCCGCCTCGCGGGCAGCCGCCTGCGCCGCTTCGAGCTTGGCATCGTGCCCCTGCCCCGCCTTGGCAATCTCGCGGGCTTCCCATTCGAGGCGCTCGATCGTTTCGCCCGCGTCCTTGTTCAGCCCCGCCTCGCGGTCGATATCGCGGGCAAGCTGTTCGATCCGCGCCCGAAGGGTGACGATCATCTCGCGGGCGCGGGTTTCCTGATCGGCCAGCGTGTCGCGCTGGACCTGCAGGCGCTGGAGAACTGCGGCGGCAATCGCCTCTTCCTCGCGCAGCGGCGGCAGGCGATCCTCGGCTGCCGTCCGCGCCTTGGCGGCAGTGCGGGCGGCGGTTTCAGCCTGCGCGGCCAGAACCGTGCGTTCGCGCAGTTGGGCCACGGCGGCAGCGCGGGCCTCGTCGGCCTCTTTCCAGCGGCGATAAAGGAGAAGCCCCTCGGACGAGCGCAGCTTGTCCCCGATCTCGCGATAGCGGGCCGCCTGGCGGGCCTGACGGGCGAGTTGCTGCAGCTGGTTCGCCAACTGCTCGATCACATCATCGACGCGGGCGAGGTTTTGCTCGGCGCTGTTGAGTTTCAGCTCGGCCTCGTGGCGGCGCTGATAGAGGCCGGAAATGCCGGCGGCCTCTTCGAGGATGCGGCGGCGCGAGCGGGGCTTGGAGTTGATCAGCTCGGAGATCTGCCCCTGCCGCACGAGCGCGGGCGAATGCGCACCGGTCGAGGCATCGGCGAACAGCATCTGCACATCGCGGGCGCGCACCTCTTTGGTGCCGACCTTGTAGGCGGAACCCGCATCTCGGGTGATGCGGCGGACGATCTCGAGGTGATCGACATCGTTGAAGCCCGCAGGCGCGAGACGCTCGGAATTGTCGATATGGAGGGCGACTTCGGCATAGTTGCGGGCGGGCCGCGTGGCGGCACCGGCGAAGATCACGTCTTCCATGCCGCCGCCGCGCATCGCCGTGGGGCGGTTTTCGCCCATTACCCAGCGCAGCGCCTCAAGAAGGTTGGACTTGCCACAGCCGTTCGGCCCGACAACGCCGGTCAGACCATCGGCGATGATCAGGTCGGTCGGGTCGACGAAGCTCTTGAACCCGTTGAGGCGAAGCTTGGTGAAACGCACGCAAAACGTCCGGCAATGATTCCTCTGGAGGGGAAGTCTGCGACCGGCGGGGCGGAGGAGTCAACGCGACGCCCCCAAATCTGCGGGTTTTCGGCAGGTTATCCACAAGATATGGCAGGTTTGGGCCATCAGGCGCGGCCAAACCGGCGCAAACCCGCGCCGTTTCAGCGCCGCCGCTTGTCGGAATCGGCCTTGACGCCCAAGGCCCCCGCGGGCGACAAAGGCCCTGCATGGTTCCCCGTGACGGGCGCAAAGCGCTTGGGGATGAAATGGGAATGCGGTGAGGGCAGATCCAGACAGGAGGCCCAAGTCCGCAGCCGCCCCCGCGACTGTATGCGGCGAGCGGATGCCAACGAGGCCACTGGGCAACCGGGAAGGCAGGCATCGCGCGACGACCCGCAAGCCAGGAGACCGGCCTTGCGAGTGCAACCAAGACCCCGTCGGGTGTGACGGGACAGGAGACAGAATGATTAAAGCTATCGCCAAGACCCGCGCGTCGACCGACGTCTATGCCATCGCCCTGACCGCGATGATCGGCCTCGGCCTGATTTTCGCCGCCGGTTTCAGCCATGCCGCGGGCGCCCATGACGTGGCCCACGACACGCGCCACGCCATCGCCTTCCCCTGCCACTGACGGCAGCGGCCACATCCCATGTTTCGTCATCTGCTGACCAGCGCCCTCTTCGCAGGGCTCGCTGCCGGTCTGCTTGCGACCATCTTGCAGCTTGCTTTCGTCGTTCCCCTGATCTTTGAGGGCGAACTTTACGAGACAGGCGCACGGCTGCATTTCAGCGCGACCGGTTCGCCGCAGTCGCCAGTCGGGCATCCCTCGATCTGGGTCGAACCCGCCCGCCATATCGGCACCTTTGCCATGAACCTCGTCACATGGTCGGGCTTTGCCTTCATCCTGATCGCGGGCTTTGCCTTGGCCGAACGGACTGGAAGCCGGATCGACGCCAGGACCGGCGCGATCTGGGGCCTCTGCGGCTTCATCGCCATCCAGCTTGCCCCCGCCGCTGGCCTGCCGCCCGAGCTTCCCGGCAATGTTGGCGCCGATCTGGCGACCCGCCAGCTCTGGTGGATGGGAACTGTCGCCGCGACGATGGGGGGGCTTGGTCTTTTCGCCTTTGGGCGCGGTGCGATTGCCTACGGGGTCGCAGCCCTTCTTCTGATCCTGCCCCATGCAATCGGCGCACCGGAACTCGACACCTACTACGGTGTGGCACCGGCCGAGCTCTCGGCGCATTACGCGGCACGGGCGTTGGCGGTGGGCGCGGCCTCTTGGGCAATTCTGGGCGCGGTAGCGGGGGCGGTCTGGTCGCGCCCGGCCTAGGCGGGGATGCGGCCGATCAGGCGAAAGCGCAGTTCGCCGCAGGGGCGCACGTCGTCGACGACACCATCGGGCGCTTCGGCATAGAGGCGGGCAAAGGTGGCAAGCTCTTCAATCTGGGTGTCGGGATCGACGCCGGAGAAGAGATAGGCGGCCTTGCCCTCTTGGCGAAACGCGACGGTGACGGGCTGACCGCAGACGATCATGCAGTCGGTCGTGCCGACCGAGGCCAGATCGCCAACAAGGCCCTGAAGTGCGGCCGCCATCACATCGCCCTGCGGCTGACCATCAGCCGCCCGGCACCCTGCACAGATGGTGATGCGCTGCGTCATCGTCTTTCCTTTCCGGCCCGTTTGGGCCAAATGACCAAGGTCAGATAACGGAGACCGCCATGCCTGCCAAGATTCCAGCAACAGTCGTGACCGGCTTTCTCGGCGCCGGCAAGACGACCCTCATCCGCCATATGCTGCAAAACGCCGAGGGCAAGCGGATCGCGCTCATCATCAACGAGTTCGGCGATCTCGGCGTCGATGGCGATATCCTCAAGGGCTGCGGGGCCGAGACCTGCACCGAGGACGATATCATGGAGCTTTCGAACGGCTGCATCTGCTGCACCGTGGCCGAGGATTTCATCCCGACGATGGAAAAGCTCCTCGCCCGCGAAAACCGCCCAGATCACATCGTGATCGAGACCTCGGGCCTCGCCCTGCCCCAACCCCTCGTGCGGGCCTTCAACTGGCCGGGGATCTCGACCCGCGTCACGGTTGATGGCGTGGTGACGGTGGTCGACGGCAAGGCCGTGACCGAGGGGCGCTTTGCCCATAACGTCGCCGCCGTCGATGCCCAGCGGGCGATGGACGAAAACCTTGACCACGAAACCCCGCTGTCGGAGCTCTTCGAGGATCAAATCGCCTGCGCCGACATGATCGTCGTCAACAAGACCGACCTGCTGACCGCCGAAGAGGCGGAAGCTCTGGTAAGCCGACTCAAAAACGAGAGCCGTGACGGCGTTCAGGTGGTGCGGGCCTCGATGGGGGCGCTGCCGGTGGATGTTCTCCTGGGCCAAGGCATCGGCGCCGAGAACGACCTCGAGGCGCGGCATGAGGTGCATCACCACCACCATCACGACGATGACGAGGATGACGACCACGACGACGATGATCACCCCCACGATCACGGCCATGACGAGTTTGAAAGCTTCGTCGTCACCCGTGGCGAGATCACCGATCCCAAGGGCTTTGCCGACCGCGTCGCCGCGATCATCCGCGATCACGATATCCTGCGCCTCAAAGGCTTTGTCGCCGTTGAAGGCAAGCCCATGCGCCTGACGCTTCAGGCCGTGGGCCCCCGCGTCGAGACCTATTTCGATCAACCGTTCGGCGCCCAGCCGCGCCAGACGCGGCTGGTGGTGATCGGCGAGGCGGGGCTTGATCGCGCCGTCATCGAGGAGGCGCTGCGCGCATGACGATCGAGGTTCGCACCGCCGATCCGAAATCGAAGGAAGGCACCGCCCTTCTGACGGCGAGCCATGCCTATCTCGCCTCGCTCTATCCGCCCGAGCATATGTTTGCCCTGTCGATCGAAGAGCTTTGCACGCCTTCGATCACCTTCTGGATCGCATGGGACGGGGCCGAACCTTTGGGCTGCGTCGCCCTTGCCCGCAAGTGCGGCTATGCCGAGGTGAAATCCATGTTCGTCGACCCCGCCAAACGCGGGCGCGGGGCGGGAGAGGCGCTGGTAACGGCGCTTGATGCCGCCGCAAGGGCCGAGGGGATCACCAAGCTTTGTCTTGAGACGGGCGACGATCTCTATCCCGCCCACCGCCTCTATCGCCGGCTCGGCTTCAAGGATTGCGGCCCGTTCGGCGACTATGCCGACGGGCCGCATTCCGTCTTCATGGAAAAGCCGCTGTGACAGAGCCTGTGACAGCGCGGCCGGTCAGATCACTTGTCGGCCTTTTGCGCCTTCTCGGCGTTGGCCTTCATCTTGGCCAGAAGCGCGGCCTTGTCGGCCTCTTTGCGGCCATAGCCCTTCGGCCCGGCCTGTTGCTGATCATAGGCGTTGCGCGGTTCGTGGCGGCCGCCTTTGGGGTTGCCCGATTTTCCGTAATCCATAGTCGCGTCCTTTCGCGGTGTTCCGCGCCCTTTGCCGTATACCGCATCCTGCCACAAGGGGCGATCTGATGCACCTCCTTGCGGCGACCCCCGGCAATATCGACGACGGCAAGGAGCCGGTCGACCTCGGCCAGACGCCTGCCGACGTGGTGGTGATCTCGGCCGCCGACACAGAATTGGCCGCCTTGTCGGGCGCACGGGGCGAGATGGAAGCGCCGCCCTCGCTGCGGCTCGCCAGCCTGATGAACCTGCAACACCCGATGTCGGTCGACCTGCATCTGGATCACTGCGCCACCCGCTCGCGGCTGGTGATCGCGCGGGTTCTGGGCGGGACGGGCTATTGGAAATACGGGCTCGAGCAATATGCGGCGCGGCTTTATGAGGCGGGCGTGCCCTTCGCCGCGCTACCCGGCGATGACAAACCGGATGCCGAGCTGCGCGGGCTTTCGACTGTGGCGCCGGAAGATTACGACGCGCTTTGGGCCTATCTCGTCGAGGGCGGGCCAGAAAACAGCGTCAACTTCCTGCGCTATGCCAAGGCGATGCTGGAGGGCGGCGAGAAACCCGCCGCCGCCGCGCCCCTTCTTCGGGCGGGCGTCTATTGGCCGGGCGCGGGGATCGGCGGGCCGGAAGCGGCGCGAGAGGCATGGACCGAAGGGGCGCCGGTGGTGCCCGTGGTCTTCTACCGAGCTCTCGTGCAGGGCGCGGGGCTGCATCCGGTCAATCGGCTGGTGAAATCGCTCCTGCGGGCAGGGCTCAATCCCCTTCCCGTTTTCGTAGCTTCACTGAAAGACCCCCTCAGCGCCGCAACGCTCGAAGGGCTGTTCACCGAAACGCCCCCCTCGGTGATCCTCAACTGCACCTCCTTCGCCGTGGGCAGCCCCCATGCCGAGGATCCCGCCGCCGACAACCCGCTCGCCGCGCCCTTCGCCAATCAGGCCCCCGTCTTTCAGGTGATTCTGTCGGGCGGCACGGAAGAGGCGTGGAGCGGCGGCAAGGCCGGCCTCTCCGCCCGCGATATCGCGATGAACGTGGCCCTGCCCGAGGTCGATGGCCGCATCATCACCCGCGCGATCAGCTTCAAGGGGCAGGCCTATTTCGACGAGGCCACCGAATGCCCCATCGCCACCTATCAGGCGCGGGGCGACCGGATCGAGTTTGTGGCCGCGCTCGCCGCCGCATGGGCGAAGCTGCGCGGCAAAGCCCCTGCCGAGCGGCGCGTGGCGCTGATCCTCGCCAACTATCCCAACAAGGACGGCCGCCTCGCCAATGGCGTCGGCCTCGATACGCCTGCGGGCACGGTCCATGTGCTGAACCTCCTCGCGGAGGCCGGCTATCGCCTGCACAACGCGCCAGCGGACGCCAAGGCGCTGATGGACGCGATGAAGGCGGGGCCGACCAACTGGCTGACCGATCGGGCGGTGCGAACGGGCGGCGTTGACCTCAGCTACGCCGACTATCAGATCGCCTACGGCCAGCTTCCCTACGAGCTGCGCCGTGATATCGAGGCCCGCTGGGGCAAGCCCGAGGAAGACCCGTTCTACGAGGAGGGCGAGGTCGATTGCGGGCGCTTCAAGCTCTCGGTCCTGAGCTTTGGCAATGTCGTCGTCGGGCTCCAGCCCGCCCGCGGCTATAATATCGACCCGACCGACACCTACCACGCCCCCGACCTTGTGCCGCCGCACAACTACCTCGCTTTCTATTTCTGGCTGAGGAACGTCTTTGCCGCCGATGCCCTCGTCCACATGGGCAAGCACGGCAATCTCGAATGGCTGCCCGGAAAGGCGGTGGCCCTGTCGGAAGCCTGCTGGCCCGAGGCGATCCTCGGCCCCCTGCCGCATCTCTATCCTTTCATCGTCAACGATCCCGGCGAAGGCACCCAAGCCAAGCGCCGGGCGCAGGCCGTGATCATCGACCACCTGACCCCGCCGCTGACCCGCGCCGAAAGCTATGGCCCCCTGCGCGATCTCGAGGCGCTGGTCGATGAATATTACGAAGCCGCCGGCGTCGATCCCCGCCGCATCGACCACCTGCGCCGCGAGATCCTCTCGCTTGCAAATGTGACCGGCCTTGCCGTTGACGCAGGCTTTGCCGGAGAGACCGAGGGCGATCTGGCGAAACTCGACGCCTATCTCTGCGAGCTGAAAGAGGCGCAGATCCGCGACGGCCTGCATATCTTCGGCCAGTCGCCCCAAGGCACCCTCGCCCGCGACCTCGCCATTGCGCTGGCCCGCGTGCCGCGCGGCGACGGCAAAGGCGCGAATGCCTCGCTCCTGCGCGCGCTTGCCGATGATCTGAAGCTCGGTTTCGATCCGCTGTCCGCCGATTTGGGCGCGGCTTGGGATGGGCCAACGCCCGAGGCGCTGACAGGCAGCGGCGCATGGCGCACCGCTGGCGATACGGTCGAGCGGCTGGAGCTCCTCGCTCAACGGTTGGTCGATGGAGCAGACGCCCCCGGCCCCGCCTCTGCCGCCGTCCTCACCGAACTCCGCGCCCGTATCCTCCCCACCGTCGACGCCTGCGGCCCCGCCGAGGGCGCGGGCCTTCTGGCGGGCCTCGATGGCCGCGCCGTATTGCCCGGCGCCTCCGGCGCTCCCACCCGCGGGCGGCTCGATGTTCTGCCCACAGGGCGCAATTTCTATTCGGTCGACAGCCGCGCCGTGCCCACACCGACCGCCTGGGCCTTGGGCTGGAAATCCGCGAACCTCCTCATCGAGAAACACCTGCAAGACCACGGCGACTGGCCGCGCACCATGCTGGTGACCGCCTGGGGCACCGCCAATATGCGCACCGGCGGCGACGATATCGCCCAAGCCATGGCGCTCATGGGCGTGAAGCCCAAGTGGGACAGCGCCAACCGCCGCGTCACAGGTTTCGAGATCCTGCCGCAAGGCGTCCTTGGCCGCCCGCGTGTCGACGTCACGCTCCGCATCTCGGGCTTTTTCCGCGATGCCTTCCCCCAGATCATCGCCCTCTTCGACAGCGCCGCCCGCGCGGTGCAGGCGCTGGAAGAACCCGACGACCTCAACCCCGCCGCCGCCCGCGCAAAAGAGGGCGAGGCAACGGCACGGGTCTATGGCTCCAAACCCGGCGCCTACGGCGCGGGGCTTCAGGCGCTGATCGACGAGCGCATCTGGTCGGACAAGGCCGACCTCGGCGCGGCCTATCTCGATTGGGGCGGCTATAGCTATGGCGCCAAGGATGAAGGCACGCGCGACCGCGAGGGCTTTGCCGCGCGGCTCGGGCAGGTCGAAGCCATCGTGCAAAATCAGGACAACCGCGAGCACGACCTGCTCGACAGCGACGACTACTACCAGTTCGAAGGCGGCGCAGCGGCGGCTGTCTCAAGCCTTCAGGGCAAGGACCGCCCGATCTATCACAACGACCATTCCCGCCCCGAGCGCCCGGTGATCCGCACCCTCGACGACGAGATCGCCCGCGTGGTCAGAAGCCGCGTGGTGAACCCCAAGTGGATCGACGGCGTCAAACGCCACGGCTATAAAGGCGCCTTCGAGATCGCCGCGACGGTCGACTATCTCTTCGCCTTCGCCGCGACCACGGGGGCCGTGCGGGGGCATCATTTCGACATGGTCGAGAGCGCCTTCCTCGAAGACGAGGCGACCCGCGACTTCATCGCCGAACACAACGCCCCCGCCCTGCGCGAGATCGCCCAGCGCCTGCAGGAAGCGATCGACCGGGGCCTCTGGCAGCCGAAATCCAACTCGGCCCGCGCCCGGATCGGAGGCCTCCTGTGACCCCCCGCCGCGCCACGCCCGCCGACCTGCCCGCAACGCTTGCCCTGATCCAGTCGGCCTTCGCCTTCATGGAAGGCCGGATCGACCCGCCCTCGTCGATGTATCGCCTGACGGTCGAGGACTTGGCGCAAAGCGAGGTCTGGGTGATCGGCGCGCCACCTCTTTCCTGCATCGTCTTGACGCCAAAGACCGACGCCCTCTACCTCGGCAAACTCGCCGTTGCCCCGCCCGAGCGCGGCAAGGGCCGCGCCCGCGCCCTGATCGACCACGCCGCGACACGCGCCCGCGAGCTTGCCCTTTCCGCCCTCGAATTGCAGACCCGCATCGAGCTTGTCGAAAACCAGCGCACTTTCGAGGCGATGGGCTTTGTCGAACTCGCCCGCACCGCCCACGAGGGCTATGATCGCCCCACGTCCATCACCTACCGGAGGCCGCTATGACCGAAGACGACGACCGCCACGCCAAGAAGATGGCCAAGAAGAAGGCCGCCCGCGACAAGATCATGGCCACGAAGACCGATCAGAAGGGCCTGATCATCGTCCACACCGGCAAGGGCAAGGGCAAATCCTCGGCCGCCTTCGGCATGATCTTCCGCTGCATCGCGCACGGGATGAAATGCGCCGTGGTGCAGTTCATCAAAGGCGGCATGTCGACCGGAGAGCGCGATCTGATCCTGCGGTCCTTCACGGAAATCTGCGAGTTTCACACCATGGGCGAGGGCTTTACCTGGGAGACGCAGGACAAATCCCGCGACACCGAGATGGCGCAAGCCGCCTGGGCCAAGGCCAAAGAGCTGATCCGCGATCCGGCGAACAGGATGGTGCTTCTAGATGAGATCAACATCGCTATCCGCTATGACTATGTCGACATCGCCGATGTCGTGACCTTCCTCACCGAGGAAAAGCCGCCGATGACCCATGTGATCCTCACCGGCCGCAATGCCCATGACGACCTCATCGAGATCGCCGACCTCGTCACCGAAATGGAGCTGATCAAGCACCCCTTCCGATCCGGCATCAAGGCGCAGATCGGCGTCGAGTTCTAGGGGGCTCTGCCCCCGTCTCCTGACGGAGACTCCCCCGGAGTATTTTCGGCCAAAAGAAGCGGTATTCTTTTGGCTCCAAATACTCCGGGGGTGAATGCCGAAGGCAGAGGGGGCAGCGCCCCCTATTTCTTTTTCGCAGCCTCTCCGGCGGCGCGGGCGGCGTCGAGGGTCAGCGAGGTTCCAAGCGCCTGCTCGTCGACGACGAGTTCGATCACAGCGGGCAGGTTTGACGTTTTTGCGCGAGAGAAAGCGGCAGCGAAATCCTCAGTCTTCAGAACGGTCTCACCATAGCCACCATAAGCGCGGGCAAGGGCGGCGAAGTCGGGGTTTTGCAGCATCGTGCCGGAAACACGGCCAGGATAGTGTTTCTCCTGGTGCATCCGGATCGTGCCGTAGCGGCCGTTGTTGACGACCACGACGATTGGTGTCGCGCCATACTGCTTGGCGGTCGACATCTCGTTCAACGTCATCTGGAAGCAGCCGTCGCCCGCGAGGCAAACAACTGTTTTCTCTGGGTTTTCCAACGAGGCCGAGACGGCTGCGGGGAAGCCATAGCCCATGGAGCCCGAGGTCGGGGCAAGTTGGGTGCGGTAGCCCTTGTAGGTAAAATAGCGGTGCAGCCAGGCGGCGTAGTTGCCTGCGCCGTTGGTGACGATGGCGTCTTCGGGCAGGTTGGCCGAGAGCCAGGCGATCACCTCTTCCTGCTTCACGTCACCGGGGCTGGCGAAGGGTTTCGCCCAGCCGAGATAGTCGGCGCGGGCGGCGGCGGTCCAGTCGGACCAGTCCTTGCCGGTGCCGTTCAAGGCAGCGAGGGCGGCGACGAAGGAGGGGCCGTCGCTCACCACCGAGAGGTCGGGGGTGAAGACCCGCCCGATCTCGTCGGCGTCGGCGTGGATATGGGCGATCTTCGGACGCGGGCCGGAGGCATCGAACAGCGCATAGCCTTGGGTGGCGATGTCGCCGAGGCGGGAGCCTATGACCAACAGGCGGTCGGCCTCGCGCATCCGCTTGGCGAGCTTGGGGTTGATCCCGACGTTGAGGTCGCCCGCGTAGGAGGGGTGGCGATTGTCGAGATAGTCCTGCCGCCGGAACGCAAGGGCCACGGGCAGATTCTCGCGCCCGGCGAAGGTCGCGAGATCAGCGGCGGCGGCGGCGGACCAGTGCGGGCCGCCGACCACGACGAGGGGGCGATCGGCCTCGGCCAGCCAGTCGAGCGCGGCGCCGGCTTGGCCTGTGCGGTCGGGCGCGGCGGGGATCGGTGCGGGTGCAGCGTCGGCCACATCGGCCATGGTGCTCAGCATATCCTCCGGCAGCGCCAGCACCACAGGGCCAGGGCGGCCCGACATGGCCACGGCAAAGGCGCGGCGGATGTATTCGGGCAGGCGCTCGGTCTGGTCGATCTCGGCGGCCCATTTGGCGAGGCCGCCAAAGACCTCGCGGTAGTTGATCTCCTGAAAGGCCTCACGGTCGCGGTGGCCGCGGTCGATCTGGCCGACGAAGAGGATCATCGGTGTCGAATCCTGCCGGGCGATGTGGATGCCGGCGGAGGCATTAGTGGCGCCGGGGCCGCGGGTGACGAAGGCAATGCCGGGGGTTCCGGTCATCTTGCCATGCGCTTCGGCCATCATAGCCGCGCCGCCTTCGTGGCGGCAGACGATATTCTCGATCCCGCTCTCATAGAGGCCATCGAGGGCGGCAAGAAAGCTCTCGCCCGGCACGGAAAAGACCCGGCGCACCCCGTGAAGCTTGAGCTGATCGGCAAGAATCTGGCCGCCGTGACGCATGGAAATCCCTCCTTCAACGCGGGGCCACCATGTGCCAGCGCCTTGAGAAGTGCAACGGGGCGGCGGCTAGAGATGGGGTGGATGCCGCTCTCCCCAAACGGCATCGCAATGTGCCAAGCTTGGGATGTTTACACACAAGCTACAGGAGAGGGCATCCGTGGAACAGGTTACAATCATCGGCGTTGATCTTGCAAAGAATGTATTTCAGGTGCACGGCGCATCGGACGACGGTTCCGTGGCATTTCGAAAGAAACTGACGCGGCCACAATTTGAGCGATTTATGCGGGAAGTTGATCCGTGTTTAGTTGCGATGGAGGCATGTTCAGGCGCGCATTACTGGGCCCGTGAACTTGCTGCGGTCGGACACGAGGTTCGCTTGATCGCACCGCGCTATGTGAAGCCTTTTTTGAAGCGCCAAAAGAACGATGCAGCTGATGCGGAGGCTATCGCTGAAGCAGCCCTTCGTCCAACTATGCGTTTTGTGGAACCGAAGTCTGCAGAACAACAGGCGCGGGCCATCGTTTTTCGTACACGCGAGCAATTCGTAAGTCAGCGTACCGATTTGGTGAACGCATTGCGATCTCACCTTTACGAATTTGGCTATTCTGCCCCGCAAGGCATTCAATATCTCTCTCGCCTTGCTGAGGTGGTTGAGGAGAAAGGCACAGACCTTCCTGATCCGGCACGTTATGCGTGTCGCTTACTGCTTGAGCAGATTGCCACGCTGACCGAACAGATCAAGGCATTACAAAATAAGGTTGCAGAAATCAGCGTGAAGACGGGGGTTTCAAGACAACTGCAAACGATGCCAGGTGTTGGCCCCATCGGAGCGCTGGCCATTGAGACTTTTGCGCCCCCTATGGAACAGTTTCGTCGAGGTCGTGACTTTGCCGCCTGGCTGGGTTTGGTGCCTCGCCAACACTCATCTGGCGGCAAGCAAGTGCTCGGAAAAGTTACAAAGATGGGGCAGCGCGACATACGCCGCCTTCTGATCTCAGGAGCGATGACGGTAATTGTAGCGTGCAAGCGTTTTGGGAAGCATCAAGGAACGTGGGTTGCACGGATGCTGGAGAAAAAGCCCCCCATGCTTGTGGCCGTAGCACTTGCAAACAAAATGGCCCGCGGGATTTGGGCCATGATTACAAAGGGACAAGATTATCGGGAACCATCGGTAAAGGTGATGGCCTGACTGAAAAAAGGAAAAGGAACAAAGAGTTGTGAGGAAGTAACGAAAAGCATGGGCAAATGATCGAAATGATCCGGGCAGGAAAAACCAGGAACTCTCTCGGAGCTTCGAGCTCGCCCTGGGAGATTTGGATCCGGTCCGCGCATCACCATACCGGCCAGCGGCGCCACTGTCAGCCGCACAAACAGGCCTGACAAAAGTACGCGCTCGATCACATGTCCAAAGGTTCAGAATTTCCTTGCAAAACGAGCGGCATCCACAAAAGAGGGTTGGATATTTCGATCAGATTGCCGTCTGGATCGCGCAGGTAAAGCGACAGGATCGGGCCCGTGGCTCCAGTGCGCCGGACAGGGCCTTCCTCGATGGCGATGCCGAGGGCTCCAAGGTGGCGTTTCCAGTCGGCAAGCGGCTCGGCTGAAAGGAAACAGAGGTCTGCCGAGCCGCGTGTGGGCCGCTCGGCATGAGGCGCGAACTCGGCCCCCGCCGGATGCAGGTTGATCTTTTGCCGACCGAAATTCAGCGCGGTGCGGGTCGTCCCATCGGCCGCCTCAAAGCGTTCGGCGGTCATGCCGAGGGCCTGTTTATAGAAGGCCACGGTCACTTCGATGTCCACCACGGTCAGAACCAGATGGTCGAGGCTGTCCACTCGGGGCATTTCAATCCTTTCGGCTTCGCGCTAGGCCTTGAGCATGCAGGACAAACCCGACCAGACGCAATCCGTCACCGATCCGCTCGATCCCGCCCGTGCGCGAGCGATGGAGGCGACGTTGGGCGCCGCGCCGTCGATCCAAAGCGGCGATCCCCTGCCTCCCTTCTTTCACCAGCTCTATTTCTGGGATCCCCGCCCGCCGCAGGAGCTTGGCCGTGACGGACACCCCAAGACCGGTGGGTTCATTCCCGACATGGGCCTTCCACGGCGGATGTGGGCGGCGGGCAAGCTGACCTTTCACAGCGCCCTTCTGGCAGGTGTGAGGGCCGAGCGGCGCTCAGCCATCGAAAGCCTGACGCGCAAGGATGGCAAAACCGGCCCCCTCGCCTTCGTGCGGATCCGGCATGATATCCTTCAGCGGGGAGGCCTCGTGCTGACCGAATGGCAGGACATCGTCTACCGGCAGGATCCCGCGCCGGATGCCGTGACGCCTGCGCCGCCGGTTGCGGCCACCGATGAGGAACGGTCGCTGGTTCGCGGCTTCGATTCCACCGCGCTCTTTCGCTATTCGGCGCTCACGTTCAACGGCCACCGCATCCATTACGACAAGCCTTATGCCCAAGCGGTCGAGGGCTATCCCGGCCTTGTGGTTCATGGGCCTTTGTTGGCGCAGATGCTGATGCTTCTGGCGGAGGAGGCGCTGGGGCGGCCCCTTCGGGAGTTCGGCTATCGCGCCACCGCGCCGCTTTTCGACGGCGAGGAGGCGGCGTTCTGCTGGAAGGCAGGGCGGCTTTGGGTGCGCGGGTCGGACGGGCGGCAGTGCATGGAGGCGGCGGCAACCTAGAGGCTGGCCTCGGGGCGAAAGCCGTCGGGAATCGCGTCGCGCCCGTCGAGAAGCAGGTCGGCCATCACCTCGCCCACCTTGGGCGCCATGCCAAAGCCGATCTTGAAGCCGCCATTGGCGATGAATTGCCCCTCGTGCAGCGGATGCGCCCCGAGCATGGGCGAGCGGGTCATGGCGCGGGGGCGGACACCAGCCCAGCGCTCGAGCACGCGGACGCCTTCGAGGAATGGAAAGGCGGCTTCGGCGCGGAGGAGAAGATCGTCGAGCTGCTGGTCGATCTCGGTCGGGTCGTCAAAGAAGCGCTCGCTGGTTGAACCCACGCCGAGCGTGCCGTCCTGATGCGGGACAAGATGGATGCCACCCCCGAAAAGCTGCGGCTTGCCACGCACGTCGAGCGCCAGAAGCGCCGCCTGCCCTTTGACACCGTTGCCCACCACCTTGCCGAGCCGTTCTGACAAGTCCATCAGCCCGCGCCAGCCGGTGGCGTGGAGCACTTTGCCCTCCTCGCGCCCCTCGGCCACGATCTCGCCGCCGCTCTTTTCAATCGCGCGGGCCAGCGCCACGGTGGCGCGACGGGGATGGATGCTGGCCGAGAGCGTATCCCAGACGAGAAAGCCGCTGGGCGAGATCGGCGCCCAAGGGGCATGATCGGCGGCCTCGACGATGTGCCATTCGGCCTCGCCCCGCCATAGATCAATCGCGTTCATCGCGCGGGTCTTGGCGAAATCCAGCGCCGCCTCGTCGGCCAGCGGCTGGAGCCGGCCCGATCTGGCATAGCCGGTGTTGACGCCCGCCGCCACTTCGACGCCGCGCCAAAAGGCTTCCGCCATGACAAGGCTGTGAAACTGGAATTCCTTCTTGTCGTTCCACAGTTCGGGCACATGCGGCGCCAGTGCGCCCACAAGGCCGCCCGACGATCCCGAGGCCACACCGGCCGGATCAATCACCCGCACCTTTGCGCCGCGCTGGAGGCAAGCCCAGCCGACCGAAAGGCCAAAGACGCCCGCGCCATAGATCGTTACATCTGCCGTTGTCATTGCCGCGCCGCGCCTCCAAAGTCGCGCCGACCCTAAGGCATCCGGCGATGAACGACCAGCAGCCCGAGCTCGATTGGCGCGACGAAAAGATCCCCGTCTCGCGCCGCTTCGACGATCCCTATTTCTCGCTCGACAACGGGCTCGAGGAAACGCGTCATGTGTTTCTGGCGGGGAATGACCTGCCAGCGCGGTTTGCGGATGGGTTCCAGATCGCCGAACTGGGCTTTGGAACTGGCCTCAATTTCCTCGTGACGCTGGCCGCCTGGCGGGAAAGCGGGGCCACGGGCCGGTTCCATTTTACCACCTTCGAAGCCTTCCCGATGGCCCCTGCCGACCGCGAGCGGGCGCTGGCGGCTTTCCCTGAACTTGGTGACTTGCGGGCACTGCTCACCCGCGCCCTCACCTCCGGCTCGGGCCCCTACGACTTTGGCGATGCGACCCTGACGATCATCGCCGGTGACGCCCGCCAGACCCTGCCCGACCATACCCTTGCCGCCGACGCATGGTTCCTCGACGGCTTCTCGCCCGCAAAGAACCCCGAGCTTTGGGGCGAGGGCCTTCTGGCCGAGGTCGGCCACCACACCAAGCAAGGCGGCACCGCTGCGACATATACGGCCGCAGGTCACGTGCGCCGGGCGCTGGCCGCCGCGGGCTTTGACGTGACGCGCGTCGCGGGCTATGGCCGCAAGAGACATATGACCCGCGCAAGGAAAGCCTGATGCAGTCGAATACCCGCCTCGGCATCTGGCTGATGATCGCCACGACCTTCGTCTTCTCGATGCAGGACGGGATCAGCCGCTACCTCGCCAGCCATTACAACGTCTTCATGGTGGTGATGATCCGCTACTGGTTCTTCGCCGCCTTCGTGATGGTGTTGGCGCGGCGGAGCAAAGGCTCGATCCGCGCTGCCGCCGCGACCACGCAACCTCTCCTGCAAATCTTCCGCGGCGTGCTTCTGGCCGCCGAGATCTGCGTCATGGTCGTGGCCTTCGTGAAGCTCGGCCTTGTCGAGAGCCACGCGATCTTTGCAGCCTATCCGCTTCTCGTGGCTGCCCTGTCGGGGCCCGTCTTGGGCGAGAGCGTTGGCTGGCGCCGCTGGGCCGCGATTGGCGTGGGGTTCATCGGGGTTCTGGTGATCCTGGAGCCGGGGATCGCCGTTTTCTCGCCTGTTGCCATCATCCCGATGATGTCGGCCCTGATGTTTGCGCTCTATGGCCTCCTGACCCGCTATGCCGCCCGCAAGGACAGCGCGGCGACGTCGTTTTTCTGGACTGGCGTTTCCGGCGCGGTGGTGATGACCGCCGTTGGCGTGTTCCACTGGGAGCCAATGACCGCCTACGACTGGATGTGGATGGCGCTACTATGCGTGACCGGAGCCACCGCGCATTTCCTCCTTATCAAGTGCTACGAAGTGGCCGAGGCGAGCGCGGTGCAGCCCTTCGCCTATCTCCAGCTTGTCTGGGCCTCGGCGCTTGGCATCTTCGTCTTCCACGAAACCCTGCGCCTCAACGTGGCGATCGGCGCCGCGATCGTCGTCAGCGCCGGCCTCTTCACCCTCTGGCGCGAGCGCCGCAAGCGCGCCTGATCAGGGGCGCGCCTGCGGACGGGGGCTTGTGCCCGGGGCCGTGGCCGATGACGGCTCGGCGGGCAAGGCTCCCTCGGGGGTGGGCCGGGCGCGGGGGCGGATCAGCGGCTTTTCCCCGATGAGAAGCTCGGCAAAGCGGATCGTGCCGGTCTGGCCGGACAGGCGGGCGTGATAGATCGGGATCGCCTCGGTCACACGCTGGACGTAGTTGCGGGTTTCCTTGAAGGGGATCATCTCGATCCAGTCGACCACGTCGATCTGCCCCTGCCGCGGGTCGCCTCGGGCAACCATCCATTCCTGAGGACGACGCGGACCGGCGTTATAGCCCGCGGCGATCATCACCGGCGAAGGGCCGAAGCGTTCCTCAAGGTCGGCAAGATACTGGCTTCCCAGCGTGACATTGTATTCCCAATCGTTCACCAGCCGCCATTTGTCATAGCTGAGACCGAGGTCTTTCGAGACCATCTCGGCGGTTCCGGGCATGACTTGCATGAGGCCCAGCGCACCCACCGGGCTCGCCACGGTCGCGTTGAATTCCGACTCGCGCCGGGCGATGGCGAGGGCCAACTCGCGCTCCACCGGCAGGTCCATCTCGGCAAGCGGGTGGATCGGGAAATACGCGGCAGGGATCAGGATGCCGCGGTCAAGCGCCGTTTTGGCAACGAGGACGCGGAAAAAGGGCTCGTTCATCGCCGCAAGGATCTGGTCGAGCTGGCCCAGCTCGGTCCGCTCAAGGCTGCGGGCGAGTTGCAAGAAGAACTGAACCGCCCCGCTGCGCTGGCCAGCGCTCAGAAGGGTCAGCGCCGCGCGGGTCTTCTCCGAACCGACGAAAGTGGCTTGCCGCCAGTCAGGGAAAACTTCTCTCCCGGCCAATGCGGGATCGAGGGAAAGGCCAAGACGCTCGGCGGCGAGGAGGCCGTAGAACGCCGTCTGGAACTGTGCAGCGCCCGCGTAGGCGGCGGAGGCCGAAACATGATCGCCCCGCCGCTCGTGGGCACGGCCTAGCCAGTAGCCCGCGCGCGACATCGAGATCGGGCCGCTGACAGCGCGGGCCATCGCGTCGAAATGGGAGATCGCGCTTGTAGGATCGGCGAGGAAGCGCAGAGCGATATAGCCCGCAAGCCATTCGAGATCGGCAAAGGATTCGCCGTCGGCGGCGGTCAGGTGATGCTGACGAGCCAGATCATAGGCCCGGCCATAATCCCCCTCGCGCATCAACCATCGGGCGACGAGACTGCGGTTGCTGGCCCAGCGGGCGGGAAGGCCCAGTGCTGAGGCAGAGCCAGAGCGGGCCAAGAGGAATGCCCCCGCTTCAGTATAGTCACCGCGCGCGGCGAGTTGGTTGAAGCGGGCAAGCGCAACACCCGGTGTTTCCCGTTCGGAGGCAGGCAGCGCAGAATAGAGCCGGTCGGCATCGCCCGCCCCGCGCTGCATCGCGATCCGCGCGGCGAAGGCGGCCTTGTCGCGCCCGGGGACAAGATCGAGAACCGCCGAGGCATCGGCGATGCGCCCCGCCCAGAGGGCTGTGTCAACTCGTTCAGAATGCAAGGAGCCAAGGCTCCGGCCATATGCGGCCAAGAGCGCCGCCTTGCCCTCTTCAGTCAGCGATACGGTCCGCCAGACGTCACGCAACATCGCATCGGCTCCGGCGTTATCGCCATTTGCAGACAGGGCATTGATGAGCTTGACCGCACCTTCGCCGGTCTGTGGCTTTGCGTCACCGAAGAAGGCTATGACCTCGGCGGCAGGTGTCCCGGTCGGGATCGACCTCTCGCCCTGCGCCCTTAGCCGATCTAGGCCGGGCCAATCGGGGCGGCGGGCCAGAAAATCGCGGTAGGCTGTAAAGGGCGCGGTCGACCCCTCGGCCCTGAGCCATGTCCAGATCAGCAGATCCTGCGTGAGCGGATCGCTTTGCGGCAGCTGTGCCGTGGCCGCCGTCCAATCGTTCTTGGCCGCCGCCTCGAACGCAGCCGGGAGCGATTGCGCCGCAAGCGGCTGCGCCGCGCCAGAACCGATAAGGATGGCACACCAAAGAAGGCTGCGAAGGCCCATGATTGTCTTTCTGCTCGTTTTGCCCAAAGGGTAGCGGCCCCATGCGCCGTGGCAATGGGAATCTTGGCAATCGGCGGAAACCCGTCTAGGTTCCGCGCGATTTCACACTTGGGCGAGTCAGCCCGGCAAACAAAGGAAGCGCGTCATGATCAAAGGGTCTCTCCCCGCCCTCGTCACGCCGTTCAAGAACGGCAAGCTGGATCTCGACACGCTGAAGAAACTTGTCGAGTGGCACGTCGGGCAAGGCAGCCACGGCCTCGTTCCGGTCGGCACCACGGGCGAGAGCCCGACCCTCAGCCACGAAGAGCATGATCTGGTTGTCGAGACGGTGATCAAGGTTGCGGCGGGGCGCATTCCGGTGGTTGCCGGTGCGGGTTCGAACAACACGATCGAGACCGTCCGCCTCGTCGAAGCCGCCAAGAAGGCCGGCGCCGATGCGGCGCTTGTCGTCACACCCTATTACAACAAGCCGACCCAGCGCGGCCTGATCGCCCATTATGAAGAGGCGGCCAAATGTGGCCTGCCGATCATCATCTACAACATCCCCGGCCGCTCGGTCGTCGATATGGCCCCCGCCACCATGGGCGAGCTTGCCAAGCTGCCGATGATCGTCGGCGTCAAGGATGCGACCGGCGATCTCAGCCGCGTGCCAAAGCAGCGCATTACCTGCGGCAAGGATTTCATCCAGCTTTCCGGCGAAGACGCGACCGCGCTCGGCTTTAACGCCCATGGCGGCGTCGGCTGCATCTCGGTGACCGCGAACGTCGCCCCCAAGCTCTGCGCCGAGTTTCAGAAAGCGACCCTCGCGGGCGACTACAAGACCGCGCTCGAGTATCAGGACAGGCTCATGCCGCTGCACGAGGCGATCTTCCTCGAGCCGGGCGTTGCGGGCGCGAAATACGGCCTGTCGCTTCTGGGGATGTGCTCGGACGAGGTCCGCTCGCCGCTGACCACCCTCACCGACGAGACCAAGGAACGCATCCGCGCCGCGATGGTCCACGCGGGTCTCGTCAACTGAAGCACCTGAACGACAACCTGCGCGGCAGCCTTTTCATGGTTGCCGCGATGGCGGGGTTTGCGGTCGAGGATATGTTCCTCAAGGCCGCCGCCAAAACCGTAGGCCTCGGGCAGGTTCTCCTGATGTTCGGCCTTGCGGGCTTTCTTGGCTTTGCCATCCTCACCCGCCGTCAGGGGCGGCCCATCTGGGATCGGGCCTATCTCGGGCGGGCGATTCTGATCCGCTCGGGGTTCGAGGTGACGGGGCGGCTGTTCTATGCGCTGGCTTTCGTCCTGACGCCTTTGACAAGCGCAACGGCGATCCTCCAAGCCACGCCGCTTGTCGTCGTCGGCGGCGCGGCGCTGTTCCTTGGCGAAAAGGTCGGCTGGCGGCGCTGGACGGCGATCCTTGTTGGCCTTGGCGGCGTCCTCCTGATCCTGCGGCCGGGCGTCGAGGGCTTCAGCCCGCTCTCGATCCTTGCGGTGATCGGCATGATCGGCTTTGCCGGGCGCGATCTGGCCACCCGCGCCGCGCCGCCGCAGTTGAGCGCCATGCAGCTTGGCGTTTGCGGCTTTGCCATGCTCTCGGTCGCGGGGGCGATCCTGATGGTCTGGACCGGCGCGCCGGAGATGCCCGATGCAGGCGCGCTGGCCGCTGTCGGCGGGGCAACGGTCTTCGGCGTCTTCGCCTATTTCATGCTGACGCTCGCGATGCGGACAGGCGAGGTGAGCGCGGTCACGCCCTTCCGCTATTCGCGGCTCCTCTTCGGGATGGGCCTAGGCATTCTGGCATTCGGCGAGCGCCCCGACCTTCTGACTATCATCGGCGCACTGGTGATCGTCCTCAGCGGCACCTTCGCGCTTTTGCGCACCCGCCGCCGTCAGGCCCGCAGCCAGTCGGGCGCATAGCGGATTCCGTCGAGCCCCGCGAAGGTGGCAAGCCGCTCGATCTCGGCCATCAGACGCGCGATGCGGCCCTTTCCCATCGCCACACCCGCTTCGGGCCAGAAGGCCGTGACGTCGAGCAAATTGGCGGCACGGTCGGCCTTGGCGTCGATCCGGCCGATCATCCGGTCGCCCTCCATGACAGGGAAGACATAGTAGCCGTAAATGCGCTTTGGCGCGGGCACGAAAATCTCGATCCGGTAGTTGAAACCGAAAAGCCGCTCGGCGCGGTTGCGGTCGCGCAGCGCCGGATCGAAGGGCGAGAGGATGCGAACGCGGGCCGAGGGCTCGGGGGCCGCTTCGTCCGCGAAGCCGGGGCGTGCGAAAGAGCGGCGCGGCTTGCCGTCGATCCCTTCGATATCCACCTCGATCAGCCGCCCTGCCTTGAGTTCGGCGGCGCACCACTCCCGCGCTTCGGCGGGGGTCACGAGGGCATAGAAAGCCGCAACCTCGCCACTCGTCGCAAAACCGAGCGTGTCGATGGCGGTCCGGCAGGCCCAGTCGACGGTTTCTTCCGAGGAGACCTGTTGTTGCCGCTGGCTGTCGGGGATCACCCGCTCGGTGAGGTCATAGACCTTTTGAAAGCTCTCGCGCCGGACCACAGATATCTCGCCGGTGTGCCAAAGATACTCGAGCGCGGCCTTCGACGGATGCCAATCCCACCAGCCGCCCTGCCCCTTGCCCTCGCCCTCCGCCAGATCGCCGCTCTTGCAGGCGCCTTCGGCGTCGATATGGGCCAAGACCTCGTCAATGCGAGCGTGAAAATCAGTGCCTTGCCAGTCTTCCCAACGCGCCTTGAGGCGCTCCTTGTTGTGGTCAAAGCGCCGCCGCCAATAGGGGAAGCTTTCGATGGGGATCGTCGAGGCATCGTGGGTCCAATGTTCGAACAGCCGCCTGTCGCGATCGTGCAAGCGGGCGAGCGCCGCGGGCCGATATTGCTGGCGGCGCGACCAGAGGATCATGTCGTGGGCGCGGGCCACGGTGTTGACGCTGTCGAG
The DNA here is from genome assembly GCA_937138255.1 of uncultured Paracoccaceae bacterium. GTDB lineage: Bacteria > Pseudomonadota > Alphaproteobacteria > Rhodobacterales > Rhodobacteraceae > RFZI01. The sequence continues at coordinate 72,742 of CAKZOU010000057.1, forward strand.
CTGCACGAAGCCCAGATTGCCGATCACTGCATCGAGGTCGGCCCCCTTGCCGGGGCCGGAGGGCGCGTCGATCAGGCCGTGACGATCAAGGAAAATGCGGCGGGCAGCTTCGTTGCCAATCAGGGGACGCTTCGCCATTATTTGCCCCTGATCGCGTCAAGTTGGCTGTTGCGAACAACCCGCAGCGCCTCGACCAGAAGCGCCGTCAGAAGTCCCATGTTGAGAAGGCCATTGGCCGCCGCCATGCCGCCAAGGAGCCGCCATTCCTCGGGCAGGAGGATGTCGCCAAACCCAAGAGTCGTGAAGGCGACGAGCGAGAAATAGACGGATGTCTCGAGCGCCTCGAACACACCAAGCCCGATCAGGGCGGCCGCCCACATCCAGACGCCGGCGGTGATCTGTCCGAGGATCCAGATCGCCGCGAGGGCGAGGATCAGGCCGAGTTTGGGCCGGTGCGGCTTGCGCGACAGGAACGGGCTGAACCGGACGAGAAACACCTCCATCGCCCAAAAGCTGATGCCCGCGATCAGGATCGAGACGATCATCAACGCTGATCCTATGGCGATTTGAATGAACATGACTTCCTCGCAACTCCGTGGCCGAGAATAGCGCCGCCGAGCCCCAAGACCAGCGCCGAGTGCTTGCCGAGCGCGGCTTCCTCGCATATCTCAGCCCGATCATGGCCAAGAAACCGGAAAACAAGAATTACAAAGTGATCGCCGAGAACCGGCGGGCGCGATACGACTATGCGATCGAGAGCGATCTCGAGGTTGGCATCATGCTGATGGGGTCCGAGGTCAAATCGCTTCGCACCGGGCAATCGAACATCGCCGAGAGCTATGCCAGCGTCGAGAACGGCGAGCTGTGGCTCACCAACTGCTATATCGCCCCCTATGATCCGGCCAAGACATGGGGCCACGAGGAGCGCCGCCGCCGCAAGCTACTGGTTTCCCGCAAAGAGCTTTCGCGGCTCTGGTCGGCGACCCAGCGCGAGGGCATGACCCTCGTGCCCTTGGTGATGTATTTCAACGACCGTGGCCTCGTGAAGCTCAAGATCGGCATCGCCAAAGGCAAGAAGCTGCATGACAAGCGCGCATCGGACGCGAAGCGCGACTGGGGACGCCAGAAGCAGCGGCTTCTCAAACACGGCGAATGAGCCTTCGAAAAACGCGGATTTCGTGCTAGATAGCCCCATTGGTTTTTGGGGGATTTCCGTATGGCACAGGCTTTGCCCACGCGCTCTGTCGTTTATGAAGGGCCGATGAACAACACGGCCATCTGGGAGCGTTTTGACCTTCGCCCCGACGATATCCTCGTGGTGACGCCGCCCAAATGCGGCACCACATGGACCCAGATCATCGTCACAAGCATCATCCAAGGGCGGTCGCTCGGCGACACCGAAATGGGCCAGTTTTCCAAATGGCTCGACTGCGGATTTCGCGACCGCGACGAGATCGCAGCCTTCTTGGATGGCATGACCGTTCGCCGCTGCATCAAGAGCCATTCGCCGCTCGACGGGATCACCTACGATCCCCGCTGCACCTATTTTGCCGTCTACCGCCACCCGATCGACGTGCATTTCTCGATGCGCAAGCACAACGAGAACATGACCCTCGATATGCTGAACGACCGCTATCCCGACGACATCCACGAAGGTTTCCGGTTGTTCCTCGAGGATGAGCTTTTCAACGGCGCCACCGACGCGATGGACCTGCATTCGATCATCCATCACTACAAGACCTTCAAGAGGTGGGAGCATCTGCCCAACGTGCACCTGCTGCACTACGCCGACATGACGGCCGATCTCGATGGGCAGGTGCGCCGGATCGCCGGCATCATGGGCCATGACCGCGATGATCCTCACCTCGACGAAATCATCAACGGCTCGACCTTTGCCTCGGTCAAAGCCAAGGCCATCGAAGACGCCAAGAGATCCAGCGGCGGCATCTTCCTCAAGCCCGAGGAATTCTTCCAGAGCGGCACTTCGAACAAATGGGTCGGCAAACTTACCGATGCCGAGATCGAGGCTTTCGGCGCGCGGATGAAAGAGCTCTTGCCCGAGGATCAGGCCGCGTGGCTACTTTGGGGGGCCAAGGGCAGAGCGTAGCCCGACAAGTATTTGAGATGTGTATTTGAGGATTGCTTATGGAATTGCCGACCCGTTCCGTTATCTACAACGGCCCGCTGAACCTCACACCGATCTGGGGGGATTTCGATCTCAGGGCAGATGATGTGCTCGTTGTCACCCCGCCCAAATGCGGCACGACATGGAGCCAGATCATCCTCACCAGCCTGATCGCCGGAAAGCCGTTGACCCCGCGGGAGATGGGCGATGTCTCACCCTGGCTCGATTGTGGCCTCGACAATCCCGTGGAGTGCAAGGCAATCCTCGACAAGCAGGAGTTCCGCCGCTGCATCAAGAGCCACACGCCGCTGGACGGGATCACCTATGATCCGCGCTGCGAATATGTCGTCGTCTACCGTCATCCCATAGACGTGCATTACTCTATGGAAAACCACGCCAAACATATGCAATCGGATCTCATGCGGATCCGCTATCCCGAAGAGCCGGGCAAAGCCTTTCGGATGTTCCTTGAGGACGAACTTTATGGCGGCAGCAACGACGCACTCGATCTGCATTCGATCGTTTATCACTACAAGTCGTTCAAGGACTGGGACCACCTCGGCAATATACACTTTTTCCACTACGCCGACATGGTCGCCGACCTGCCCGGAACCGTCCGGCGCATGGCACGCATCCTCGGGCTGGACGACAGCGCGCCGCTGATCGACGAGATCGTGGACGGAACGAGCTTTGCCAAGCTCAAGAAGAGGGCGGTCGAGGCCGACAACGGGGCGGAGAAGCCCGAGTTTTATCTCGGTGCCAAGTTCTTCAACAGCGGCACTTCGAACAAGTGGGAAGGCCGGCTTAGCGGTGCCGAGCTTGCCGCTTTTGACGCCCGGATGAAAGAGCTTCTGCCTGACGATCAAGCCGCCTGGCTCTTGTGGGGCGCCAAAGGCCATCCCTGACGCCGCACCCCGCATCGGCTCCTTGCCTGTCCGGTCCCTTGCAGGTAGTGACAGACCGACCCGATAGCTGCGGAAAAGGGGCAGGCCATGAGCGTGCAGGATCACTCCAACCCCAAGACCCTCGTATCGACCGCCTGGCTCGACGCGCATCTGCGCGACCCCGACCTGCGGATCCTCGATGCCTCGTGGTATCTGCCGACCGAGAGTCGCAACCCCAAGGCCGAGTATCTCGACCGCCACATCCCCGGCGCGCGGTTTTTCGATATCGACGAGATTTCCGACCTGCGCTCGGACCTGCCGCATATGGTCCCGCCGGTGGAAAAGTTCATGAGCCGGATGCGGGCGATGGGCGTGGGCGATGGGCACCAGATCGTCGTTTATGACGGTGCGGGGCTTTTCTCGGCCGCCCGCGTCTGGTGGCTTTTCCGGCTGATGGGCAAGACCGATATCGCCGTCTTGGACGGCGGCCTGCCCAAGTGGCTGGCCGAAGGGCGGCCGGTGAATGACGACGATCCGGTGATCCGCGACCGGCACATGACCGTGACCCGCCAGAACCAGATGGTGAAGGACGTCACCCAAGTTGCCCGCGCCTCCAAGCTTGGCGATTTCGAGATCATCGACGCCCGTGCGCCCGCCCGCTTTCGTGGCGAAGCGCCCGAGCCTCGGGCCGGTCTGCGGTCGGGCCATATCCCCGGCTCGCGCAATGTCTTTTTCAAGGACCTGCTGAAAGCCGATGGCACGATGAAGGATGCCGCAGGTATCCGTGCGGCATTCGAGGCCGCTGGCGTTGATCTGAACAAGCCCGCGATCTGCACCTGCGGGTCGGGCGTGACGGCTTCGGTCCTCGCGCTTGGCCTCGAGGTGATCGGCAAGCGCGATCACTCTGTCTATGACGGCTCATGGTCCGAATGGGGCATGTATGCCGACCTTCCTATCGCAACCGGAGAAGCCTGATGCTCGAGCATCTCAAACCCCAGCCCGCCGACAAGATCCTGATGCTCATGCAAACCTTCCGCGAGGATCCGCGGACCGACAAGATCGACCTCGGGGTGGGGGTCTACAAAGACCCGACCGGCCTGACGCCGGTGATGCGCGCGGTGAAGGCCGCCGAAAAGAAGATCTGGGAAAGCCAGAACACCAAGGCCTATGTCGGCCTTGCCGGCGATCCGGCATTCCTTGACGGGATGATCGGCCTCGTCCTCGACGGTGCGGTTGCCCGCGAGCGCATCGGCGCGGTGGCAACCCCCGGCGGCACCGGCGCGATCCGGCAGGCGCTCGAACTGATCCGGCTGGCCTCGCCCGAGGCCACCGTCTGGCTCTCGAACCCGACCTGGCCCAACCACAACTCGATCATCAAATATCTCGGTATGAAGATGGCCGACTACCGCTATTTCGACGAGGCCAGCCGTGGCGTCGATTTTTCGGGCATGATGGCCGATCTTCAGGGCCTGAAGGCGGGCGACGTCGTGCTGCTGCACGGCTGCTGCCACAACCCGACCGGCGCCAACCTTGATGCCGCACAGTGGGACGAGGTGATTGCCCTCCTCAAAGCCAAGGGCGCGGTGCCGCTTGTCGATATCGCCTATCAGGGCTTTGGCGATGGCCTTGCCGAAGATGGCGCTGCTACCCGCATGGTTGCCGCCGGCATGGACGAATGCCTGATCGCCGCCTCCTGCTCGAAGAATTTCGGCATCTACCGCGAGCGCACCGGCATCCTGATGGCCGTGGCCCGCGACGATGCGCAGGCCAAGCTGGCGCAGGCCAACCTCGCCTTCCTCAACCGCCAGAACTATTCCTTTCCGCCCGATCACGGCGCGCGGATCGTCTCGACGATCCTTGGCGATCCGGTGCTGCGGGCCGATTGGGAAGCCGAGCTTGAGGAAATCCGGGGCACGATGCTCGGCCTGCGCACCCAGTTGGCCGACGAGCTTCGCCGCCTGTCGAACTCGGACCGCTTCGATTTCATCGCCCATCATCGGGGCATGTTCAGCCGGATCGGCACCACGCCCGAGAAGGTCGAGAAGATGCGGGCAGAGAGCGGGATCTACATGGTCTCCGACAGCCGGATGAACATCGCGGGCCTTAATGCGGAAACCATCCCGATCCTCGCCAAAGCGATTATCGACGCGGGCGTCTGACCCATAGAAAAATGGGGCGCGTTTCCGCGCCCCAGTCTCGCTTCATCCTCAGGGAAGGGTCTTTGGACTCAGCTGTGGTAGGCCTGCTCGCCGTGCGAGCTGAGGTCGAGGCCGCGGCGTTCGTCGTCGCCCTCTACACGCAGGCCGGTGATGGCCTTGGTGATGTAGAGAAGGATCGCCGAGGCGACGCCACACCAGACGATGGTGATGGCAACCGCTTCGATCTGAATCCAGGTCTGCGATGCGATCGAGTAGTCGTCGCCGCCGACACCGCCGAGGCCGGGGGCGGTGAAGATACCGGTGCCAACCGCGCCGATGATGCCGCCGATGCCGTGGATGCCGAAGACGTCGAGGCTGTCGTCATAGCCGAACTTGTTCTTCACGACCGCCACGAAGAAGTAGCAGGCCACTGACGCAAGCCCGCCCAGTGCTATCGCACCCACCGGGCCGATCGAGCCGGCGGCCGGGGTCACGGCAACAAGACCTGCGACAAGGCCGGAAGCCGCGCCGAGCATCGAGGCTTTGCCACGCAAGATCGCCTCGACGGCAGCCCAAGCGAGGATCGCGCCTGCGGTTGCGGTGAAGGTGTTGATCATGGCAAGTGCGGCGCCGCCGTTGGCTTCGAGGTTGGAGCCCGCGTTGAAGCCGAACCAGCCAACCCAGAGTATGCCTGCGCCGACAAGCGTCAGGGTCATCGAATGGGGGGCCATCATGTCTTTGCCGAGGCCAAGGCGCGGGCCGACGATGATCGAGGCAACGAGCGCGGCAATACCGGCATTGATATGAACAACCGTGCCGCCCGCGAAATCAAGCGCGCCCATGTTGAAGATCAGGCCGTTTGCATCCCAGACCATGTGGGCAATCGGGAAATAGACCACCGTCACCCACATCGCGGTAAAGAGCAGCACCGCCGAGAACTTGATCCGCTCGGCGAAGGCGCCGACGATCAGGGCGGGCGTAATGGCCGCGAAGGTCATCTGGAAGGCGATGAACACGAACTCGGGGATCACATAGCCTTCGGAGAAAGTCGCCGCCATGCTGTCGGCTGTGACGCCTGCAAGGAAGAGCTTGGCCGTGCCGCCCCAGAACGCGCCCTCGCCGCCGCCGAAGGCGAAGGAATAGCCATAGACCACCCAGATCACCATCACCATCGCGGTGATCATCGTGATCTGCATGAGAACCGAAAGCATGTTCTTTGCGCGGACGAGCCCGCCGTAAAAGAGCGCCAGACCCGGCAAGATCATGAACAGGACCAGAATGGTCGAGACGAGCATCCAGCTCACATCGCCCTTGTCCATCACAGGCCCGGCGTCTTGCGCCAAAGCCGGAGCCGCCATCAGGGCGGCAAGTCCGGCCGCGCCGGAGAGTTTCAACGTGTTCAGCATTTTTCCCATTTTCCTCTCGCGCGCGCTCACAGCGCGTCCTCGTTTGTTTCGCCGGTCCGAACCCGCAGCGCGGATTCGAGATCGAGAACAAAGATCTTGCCGTCGCCGATCTTGTCGGTCTTGGCAGTCTTGGCGATCACCGCGACAACCTCGTCGGCGAGGCTGTCGGGTACCGCGATCTCGAGCTTGACCTTCGGCACGAAGTTCACGGCGTATTCTGCGCCGCGGTAGATTTCGGTGTGGCCCGACTGCGAGCCAAATCCCTTGATTTCCGTCACCATCATCCCGCGCACGCCCGTGGCGGTGACGGCTTCACGCACCTCCTCGAGCTTGAACGGTTTGATTGTCGCAATGATAAGTTTCACGCTGTTCCCCTTGTCCGCTGTCAGATCTTCGGCCGGAGTGGCAGGCCGTTCGCAAGGCCATGAGGGCCGCGACTCGGGGAGGGCTCAAGGAAATGCTGCAAGTGCGAAGGGGCGAACTCCGAAGATTTTGCACATTTTTTGCACTTGCCCGTGGCTTTGCCTAAATTTCGGGCCGAACAAAAAGCTGCCGGGGCCGACTCATCCCGCTCTACATTCGCTGCGGATGCGTCTATGGTCCGGCCAAACAACGGGCCGGCAGACGGGCACAGACGGGCGCAGACGGGCAATGAGTGGTTCAGGCAGAAAGAAACCGCCCCTGGTGGCCGACAAGCGCTATGCCGAAAAGGTTGCCAAGCCCGCGCCAAAGCCAAGCCGTCCCAAAAGCCGAAAAAAGAAACCGGTTCGCCGCGGCCCCCTTGGATGGCTTGCCGCCGCTGTGCGGGGCATCCTCCGTTGGATCGTCCGGCTTGTCTGGGGCATCGGTTGGCGCGTTGGGGTCATCGCAGCCCTGCTAATTGGCGCCGCTTCTGTTTATCGGGCCGCAACCCTGCCGCCGGCCTCCGAAATGGTTGATGGGCGCGCGCGTGGTTCGGTGACGATGCTCGACCGCAACGACGAGGTCTTTGCCTGGCGCGGAGATCAGTTTGGCGGCGTCATCACCGCCGATCTCGTCTCGCCCTATCTCAAGAACGCGGTGATCGCGACAGAGGACAAGCGCTTCTACAGCCACTTCGGCGTGAGCCCCCGCGGTGTCGCCGGCGCCATCCGCATTAACCTCGCCGAAGGGCGTGGGCCGCTTTCCGGCAACGGCGGCTCGACCATCACCCAGCAGACGGCCAAGCTCCTCTGCCTCGGCAGGCCCTTCGATCCCGAGGTTTGGAAAGACGAGGCCGCCTACGAGGCCGATTGCCGCCGCACGACGCTGTGGCGCAAGGTGGAAGAGGCGATTTATGCGTTGGGCATGGAGATCGCCTATACGAAGGACGAGATCCTCACCCTCTATCTCAACCGCGCCTATCTTGGCGCCGGCACCCGCGGCTTCGAGGCCGCGGCCCAGCGCTATTTCGGCATTTCGGCCGCATCGTTGAACCCCAGCCAAGCGGCAATCCTCGCGGGCCTTCTCAAGGCCCCCTCGACCTATGCGCCCACGGCGAACCTTCAGCGCTCGTGGGATCGCGCCAATGTGGTGATCGGGTTGATGGAAGCCCAAGGCTTTCTCACGCCCATCGAGGCGACACTGGCGCGGACTTCGCCCGCCGAGCTGTCTGCCGCGGCAGAGCAACGGGCGGGCGGCTATTTCGCCGATTGGCTGATGGAGATCACCCCCGATTATTTCGCCAAGACCACGACCGAAGACGTGATCTATCGCACCACCCTTGATCCGCGCATCCAGTCGGCTGCAGAAGAAGCCCTCGCCTATATCTTTGACGAGAAGGTCAAGGAAGGATCCGAGGCGCAGGCGGCGATCGTCGTGATGTCGGCCGATGGCGCGGTGCGGGCGATGGTGGGCGGGCGCAATACCAATGTCGCGGGCGCCTTCAACCGCGCCACGCAAGCCTCGCGGCAGACCGGCTCGCTCTTCAAGCCGTTCATCTATGCAACCGCGCTCGAGCTTGGCCACTCGCCGCTCGAGATGGTCGACGACAGCCCTCTGTGCATGACCATCCCCGGCTCGGGTGAATGGTGCCCCAAGAACTATGACGGCGAGTTCAAGGGCGAGATCCCTTTCGTTCAGGCCCTCCGCGAGAGCCGCAACATTCCGGCGATCAGGGTCTCCGAGATGGTCGGCCGCGACAATGTGCGGGCGGTCGCAAGCGGCTTTGGCGTGGCGAGCGATCTGGCCGATGGCCCGGCGCTGGCGCTTGGCGTGTCCGAGTCGACGCTCGTTGACATGGTCGGCGCCTATGCCGGCATCCTCAACGGCGGCTCTGCCGTGGCGCCCTATGGCCTTGTCGAGCTTCGCCTTCAGGGTGATGACATTCCGCTCATGGGCATGGGCGGCGGCATCGGCGAGCGGGTGGTTCAGGAAAGCGCCGCGCGCCAGCTGACATGGATGATGACACAAGTGGTCGAGCAAGGCACAGGCGTGCGTGCCCGCATTCCCGGCTGGCAGATCGCCGGCAAGTCCGGCACAACGCAGGCCTCACGCGATGCGTGGTTTATCGGCTTCACCGGCGATTATGTGACCGGCGTCTGGATGGGCTATGACAACAACACGCCGCTTTCGGGCGTAACCGGCGGCGGGCTTCCGGCCGAGATCTGGCACGAGACGATGGTGCGGGTTCTCGACGGGATGACGCCCGTGCCCCTGCCGATGGACGAGCCTGTGGAGCCCGGCCCTGTGCTGTTCGGGCCGCAGCCGGGAGGTGCCACGGATGGCAACTTTCTGATCGACCTTCTGAACTCGATCCTCGGCGGCGGAAACTAGCGCCTATTCGGTCGCGTCAGGGCAGCGGGAATAGCGGAAGACATAGCCGTTCCAGATCACGAAGATGCTGCCATCGCCGGGGCCGTCCATGATCATCGCCCGCTCCGCCCAGACATCGCCGCCGCCCGAGCACTCCATGGTGTAAAGCGTTGCGTCCATATCGACCACATTGACGGGGCGCGACATCAGGCATTGCATCCCGACACCATAGAAGATTCCGTCTTCGATCTTGATCGCCGCACCATCGACGCCGACAAGCCCGCATTCGGAATTGGCCGCCTGACGGTAGGTGCCGTCATAGGGCGTCGCCCCTGCCACAAAGGGCAGTACCGCAAGAAGAAAGGCCGAAGCCTTCAAGGCATGGGTCATAGCGCGCGCAGATCGGCGATCAGACGGTCGAGATCGCCCCGGCGCTGGTCGAGCATGGCGCCGATCTCGGTCCGCTCCGACAGGAGCATATCGATCCCTTCAATGATGATGTTGAAGAAAAGCGCCTTGCCCGAGGCATCGGAGACATGGAAATCGACCCGGAACGGCGCCTGGCCGCGCAGGTTGGCCATGGTCTCGACCTGAACGCCGCGCGGGATCGCGCTCTCGCCCTGAACGTCGATCCGTCCGCCGATGAACTCGCGGAAGCGGCGGCCATATTTGGCAGAAATGTAGGTGCGAAACGCTTCGGTGAAGGCCTTCATCTGCGCTGACGAGGCACTGCGGGCATCAGCGCCCAGCGCATAACGCGCCATGATCGGCACATCCGCATAACGATCAAAGATGCCTTCGAAATCCTTGATCATCTCGGCTTCGGATTTGCCGCTGGCGATCACCGCGTTGATATTGGCCACAAGAAGATCGACGAGCGCGCGCGCCTCGGTCCCACTCAGGGCCCAAGCGCTGCCCGGAAGGCTGGCGGCAGCGGTGAGAAGCAGGAACGATCTGCGGCGGATCGCGGTGGTCATCTAGAAATCCTCATAGGGGTCGACAAAGTCGCCATAGGGGTCGGCATAGGGATCCGCGCCGCCCTCCATATAGGAGCTATCCACAGGCACTCCAAGATCGAACCGGCGGTTCTGCAAATAGAGAAGCCGCGCCTGCGCATAGGGATCGGCGCTTTCGTAGAGGAGCGAATCCACTGTAGAGCCAAAGCGGCCGCGGCTGATGACCTTCTTGCCGACAAAGGCATAGGGCTGAAGGTCTTGCGCTTCGGGCGGGATGAGAAACTGCAAAGGGTCGAAGGCGAAATCAATAATAAGGCCGAAGGTATCACGCTCGGTCGATGGGCCCAGAAACGGCAACACGACATAGGCGCCTTCCGGCACGCCCCAGACGGCCAGCGTCTGGCCGAAATCGGTTGTCTTTTCATAGAGGCCGGCCTCATCCGCCGGGTCGAAAAGTCCGCCAAGTCCTATTGTGGTGTTCAAGAAAAAGCGGAACGTGTTGGAAATCGCACCTTCCAGATCGCCCTGCAAAAGCCCATTCACCACCATTCCCGGCAGTGCCAAGTTATCCGCGAACTCCACAACGCGATCGGTCAAAACATCCGGCAAGGCTTCAGTCACTTCTGAGGCAGGCCGCAGAAGTGACTTGTCGAGCCCCGTATTGAAGCCATGCACCCTACGGTTTGCAACTTCATATGGATCGTTGATCAGCGTGCCATCCGGCGCGGCAGCGCAGCCGGCAAGCGTGGCCGCCAAAAAGACGAGGGGCAGAATTTGGCTGCTCTTGTACATCGTTCTCGCCAATCACTGCTCAGTTGGCACCTTTGCCGACCACATAGCCCCTTGCCCGGCAAAAGTCACAAGGTAACACAACAGGATTTCCCCGGCGTGTCGCGCAGGATACATCCCCTCTTCCAACTGTTGCACGCCCTCGCCTTCACCTCAACGAAAGCTTTCTCAAGATTCGTGACAAGTCTGTTCCATCGCCGCGGCGGGCGGACTAGTTTCGTGGAAATACATGGAGACACAAATGACCGGACGTATCGAATCGCGCCTTGCCGAGCTTGGCATCACCCTCCCGCAAGCCACCGCACCTGTAGCCAACTATGTGCCATCGGTGCGGACCGGATCGCAGGTGTTTGTCTCGGGGCAGGTCTCGAACGGGCCGGATGGATTCATCAAGGGCAAGCTTGGCGCGGACATGAGCATCGAAGAGGGCGCCGCCGCCGCGCGGGCCTGTGGGCTTAGCCTCATCGCCCAGCTCAAGGCCGCCTGCGACGGCGATCTCGACCGGCTGGTGCGGGTGGTCAAGCTGGTGGGCTTTGTCAATTCCACCGCCGATTTCACCGATCAGCCAAAGGTCATCAATGGCGCCTCCGACCTGATGGTCGAGGTTTTCGGCGATGCCGGACGCCACGCCCGTTCGGCGGTCAGCGCGGCCTCCTTACCGCTTGGCGTCGCGGTCGAGATCGAAGCGATCTTCGAAGTGAAATGATGCAGCTTCCCGCCGCGTTCCTTGCCAAGCCCATCGCCCACCGCGCCCTGCACAATATAGCGCAGGGGCGACCGGAGAACTCACTAGCGGCAGTGCGGGCGGCTGTTGCGGCGGGCTATGGCATCGAGATCGACGTTCAGCCCTCGCGCGATGGCGTGGCGATGGTGTTTCACGACTATGATCTCGAACGCCTGACGGGCCGGAGCGGGGCAATCGCCACGCTCGATGCCGAGGCCTTGCAGGCGATCCCTCTGCTGGGCGGCGACGAAGGCATCCCGACCCTGCTTGAGGTCTTGGATGCGGTGGGCGGCAAGGTTCCGCTCCTCATTGAGATCAAGGATCAGGACGGGCACATGGGCCCCAACCTCGGCCCCCTCGGCGCGGCGGTCGCGCGCGATCTCGAGGGCTACAATGGCCCCGTGGCCGTCATGTCGTTCAATCCCCATTCCGTGGCGGAGATAGGCCGCCTCGCCCCTGCGGTCCCGCGTGGGATCACGACCTCGGCCTATGTTCCCGAAGACTGGGTGCCGCTGCCAACCCGCATCTGCACACACCTGCGGGCGATCCCGGACTACGAGTCCACCGGCTCGTGCTTCATCAGCCACGAAGTGACCGACCTTGATCGCCCCCGCGTGGCCGAGATCCGCGCCCTCGGGGCGGCGATCCTGTGCTGGACGGTGACATCCCCCGAGCTTGAGGCCGATGCCCGGAAGGTAGCCGACAACATCACCTTCGAGGGCTATCTGGCGTGAGGCGGGAGCCGTTCGAGACCGCATGAACATCACCGTCACCATTCACGAAGGCGTCGCCTCGATTGACGAGGCGGACTGGGTTCGCTGCGCCAGTCCCGACGGCGTGCCGACCGACCCCTTCATCACCCACCGCTTCCTGCGCGCGCTTGAGGAAAGCGGTTCGGTCGGGGAAGGGACAGGTTGGACGCCCCGCCCCATCGTGGCGCGGAAGGGCGGCGAGGTGATCGGCGTCGCCCCCCTCTACATCAAGCACCACAGTCAGGGCGAATACGTCTTCGACCACAACTGGGCGCACGCCTACGAACGGGCGGGAGGAAGCTATTACCCCAAGGCCCAGATCGCCGTGCCCTTTACGCCCGCCACGGGCCGCCGGCTTCTTGCGGCACAGGGGCACGAGGCCGAGGCGCTGGCGGCGCTGACCCAAGGGGCCGTGCAGGTGGCCGCAGAAAACGGCCTCTCCTCACTCCACATCACCTTCTGCACCGAGGCCGAGGCTATCGCGGGCGAGGCGCTGGGCCTCATGCGCCGGGCGAGCCAGCAGTTTCACTGGGAGAACCCCGGCTACCAGAGCTTCGACGATTTCCTCGCCGCCCTCTCAAGCCGCAAGCGCAAGACGATCCGGCGCGAGCGGGCCGAGGCGCAGGGCTTTGGCGGCGAGATCGTCCAGTTGCGTGGCGCGGATATCCAGCCACAGCATTGGGATGCCTTCTGGCGCTTCTACCAAGACACCGGCAGCCGCAAATGGGGCCACCCCTATCTCAGCCGCGCGTTCTTTGACCTGATCGGCGAAACCATGGCCGACGATTTGCTTCTCGTCCTTGCGATGAAGCACGGCCAGCCTATCGCCGGGGCTCTGAATTTCATCGGCAGCGAGACCCTTTTCGGCCGCTACTGGGGATGCACCGAGCATCACCCCTTCCTGCATTTCGAGCTCTGCTATTATCAGGCCATCGACTATGCCATCGCCCACGGCCTCAGGGTCGAGGCCGGGGCGCAGGGCGATCACAAGCTGGCGCGGGGCTATATGCCCGCCGAGACCCATTCGCTGCACTGGATCAATGATCCGGGCTTTCGCGAGGCTGTCGCCAAATTCCTGACCGCCGAGCGCCGCGCCATCGACCACGAGATCGAAGTGCTCACGAGCTATGGCCCGTTCCGGCGGGGCGATGTGCCCGAGCAGGACTAGATCTGGTCGAGCAGATTCTCGCCGCCTGAGATCGCGCAGCCCTTTTCGATTTCGGGGTTGAAGATCGTCACGACACCATCCTCGACAAACATCGAATAGCGCTTGGAGCGGTCAAAGAAGCCGGCAGGAGGGGCCGTGAATTCCATGCCGATCGCCTTGGTAAACTCTGCCGCCTGATCGGCCAGAAAGGTGATCCCTGCCGCTGCACCGCCGCTGGTCTCGCCCCAGGCCCGCATGACATGGGGATCGTTGACCGAGAGGCAGATGATTTCATCGACACCCTTGGCGTCAAACTGCGGCTTGGTGCGCATGAAGCTCGGCAGGTGAGCCGAAGAGCAGGTCGGCGTAAACGCCCCCGGCAGCCCGAAGATGATGACGCGCCGGCCCTTGAGGCGGCTTGCAAGGTCGACCGGCTGGACGCCATCCGGCCCCATCATCGTCAGCGTGGCATTCGGCAATCTCTGCCCGACTTCAATCATCCGTTACTCTCCCAAAAGCGGTTGCCCGTGTTCTCGGCCACGATATAGGGTGACGTGCTGCAGAGACCAGAGGGCAATGTCATGGATCATTTCGTTGTTGTCGGCGGCGGGCAGGCCGGAGCCAGCCTTGTCGCCAAACTGCGTACGACCGGGTTTGAGGGCCGGATCACTTTGATCTGTGGCGAGGACGTGCCGCCCTATCAGCGTCCGCCTCTGTCAAAAGGCTATCTCCTTGGCGATATGGAGCTTGAGCGGCTGTTCCTCCGCTCGCCCGAATTCTATCCCGACCACAACATCGTCCTGCGGCTTTCGACCCATGTGAGCGCGATTGATCCTGCGGCCAAGACGGTGACGGCCGGCGCAGGCGAGGTGATCGCCTATGACAAGCTGGCGCTAACCACCGGCTCGACCCCCCGCCGCCTTCCCGCCGCTGTCGGTGGCGATCTGGAGGGCGTTTTCACCATGCGCGACCTCAAGGACGCCGACTGGCTTGCCCCCGAGATGAAGCCAGGGCGGCATATGCTGGTGATCGGCGGCGGCTATATCGGGCTTGAGGCGGCGGCTGTGGCGGCCAAGAGCGGCCTGAAGGTCACGCTGATCGAGATGGCCGACCGTATTCTCCAGCGCGTTGCAGCGCCGATCACCTCGGATTTCTTCCGCGATCTTCACAAAGGCCACGGCGTCGATATCCGCGAGGGGATTGGCCTCATGGCCCTCACCGGTGAGGGCCATGTCCGCGGGGCCGACCTCAGCGACGGCAGCCACCTCGACGTTGATCTGGTGATCGTTGGTATCGGCATCACGCCCAACACCCAGCTTGCCGAGGCCGCAGGCCTCAGGATCGAGAACGGCATCTGGACCGACAGCCACGGCCGCACCAGCGACGCGCATATCTGGGCGGCGGGCGATTGCGCCTCGCTCGTCTATCATGGCCAGCGCATTCGGCTTGAGAGCGTGGGAAACGCCATAGACCAGGCCGAGGTCGTGGCGCAGAACATGATGGGCGGGGATGTCGCCTATCAGCCGCGCCCGTGGTTCTGGTCGGATCAATACGACTGCAAGCTGCAGATCGGTGGGCTGAATATGGGCTATGACGCGGTGCACCTACGCAAAGCGGCGGGAGAGAGCCAGTCGCATTGGTATTACAAGGGCGATGAGCTGATCGCTGTCGACGCGATGAACGATCCGCGAGATTACATGGTGGGCAAGCGGCTCATCGAGGCGGGCAAGTCGCCAAGCCCCGAGGTCATCCGCGATCCGGCGACCGACATGAAGGCGCTTTTGCGCTCGTGAGGATCATCGGCGGCCAGCATCGCGGGCTGACGCTCGCATCGGTCGGCAAGGGCGACGCGGCGGCGCATCTGCGCCCCACCGCCGATAGGGTGCGCGAGAGCCTCTTTAACGTGCTTCTTGGCGGCCGGTTCGACGATCCGGTGAGCGAGGCCCGCGTGCTCGACCTTTTCGCCGGAACCGGAGCGCTTGGCCTTGAAGCCCTGTCGCGCGGCGCGGCCTTTGCCGCCTTCGTCGATGATGGCCGCGTGGCGCAAACGCTGATCCGCGAGAACATCAGCAAGTGCCGGCGCGAGGCCGATAGCCGCCTCATCGCCCGTGATGCAACGCGCCTCGCCGCCAATTCCGATGCGCCCTATGCCCTCGTCTTTCTCGACCCACCTTATGGCAAGGGCATGGGCGAAAAGGCGCTCGCCGCCGCCTTCGCGGGGGGCTGGATCGCGCCGGGGGCGCTGATCGTCTGGGAAGAGAACTCGGCCCAAGCCGCGCCGGAAGGGACGACGCTTCTCGACCAGCGCCGCTATGGCGACACCTGGATCACGGTCCTGAGGGCCGATCAGTAGGTCGGGTGAAACTTGCCTGCGGGTGACAGCGTGAAGATATCCGCGCCATCCGCCGTGATCCCCACCGAATGCTCGAACTGCGCCGAGAGCGATTTGTCGCGGGTCACGGCGGTCCAGTCGTCGGCCAAGACCTTGGTCTCGGGGCGGCCGAGGTTGACCATCGGCTCGATGGTGAAGAACATTCCCTCTTCGAGGACAGGGCCGGTTCCCGCGCGGCCATAGTGCAGAACGTTGGGCGGGGCATGGAACACACGGCCAAGGCCGTGGCCGCAGAAATCGCGCACAACGCTCATCCGGTTGGCTTCGACATAGGCCTGGATCGCGTTGCCGATATCGCCAAAGGTATTGCCGGGCTTGGCCGCCTCGATCCCTTTCATCAGCGCATCGTGGGTGACCTGAATGAGCCGCTCGGCCTTGCGGGAAAGGTTGCCCGCCACATACATCCGGCTCGTATCGCCATACCAGCCATCGACGATCACGGTCACATCGACGTTGAGGATATCGCCATCCTTGAGAACCTTGGCGGCGGGGATGCCGTGGCAGACCACATGGTTCACGCTGATGCAGCTCGCGTGCTGATAGCCCTTGTAGCCGATGGTGGCCGAGACCGCGCCAGCGGCTTCGACCATGCGGGTGATCTCGGCGTCGATCTCTTCGGTGGTTCGGCCCGGTTCGATCATCGGGATGATATCGTCGAGGATCTGCGCGGCGAGGCGGCCTGCCTTGTGCATCCCGGCGAAATCCGCGTCTTCGTAGATGCGGATCCCGTCTCTCGTAAGCCTGCCTCTGGTGTCGTCCACGTCGTGTCCTTTCGGTCTTTCCCGCCAAATAGGCGAAATTGGCGGGATGATCTAGACCTGCACGAACAGCCGCTCGCCGAAGGTCACGCCCTCTGGGTCGATCACGCAGTCATAGGCGACTGCCTCCACGCCCGCGCGGGTCGCCGCCTCGAAGGCCGCGCCATAGGCGGGGTCGATATCCGTGGCGATGCCAGCGTGGGTGATGTCGGTGCGCATGACGAGGAAGAGGAGGACCGCGCGATTTCCGACGTGAACCTCTTGCGCGAGGTCATGCAGGTGCCGCGCGCCGCGGGCTGTGACCGCATCCGGGAACTGGGCGAGGCCAGCGATGCGCGAGAGCGTGACGCTCTTCACCTCGAGAAAGCAGTCGCGCCGCCCCTCGCCGGAGAGCAGGAAATCCACGCGGCTGCGCTCGCCGTAGCGGACTTCGGGGCGATGAAGATCATAGCCCGAAAGCTCGGGGATACGATCAGCGGCCAGCGCCTCGGCGACCACACGATTGGCGAGCGAGGTATCGACGCAGGTGAAATGCCCCGTGCGATGGTCGACCAGTTGCCAGCTATAGCGCAACTTGCGCTTGGGGTCGTCGTTGCGCTCGACCCATATATGGGCGCCGGGCGCGGCAAGCCCGGTCATCGCGCCGGGGTTGGCGATGTGGGCAGTGGTTTCGGTGCCATCGGGCAGGCGGATATCCGCGAGGAACCGCTTGTAGCGGCGGATCAGCACCGCGGGCAGAAGAGGAGTGGAAAACCGCATGGGCCGGACCTATACCGAATTCAGCCCCGAAGGAGAAGACGATGACCAACCCGACCGCCGCGATGCTTGTGATCGGTGACGAGATCCTCTCGGGCCGGACGCTTGATACCAACACCCAGCACCTCGCCGCCCGACTGACCCAGATGGGCATTCGCATGGCCGAGGTTCGGGTCGTGCCGGATGTGCATGAGGTGATCGTTGAGGCGGTCAATGCGCTGCGGGCGGCCTACGATCATGTGTTCACCTCGGGCGGGATCGGGCCGACCCATGATGATATCACCGCCGAATGTATCGCTGCGGCCTTTGGCGTGGGTATCGGCATCCGCGACGATGCGCGGGCGATCTTGCAGGCGCATTACGACCGCTCGGGCCTTGAGTTCAACGCCGCCCGTCAGCGCATGGCCCGCATCCCCGATGGCGCGGCCCTAATCGACAACCCGATCAGTTCGGCGCCGGGGTTTACCATCGGCAATGTCCATGTCATGGCCGGGGTGCCTGATGTGTTTCATGCCATGGTCGCGGGTGTTTTGCCGACGATCACTGGCGGCGCACCGCTTCTGTCGCAGACGCTGCGGGTGATGCGGGGGGAAGGCGAGGTTGCCGCAGAACTCGGCGGGATTGCCGCCGAGTTTCCCGAACTGTCGATCGGCTCTTATCCGTTCCAGCTGAACGGCGCCTATGGCACCAATATCGTCGTGCGCGGCACCGATGGGGGGATGATCGACCGTGCCATGATCCGCGTGGCGGCGCTGGCGGGGAGATGACCGAACCAACGGTCGAAAGCCTCTACGCCCTGACCGAAGCCACTTGGCCGCCGGCCGCCAAGGTCCGTGTCGGCCCGTGGGATATCCGCGAGGGGCGCGGGGCTGGCAGCCGCGTGAGCGCGGCGACGCCTGCGGGCCCGGCCACCGCGGCAGACTTGCCGTTGGCAGAACAGGAGATTCGTAATCTCGGGCAGACGCCGCTTTTCATGATCCGCCAAGGCGAGGATTGGCTTGATGCCATGCTCGAGGCCCAAGGCTATGCGATCAAAGACCCCGTGTTCCTCCGCCTCGCCCCCGTGGGGCGGCTCACCGCCCTGCCTCTCGAACGCGCCAAGACATTCCGCGTCTGGCCACCCTTGGAAACCCAGAAAGAGATCTGGGCGGAAGGCGGCATTGGCCCCGCGCGGCTGGCGGTGATGGAACGCGCCGAGGGGCCGAAAACGTCGATCCTCGGGCGCGATGGCAATTCTCCGGCGGGCTCCGTGTTTGTCGCGATGCAAAACGGCGTAGCAATGCTGCACGCGATGGAGGTCGCTGCCGATTTCCGACGCCGCGGCCTTGCCCGCAAGTTGATCGCCGCCGTGGGCCACTGGGCCGCCGATCACGACGCGAGCCATGTCGCCCTTCTTGTGACCAAAGCCAATACGGGGGCAAATGCGCTCTATGCTTCCATGGGGTTCGAGGTTGTGGGAGAGTATCACTACCGCACCAAGACAGAGTAATCCCGTATGACAGACCGCCCCACCGCCCTTGACCTGCCGATGGTCGATCCGCTGCCTGAAGCGACGCAGAAGTATTTCGACGTCTGTCAGGAAAAGCTCGGCCTCGTGCCCAATGTCCTGCGCGCCTATGCCTTCGATATCGACAAGCTCAACGCCTTCACCGCGCTTTACAACGATCTGATGCTGGCGCCTTCGGGGATCACCAAGCTCGAACGCGAGATGATCGCCGTTTGCGTCTCGTCGATCAACAAATGCTACTACTGCCTCGTCTCGCATGGCGCCGCCGTGCGCCAGTATTCGGGCGACCCCGAACTGGGCGAGATGATGGTGATGAACTGGCGGATGGCAGCGCTCGATGAGCGGCAGACCGCGATGCTCGAGTTTGTCGAGCGGATCACCACGGCCAGCGCCTCGATCACCGAGGCGCACCGGCAGGCGCTGCGCGATGTGGGTTTCACCGACCGCGATATCTGGGACATCGCCTCGGTCGCCGGTTTCTTCAACATGACCAACCGCGTCGCCTCGGCCAGTGGAATGCGCCCCAACACCGAGTATCACAGCCAGAGCAGATGACCCTCCGCGCCGCCGCCTTTCTTCTTGCGATCCTGCCCGGCATGGCCGGAGCGATTTCGCTCGACCTTCCGGCAAGCGCGGCGATGCAAACGGAAGAGCTTCGGCCCGCCGACAGCTTCGCGTTGCCGGTTGGAGCTTGGGCTAACGGGGCAATCCCGACCCAAACCGTTGAGGGCGATATTTCGATCCGAACCTGGCGGATCGACTCGCCCGGACTGACCACGCTCCAAATTCTCGCGCCCATCCGCCAGCAACTCGCACGCGAGGGCTTCGAGACTTTGTTCGAATGCCGCGCAGATGCGTGCGGCGGATTCGATTTCCGATTTGGAACCGAGGTCGTCCCAGCGCCGGCGATGTTCGTCGATCTGGCCGACTATCGCTTCCTCTCGGCGCGCCACAAGTCAGCTGCCGGTCCGGAATACATCGCCCTGATGATCAGCCGCAGCGCCCGCGCCGGTTTTCTTCAGGTGGCGCAGATCGGCCAATCGCCCGCGGCGGCGCGACCTGTCGAGTTGCCAGCGGCGGCCGAGACCCCTGCGACCGGCCCTTCGGCAAAGCCGGGCGTCATCGCCAGCCTTGCCACCGAAGGGCGGGCGGTTCTGTCGGACCTTACGTTCGCGTCGGGTTCGGCCGAGCTGGATGATGCGGCCTTCCCTTCGCTCAAGGAGCTTGCTTCAAAGCTCGCAGCCAACCCCGGCTGGAAGATCGCCCTCGTTGGTCACACCGACACGCTCGGCTCAGCCGAGGCGAATATGGCCCTGTCGCAGCGCCGTGCGGAGGCAGTCAAAGATCGCATGGTCAATGCCTTTGGCGTGGAGACGACCAGAATCGAAGCAGCTGGCGTTGGTTTCCTCGCACCGATTGCAACAAACCTGTCCCCTGAGGGCCGCGCAATGAACCGGCGCGTCGAAGTTGTGCTCATTACCACCGAATAAAAATGCCGCCCCGAAGGGCGGCATCGTGAATTCGGATCCAGTCGCGACCTACCAGTTTTCCGGGCCCTTGTCGGCGAAGGAATGGACAAGGAAATCGATGAAGGCGCGAACTTTTGGCTGGGTAAACCGGCCCGGCGGATAGACCGCATAGATGCCTTGGGTCTCCACCGGAAGATCGGGGATCGCCTCCTGGACAAGACCCTTGGCCATCGCATCCGCATAGAGGAACGAGGGCAGATAGGCGATGCCGAGGCCCGAGATGCAGGCGTTGAGCAGCGATTGACCGTCGTTGACCGTCAGCCAGCCAGCGGTGCGTACCTGACGCTTCTCGCCAGACGGAGCCGTGATCTTCCAAACCGCGCCATTGGCTTGGTTGGAATAGTGAAGGAGCTTGTGCTCGTTCAGATCGTCGATCTTCTCGGGGCGGCCGTAGTGCTGAAAATAGCTTGGCGAGGCGATCATTTTCTTGGTCGTCTCGGTGAGCTTGCGGGCGCGCAGGGTGCTGTCTTCCAGCTCGCCAATGCGGATCGCCATGTCGAAACCTTCGGAAATCAGCTCGACGTAACGATTATTGAGAACCATGTTCACCGTGATCTCGGGGAATTCCTGAAGGAACTGACCGAGGACGGGTGAGAGGTGATTGACGCCAAAGTCGGTCGCGACCGAGATACGCAAAAGGCCCGAAGGCGCAGACTGCATCGAGGTCACAAGCGCATCGGCCTCGCCCGCATCGTTCAGGACGCGGCGGGCGCGGTCGTAATAGGCGAGCCCGATTTCGGTGGGGCTGACACGGCGGGTCGTGCGGTTGAGAAGGCGGGCGCCGAGGCGCGCCTCCAGGGCCGAGACGTGCTTGGACACCGCCGATTTGGAGATGCCCATCTTCTTGGCCGCGTCGGTAAAGCCACCCTGATCCACCACGGTGGCGAAGGCTTCCATTTCAGTGAGGCGATCCATGCCGATTCCTCTGCAAGACTAGTTTTCTTGTCAGAGTTTGTGACGGCGAAATCGGGCAGGACTGCGGCCCTAGCCTGACAATATCGGGGATTTGCAAAGACTGATCATGGCACGGCAACAGTCGCTCAAAGCGCCGCGGCTACCCGTGTGCCCTGATCTATCGCCCGTTTGGCATCGAGTTCAGCCGCTACATCCGCGCCACCGATGATGATCGGCTCGACCCCTTCGGCGGCGAGCGCGTCGGCAAGGCTGCGCTCGGAGAGCTGGCCCGCGCAAAGGACGATGGTGTCGGCCTCGATCAGCGTCGGGTTCTCGCGCGCTTCGCCAAAGCTGACATGCAGGCCAGCGGCGTCGATCCGCTCGTAATTCACCCCACCGATCATCTTGACGCCCTTCATCTGAAGCGTCGCGCGGTGGATCCAGCCGGTGGTCTTGCCCAAACGGCGGCCGGGCTTTTCGGCCTTGCGCTGCAACAGCGTGACCTGCCGCACCGGCGCTTCGGGCTGCGGGCCTTCGGCGCGGATGCCGCCGCGCGCCTCGGCCGGATCGGCCACGCCCCATTCCTGGAGCCATTCGGCAAGGTTCTCGGTCGGGCTTTCGCCGGTGACGAGGAATTCGGCCACGTCAAAGCCGATCCCGCCCGCGCCGACCACGGCGACGCGCTTGCCGACCGGAGCCTTGCCGCGCAGCACGTCGATATAGGACAGAACGTTCGGCCCCTCCTGCCCCGGTATGCCCGGATCGCGGGGGATCACGCCGGTGGCGATGATGACCTTGTCAAAACCCTTGAGCGCTGCGGCATTGGCTTCGGTGCCCAGCTTCAGCTCGACGTCCGAGGCGGCGAGCGAGGCGGAGAAATAGGCCACAAGGCCATCGAACTCTTCCTTGCCCGGAATACGCCGCGCCATGTTGAGTTGGCCGCCAACCTCGGGCGCGCGATCAAACAGCGTGACCTTGTGGCCGCGCTCGGAGGCGGTCAGCGCTGCGGCCAAGCCTGCGGGGCCCGCACCAACGACCGCGACGCGTAGCGCTTTGTCGGTCTTGGAGATAATCAGCTCGGTCTCAAAGCAGGCCCGCGGATTGACGAGGCAAGAGCTGATCTTGCCTTGAAAGGTGTGATCCAGACAGGCCTGATTGCAGGCGATGCAGGGGGCGATAAGGTCGGCCTTGCCCGCCTCGGCCTTGGCGACGAAATCCGCGTCGGCGAGGAAGGGCCGCGCCATGCTGACCATATCGGCGCAGCCATCGGAGAGGACCTCTTCCGCCGTTTGCGGGTTGTTGATCCGGTTCGAGGTGATGACCGGGATCGACACCTCGCCCATCAGCTTCTTCGTCACCCACGCGAACGCCCGGCGCGGCACGCTTGTCGCAATCGTCGGGATGCGCGCCTCGTGCCAGCCGATGCCGGTGTTGATGATCGTGGCCCCGGCCTTCTCGATGGCCTTGGCCAGCGTCACCACCTCGTCCCAGGTCGAGCCGTTCGGCACCAGATCAATCATCGACAGGCGATAGATGACGATGAACTCGGGCCCAACCGCCTCGCGCACGCGGCGGACCACTTCGACCGGCAAGCGCATCCGGTTCTCATATGAGCCGCCCCAACGGTCGGTGCGCTTGTTGGTGTGGGTGACGAGGAACTGGTTAAGGAAATAGCCCTCGGACCCCATGACCTCGACCCCGTCATACCCTGCCTCGCGGGCGCGGGTGGCGGAGGTGACGATATCGGCGATCTGCTTTTCGATCCCCTCTTCGTCGAGCTCCTTCGGCGGGAAGGGCGAGATGGGGGATTTGATGGCCGAGGCCGAAACACACTCAGGCCCATAGGCATAGCGGCCCGCGTGGAGGATCTGCATACAGATCTTGCCACCGGCATCGTGGACGCGATCCGTCACGATCCGGTGGTTGGCGATGTCGTCATCGGAGAAGAGCCCAGCGGCGCCCGGGAACACGCCGCCCTCGCGATTGGGCGCCATGCCGCCCGTCACCATCAACCCAACGCCGCCCCGCGCCCGCGCGGCGTAGAACTCGGCCACGCGGTTCCAATCCTTGGTTTCTTCGAGGTTCGTGTGCATCGAGCCCATCAGCACGCGATTCTTCAGCGTGGTGAAGCCAAGGTCGAGCGGGGCGAGTAGGCGGGGATAGGCGGTCATCATGCTCTCCGGTGAGTCGGAGCGAGTGTGCCGAAACCCGCGCCGCAGGTCACCCCAAACGCAGCGTCAAGGCCGCACGGGATCAGGCCGTTTCGGCGCAGTGGCGGCGAAACGCACGTTTGAGCATATCAAGCTCGGCCCTGAGGAGGCTGATTTCGGCCCTCAGGTCGTGATCAAGCACGTCCCCCGCCAAAAGCGAGAAGGTTGCCAATATCGCGTCGGTCGCTGCGTCGGTGATCACAAAAGTCTGGACCCCGTCCGAGATTACTTCGGGTGGAATCGGAAACCGCAGAAACCAAACACCCGGCCCATCGCCAGCGCGCATGGAAAGACCCTCGATCGGCTTGTCGTGATGATGCACCTTCAGGCTTGGCGCGGGCATATCCTTCCGAGGCGCCTTCAACACAGCCTCCCAGACCCCTTCGATCAGGCGGGTTTCTGTCAGGGTCATCTGAGACATCTCGGTTCCTCGGATCAAAGGCCAGCGCGGGGGTGTCGGCAGAGTGTCAGTTCGTGAATCGTGACCTGATTCATTTGCGGATTATCAAAGATGAGATCCAGCCACATCCCTTCGATCCGCTTTTCATTAAGTTTGGAAAATGCCAGATCGAATTCAACCATTGCTGCGGCTTCGGTCAATAGAAGCTCGCGCACGAACTGTTCGGTATTTGGGCCACACCGGATGTTGAGGCGTGCAAAGATCTCTAGCGGGCGCTCACATTCGATCCGAGCATCGAGCCGGATAAGGTGTTGTTTGTGAAGCCCCTGACACCCAGCGCCGGGAACCTCAATCGCCAAGGAAAGGAACGATCCGTCAAAGCCGAATACATCCATCCGCAGACCGAACGGGGCCAGGTCACTTTCACGCTGGTTGCGCGTTTGGCGCAGCGTCACCTCACTCGCCCGGCAGTCGTGATGAATCGTGATCTCATCACCGAGCTGTGCTTTGGTTTCAACCGCAGCCGCTCCGGACACAGGCAACGGACGATTCCAAAGCTCAGGTCTCCATGACCAGTCAGTTCCGCTAGGTTTGGGAAAGGTTGCCGCACCAATTCGTGGCAGCGCCAGGCGATTGTCTGCGATGGCAAGCAGCCGATCAATTTGAATACGAAGCTGCCGGCTTGCCATGCGCATTCGACGCAGGTCGTTCAAATCTGCCCATTCGGCCCGCCGAACCCAACCGGTCCAACGCATCAAGATCAGGCGCTGAAACAGTTTGCCATTCAAGCCGTTCCATTCAACTTTCATGCGCCCCACCCAAGAAGCCTACATTCTTTCGAACCAATACGCTCTTGCACGTTATTCTTTCCACTCTTTGGAAACAGTTACTCAGTTTCGTGTGGGGCAACAACACTATTGGCCGCGATCAAAGCTTCGACAGATGCCCGCAAAAGCGCTTGCCCTTCGACAAAGCTCAATGGTGAACGATCGTATCCACGGAGTCGAACTGTCACCAGTCGTCCGCGTAGATCGAAAAATGCCCGCCACTCGACCGGCTGGAACCCATCGAACACGCCCTGCGGGGCACTGTTGAGATAGACCTCAACGACATGCCCCCAAACTCCCGTTTTGCCCACCGAAACTCTGCCGGGCGGACCATCGCCCGCCAGCAAGGTCTTTCCACTATCGCTTGCAAGAAACTTTCGAAGGCTCTGTTCCTCTCCCGTAACGCCTGCACTCGCGTCGGGCCCGAATTGCACCGTGATAAGGCCATCATATCGAGGTGCTGTGCCGCCCCGAGCAAGGAGCGCGCAACTCGCTTCCACCGCAAAGCCCGTATCGGCCCGTGTCGCATTCCTATCAATACAGTAGCCAGAAGGCGCAGCGACAACGACTGCCCCGTCCAGCAACTCGGCCCGAGTGACAACCGGCCCCGCAGGCCCGGACAGGAACGAGAACCCGCCGCCGCTCGGCTCACATCCGGCCAGCGCCAGAACGGCGCAGGCCAGAGCCAGTCGGCGGCAGGTGACCAACTCAGAGATCCATATAGATATGGGTCTCGGCCTTGGCGCCGGGATGGGTCACGGCGCCATCGACGGTCGAGCCGACGAGCTGGGCGTATTTCCAGAGGGCGCCGCTGGCATAGTTGGTCGGGCGCGGGCCCTTCCAATCGGCCTTGCGGGCGGCCAGTTCATCGTCGGTCAGATCGACGCTGATCTCGCCGGTGATGGCGTTGATGGTGATCTTGTCGCCATCCTTCAAAAGGGCAATCGGGCCGCATTTGGCCGCCTCGGGGCCGACGTGACCCACGCAGAATCCACGGGTCGCGCCCGAGAAGCGGCCATCGGTGATAAGGGCGACCTTCTTGCCCATTCCCTGCCCGGAAATCGCGGCGGTTG
This sequence comes from uncultured Paracoccaceae bacterium, assembly GCA_937138255.1. Lineage (GTDB taxonomy): Bacteria > Pseudomonadota > Alphaproteobacteria > Rhodobacterales > Rhodobacteraceae > RFZI01. Next base: position 98,781 of record CAKZOU010000057.1, read on the forward strand.
TGGCCAGCATTTCGCGCATACCGGGGCCGCCCGAGGGGCCTTCGTTGCGGATGACGAGAACCTCGCCTTCTTTGTAGTCGCGGGCCTTCACGGCCTCGAAAGCATCCTCTTCGCATTCGAACACGCGGGCGGAGCCGGTGAAAACCTGCTCGGCTTCCGACATACCGGCGACCTTCACGATCGCACCTTCTGGGGCGAGATTGCCCTTCAGGCCAACGACGCCGCCGGTCTTGGTGATCGGGGTAGCGACGGGATGGATCACGCGGCCATCGGCTTCGGCGGTGATGAGATCAAGCTCTTCGCCCAAGGTGCGGCCCGAAGCGGTCATGCAATCTTCGTGCAGAAGGCCCGCCTTGCGCAGCTCTTTCATCACGACCGGCACGCCGCCCGCCTCGTAAAGATCCTTGGCGACAAACTGGCCACCCGGCTTGAGATCGACGAAATAGGGCGTGTCGCGGAAGATGTCGCAGACGTCGAAGAGGTTGAACTCAATCCCCGCCTCGTGGGCGATGGCCGGCAGGTGCAGGCCGGCATTGGTCGAACCGCCGGTGCAGGCCACAACGCGCGCGGCATTTTCAAGGCTCTTGCGGGTGACGACATCGCGGGCGCGGATGTTCTTCTCAAGAAGGTTCATGACCGCCTCGCCCGAAGCGATGGCATATTGATCGCGGCTCTCATAGGGGGCCGGGGCGCCCGAGGAATTCAGAAGCGCAAGGCCGATGGCCTCCGACACGCAAGCCATGGTGTTGGCGGTGAACTGGCCGCCGCAGGCGCCTGCCGAGGGGCAGGCCACGCGTTCGAGAACGGCAAGCTCGGCGTCCGAGAAATTGCCGGCCTGATGCTTGCCCACGGCTTCGAAGACGTCCTGAACCGTCACGTCCTTGCCGTCGAGACGGCCCGGCAGGATCGAGCCGCCATAGATGAACACTGACGGCACGTTGAGGCGAACCATCGCCATCATCATCCCCGGCAGCGACTTGTCACAGCCGGCAAGACCCACGAGCGCGTCGTAGCAGTGGCCACGCATGGTCAGCTCGACCGAGTCGGCAATCGCTTCGCGGCTGGCCAGCGACGACCGCATCCCCTCGTGGCCCATGGCGATGCCGTCGGTCACGGTGATGGTGGTGAACTCGCGCGGGGTGCCCGAGGCGGCCTTGACGCCCAGCTTGACGGCCTGCGCCTGACGGTTGAGCGCGATGTTGCAGGGGGCCGCTTCGTTCCAGCAGGTGCCGACACCGATCAGCGGCTGATGGATATCGTCCTCATCCAGACCCATCGCATAGTAATAGGACCGGTGCGGCGCACGGGCGGGGCCCTCGGTCACATGGCGGCTCGGGAGCTTGGATTTGTCGAAACGGCGGTTCATGGGCGTGGTCCTTGTCGGAAAACTATCGGCAAAGGTCTAAAAGACCGGATGCGTGCAGACAAGGCTGATTAGCCTCGATTGCCTCTGGCAAGGCTGCGGCCTAGGGTCCCGTCATGCGATTTCTCTTTGCCCCCGGCGATTACGACGCCCACCCCACCTTCGCCGCACTTGCCGGAACCGAAACCGGCCTTGGCAAAACCATGCTGGGAATCATCTCCGTCATCCTCGGCTTTGCCCTGACGCCGCTTGTCCTCTCGGCCTTCGTTCCGCCCTCGTGGTCGCTGGCAACGGGGACCACCGCCGCGGGGCTGACGGTTCAGTTGGCGGGTTTCGCTCTGCCGCTTGGCCTTCTCGGGGTCGTGGTCTGGAGCCTGCATGGGCGCAGCTTTGCAAGCCTTTTCGGGCCTCGCGATCATGCGTTTGGCGGCTTCCGCAGCGTCTTTGTGAAGGTCTTGATCGTCATAGCCATCATGCAGGCCGCGCCGCCTTGGCCGGGCGAAGAGGATATCGCCCTGATCCGGCCGCTCGCCGCGTGGCTTGTCTATCTCCCGCTGGCTGTTCCGGCCGTGATCATACAGGTCACCGCAGAAGAGGCTTTCTTTCGTGGCTATATCCAGCAGCAGCTCGCAGCGCGGTGGGCCTCACCCCAAGTCTGGATGATCGCACCCGCCGTTGCCTTTGGTTCGATCCACTTCCTCAATGCCGAAACCCTGATCGAAGGCATCGTCTGGTCGCTCTGGGCCACCCTCTTCGCCCTCAGCGCCGCCGATCTGACCGCGCGGCACGGCTCGCTCGGCCCTGCCATCGGGCTGCACCTTGCCAACAACCTCTTCGCCATTCTGCTCTTCGGCATCGACGGGCGCGCCTCGAACGGCCTTGCCCTGATCCTCGTGACCCCGCCCGAAACCGATCTCTCGACCCTCGGCCCCGAGGCGCTTCTGACCCCGTGGGGCCTGAGCCAGATCGCCCTGACGATCCTCGGCGCGGGCATTCCCTGGCTCGCGGCGCGGCTTGCGCTCAGGCGTTGATTGCAATTCCCGAACGCTCGGCTTATCTCGGATCAACAGATTTCCAAGGCTGGTGCAATGAACTGGATCACCAACTACGTCCGCCCCAAGGTCAACTCGCTCTTCTCGCGCCGTGAGGTTCCCGAGAACCTCTGGACCAAATGCGATGAATGCGGAACCATGCTGTTCCACCGCGAGCTGGCGGACAATCAGAATGTCTGCACCTCCTGCGGCCATCACATGGCGATCACGGCGCGGGCGCGCTTCACCGCCCTATTTGACGGTGGATCGTTCGCCGAGGTCGCCGTGCCCGAACCGTTGACCGATCCGCTGCATTTCCGCGACCAGAAGAAATACACCGACCGCATGAAGGCCGCCCAGAAATCGACGGGCGAAAAAGAGGCGATGCTGGTAGCCGAAGGCGATATCGGTGGAACGCCGGTTGTCGCTGCCGCGCAGGATTTCTCGTTCATGGGCGGCTCGATGGGGATGTATGTCGGCAACGCGATCATCGCCGGGGCCGAGAAGGCGGTTGAGCTGCAACGCCCCTTCATCCTCTTCTCCGCTGCCGGTGGCGCGCGGATGCAGGAAGGCATCCTGTCGCTCATGCAGATGCCCCGCACGACCGTAGCGGTCGAGATGCTGAAGGAAGCGGGGCTGCCCTATATCGTGGTGCTCACGCACCCGACAACCGGCGGCGTGACGGCCTCTTATGCGATGCTGGGTGACGTGCAAATCGCCGAGCCCAATGCGCTGATCTGTTTCGCAGGCCCCCGCGTGATCGAACAGACGATCCGCGAGAAGCTCCCCGAAGGGTTCCAGCGGGCGGAGTATCTGCTGGACCACGGGATGCTTGATCGCGTGACCCCACGCACCAAGCTGCGCGAGGAACTGACCACGATCCTGCGGATGCTTCTGGCACTGCCCGCAGCCGAGATCACGCCGCCTGCGAAGAGCGAGGCCGCACCGACGCCTGAGGAAAAGGCAGCGAAGAAGTGACAACCGGTTCCGATGTCATCCTGCAAAGGATGATGGCGCTCCACCCCAAGATCATCGACCTGACCCTCGATCGCGTCTGGCGGCTTCTTGAGAAGGTCGGCAATCCTCAAGACCGTCTGCCGCCGGTGATCCATGTCGCCGGGACGAACGGCAAGGGTTCGACTCAGGCAATGATCCGCGCGGGGCTCGAGGCCGAGGGGAAGGTCGTCCACGCCTACACCTCGCCCCACCTTGCACGGTTTCACGAGCGCATCCGCGTGGCGGGCGAGTTGATCTCCGAGGCGGCGCTGACCGAGGTCTTGGACCGCGCCTATAAGGCCAACGGCTCGGACCCGATCACCTATTTCGAGATTACGACAGTGGCCGCGATCATGGCCTTTGCCGAGACACCGGCGGATTACACGCTTCTCGAGGTCGGCCTCGGCGGCAGGCTCGATGCGACCAACGTGATTGCCAAACCTGCGCTGACGATCATCACGCCCGTGGACCTCGATCATCAGCAATACCTAGGCGAGACGCTGGCCCAGATCGCCGGCGAAAAGGCAGGGATCATCAAGCGCGCCGTGCCTTGCGTGGTTGGGCCGCAGCTCGATGAAGGGCTTGAGGTCATTGAACGGGTCGCGGCGCGGAATGGCGCGCCGGTCTATGCCTATGGCCAGCACTATCACGTTAGCACCGAGCGCGGCCGCCTGATCTATCAAGACGAGCGCGGGCTGCTCGATTTGCCCCTGCCCAACCTGCCCGGCCCGCACCAGATCCAAAATGCGGGCGGCGCCGTCGCCGCTCTGCGCGTTTTGGGCTTTGGCGAAGAGGCTTGCGAGGCGGCTGTAACCCGCGCCTTCTGGCCCGCGCGGATGCAGCACATGAAATCGGGCCACCTTGTCGATCTGGCCAAGCCCGCCGAGCTTTGGCTCGACGGCGGGCACAATCCCCACGCGGGGCGGGCGCTGGCCGAGACCCTCGCGGCGCTGCCCGACCGCCCGATCCACCTCATCTGCGGGATGCTCAACACCAAGGATATCGGCGGCTACCTGCGCCCTCTGGCCAAGATCGCCAAGAGCCTCATCGCCCTGTCGATCCCGGGCGAGGCCAATACGCTCCCCGCCGAGGTGACGGCGGAAGAGGCCCGCAAGGCGGGCTTTGAGGCGACGACCGCTGCATCCGTTGACGAAGCCATCACCGCGATCACCGCAAAAGACCCGAACGCCCGCATCCTTATTTGCGGCTCGCTCTATCTCGCCGGCCACGTCCTGCGCGAAAACGGCGCGTGAGACGACAACGGGCGCCCGAGGGCGCCCGCGTTCTTTCCCATTCCAACCCGATCAGGCGGCCTTCGCGGCCTCGACCGAAGCCTCAAGGATATCGAGCGCCTCGTTGAAATGCGCGTCGGGAATGGTGATCGGCGCGAGGAAGCGCACGACGTTGCCATAGACGCCGCAGGTCAGAAGGATCAGCCCCCGCTTGAGCGCCTCGTCCTTCACGCGGTTGGTAAAGCCCGCGTCCGGCGCCTTGCCGTCGGCCGTGTTGAACTCGACCGCGACCATGAAGCCGGGGCCGCGCACATCGGCGATCTGCGGGGTGGTGGCGCGCAGGGCCTCGAGCCGCTGGCGCAGCTTGGAGCCCAGAACGTTGGCGCGGTTGCAAAGGTCTTCATCCTCGATCACGTCGAGCACGGCGTGCGCCGCAGCGATGCCGATCGGGTTGCCGCCATAGGTGCCACCAAGGCCGCCGGGGTTGGCGGCGTCCATGATCGAGGCACGGCCGGTCACAGCAGCAATCGGGAAGCCGCCGCCAAGGCCCTTGGCCATGGTGGTCAGGTCGGCGGCCACATCGTGATGGTTCATCGCAAACATCCGGCCGGTGCGGGCAAAGCCGGTCTGGACCTCGTCGGCGATCATGACGATGCCATGCTCGTCACAGAGCTTGCGCACAGCGCGCATCAGCTCGGTCGGGGCCGGATAGAAGCCGCCCTCGCCCTGCACAGGCTCAATGATGATCGCGGCCACGCGCGCGGGATCGAGATCGGCTTTGAAAAGCTGCGTGATTGCCGCCATCGACGCGTCAACCGAACCGCCATGCAGCTCGACCGGGAAGGGAACGTGATAGACATCGGGCACCATCGTGCCGAAGCCGGCCTTGTAGGGCTGAACCTTGCCGGTCAGCGCCATGCCCATGAAGGTCCGGCCATGGAAGCCGCCGCCGAAAGCGATCACGGCATTGCGGCCGGTCGCGGCGCGGGCGATCTTGATCGAGTTCTCGACGGCTTCGGCGCCGGTGGTGACGAAAATCGTCCGCTTCTCGAAATCGCCGGGGGTCGCGGCATTCAGGCGCTCGGCCAGTTGGATGTAGTTCTCGTAGGGCAGAACCTGGTGGCAGGTGTGGGTGAAGCTGTCGAGTTGCTTTTTCACCGCGTCGATAACCTTGGGGTGGCGGTGGCCGGTGTTGACCACGGCGATTCCGGCGGCGAAATCGATGTAGCGGTTGCCTTCGACATCCCAAACCTCGGCGTTCTCGGCACGCTCGACGTAGATCTGGGTCATCATGCCAACGCCGCGGGCGATGGCGGTATTGCGGCGCTTGGCGATATCGGCGTTCTTCATCTCTTCTGTCCTTGACTGACTGGGCGCCTCGCGCCCGAAAACTCTCCGGCAGAAGCACGCGTGAATGCAGCGGCAGCCGGAACGCAACAAGCATATCTGAACGGCTGCTGCGCAGCCATAAAAAAATGATCAAATTTTTCCTGAGGTGGCGAATGAAAGAAATTTCGCGGCTCGCGAATCATGCCAGTTGACCGCGAATCAGTGATCCGCTTAGATTCGGACAAGTGATTTGCGTCAGCGTGGCCCCAGATCGCGCGACTGAGCAGTTTGGCAGGGCGGAGAGGCGAGCAAGAGGCTCGTCTTTCTGTTTTTCAGGGGTGCGAAACGTGGCGCTGTTCCACGCCCCAGTCAACCGCCTGCATCTCGCGCAAACGGCTGGCCGTGCGCTCGAATTCAAAGGTTCCTTCGCCCTCGACATAGAGCATTTCCGGTTCTGCCGCGGCGGAGCAGATCAGCCGAACCCGCGCCTCATAGAGTGCGTCGATCAGGGTCACGAAGCGGCGGGCCTCGTTGAAATTCTGGCGCGAGAGGCGGGGGATATCCTCGAGGATCAGAACCCGCGCGGCCTCGGCCAAGGCCAGATAGTCGGCCGCGCCAAGAGGCTTGCCGCAAAGATCATAGAAGCTCGCCCGCGCAACGCCGTTGCAGAAACCGGGGATCTCGACATCGCGCCCATTGACCCGAAGGTGCAGCGGCGCGGCGCGGTCGCCCGCGAAATCGACCCAGATCGCCCGGATCGCCGCGCGTGCGGCGGCGTTGTTGGGGGTGAAATAGGTCTTCTCGCCCTCAAGCCGCCCCTGCCGGTAATCGGTCTCGCTGGCAAGTTCGTGGATCACCAACTGCTCTTTCAGCATTGATATGAATGGCAGAAAGAGCTGACGGTTGAGGCCGTTCTTGTAGAGCTCATCGGGGTGCCGGTTCGAGGTTGTCACCACCGTCACGCCTGCAGCAAAGAGCTTTTCGAAAAGCCGTCCGACGATCATCGCATCGGCGATATCGCTGATTTGCATCTCGTCAAAGGCGAGAAGCCTGACTTCCTTTGCCAGTATCTCGGCCACCGGAGCGATGGCGTCATCCACACCCCGCGCCCGGGCCTTGCCCATCTCGGCATGGACCCATTGCATGAAGGCGTGGAAGTGCTCGCGCTTCTTGGGCGCCTCAACCTCGGCATAAAGCAGGTCCATCAGCATCGACTTGCCACGCCCGACCCCGCCCCAGAGGTAGAGGCCCCTCACTGGCTCGGGCGGCTTGGCGAACCAGCCGCGTTTGACAGGGTGGGACAGACCTTCGCGCACCCGCTCTAGTTCGGGCAAGGCTGCCAATTGCGCCGGATCGGAACTAATCCGCGCTGCGTCGATGCCTGCCTGATACGCCTCTTGAATGGTCATGCCCCGACATAGCCAGAGGTCGCCCGCTTGGGAATACCTCGCTGGATCGGAAATTCGTTTGACGGCGTGCCGGAAAGGAGGATTGTGGCGCCATGCAGAAATCAGCGCCCCTTTTCACCCCCGTCCTCATCGTCGGCTCGATCATCGTGATGACGGGCTTTGCGATCCGCGCCTCCTTTGGGGTCTTTCAGATCCCGATTGCCGAAGAGTTCGGCTGGCTCCGCGCCGATTTCTCGCTCGCCATCGCCATCCAGAATCTCTTTTGGGGCATCGGCCAGCCGATCTTTGGCGCGATTGCCGAAAAGATCGGGGACCGCAAGGCGATCATCCTCGGGGCGCTGTTCTATGCCGCGGGCCTCTTGCTGTCTGCGGGGGCGACCACTCCCTTGGCGCACCAGTTCTATGAAACGCTCGTCGGCTTTGGCGTGGCCGGCACGGGCTTTGGGGTTGTGCTCGCCGTGGTTGGCCGCGCCAGCTCGGCCGAGAACCGTTCGATGAGCCTTGCTATCGCCACGGCCGCTGGTTCGGCTGGCCAGATGATCGGCGCGCCGCTCGCCGAAGTTCTACTGGGCTATATGACTTGGCAGATGGTCTTTATGACCTTCGCGGCGGCGATCCTCGGTGTGCTTCTCCTCCTGCCGCTGATGCGGGCGCCGCAGACTGCGACGAAGGCCGAGCTTGAAGAGACCATGGGCCAGATCCTTGTGCGCGCCTTCAAGGATCCCTCCTATTCGATGATCTTTTTCGGCTTCTTTTCCTGCGGCTATCAGCTCGCTTTTGTGACAGCCCATTTCCCGGCCTTCGTGACCGAGATGTGCAGCCCGATCGGCGAAGCAGGCATTCTGTCGAGCCTTGGTATCACCAGCACATCGGCCCTCGGCGCGATCTCGATCTCGCTGATCGGTTTCGCCAACATCGCCGGAACGATTGCCGCCGGTTGGGCGGGCAAGCGGTATAGCAAGAAATACCTCCTCGCAGGCATCTATCTTGGCCGCACGCTCGTCGCCGCCTGGTTCATCCTGACACCGATGACGCCCACGACCGTGATCCTCTTCTCGCTTCTGATGGGCTCGCTCTGGCTCGCCACTGTGCCGCTCACCAGCGGCCTTGTCGCCCATATCTATGGCCTGCGCTATATGGGGACGCTCTACGGCATCGTCTTCTTCAGCCACCAGCTTGGCAGCTTCCTGGGCGTCTGGCTCGGCGGCAAGCTTTACGACATCTACGGCACCTACACCTATGTCTGGTGGGTCGGTGTCGGCGTCGGCCTCTTCTCGGCGATCATCCATCTGCCGATCCGCGAGAAACGGGCAGGGCTGGCGGCGGCCTGAGATCAGGCGGCTTTCGTTTCCTTCAAGAAGGTTTCGAACGCCGCGACGACCTCATCCGAATGGGTATAGGGAAGGCCGTGTCCTGCGTCTTGGACGACGAAGTTGCGGGCGTGGGAATTCCATGCCGAAAGCACATCGGCGCGTTCGGGCGGGATCACATCATCCACGCCGCCCCAAATGCCCAAGACAGGAATACCCGCCTTCTCGATCGCCTTGTGAACGGCCTGATTGTCGCCATGGAACAGGTCACGAGAGATTGCTGAAGAAACCGCGTAGCGAAACCCGCGTCGGTCAAGTTGATCGAGCTGGATCTGGTGAATCTCGGGCACGTCGATCTTCTCGCCCATGCTTGCCTCGATGCCGATGCGAAGGATTTGCGACCCCCTGACAGCATAGACCCAGTCGGCAATCAATGGGTGGGAGGCAATGATCTTGGTCATGCGGGAGAACTTCTCGGCCCACCAAAAACCACCCGGCACAAGCAGGGTCATGCTGCTGACACGTTCCGGATACCGCTTGGCATAGATCGGCGCGATGATGCCGCCCATCGAATAGCCCATGATCGCGAACTTGCCGGTGACGCCCTGATCGGCAAGCAAATCCTCAAGTTGCCGCACTAGGAAATCGCGCGTCTGCGGGCCGTTGCCGTCGCTCGAAAAACCGCGTCCGTAGATGTCGTAGATCAGCACCCGATAGCCCTTGGCCGCGAGCTTTTGCGCCACGGCGAGGTAGGCGTCCGAGGGCGTCGTCTGCCCGTGCACGCAGACCACCATCGGCCCGCCGTCCGGCCCGAACCAGCGGTAGTGAGTGATGCCTTGCGAAAGCTTGGCGAGGCTGCCCGGGGCTTTGGATAGATCGACAGGCTTGCGGAAACGTTCGCGGACAAAAGGGGCGGCGATGATCGCGGCAACGATGAGGGCGGCAATTGCGAGATAGTCCATAGGTCAGGCAGTCTTCTTCTTCCAAACGTCCATGATATAGCGGCAGGTCATCAGATCGAGATGCGCGCCGCCGCCGTTCTTGAAGAGTGTGATGTCATCACCCGAGCGGCGGGCAAACTTGTCGAGGCTGTAGAAATCGGCAAGGACGTGATCTTCACCGAAAACGCCATTGGCGATCGGGGTCTTCAATTCGCCAATATGGCCGATGGTCGTATGCCGGTTGTCGACGAAAACGCGCGACCGCAGAAGGGCCGCATCGTCGGCCTCGCGCATATCGGGCCGATAGGCGCCGATCAGGTCGATGTGCTGGCCGGGCCGGAGCCAGTCGCCGTGGATCAGCGGCTCGGAGCTCATCGTCGCCGAGGTCACGATATCCGCCGCGCGCACCGCGGCCTCAAGGTCGGTCGCCACGCTGACGCCCGGGCAATCCTTGGCGAACTCTACGGCTCCCTCGGGACTGCGGTTCCAGACGGTGAATTCGGCCCCCGGAAAGGCCGCACCATAGGCTTCGACAAGGCTGCGCCCCACGGTGCCCGCACCCACGATCAGGATCTTGCGGCTGTCTGGCCGCGCAAGGCGGCGAGCGGCGAGAAGGCTGTCGCCGGCGGTCTTCCACTTGGTCACGAGGTGGAAATCAATCACCGCCTCGAGCGCCCCGTCCTCGTCGGAGAAAAGGCTCACCGCGCCCCCAACCATCGGCTTGCCCTTGGCGCGGTTGCCGGGGAACACGGTCGCCGCTTTCACGGCAAGGCCCATGCCGTCGATCCAAGCCGACCGATTGAGAAGGGTGTCCTTGCCGCGATAGAGGAACACATCCTCGACCTTGGCAGGCGGCCGCTTGTGGCCTGCGGCCAGCGCGTCGGTCAGGGCAAGCCAGTCTAGGCCCTTTTCACCTTCGGCAAAGGGGATCACATCAAAACTCATAGCGCCTCGCGTTCATTCAACAGGCCATCTGCAACCAGTCGCGCGGCCCAGCCCGTAGGCCCGTCGAAAAGGTGTGTCTGCCAACCGCGGCGGGCGGCGGCTTCGATATTCTCGGCCCGATCATCGGCAAAGAGAAGCCCCCCCGGATCAAGCCCGCAATCCGCCTCGAGCCTCGCATAGATTTCAGGGCTTGGCTTGGTCACGCCCATCTCGCCCGACAGATAGAGCCGGTCGAACTCGCCTAGGAAGGGATAGGCGCCGAGGCCCGTGTCATAGGCCTCGCGGCTGATGTTGCTCAGTGCAAAGACCTGAACCCCGCGCTTGCGCAACGCCCCGAGAAGCCGCGCGGAATGATCAATCGCGGGGCTCGCCATATCGAGCCAGTGGTCGTGCCACATGCGGATCTCGGGGGCGTATTCAGGCAGTGCATCGGCGGCGGCATAGATCGTTTCGCGAAAGGGGTTGCCGCTGTCGATCTTCTCGTTCACGGCATGAAGATCAACGGCTGCGAACATCGCCTCGCGCCGCGCCCGGCCCACCTTCCGGTCATAGAACCGCTCTGGTTGCCACTCGATGAGGACGTTTCCGATGTCGAAAATAACGGCTTCGATAGGCATTCTTCGTCTCGCTTCAACGGCGGCCACGCGGCCCCGTGCGGATACCGCCCCGGCGCGCCACGGCTTCCCGAAGGATCAAATAGAGTCCCGAGGCGAGGATCAAGGCGATACCTGTGAGACCCACCGCATCGGGCCATTCGCCGAAAACGACAATGCCCCAGATCATCGCGAGTGGCAGGGCGAGGTATTCGAACGGCGCGACCAATGCCGCCTCGGCCACGCGATAAGCATGGCTGATGAAATAGCCGCCGAGCGAGATCACCGCGCCAGTAACGATCAAAAGCGCCCAGTCGCCCGCATCAGGCATGACCCAAGCGCGGAGGAGGAAATTGAGGATCGCGCCGTCATCCGAGGCATAGCGCCCGTCGCCAAGGGCGAAACCAGAAACGCTGGCGACGATGATGAAGGCGACCTGAATGTAAAAGCTCATGGTCGCGGCGCTTTCGGTGCGGCCAATGTAGCGGGTCATCATGTGCATCGCGGCATAGCCTACGGCCGAGGCGATGGGAAAAAGGGCGGCAAGGCGGAAGGTTTCGGCACCGGGGCGCAACATGATCGTCACGCCGACAAGACCGATCACCACGGCAAGCCAGCGGTGAGGGCCAACGTGTTCGCGCAGGAAAATCACCGAGAATACAGTGATGACGATGGGTGCGACGAAGAAGAGCGCGACGCCTTCGGCGAGCGGCAAGACCGAGAGGCCGAGAAAGAAGGTGATGTTGGAAAAGACAACAAAACTCGCCCGCAGCATATGCAGCCAGAAGCGGTTGGTCCGCGCCGCTGCAAGGCCGCCGTTGAAGGGGAAGATCACAATGAACAGCACGGCCATGGCCACGACCGACCGGATCAGGATCACCTCGTGGAGCGGATAACCGCCGCTGAGGAACTTGATCGCCATGTCGTTGACAGAGAAGAAGATCACCGCGATCAACGCGCTGGCGGCACCAATAATGGATGGATTGTCTTTATATTGTGCGAACATAGGCGCAGCCTAGGCGGAGCCAATTCTGGCGATCTGTCCTGTCCGCGACAGCGCCTTGCCCTAGCCGCCGCGTTTCGCCCTTTGCACCTCGCGCTCGAGCGCGTCGAGAAAGCGGCTCCGGTCGGCCTTGCCGAAGGCTTTCCCGCCGCCTTGCCGGAAGGGATCGGCGGCGCGGAGATCGGCCATCAGATCGCGCATTCCGAGCACTTGCCCGATATTGGCCTCAGTCAGCGCTTCGCCATTGTGCTTGAGCACCCGCGCTCCAGAAGCCACGCATTTGGCGGCCAGCGGAATGTCCCCCGTCACCACGATATCGCCTTTGCCGGCCCGCTCGGCGATCCACATATCGGCGATGTCGGGCCCGTCAGGAACGATCACCGACTCCACCAGCGGATTTGGCGAGGGCCGGATACCGCCATTCGAGACAATGAACATCTTGATGCCGTGGCGGGTCGCCACCTTCTCGGCCTCGGCTTTCACCGGGCAGGCATCGGCATCGACATAGATCACGCGAAAAGCGCCTCGGCATGGAAGGCCATGTGATCCTCGGCGAAGGTCGAGACAAAGAAATAGCTGTGGTCATAGCCCTTTTGCAGACGAACGGTCGCCTGCTGGCGGCGGCGGGCGATGGCTTCGGCGAGCGCCTCGGTTCGCAGGTGTTCGGCAAAGGGATCGTCGGTGCCGGTGTCGATCAGGATCGGGCCATCAAAGCCGGCCGCCTCTATCAGCGTGGTCGCATCATGCCGCGCCCATCTGCTTTCGTCCGCGCCGAGATAGGCCGCAAACTGCTTGCGGCCCCAGTCCGTTTTCATCGGATTGCAGATCGGCGAGAAGGCGGAGACCGAAGCATACCGGCCCGGCAAGTTCATCGCCAAGGTCAGCGCCCCGTGCCCACCCATCGAATGGCCCATGATTGACTGCCGCGCTTCATCTATCGCGAATGAGCCGGTGACAATGCGCGGCAGCTCGTCGGCCACATAGTCCCACATTTGATAATGCGCGGCCCATGGCGCCTCGGTTGCGTTCACATAGAACCCCGCGCCCTGCCCAAGATCAAAGGCGGGATCGTCGGCCACGCCTTCGCCGCGCGGCGAGGTATCGGGAAAGACGACCGCCACGCCCTCGGCGGCGGCCCATTGCTGAAGGCCCGCTTTTGTCATCGCGTTTTCGTGGGTGCAGGTGAGGCCCGAGAGATACCAGATCACCGGAACCGAGGCGTGCTCGGCCTCTTGGGGAAGAAAGAGGCCAAAAGTCATGTCGCATTCGCAGGCCACCGAACGGTGCCGATAGACCCCCTGCACGCCGCCAAAGCAGCGGTTTTCCGATACGGTTTCCATCTTCTACCCTCCAAGTCCCATCGATGGCGCGACCCAGGCGATGATCGCCGATACGGTCAGGATGCTCGCGGCGGTCGAAATCAGGATCGACGCCGAGACGCGCTGCGGCGCGACACCATAATGCTGCGCCAGAATATAGACATTGCCCGCCACCGGAAGCGCGGCAGCGGCCACCATGACACCGGCGGCAAAGGGCTCGACGTCGAAAAGGACGAAGGCCGCAAAGGCGACGAGGCCGGGATGCAGGACGAGCTTGGCGAAAGAGAGCCAGCCCGCCACAGCCACCCGCTCGGCCGATTTCGTCGCCAGCGAGGCGCCGATGGCGAACAAGGCGCCGGGTGTCGCGGCCGCACCGAGGATCGACACAAACTCATTGACCGGTTGCGGCAGGCCATAACCGGTGCTCGAAACGGCAAGGCCAAGGACGATCGAGACGATCATCGGGTTCTTGAGAAGGCCAAGGCCCACCGTCCGCAAGATGCCGACCGACATCCGGCCGTCGCGGCTACCGGTGATGAGGATCACAATGAGCGAGCCGAAAACGATCAGGTCAACCGCGAGGACCAGCATATTCGGACCGATCGCCTCTTCTCCGAAGAGAAGCGTCAGCATCGGAATGCCGAGAAAGCCCACGTTGCCGATCGCGCCGCACTGCGCCTCGACCGCCGCTTCCTCGACGCTGCGTTTGCGGGCCAAAGCCACGGCGGTGACGATGAGGTAGACCGCCATCGTCCCCGCGAGATAGGCCCAGACGAATTGCCAATCGAGAATTTCGGCGAGCGAGAGATTGGCGGAAAAGCGGAAGAGCATGGCCGAGAGGGCGAAGTAGAAGACGAACTTCGTCAGATAGGCGGTCGCCTCGGGCGTGAAGAACCGCGTGCGCCCCGCGCCATAGCCCACGCCAATCAGCGCGAAGAACGGCAATGTCTTCAGAAAGATTTCCCACATGGGGCCGACCTAGCATGACGTGGCGGCGGTTGGAATGCGGGGATTGCCCTTGCGGCGAATTGGCGGGTCAGACGCGGTGATAAGGCGCGCCCGCGAGGATCGAGGCCGCGCGATAAAGCTGTTCGGACAGCATCACCCGCACCAGCATATGCGGCCAGACCATCTTGCCGAACGAGAGGAGCGCATCGGCCCTTTCCCGCAGGGCCGGATCAATCCCGTCGGCGCCACCGATCACGAATGCCACGTCCTGCCGGCCACGATCGCGCCACTGGCCAAGCTGATCGGCAAAATCGGGGGAGGACATCACCTTGCCGCGCTCGTCGAGGCAACAGATCAACGCACCCGACGGGATCGCCTTCTCCAGAAGTGCCGCCTCGGCCGCCATGCCGCCGCCCTTCTTGTCCTCAACCTCGATCACCTGCGCAGGCCCAAGGCCCAGCGCGCGGCCGGTGCGGTCGAAACGTGTGAGGTAGTCCTTGATGAGGTCAAGCTCCGGCCCGGCCCTCAGGCGGCCGACAACGACCAGATGCACCCGCATCTCAGTTGGCTTTCGCCGCCGTCCCGGAGGGCTGCCACATCTTCTCGAGCTGATAGAACTCGCGGACCTCGGGCCGGAAGACATGGACGATCACATCGCCCGCGTCGATCAGAACCCAATCGCCGACCTCGGCGCCCTCGACCTTGCAGGAAACGCCAAGATCCTGCTTGAGCCGCTCAGTGAGCTTTTCCGAAATCGCGGCGACCTGACGGGTAGACCGGCCAGAGGCGATCACCATGTAATCGGCCATCTCGGTTTTGCCGCGCAGGGAGATCTGCACGATGTCTTCGGCTTTGTCGTCTTCGAGGGAGGCGAGAACAGCCGCAAGGATCTGTTCGCTGGTGGCTTGCTCGGATGCCGTCATTCGCAGCGCATTCCGAGGCGCGGCATCGGCCGCGGATAGTTCGAGAGACAGGTCATTGTCCTCCGGTGTGACACGCCCGTTTTTCAGGGACACTTCTCATAAGCAAAACGTAGCAAGGGCAAAGTATCATTTCAATGAATCCGGCCCCCGGACGCGATCAGCGCCCCCTTTCCTTCATAAATCGGACAAGTTCAACGGCAAAAGCGGGGTTTTCCGGCAACAGTCAGTCGGCCTTTGCAGGCTCCGCATCGCCAAGTATCCGCACCTCGCGCTGCGGGAAGGGGATCGAAATGCCGTTTTCGTGGAAGGCATCCCAAAGCGCAAGATACACATTTCCGCGGATATTGGTCAGGCCCTGCGTGGGGTCGCGGATCCAGAAGCGCAGTACATAGTCGATGCTGGAATCGCCAAAGCCGGTGATGTGGCAGACGGTCTGCTTGTCGGTCAGCACCCGGTCGACCGTTTTGGCCGCGGCAATCGCGATGCGCCGCACGTCGTGCGGGTTGTCGTGGTAGGACGTGCCGAAATGAATATCGAGCCGGACGAAATCGTCGGAGTGCGACCAGTTCACCACCTGCCCGGTGATCAGGTCTTCGTTCGGGATCAGGTATTCGCGCCCGTCCCGCGTGGTGATCGAGACATAGCGGGCGCCAAGGCTGTTGATCCAGCCGAAGGTATCGCCAAGGCTGATCACATCGCCGGGTTTGATCGACTTGTCGAGAAGGATGATCACGCCCGAGACAAGGTTGGACACGACCTTTTGCAAGCCGAAGCCGAGGCCGACACCGATCGCACCGGAGAGAACGGCAAGGCCGGTCAGATCGACCCCAACCGCCTTCAGCCCGACGAACAGGGCGACGCCATAAAGGATCAGCTGAATGAACTTGATCGACAGAACCCGCATCGAGGGGCTGAGATCGGTGTTGTCCTGAATCCTCTGCGAAGTGGTTCGTGACAGGAACCGTGCGGCATAGAACAAGACGCCGATGACCAAGACCGCCTGAAGCACCAGCCAGACCGAGATCCGCAGGTCGCCAAAATGAATGGCCATGCTGTCGAGGATCGCCTGAACCTCGTTGGTGATATTCAGAACGCTGAGCGTCACCCAGATCCAGGCGCCATAGCGCACCACTGTTCGCAGCGGGCCATAGCTGATCAAGCGCGCCGCGACGGCAACGATCAGCCAGGCGAAGGTCAGATTGCCGACGATGGCCAGCAGATAGGAGCGGGACGGCCACGTCACCTCGCGCATGATCAGAACCGTGACCCAGATCAGCACGACGAAGCAGATCAGCGTCATACGCTTGTGCACGACAAGCGCCCAACGCATCCGCGACATGGGCCAGCCCTCGCGCGTTCGCAGCCAGTCGTGATATTTCGGTGCGATCCAGCGCGTCAGAAGATAGGCGACTGCAAAAACGCCCAGTAGGATCGCGACCTGATAGGCGTTCCAGGGGCGGAACAAGGTGCCAAGGAAAACCCAGAGCTGCTCAATCAGCCCGCGACTGATTTCTACGGCATCTGTCGTTGTCTGCTCCACCCGCTGATCGCCCTCCATTGGGAAGCTATTTTCCCGTCATGATGCGGCGCACGAGCCCTAGGCGCAAGCGCCGCCGCGTTTCAGCCTTCGGTTTCTGCCTCGTCGCTCGTGTCCGTCTCGGGGCGCCTGAGCCGCCCGGCCCGCCAAAGCGCGTCGCGCAGGATGAACTCGATCTGGCCGTTGACGCTTCGCAGATCGTCATCGGCCCAACGCGCCACGGCTTCGAGAATGTCTTCCCGAAGCCGCAGGGGATATGCCTTCTTGGCCGCCATGATCAGTAGAGGCTGCCGGCGTTTATCACTGGCGTCGGTTCGGCGCCGCTGGACAGAACCACCATGAGATTGGCCACCATCGCCGCTTTACGTTCGGGATCCAGAGCCATTCCGTCGCTTAGTTCCAGCTCCTTCACCGCAGCAGCGACAATGCTGACCGTGCCCTTGACGATGGTCTCGCGCGCATCAAGCAAGGCGCTCGCTTGCTGGCGCTTGAGCATCGCAGCGGCGATTTCGGTTGCGTAGGCAAGGTGATTGATCCGCGCCTCGACGATCTCGATCCCGGCTTCGGCAACCCGCGCCTGAATCGCCTCCATCATCTTTTCGGCCACCTCGGCGGTGTCGCCACGCAGCGACAGGCCATCGTGGCTGTCGTTGATTCCGAAATCATATGGATAAGAGCTGGCCAGCGAGCGGACAGCGCTTTCCGTCTGGGTTTCGACATAGGTATCGTAGTCTTCGACCTCGAAAACCGCGCTCACCGGATCGACGACGCGCCAAACGACGATGGAGCTGATCTCAATCGGATTGCCAACCGCGTCATTGACCTTGCTGCGGCTCGATTCAAAGTTCCGCAGGCGGGTCGAGACCTTCATGCGCGGATAATAGAACGGCAGCGTCCAGCGCAGACCGGCGGTCGCGTCCGTGCCGCGATAGTCGCCAAACATGGTGAGAACCCGCGCTTGCTTGGGCTGGTTGAGGAAGAAGCCGGGAATCAGGAAGGCTGTGAGAACCGCCGACGCGATCAAGATCAATACCGCCCGAGCCTCGGCCCCGATACTGATACTGCGGATGAACCCTGAAATCGCGAGCACTTCGCCCGCAATCAAAAGCAGCAGGACAGCTACGCCTGAAACGACAAAGGCGCGGCCGGAAATGGTAGGGACCGGGGAATTAGACATCGACACACTCCACTATGATATCATCTTGATATCTATCTAGGTGGTCTTGCGAAAAGTTCAAGCCCAAGCACAGCCCTTGCGAGACTCTGCGTGGCCGTGTATCTGCCCATCCATGACGATGGTTTTCGATATGGCTGATCGCTCGCGCCTGCCCTGGCGGTTTTATGGCGCGACCCACACCATTCTAGCGCGACTTTGACCGCGCCGCGCATCCGTGCGCCCGATTCCGACGCCTTTTCATCTGAACATCAAGGGAGAGGACCTATGTCCCCCAAAACGCTCTACGACAAGATCTGGGACGCCCACGTCGCCCACGAATCCGAAGACGGCACCTGCCTTCTCTACATCGACCGTCACCTTGTTCACGAAGTGACCAGCCCGCAGGCCTTCGAAGGCCTGCGCATGGCGGGCCGCAAGGTGCGCGCGCCCGAGAAGACCATCGCCGTGCCGGATCACAACGTGCCCACCACGATTGACCGCGCCAATGCCTCGACCATGACCGAGGAGAGCCGCATTCAGGTCGAGGCGCTCGACAAGAACGCCAAGGATTTCGGCATCCACTACTACCCCGTCTCTGACGTCCGTCAGGGAATCGTCCACATCGTCGGCCCCGAACAGGGCTGGACCCTTCCGGGCATGACCGTGGTCTGCGGCGACAGCCACACCGCGACCCACGGCGCCTTCGGCTCGCTCGCCCATGGCATCGGCACCTCCGAGGTCGAGCACGTTCTGGCCACCCAGACGCTGATCCAGAAGAAATCCAAGAACATGAAGGTCGAGATCACCGGCAAGCTCCGCCCCGGTGTGACCGCCAAGGACATCACCCTTTCGGTGATCGGCGCGACCGGAACCGCCGGCGGCACCGGCTATGTCATCGAATACTGTGGCGAAGCGATCCGCGATCTTTCGATGGAAGGCCGCATGACCGTCTGCAACATGGCGATCGAAGGCGGCGCGCGCGCTGGCCTGATCGCGCCGGACGAAAAGACCTTCGAGTATGTCAAAGGCCGCCCGCACGCGCCGAAAGGCGCCGCTTGGGAAGCTGCGATGGCCTATTGGCAGACGCTCTTCACCGACGAAGGCGCGCATTTCGACAAGGTCATCACCATCAAGGGCGAGGATATCGCCCCCGTCGTGACCTGGGGCACTTCGCCCGAAGACGTGCTGCCGATCACCGCGACCGTGCCTGCGCCCGAAAGCTTCAAGGGCGGCAAGGTCGAAGCGGCGCAGCGCTCGCTCGACTATATGGGCCTGACCGCCGGTCAGAAGCTCACCGACATCGAGATCGACACCGTGTTCATCGGCTCCTGCACGAATGGACGGATCGAAGATCTCCGCGCCGCGGCCGAGATCCTCAAAGGCAAGAAGATCAAGGTCAAACGGGCGATGGTCGTCCCCGGTTCGGGCCTTGTGCGCGCGCAGGCCGAGGAAGAGGGCCTTGCCGATATCTTCAAAGAGGCCGGTTTCGAATGGCGCCTTGCGGGGTGCTCCATGTGCCTTGCCATGAACCCCGACCAGCTGTCGGAAGGCGAGCGCTGCGCGTCGACCTCGAACCGCAACTTCGAAGGCCGCCAAGGCTACAAGGGCCGCACGCACCTTGTCTCGCCCGCCATGGCCGCCGCCGCCGCAATCACCGGCCACCTCACTGACGTTCGGGAGATGATGTAATGGAAAAGTTCACCAAGATCAGCGGCGTTGCCGCGCCCCTGCCGCTCGTCAATATCGACACGGACATGATCATCCCCAAGCAGTTCCTCAAGACCATCAAGCGGTCGGGGCTGGGGGTGAACCTGTTTGACGAGATGCGCTTTGACCGTCAGGGCAACGAGATCGCCGATTTCGTCCTGAACAAGCCCGCCTACCGGCAGGCCCAGATCCTTGTCGCGGGCGATAATTTCGGCTGTGGCTCGTCGCGCGAACACGCGCCTTGGGCGCTTGCGGATTTCGGCATCAAGGCGATCATCTCGACCTCGTTTGCCGACATCTTCTATAGCAACTGCTTCAAGAACGGGATGCTGCCGATCGTTCTGCCGCAAGAGGCCGTCGACGTTCTGATGAAGGACGCCGAGAAGGGCTCGAACGCGCGGATCGAGGTCGACCTTGAGAGCCAGACGGTGACCTCGTCGGACGGCCAATCGTTCAAGTTTGACGTCGACGCCTTCAAGAAGCACTGCCTCCTGAACGGCCTCGACGATATCGGCCTGACCATGGAGAAGGCCAAGTCGATCGACAGCTTCGAAGCCAAGGCCGCGATGGAGCGCCCCTGGGTCTAGGTCCGCCGGCCAGATTCATGCTGGAAACCCGCCCTGAAAAGGGCGGGTTTCTTAATATAGTGGCGCCTGATGGTTGCAAGAAAGCCGCACCGATTTCCTGTCTGCCATTCCCGACGCTAACTCGGCGCTTGCCGATTGAGGCAATCTGGGCAAGATTGTGTCAACAATGAGGCGGCCCAATTGGGCTAGACTGGAAAAGAGGCGCGGCAAGTATCGCGTCCGGCCAGATCGAGGGACGAGCAGTGGGTTTTACGATTATCGGAGCACTAATCCGTGCGTCAGCAGTGATTCTGCTGATCGCGACGCCGTCGATTATTCTGCCATCGACCCCGGGCGAGACAGGCCAGATGGCCATGCTCGTCGCAATCCTCGCCGCAATCGCAACTTTCGCTGAATATGCAAGCAAGACCCCATCATTGATCGAGTTCCGCGAAGCACCTCCTGTCAATCGCATTCGGTTCCTGGCCTTGTTTGCCTGCGTATTTTTTCTTTCTTCGATCCTTCGCGGCCAGGTCGCCCCAACGACCTTTACCGTGTTTCTTGACACTGCCGGCGAGCGCCTTGCCGAGATGATCGACTTTCCTCTCTCTCCCGTGCGGTTGATGATCGGCCTCTTGCCCGAGTCCACCCCAGAGGCCACAATCTCGATCTTCCGAACTGCGGCGGGCGTTGCCTACATCATTTCAATTCTGTCCTTGGCCTTCATGGTGATCACGCTCCGTTTTGGCCGGTGGCCATTGCCCGGGCGGTCTTTCAACATCTGGACCAATTTGCCCCTCTTCAATCCGTCGGTTCATATGGACGTCGTGCAAAAGCTTCGTCGTGACGCTGCCGTTAACGGAATCTTCGGACTCACGCTTCCCTTCTTTGTGCCTGCGGTCCTGCAACTCGTGGTGCAATTCGTTGATCCAATTTCTCTCACTAATCCGCATACTCTTGTATGGTCGGTGACAGCATGGGCCTTTTTGCCGTCATCATTGATCATGCGAGGGCTGGCGCTGAGCCGGATCGCGAACATCCTCGAGAGCAAGCAGAAACGCGCTCTTGCAAAGGCGCTCGAAGATGGGTGGGTGCCGGTTCAGCAATCGGCCTGAGCCTTTGGCTCGCCTCGGCATCTGCAAGCGCTGATCCTTTCCGCATCGCTACCTACGCCGCGCCCCTGAGCCGTGAGGGGCCAGGGCTACTGCTTAAGGATATTGTCTCGGGCCAGGACAAGGGCATCACAGCGATCGTAGATGTCATCTCGGCGGCGGATCCGGATCTCCTCCTCCTCACCGATTTCGATCACGATGCGGGCCTCGCTGCGCTCAACGCATTCGCCGATCTTCTGGCCAAGCGCGGGACGGCATATCCCTTCAGGTTCGCTCGCCCTTCGAACGCCGGCCTGCCCACGGGGCTCGACATGGATGGCAACGGCGCGCTTGGCGAGGCGCGGGATGCCATGGGCTATGGAGATTTTCGCGGCAACGGCGGTATGGCCCTCCTGTCGCGCGTGCCGATTGACACAGACAATGTTGCCGATTTCACCGGCCTCCTCTGGCGCGATTTGCCGGGCGCGCAGATGCCCCAGATGAACGGCCAGCCCTTCCCCTCGAAAGAGGCTATGGCGATCCAGCGGCTCGCCTCGGCGGGCTTTTGGGTCGTGCCGGTGCTGCCCGAGGGCGGGCCGCCCTTCGCGCTTTTGGCAAGCGCCGCGACAACGCCTGCCTTCGATGGGCCGGAAGATCGCAACGGCCTGCGTAATCGTGACGAGATCCGCTTTTGGTCGCTCTATCTGGATGGGGCGTTCGGCGCCGCTCCTTCAAGCTTTGTCCTCGCAGCCAAGCTCAACGCCGATCCAGAAGATGGCGACGGAGACCATGCCACGATCCGCGCGCTTCTGTCTGATCCGCGCCTGCAAGATCCCCGCCCTGCCAGCGCGGGCGGCGCATGGGCCGCCGATCCCAGCCACCGTGGCGACCCCTCACTCGACACAGCCGCCTGGCCCGGAAGCCCGCAAGGCAACCTGCGGGTCAGCTATGTCTTGCCGTCTGCGGATTGGACGGTGACAGGCGCGGGGGTTATCTGGCCCGCGCCTGAAGACCCGATGTCAGCCCTCCTGGGGGAGGACGGGCAGCTGGCCGGTCCGCACCGCCTTGTCTGGGTGGAACTTCGGCGGTAGCCCGGCAAGCATCACCGTTTGCATATCGGTCGGCTGGAAATCGGGCAGACTACGGCGCAACTTCGCGCCGTCGAGCGCGTGCGGCGTATTCCATAGGTAGCGCATCTCGCGCATTTCGCGGGCCAGTTCCCATACCGGCGAGAGCACGGTGAAGAGCCACCACGGGAAGGCCGTCACCCCAACCTTTCGGCCCAGCGCGGCCTCGAGGGTCACGCGCAGCTCCTCAAGCGTGAAGGCATGACCGGGGAAGGGGATATCTGCGAACCTCTCAAGGCTCTCGCGCCGATCCGCCAGAAGCGCCGCGGCCCGCGCCCAATCGGGCAGATAGGCATAGGCCTGCATCGCGTCGGTGCGCCCCATCGCGGTGAGCTTGCCCTTGCCGATCGTGCGCATCAGCGCGAGCGACATCACATCGCCGTTGTGCTCGGGGTCAATGAAATTGCCGGCTCGGAGAACGATGGTCTGCACGCCGGACGCCCGATAGGCCGCCTCCATCTCGACGCGAATGCGGCCCTTGCGGCTGACTGGGCGCTGCGGCGTAGCCTCCGACCAACTGCCCGGCTCGGCGCCGAAGTTATAGACGTTGCCCGGCAGGATCACCGTTGCTCCGCTGGCCTTTGCCGCGGCAATCACATCGCGGGTGATCTGCGGGATCAGGGTGGCCCAGTTGTGATAGTTGGGCGGGTTCAATCCGTTGACGATGACATCGACACCGCGCGCGGCCACTTTCATGTCGGTCCCTCGCCGGTAGGACCGGACCTGCCACCCCTGCGCCGCAAATGCGCGGGCGGCATGGCGGCCGATCTTGCCGGACGGTCCGAGGATGAGCGCTGTTTTGGTCATGGTTGTCTCCTGTTGGGCGTTTCGACAGGATCAAAGTATCCATCCAAATCCAGAATGAAATTGCGCGAACCCGTTCATATGCTATTCATTTGTGAATGGATACGCCACTCGACAGTCTGGACTGGACCCTGCTCCGCAGCTTCCTCGCGGTGGCGGAAACCGGCAGCCTGTCTGCCGCAGCGCGAGCACTTGGCTCGAGCCAACCCACACTGGGCCGGCAGATCCGGGCGATCGAAACCTCCCTCGGAGCAGATCTATTCCGCCGCCATCCCAAGGGGTTTGACCTGACCGAGACCGGACTTGCACTGGTCGAGCCGGCCCGCGCCATGCGCGATGCGGTCCGGCAGATCGGTCTGACTGCCGCCGGGCGGGAGCAGCGCCTCGAGGGCACGGTCCGCATCACCGCCAGCGAGGTTGTCTCGTTCCATCACCTGCCCGCCATCGTCGCGGCAATCCGCGCCGCCGAGCCGCAGATCGAGATCGAGATCGTGCCATCGGACGACAGCCGCAATCTCCTTTACCGCGAAGCCGATATTGCGATCCGAATGTATCGCCCGACCCAGCTCGACCTCGTGACCAAGCATCTGGGCGACGTCACGCTTTCGCTTTTCGCCGCCGACTCCTATGTCGCCCGCCGCGGCCTACCGCAAAGCCCCCAAGACCTCCTCGACCACGACATCGTCGGCTATGACGCAAGCCCGCTCATCATCGAAGGCTTCCGCGCCGCGGGCCTCGCGGTCGACCGCAACTTCTTCAAGACCCGTTGCGACGATCAGCTGGTGGCCTGGGAGCTGGTCAAGGCGGGCGCAGGCCTTGGCTTTGCCCAGCGCGGTGTTGGGCTTGCCGAACCCTTGGTGCGCGAGGTGACTTTGGGGCTCGACCTGCCTTCCCTGCCCGTCTGGCTCACCGCGCATCAAGCCATGCGCCACACACCCCGGATCCGCCGCGTCTGGGAAATGCTCGAAGAAGGGCTGCGGCCCCACGTTTCTTGACCCTTGGGCAGCAAAGAGCTAGGCGGTGCGGGACACTCCATCCAAGGAAGAATTTCATGTCCAACCCCTCGCTCCTTATCCTCGCCGGCGACGGCATCGGCCCCGAAGTCATGGCCGAAGTGAAGAAGATCATCGCCTGGTACGGCGACAAGCGCGCCCTCAAGTTTGACGTGTCGGAAGACCTCGTCGGCGGCTGCGCCTATGACGTGCACGGAAAGCCCCTGGCCGACGAAACAATGGCCAAGGCGCAAGAGGTTGATGCCGTTCTTCTCGGCGCCGTGGGCGGCCCGCAATACGACAACCTCGATTTCTCGGTAAAGCCCGAGCGCGGCCTTCTGCGCCTGCGCAAGGAGATGGACCTTTACGCCAACCTCCGCCCCGCCCAGTGCTTTGACGCGCTGGCCGATTTCTCGTCGCTCAAGAAGGATGTGGTCGCCGGTCTCGACATCATGATCGTCCGCGAGCTGACCTCGGGTGTCTATTTCGGCGAGCCGCGCGGTATCTTCACCGAAGGCAACGAGCGCGTGGGCATCAACACCCAGCGTTATACCGAAAGCGAGATCGCCCGCGTCGCGCGTTCGGCCTTTGAGCTGGCCCGCAAGCGCGGCAACAAGGTCTGCTCGATGGAAAAGGCCAACGTGATGGAATCTGGCGTTCTGTGGCGCGAGGTGGTCCAGAAGGTCCACGACGAGGAATACCCCGACGTTCAGCTGAGCCACATGTATGCCGACGCTGGCGCCATGCAACTCACCCGCTGGCCCAAGCAATTTGACGTGATCGTCACCGACAACCTCTTTGGCGATCTCTTGTCCGACCTTGCCGCCATGCTCACCGGTTCTCTCGGAATGCTGCCCTCGGCCTCGCTCGGCGCGCCGATGGCCAATGGCCGGCCAAAAGCGCTCTACGAGCCCGTCCACGGCTCGGCCCCGGATATCGCCGGCCAAGGCAAGGCCAACCCGATCGCCTGCATCCTGTCGTTCGCCATGGCGCTGCGCTACAGCTTCGATCAGGGCACCGAGGCCGACCGTCTTGAAAAGGCCGTCGAGAAGGTTCTGGCCGATGGCCTCCGCACGGCCGACCTGATGGGCCCCGAGGGCGGATCGCCGGTCTCGACCTCGGCCATGGGCGACGCGGTTATCGCAGCCCTCGACGCCAGCCTCTGACAGCTACCACTTCAAATAGGAAGCCCCGCCTCGGCGGGGCTTTTCTTTTGGCAGGTGTCGCGTCTAAAAGGTGATAGCGCTAACCAGCCGGAAGTTCGATGCATCACAACATCAAAGGGGCGTTGCTCGCCCTCCTCGCCTTTGCCGTCTATGCGACCAACGACGTGATCGTGAAGTTTCTCGGTGGCGATTATTCCCCGGTGCAAACGATCTTCTTTTCGACCCTGTTCAGCTTCCCCCTCGCCGTCTTGATGATCATGCGGGATCAGGCCCCCGGAACGTTGCGCCCGGTCCATCCCGGCTGGATGGCGGCGCGGACGGTGGCGACGCTGATCACTGGCGTCACGGCCTTCTATGCGTTCTCCGTCCTGCCGCTGGCGCAGACCTATACGATCCTTTTCGCTTCGCCGCTTCTGATCACGCTTCTCGCCATTCCGATCCTCGGCGAGCGCATCCATGTCCGCCGCGCCATCGCCATTGTCATCGGCCTGATCGGCGTGTTCGTGGCCCTGCGCCCCGGCGAGACCCACCTCGGCCTTGGTCATCTGGCGGCCGTTGTTGCCGCAATCGGCGGCTCCTTCGCCTCGGTCGTCGTGCGCCGCATCGGCAGTGACGAGCGGCCTATCGTCATCATGCTCTATCCGATGATGGCCAACTTCTTCGTCATGGGCGCCGTGCTTGGCTTTGTCTACGAGCCGATGCCCGCCACCCATATCGGACTTGTCGCGATCATGGCGATTCTGGGATCGGCCGCCGGCCTCATCATCATCGGCGCCTACAAATCGGGCGAAGCGATCGTCGTTGCCCCCATGCAATATTCCCAAATCATCTGGGCGGCGATCTTTGGTTATTTCATCTTCTCGGAATCGGTCGATCTCTATACTGCCGCAGGCGCCGCAATCATCATCGCGAGCGGCCTCTACATCGTGCTTCGCGAGGGGACACGCGGCGCTTCGAGCAAGCGCCCTGTGCTGCAAACCAGAAGCAGGACAGAGACCGGCACCAACCTCAGGATCGGTGCCTTCCTCGATCGCGCCAAGGGCACAGATTCCAGCAAATAACGCCTTGTCAATTCCGCCGGTTCGGTTTACCCCGCACGCCACGGTCGGAGCGTAGCGCAGCCTGGTAGCGCACCTGCTTCGGGAGCAGGGGGTCGGAGGTTCGAATCCTCTCGCTCCGACCATTTCCCGACAATCCCAGTCAGCGGCGCTTGCGGTCTTCCGCAGGTTCGTCGTCATAGTCTGTCCGCAAGATCCGCTCGGCATCGCCTTGGGGGTCTTCGTATTGGCGGTTTTTCATCGTCCAAAAGAAGGCCAGAAGCCCGACGATACCGAGGCTGATGGAGACGGGGATCAGAATGGCAAGGACTTCCATGGCCTAGCGGGTCCTGAGCGCATTGAGAGAGACGATGATCGACGAAGTCGACATGGCGATGGCGGCGGCAAGGGGCGTTGCGAGGCCGATGAAAGCAATCGGGATCGCAATCATGTTGTAGACGGCCGCAACGCCGAAATTCTCGAGGATGCGCTTGCGGGCGGAGCGCCCGACGCGCAACGCATCAGCAATCCGCATGAGGTTTGGCGCGAGGAGCACGAAGTCTGCCGCCACGCGCGTTGCCTCGAGCGCCGAGCCGGGCGCGATAGAGACATGGGCGAGCGCCAGCGCAGCGGTGTCGTTCAGGCCATCCCCCACCATCAGGACGCGCTTGCCCTCGGCTGCCTTGGCGCGAAGCACATCCGCCTTCTCGTCGGGCAGAACGCCTGCCTGCCATGTGTCGATGCCCACACGTTCGGCAAATGCCTCGACGATGCCGGGCGCGTCGCCGGAAAGAAGCGTGACGGGCAGACCCTGCGCCTTGAGCGCCGAGATCAGCTCTATCGCACCGGGGCGCAGATCGTCGATGAAGTGGAAGGCGACTGGTTCCGCATCGCCAATCCGCATGACGGTGGCTTCGCCCGTCTCCGCGCCGATCCACGAGGGGCGGCCAAGCCGGACGGGTTTGCCCATATAGCTGCCCTCAATGCCATAGCCGGGGACTTCCTTGAGACCGCTCACGTCGGCAGGCGCAATGCCGAGCCGCGACGCCGCGGCGGCAATGGCGCGGGAGCGGGGATGCGCCGAGCCGCGGGCCAGAGCGGCGGCCACCGCCAGATCACCGGCAGCAATCCCCTCCGCATTGGCAAGGACCGGCGCACCAACGGTGAGCGTGCCGGTCTTGTCGAAGATCACTTCGTCAACCTCGGCCAGCCGCTCAAGCGCGGTCGGATGCTTGACCAAGAGCCCGTGCTTGAAGAGGCGACCGGAGGCCACAGTAGACACTGCAGGAACCGCAAGGCCGAGGGCGCAGGGGCAGGTGATGATGAGGACCGCCACCGCGATATTGAGCGCGTGGCGCACATCGCCGCCCGTGAGCCAGAGCCAGACTAAGAAGGCGGCAAGGGCGAGAAGGTGCACCGCTGGCGCATATATCTGCGCCGCGCGATCAGCGAGCGAGTTGTAACGCGACTTGGCGGCCTCTGCCATCGTGACAAGCTCCGCCAGCGAATGCAGGAGCGTGTCCGCGCCCACGGCGGTTGTGCGGATCGTCAGAGGGCCGGTCAGGTTTATCTCACCCGCCTTCACCTCGGACCCGACAGTAACCGCCACAGGATCGGTCTCGCCAGTGAGGAAAGAGCGGTCAAGCTCGCTCGCGCCTACGGCGATCGTGCCATCTGCCGGAACCCGCGCGCCGGGCTGAACCAAAAGAAGATCGCCCACCACCACTTCGGCCAGCGGCACGGTCTCGGCTTCGGCGCCGATGAGGCGCAGCGCGGTCGGCGCTTCCATCGCGGCAAGTTCGGTCGCGGCCGAGCGGGCGGTCGAGCGCATCCGCTGATCGAGGTAGCGCCCTGCCAAAAGGAAGAAAGTCAGCGACAGGGCCGCGTCGAAATAGGCGTGCGCGCCCGAGTTGACCGTCTCGTAGAGAGACATGGCCGAGGCCAACAGGATCGCCAGCGAAATCGGCACGTCCATGTTGAGCCGCGCGACGCGCAGCGCTGACCAGGCCGATTTGAAAAAGGGCTGGGCCGAGAAGACGACCGTGGGCAGGGCTATCGCCGCGGAAATCCAGTGGAACAGGTCGCGCGTCGCATCCGCCGCGCCAGACCAGACGGCGACGGACAGAAGCATGACGTTCATCATGGCGAAGCCCGACACGCCAAGGCGCATCGCCAGATCGCGGGCCAGCCGGTCGCTTTCCCCCGCGCTCAGGGTCGCGCCATCGAGCGGCATGGCCTCATAGCCAAGGGCAGAAATGGCGGCCACGATCTCTTCGTCGGTCACAGAAGGTTCGGCATGGACGACCGCCCGCTTGCGCGTGAGGTTGACCCGCACATCGACAATGCCATCGCGGGCCATGAGCCCGCGTTCGACCGTCGAGATACAGCCCGCGCAATGAATGGTCGGCAGCGACAGCTGAACATCGCGCGCCTCTTCCGAGGCGGCTTTCGACGCCCTCTCGACCGCTTCCGTGGCCGTCAGACACCCGGGACAGGCCGCGGCGCCAGAATAATCGGCCAGTGACATCTTAGTGCTCGACGATCACGACGATCCGCTGATGGAAGCGCGTGCCATCTTGTGCAACGGCTTCAAGGCGGAGGTTCCAGTTGCCCGCCGCTGTTGTGACAGGGGCACGATAGACCGAGCCATCAAACACAAATTCGGGCGTCTGGTCGTCACGGACATTGGTGGCGCGGCCGAAAATGCCTGTCACCGACTGAACCTCGACCGGGTTGCCGTCTTTGTCGGTGATAGAAAGGACAAGCTCCCCGTCCTTGTGGACCACAGCGCCAACATCCCAGCCCAACGCCAGTTGCGCGGCTTTCTCGGCGTCAAAGGTCTGGCTGGCGACGTAGGAGTTCTTGACTTCAAGTCCGGGAAAAGTCCGCACCGCGCTCACCGCGAGGTAGACGTTCACGGTGATGATCACCACGAAGAAAGAGGCGATGATCGCGAAGAACTTGGGGCCAGTAATCGGGCCACGAAACAGGGCAGTCATATCAGTTGGTCCTTCCGTTGAAGATGGTCCCGACGCTGGCGCGGTCTTGGTTGTTGAGGTCCGTCACCCAGAATGTAAACGGCGAGCGATCTGTCGTCGACTCGGGCGACCCTTTGGGCGCATCGACATAGACGCGCACCTGCTTCATCTCGTCTGCCGGAACGATGACCAGCGTGCCATCAACGCCTTCGACGTGGATCGACAGGTTCGTTCCGATGTTCAGCGATAGGCCGAACGGGCGCGGTTCACCCTGCTTGTTGCGCAGTCGCACGTCATAGACATTGCGAACGGTGCCATCAGACTGGACGATATAGGTCGGGTTGCGGACGGGCGCGACCGTCATGTCGATCTCGGGCCGGATGAAGAGCGCAAAGACAAGCGCGAATCCGATCACCGACCAGAGCGCGGTGTAAAGGATCGTCCGCGGCCGGAAGATGTGTTTCATGATCGGCGCGTGCTTGCGGTGGGCGCGTTCGTCGACCTCGTCTTTCAGAGCCAGATAATCGACCAGGCCACGCGGCTTGCCGATCTTGGCCATCATGTCGTCGCAGGCATCGATGCAGAGGCCGCAAGTGATGCATTCCATCTGCTGGCCGTTGCGGATGTCGATGCCCATTGGGCAGACGTTGACGCAGGCCATACAGTCGATGCAATCGCCCTGTGCCGGGCCTGTCTCACCCTTGCGCAGCTTGCCGCGCGGCTCGCCGCGCCAGTCGCGATAGCCGATGGTGATGGTGTCTTCGTCCATCATCGCCGCCTGAATGCGGGGCCAGGGGCAGGCATAGATGCACACCTGCTCGCGCGCGATGCCGCCAAAGAAGAAGGTCGTCGCGGTCAGGATGAACATCGTCGAATAGGCGATGGGGTGGGCCGTGCCCTGCACGAGATTGACAAGAAGCGTCGGCGCATCAGTGAAATAAAAGACCCACGCCCCGCCAGTGGCGAGGCCGATCAGTGCCCAAACGATCCATTTGGTGATCCTCAGGCGCGCCTTGTGAAGGCTCCACTTGGCGTTCCACAGACGGACACGCGCGTTGCGGTCGCCTTCGATCCAGCGCTCGACAAGGATGAAAAGGTCCGTCCAGACGGTCTGCGGGCAGGCATAGCCGCACCAGACGCGCCCTAGGGCCGAGGTGAAGAGAAAGAGCCCAAGGCCCGCCATGATCAGAAGGCCCGCGACAAAATAAAACTCGTGCGGCCAGATCTCGATCCAGAAGAAGAAGAAGCGCCGGCTCGCAAGATCCACCAGAACCGCCTGATCGGGCATCTCGGGGCCACGGTCCCAACGGATCCACGGGGTCAGGTAATAGATCCCCAAGGTGAACGCCATGATCCACCATTTGAGGCTGCGGAAAAACCCGGAAACGCGGCGCGGAAAGACGGGTTCGCGCGCTGCATAGAGCGACGGGGGCGTGTCGGAAGAGGACATGGATAACCTAGATCTACTGTTCGCGTTATCGCCTTATGCGCCGAGAATCGTAAACCGACCTTGACCTAGGTCAATAGATCAGAGCTCGGCCATATGTCCTGAAAACAGATGCCCCCGGAGCGGAAGACCGTCCGGAGGCATCGCCCTCTCGCCAGAGGGAACATCGGTCAGGCGACATGCGCGAACAGGGACCAGACCGAATGTATCCTTCGGCGCGCTGCAACGCGCCGGAGGAATTGTCGTTTATTCGCCGCCGCCCAGCTGGTGGACATAGGCGGCCACCGCATTGATCTCGGCTGCCGAGAGGCCACCGGCGGGGTGGTAGGCGTCGCTCCAGGCCGGCATCACGCCAAAGCGGGCGTTGGTGACCGTTTCTGTGAGCGTGGCAACATCGCCACCATAGAGCCAGATCGCGTCGTTGAGCGTGGGTGCGCCCATGTCGCGCAGGCCTTCGCCAACGTCGCCGTGGCAGGCGGCGCAGTTGTCGAGGTAGACCGTCTCGCCGGCGGCGGCGAGGGCGGCATCGGCCTCCTGCCCCGAGATGGCGCGAACGTGCTCGACCACAGCGGCGATTTCCTCTTTGGACAGAAGCTCGCCGAAGGCCGGCATTTCCGTCCAGCGGGCATCGGGCGAATGCTCGTTGCGGATGCCGTTGGTGACGGTGAAGGCGATATCTTCGATCATGCCACCCCAGAGCCAGTCGTTATCCAGAAGGTTCGGATAACCCTTGGCGCCAGCCGCACCCGAGCCGTGGCATTGCGAACAGTTGGCGGCAAAGACTGCGCGGCCACCGTTGATGGCGAACTGGTAAAGCTCGGCATCGCCCGACAGGGCGTTCAGGTCGGCAGCTTCGAGCCGGCCCACAAGGTCCGCATTCTTGGCGTCAACCGCGGCAATATCCGCCGCGACTTCTGCGCGGGTCGAATAACCGAGGTAACCTTCGGTCGCGCCTTTCAGGAGCGGCCAGGCCGGATAGGCGATGGTGTACCAGATGCCCCAGACGATGGTGATGTAGAAGATCCAGACCCACCAACGCGGCAGCGGGTTGTTCAGCTCTTCGATGCCATCCCACGAGTGGCCGGTCGTGCCGACCTCTTTCTTTTCAGGCTTCTTGCTCATGTCCGGGCCTCCGAAGTCATTTGGTTGGTCTCGCCCGCCGGAGCATCCTCGTGGCGGAAGGGAACGTCGGCCGCGTCCTTGTGGGTGGCGCGGCTGCCGGGCCGCCAGGCCCAGGCAATCGCACCCACAAAGAAGACGAACATGGCCAGCAGCACCCAGCTATCTGCGATTTCGCGGAAGATGTGATAGTTCATTCTATCCTCCTAGCGGCTTGCATCGGGCGTGAAGGTCGAGAAATCGACCAGCGTGCCGAGCATTTGCAGATAGGCGATCAGCGCATCCATTTCGGTCAGCTGCGGCTGGCCGTCAAAGTTGCGGACCTGCGCGCCGGGATAGCGTTCGACGAGGCCGGCTGTGTCGCCCATCGGATCGACCTGAACCAGGAAGTCCGCCTCGGCGCTTTCGATCATCTCGTCGCTGTAGGGCACGCCCACCATGCGGTGCGTGCTCATCAGGTCGGTGATGTAGGTCGGCTCGATCTCCTTGTTCAGCAGGAAGCTGTACTTCGGCATCACCGATTCCGGCACGACGGCTTCGGGATTCACGAGGTGATCGACGTGCCACTCGTCCGAATAGCGGCCGCCGACGCGGGCGAGGTCGGGCCCCGTCCGCTTCGAGCCCCACTGGAACGGGTGGTCATACATCGACTCCGCCGCCAGCGAATAGTGGCCATAACGTTCGACCTCGTCGCGCATCGGGCGGATCATCTGCGAGTGGCAGACATAGCAGCCCTCGCGGATGTAGATCTCGCGCCCCGTTAGTTCGAGCGGCGAGTAGGGACGGACCCCTTCCACATCCTCGATGGTGTTTTCGAGGTAGAACAGCGGTGCGATTTCCACGATCCCGCCGATGGTGACCACGCCGAGGCTGCAGACGAGCAGCAGGGTGGCGTTCTTTTCAAGAACCTTGTGACGATCAAGGATACCCATATCGTCCTCTCCTTATTCTGCGGGGGTGGCGACGGCGGCAGGCTGGTTCTTGCCGAACGCCGTCATCCAGAGGTTGTAGCACATGATGATCGCGCCGGTGAGGTAGAGCGTGCCGCCAAGGCCGCGCACCACATACATCGGGAACTTCGCAGCCACCGTGTCGGCGAAGGAGTTCACGAGGAAGCCCTGCGCATCGACCTCACGCCACATCAGGCCTTCCATGATCCCCGTAACCCACATCGAGGCCGCGTAGAGGATGATGCCGATGGTGGCGAGCCAGAAGTGCCAGTTGACAAGGCGCAGGCTGTAAAGGCTGGCACGGTTCCACAGTTTCGGCGTCAGGAAGTAAAGCGCCGCGAAGGTGATCATGCCGTTCCAGCCCAGAGCGCCAGAGTGAACGTGGCCGATGGTCCAGTCGGTATAGTGCGACAGCGAGTTGACCGCGCGGATCGACATCATCGGGCCCTCGAAGGTCGACATGCCGTAGAAGCCGAGCGAGATGACCATCATGCGGATGATCGGGTCGGTGCGGATCTTGTCCCAGGCGCCCGAAAGCGTCATCAGGCCGTTGATCATGCCGCCCCAGGAGGGCATCCAGAGCACGACCGAGAACACCATGCCGAGGGTCGAGGCCCAGTCCGGCAGAGCGGTGTAGTGCAGGTGGTGCGGGCCAGCCCAGATGTAGAGGAAGATCAGCGCCCAGAAGTGGATGATCGACAGCTTGTAGCTGAAGACCGGCTTTCCGGCCTGCTTGGGCACGAAGTAGTACATCATGCCGAGGAAGCCCGCAGTCAGGAAGAAACCCACAGCGTTGTGGCCATACCACCACTGGGTCATGGCGTCTTGCACACCGGCAAAGAGCTGGACCGAGCGCGAGCCGAAGATCGACACAGGCAGGCTGAGGTTGTTCACGACATGGAGCATCGCCACGGTAACGATGAACGACAGGAAGAACCAGTTGGCCACATAGATGTGCGGCTCTTTGCGCTTGATGATCGTTCCGAGGAAGACGAGGAGGTAGGCCACCCAGACGATGGTCAGCCACAGGTCGACATACCATTCCGGCTCGGCGTATTCTTTCGACTGGGTCGCGCCCATCAGATAGCCGGTCGCGGCCAGCACGATGAACAGGTTGTAGCCCCAGAAGACAAACCAGGCGAGATTGCCACCCCACAGCCGCGCGGCGCTGGTGCGCTGCACGATGTAGAACGAGGTCGCGATCAGCGCATTGCCACCGAAGGCGAAAATCACCGCCGAGGTGTGCAGCGGGCGCAGACGGCCAAAGTTTCCGTAGCCCTGAAGAAACTCAAAGTTCAGCGCCGGGAAGGCGAGCTGAAAGGCGATGAAGGTTCCAACAAGGAAACCCGCAAGGCCCCAAAACGCCGTCGCCACCACGCCATAGCGGATGACTCCGTCCATATAGCCGGTTGGCGCAGGCCCCTTCGGGTCGCCAGCAGTGCGCACGGTCCAGATAAACAGACCGGCGGAAACGGCCATCACGATCAAAGCGTGAACCTGATAGGCCAGGTCTCGCGCCCAGTTCGCGGCCAGTGCGGCGAAGAGGGTGATAAGCCCCAGCGCCACAATCTTGATCCAATCCCACATGAGAAGTGTTCCCCTTCTTTCGCCCGCGCAGAATCGTGGCGGGACGTTCAGTTCCAGTTGCTGTTTCCCTGACCGCCGGGATCGCCGCATTGATCCATGTCAAGTTTTTGTGAAGCCGCTTTTGCTAGTGGTCGTTCTGACGGGACTTTCCGGGCGCAGCCACTCAACCCGGTGCAGGAGAACAGCGATGGGTTACGAAACGATTTCGGTGATTGTTACCGATCAGGCCTCGGATGCGGGAGCGCTGCAGGCCGCACTTGCCCTAGCCGAATTGGAGGGCGCACACCTCGATGTTCACTGTGTCGGGATAGATCCCGCTCGGTATGAACCGATGCCGGCCGGAACAGCGGCGATCGTTCTTGAAACAGGCGCGGCAGAAGCACGAGAAAGAGCCGATTCCCTTGAAAAATGGGTGCGCTCGGCCTTTGCGATCGACAGGCAAAGTGTTGCCACTCAAGCCGTCGTCATTCCCCATCTTGGCCTGGACACTCTTGTAGGCCGGTTGACGCGCTACTCCGATCTCGTCGTCGCCGCAAAACCCTATGGCGCTGGCCGGACGCCGGTTCAGGTCAATATCCTCGAAGCAGAGCTTTTTGGAACCGGTGCTCCCGTCCTGGTCGTTCCGGAGAAAGCCGAAATGGCCACCAAGAGCTTTGATCGAATTATCATTGCCTGGAATGAGAGCAGCGAATCCTTCGCTGCAATCCGTGCTGCCTTGCCTTTCCTAAAGCGGGCCGGACGTGTTGATATCGTCATGATCGACCCGCCCACCCATTCGCCCGAACGCTCGGATCCGGGCGGCGCCGTCTGCCTGATGCTCGCGCGCCACGGCATCAAAGCCGAAGTTTCAATTCTGTCACGAACCTTGCCAAGAGTTTCAGAAGTCCTTGCGCGTTTTGCGACCGAGAATGGCGCCAATCTGATTGTTATGGGGGCTTACGGCCATTCGCGGTTCCGCGAGTCGCTTCTGGGCGGCGCAACCCGCGATATGCTTGAGGGCACGAGCCTGCCGCTCTTGATGGCTCACTGAGGCAATGATCGGAGAAAGAAAATGGACGGCACCTGAGGGCTGGTCAGGCGACCATGCCGCCGTCCATATCATCGCCCGTTTCCGCGATGAGTTCCTGAAAATCCGGCACCTGAATCCGGCGTTTGCCTTCAAGAAAGATGACGCCGTCGTTCTTCAGTGCCGAGATCTGGCGGCTAACGGTTTCCAGTGTGAGACCGAGGTAGTCGGCCATCGCTTCGCGGGTGAGCGGCAGGTCAATCGCGATCGGACCCTTGAGCGCGCGCATCCCGATCACCGACTCGCGGCGGGCGATGATGGTCAGAAGGCTCGCAATCTTTTCCCGCGCGGTCTTGCGACCAAGGATCAGCATCCATTCGCGGGCGGCATCAAGTTCGTCGAGGGTCATGTCGAGAAGCCGCTCGGCCACGTGAGGCGTATTGAGAAGAAGCTGCTCAAACGGCCTGCGCCGGAAACAGCACAACGTCACGTCGCTCACGGCCGTCACATCATAGAGCGAGACGCCGCGACCGGGCCTGCCAATGAAATCCGAGGGCAAGAGAAGGCCGACCATCTGGGTCCGGCCATCTTCAAGCGTCTGGCTGATGGAAGCGACGCCGCGCACAACCGAACCGAGAAACGCCAGATCATCGCCGGCCCATGCAATCGGCTGGCCGGCCTCATAGTTGCGGTAATATTTGATCTCCTCCAGCCGCGCGAGTTCGTCCGCGTCGCACTTGGCGCATACGGCGCGGTGGCGGATCGGACATTCGCCGCAATTGGTATCAGACATCGACTGGGCCATCGGCAACTGTCCCCATACTCGCGCGCACCATGGTGTGACCTTAATCACTTTCTGCAAAGGAAATGCAATGGCTTCCCACGAAAAGCTCCGGCAACTGGGGCTCTTTGAGGCCCGGGCGCCGCGCTACACCAGCTACCCGCCCGCCAACCATTTTTCGGATGATATCGGCCCCGCGACAGTTGCCGGCTGGATGGGGGCGATCAAGCCTGGCACGCCGATCTCGCTTTATGTCCATATCCCCTATTGCCGGCGGCTCTGCTGGTTTTGCGCCTGCCGCACCCAAGGAACATCGACCGACAGGCCGCTCGTGCCCTATCTTGCGCTTCTGAAACAAGAGCTTACCGAGGTTGGTCGCCATCTGCATCCCGATGTGCGGATTGGTCAGGTTCACCTTGGCGGCGGCACCCCGACCCTGCTCAACCCCGAGATGATCGCCGATCTAGGTCAGACCCTGCGTAATTTCCGCGAATGGACCGATGACGCGACCTTCTCGGTCGAGATTGATCCCACCGAGGTCGATCAAGCGCGAATTGACGCACTGGCCGCCGCCGGCATGACCCGCGCCTCGATCGGTGTGCAGGATTTCGACACCGTGGTGCAGGAAGCCATCGGCCGCCTTCAGAGCTTTGAGCAGACCCGCGATGTCGTTGCCATGCTGCGGGCGGCGGGCGTCAGCTCGGTCAACATGGATATTCTCTACGGCCTGCCCCACCAGACCCGCGAGCGGATGGCCGACAGCGTGCAGCGCGTCCTCTCTCTCAGCCCCGACCGCGTGGCGCTTTACGGCTATGCCCATGTGCCGTGGATGGCCAAGCGTCAGGTCTTGATCCCCGGCGACGCCCTGCCCGATGCCGAAGCGCGGCTCGAGCTGTTCGACACCGCGCGTGAGCTGTTCCTCTGGGACGGCTATACCGAAATCGGCATCGATCACTATGCCCGCCCGACCGACAGCATGGCCAAAGCGCTCGAGAACGGCACCTTGCGCCGCAATTTCCAGGGCTATACCGACGATCCTTTCGACGTTTTGATCGGCATCGGCGCTTCGGCCATTTCGCGCTATCCGCAGGGCTATGCCCAGAACATCTCGGCCTCGGCCAAATACGCAAGCGCCGTCGACTCCGGCTCTCTGGCAACCGAACGCGGCCATACGATGACCGCCGATGATCAACTGCGCGCCGACATGATCGAGGGGCTGATGTGCCAGTTCAGCATCGACCTTGACCAGCTGTCGAAGAAGCACGGCATTCCCGTGTCGCAGCTGATGGCGATGACCGAGGGGATGCGTGAACGGTTCCGCGCCCAGATCCGTCTGGATGGCAACAAGATTGCCCTTGTCGAAGAGGCCCGCCTGATTGCCCGCCTCGCCGCGCAAGAGGTCGATGCCTATTCGATGCCCGAAGGACGACATAGCCGCGCACTCTGAGCGTGGCACTTGCACCGCCCCGTCGCCCGTGCCACGAGAACGGCGGGAGGAC
The DNA here is from genome assembly GCA_937138255.1 of uncultured Paracoccaceae bacterium. Taxonomy (GTDB): domain Bacteria; phylum Pseudomonadota; class Alphaproteobacteria; order Rhodobacterales; family Rhodobacteraceae; genus RFZI01. The sequence continues at coordinate 136,673 of CAKZOU010000057.1, forward strand.
TATCCATGCGTATCGGGATCATTTCACTGGTTGCGGCCTATGTGCTGAGCCAGTTCTACCGGGCCTTCCTTGCCGTCCTCACACCCGCGCTGTCAACCGACCTCGGGGCCACACCTGAAGACCTCGCCAGCGCCTCTGGCCTGTGGTTCCTGATCTTCGCCGCCATGCAGATCCCCGTAGGCGCGGCGCTCGATTCCATCGGCCCCCGCAAGACCGCGGCGGGCCTCTTTGCCCTCGGCGGCGCGGGCGGTGCTGCGGTTTTCGCGCTTGCCCAGACGCCGGGCCACATCTCTTTGGCGATGGCCCTCATCGGGATCGGCTGTTCGCCGGTTCTCATGGCCGCCTATTTCATCTTCGCGCGGGTCTATCCCGCCGCCGTTTTCGCCACGCTCGCTGGGGCAACCATCGGCTTCGGCTCGCTGGGCAATATCGTCAGCTCTGCGCCTATGGCATGGGCCGCGGAAGCCTTTGGCTGGCGCGGGACGATGTGGGCCCTTTCGGCCCTTACGCTTGTTGTGGCTGGCCTTGTCTGGCTGACCGTGCGCGATCCCGAAAAGGTCGTCTCCGAACATCGCGGCTCGGTGCTCGATCTGCTCAAGATGCCGGTGATCTGGCCGATCCTTGCGATGATGCTGGTCAACTATGCCCCTGCCGCCGGCCTGCGCGGCCTATGGGCCGGCCCCTATACCCGCGATGTATTCGGCGCGGACGCAGGCATGATCGGCTCGGTCACGCTGGTGATGAGCATTGCAATGGTGATCGGCAATTTCGCCTATGGCCCGCTCGATCGCCTGTTCAAAACCCGCAAATGGGTGATCTTCACCGGCAACCTGATGGGGGCCGTGGCGATCTTTGCCCTCTATGCCGTGGCCGATCAGAACATCTGGCTCTCGGCCGCCCTTCTGGCCGTTATCGGCGCGGCAGGCGCCTCTTTCCCGGTGATCGTCGCCCATGGGCGCGCCTTCTTCCCGCCACACCTGACGGGCCGTGGCGTGACCCTCCTCAACCTCTTCGGCATCGGTGGCGTTGGCGTCATGCAGATGGTCACGGGCCGTATCTTCAAGGCCGCCTCCGGCCCTGATGTTGCCGCCTCAGCCCCCTATCAGACGCTCTTTGCCTTTTTCGGTGTTCTGGTGCTGTGTGGCCTTGCCGCCTATCTCTTCGCCAAAGACAGGACAGACTGACGCGGCCCCTTTTCCTCAAGGGCCGCAGCCGGTATAGGGCGCGCGTCTCAAGTAAGGAGCAAGGCCAATGGGCTATAAAGTCGTCGTCGTCGGCGCCACGGGCAATGTGGGCCACGAAATGCTGAACATTCTCGCCGAGCGCGAGTTCCCGGTTGATGAGATCGCAGCGCTTGCGTCGCGCAAATCTCTCGGCACCGAAGTCAGCTTTGGCGAGCGAACTTTGAAGACCCAAGACCTCGATACCTTCGATTTCACCGGCTGGGATATCGCGCTTTTCGCCATCGGCTCGGACGCGACCAAGATCTATGCCCCCAAGGCCGCGAGCCAAGGCTGCGTGGTGATCGATAACTCCTCGCTCTATCGTTATGATCCCGATGTGCCGCTGATCGTGCCCGAGGTGAACGCCGACGCGGTCGTGGGCTATACCAAGAAGAACATCATCGCCAACCCCAACTGCTCGACCGCGCAGATGGTGGTGGCGCTGAAGCCGCTGCACGACCGCGCCAAGATCAAGCGGGTTGTCGTCTCCACCTATCAGTCGGTCTCCGGCACCGGCAAGGAAGCCATCGATGAGCTGTGGAACCAGACCAAGGGGATGTATGTCCCCGGTCAGGAAGTCGCGCCGAGCGTCTATCCCAAGCAGATCGCCTTCAACGTGATCCCGCACATCGACGTGTTCCTCGACAGCGGCGACACGAAGGAAGAGTGGAAGATGGTCACCGAGACCAAGAAGATCCTCGACAAGTCGATCAAAGTCACCGCGACCTGCGTGCGCGTTCCGGTGTTCGTGGGCCACTCGGAATCGATCAACGTCGAGTTTGAAGAGTTCCTCGACTGGGAAGAAGCCACCGACATCCTGCGCGAAGCGCCGGGCATCATGGTTGTCGACAAGCGCGAGGCCGGCGGCTACGTCACCCCGATCGAATGCGTGGGCGACTATGCCACCTTCATCAGCCGCATCCGTCAGGACGTCACGGTCGAGAACGGCATCAACTTCTGGTGCGTGTCGGACAACCTTCGCAAGGGTGCCGCGCTCAACGCCGTGCAGATCGCCGAGGTTCTGGGCCAGCGCTGCCTGAAGAAGGGCTAGGGCCGGGCGACCGAATAAAGCTCGTCAGCAAATGCCGCGTGTTCCTTGGGAAGGAGCACGCGGATAGACTGGATCGACGGCGTGAAGGTCAGGCTTTCCACCATCATCTCCTGTTTGGCGGCGCCAGTCCCGTCGCCAATTTCCCTAAGAACCATGCCCAACAACTTCTGCAGGATACGGTTGTCTCTGTTGGCATGGGCAAGGGCTTCGGTCACCGTCTTTGCTTTGTCGAATTGGCCGGTCAGGAAATAGCAGATCGCCAAAGGGAAGGTTCGCTCGGCCTCGAGTGGATCGTCGTTTGACAGGGTCATGGAATACTCAAGCCGCTCGACCGCCCCCCGTAGATCGTTCTTGAGGATCATCGCCGTAGCCAGCGCTCCAAAGCCGATCAGATAAGTCGGGTTGAGCTTGAGGGCATATTCGGCGTCGCGCAGGGCTGCGTCTGCGTCACCTTTCACAAGACCGTTGAGATTGGACCGCGCCGAATAAAGGAAATCGACCTTGGGTGCCTGTTTGATGGCAAGATTGAGCCCGTCTTCGAGCTGCTTGATCCGCTCCTGAGGCATCGGCTCATAGCTTGCCGCGCACAGCATCACCTCCCCAACGGCGAGCATCGCAAGAGCCATGGGATCATCCGGGACAAGCTCAACTGCCCGCTCCATAAGAGCCAAGGCGCGCTGCCAGCTGGAATAGGTCGCCCTGTAGAAGTTGCGCGCCGCGCGTGATCTTAGTTCGGAGATGCTCAGCTCGTCGTCCGCAAGCGCCTCGAGCCTGTTGGCGTCATAGGCATTGATCTGAATCCGCAGGTCTGCGTTGATTTTGGCAGAGATTTGATCGCCGAATTCAAAGATATCTGTAATGTCGCCATCGTAGTTGCGCGAAAACAAGGTCTCGGCGGTCTCGCACAGCACCATCGACAAGTTCATCCGCGCCTTGGCGCCCGAAACCCTGAGACGCCCGCGAATCCGGTAGACGGTCTTGACCCCCTCGCCCGCGCTTTCGATCGTCTTGATTCCAGTCCGGCGCGAGAGGTTCATCAGGATCTGTTCGCGCAACTCCTCTGCATGAGACTGAATCTCGTCGGTTGCCGGGGCATATTCGAATTCCTCGACAAGGACAGTTGGCAACTCCCCCTTGGCGGCATTGCCCTTTTTCTTCTGGGCCGGCCGCCACTGATAGCCCTGCACGGGATAGGGGATGTTCTTGAGGTCGAAAGAGCCTGCATCCTCGAACTGCGCCGCCAGTTGACCCGTCAATTGCCGGAAAAGGTCTTGCGAGACCATCATCCCGCCCGGCGGTGCCTGCCCCTGAAGGCGCGAAGCGAGGTTTACCCCCGCGCCATAGAAATCCTCGTCATCCTCGACGATCTCGCCAATATGCGCGCCGATCCTGATCTTGAGGTTTTCGTTGCCGCTCAGCGTCTGCAGAAGCTCGAGCGCACAGGCGATACCGGCATGGACAGAGCCGAAGGCAATGATCCAGCCATCGCCCATGCGTTTAAGGATTTCTCCGCCATGATTGGTGGAATGGGGGCGAACATAGGTTTCGTTGAGGTCGCGAACGGCGACGATGCTGGCCTCTTCGTCTTCGGCCATCATGCGCGAATAGCCGACGACATCGGCCACCATGATTACCGCCAGACGGCTTTTCATACTCGAACTCCCCATTCGCTGATGAAGAGCTTACCACTACTTTGCGAAAGACAAAGCCCGATCAGATCGGTGCGAAAGCACCTGTCTCGCCGTCGAAATACTCAAGCCCACCTTCGCCGATATCGTTCCAAAGCCCGTGGAGGCTGAGCATATCGTCCTCAACGGCCGCTTTAACAAAGGGAAAGGTCATCAGGTTCTCAAGCGAGACAACCACCGCTTCTTTCTCAAGCTGGCGGGTGCGTTCCTCATCACTGCCGGGGGAAAGGCGTTCAAATCCCGGACGGAGGATATCCATCCAGCGCCCGACAAAGCTCGATTTCTTGTCGAGCTCGGGCGCATGGCCGGAACACATATCGTAACAGCCCTTAACGCCGCCGCAGCTTGAGTGGCCCAACACGATCAGATGGGCAACCTTCAGCGCCGTAACGGCATATTCGACCGCTGCCGATGTGCCGTGAGGCTCGCCGTCAGGCTCATAGGGCGGAACAAGGTTGGCGACGTTGCGGTGGATAAAGAACTCGCCCTGATCAGCCCCAAAGATCGAGGTGACATGAACCCGGCTGTCACAGCAGGAAATAACCATCGCACGGGGATGCTGCCCACCTTCGGCAAGGCGGCGATACCAGCTCCGATTCTCGGCATAGGATGTTGCCTTCCAGCCGTGATACCGGCGGGACAGGTATTCAGGTAGGGGTCGTGCGCTTTTCATGGCCTCTCCTGTGGTCGGTTCAATGCTAGATAGGCAGCATTTTCGGGAATTTCGAGAGGGAAAACGACCCGGCGGAAATACCTTGAAAACCTTGACCCCCTATCTGGGGGTTATGCACACCAATTCTCCCGACCCGTCTGGGCACCGCAATCAATCCTCAATTTCCCTCCTTCGGGTGACCGACAGGTTTGATGCTGATCGCGAGAAACTTGCCGAGATCTACGCTCGCCTGGGGCGCAAGCAGGCGGCGAAAAGGATCAACGCGGATCTCGGCTGCATCACGAAGCTTGCGGTCCTTGTAGAGGCGCGCCACGAGCAGGGCCGCCATCTTGAAATTCTGGGCACCCTTGGGGTTCTTCGGGATCTGTCGGAACAAATCGGCCTTGTGCCGATGGTTGAAGCCGCCGATGCCCTGATGGGCGCTCTTGAGAGCCAAAATCCCCACGCAATCGGGGCAACTCTGGCGCGGCTGCGCCGCGTTGCGGATCGGGCGCCCGTCGGCATCTGGCCCTACTGCGGCTAGCCCGCCCTTGCGGCGGCAGCCGCATGGTCTAGAGTTGCGTCAACTCACGCAGGACAGACCATGACCCCCACATTTGCCCCCGATACCGCCGATGCAATCTCGCTCCTTGTGGTCGCCCCGGACACTTTGGACGATACACTGGCTCATCTGCCAGACGATGAAGCCGCATGGGCGCGCACGCTCGGCTTTGCGGCCAAATCAGGATCGGTCGTTGTCTTGCCGGGAAAGAGCGGAAAGGTCTCTCGTGCTCTTGTCGGGCTTGGCGCGGCCGGCGCCCGCAGACGCAACCGTTTCGCCATTGCCGCCGCTGCGGCAACGCTGCCAGAAGGCACCTACCGGCTTCAGTCCAATCTCGATGTCGAAGAGTTGAACGAAGCCGCGCTCGGCTGGCTTCTGGCCAGCTACACTTTCGATCGCTATGCCAAAAAGGACGCCCCCAAGGCCCGGCTGGTCGTTCCCGAAGGTGTCGATGCGGCGCGGATCGAAGCGATTGCTGCTGGTGAGTTTCTGACCCGCGACCTCGTGAACACTCCCTCGTCAGACATGGGGCCGGAAGAACTTGAAACCGCCGCGCGGCAGCTGGCCGAGGCATTCGGCGCCTCGATCAATGTGATCCGGGGTGATGATCTGCTTGCCCAGAACTTTCCGATGATCCACACCGTCGGACGTGCCTCAACCCGGGCGCCCCGGCTGATAGATATCAACTGGGGAGCCGAGGGGCCGAGCCTGACGCTTGTCGGCAAGGGGGTTTGCTTTGATACCGGCGGCCTTGATCTGAAATCTGCCGCCACCATGGCCCTGATGAAGAAGGATATGGGCGGCGCGGCAACCGTTCTTGGCCTTGCGCGAATGATCATGGCGACGGCCCAGCCGATCCGCCTGCGCGTCCTGATCCCAGCGGTTGAAAACGCGGTCAGCGGCAACGCCTTCCGCCCCGGCGATATCCTGAAATCCCGCAAGGGCCTTACCGTCGAGATCAACAACACCGACGCCGAGGGCCGCCTCGTTCTGGCCGATGCATTGGCTCTAGGGTCCGAAGCGGGGCCCGATCTGATGATCTCGATGGCTACGCTGACGGGCGCCGCCCGCGTGGCGCTTGGCCCCGATGTCGTCCCGTTCTTCACCGACAGCGACAGCGCCGGCACGGCCATCGCCAAGGCAAGTCAGGCCGCCCGCGATCCGGTCTGGCGGATGCCGTTCCACGATCCTTATGAGGCGCTGATCGAGCCCGGCATTGCCGATCTAGACAACGCGCCGGGAGGCGGCATGGCCGGTGCGATTACCGCCGCGCTGTTCTTGCGCCGTTTCGCAAGCGTCCCCTATGCGCATTTCGATATTTTCTGCTGGCAGGCAACAGCCGCGCCGGGCCGCCCCAAAGGCGGGGTCGGGCAAGGCGCGCGTGCCCTGTTCGAGGCGCTTCCTGATCTATTGGGTTTGTGATGGACCGCCGGACAACGCCCGCCAACGCCCGCGTTGCCGCGGCCGAGCTTCAGGGCGTGGTTGCGGCCGCGGCCTATGTTACCGGCACTCCTTCATTCGTCGCTGTTTCGGTTGCAGACCTCCTGAAGGCGCCCGACGGGCCGCGCGACAGGCAGCTGCTCTATGGCGCAAAGGTGCGTGTGCTCGAAGATCACGAGGGATGGAGCTTCGTTCAGGCTTCCGATGGCTATGTCGGCTATGTGGCAAGCGCCGCGCTTGACGCCAATGCCGCCGCGCCGACCCACCGGATCATCGCCTGCGCGACCCACGCCTATGAGCGGCCCGACTTCAAATCGCCCGACCGCCTTTCCCTCCCATTCGGGGCCGCCGTTGCAGTCGGCCGGATCGAGGATCGCTATGCCGAAACGCCTCTCGGATACATCCCGGTGGTTCATCTCGGCCCCATTGCACACTGCTTCAGCGATCCGGTCGAGGTCGCCCGCTTGCATCTCGGAACCCCCTACCTCTGGGGTGGCAACTCGGCTTTCGGCCTCGATTGCTCGGGCCTCGTTCAGGCGTCGCTTTTGGCCTGCGGCATCCCCTGCCCCGGCGACAGCGATATGCAGAGCGCCGAAGTCGGCGAGCCAATCGCAAAAGACGAACCCCTTCAACGCGGCGATCTGATCTTCTGGAAAGGCCATGTGGCCATGATGACCGGCCCCGACCGCATGATTCACGCCAACGCGACACATATGGCTGTTGTCGAAGAGGATTTCGCAGAAGCCTGCGCGCGCATCGCCGCAAAGGGCGATGGCGCAATCATCGCGCGGCGGCGGCCCTGATCAGTCGATTACGCGAAAGAGCTTGCGCTCAAGAACGGCGAGCACCTGCCGCAGATCATTGCCCCGCTTGAGCACCTGCCCCTCGGCGCCAATCAGCGAATATTGCCCCTGCCGCGACCGCAGGCGCGGACGCTTCTCGATGCGGTAGAGCGGTGTTTCGGCCGTCCGTCGGAATATTGAGAAGACAGCAACATCGCGCAAACAGGAAATGCCGTAGTCGCGCCACTCGCCGGCTGCGACCATGCGACCGTAGAGCCCGAGGATCACACCAAGCTCGGTGCGGTGAAAGGCCACCTGATCGTGAAGAACACCCGCAAGAGGGATCGGAGGCTGGATCGTCATGGGTTCAGAGTTGCGCCAAACCCCGCGCAAATCAAGCCCGCCTTGTTTTCGCCATAAAATGACCTGACCCAAGCCACCAAGGCACCATCTGCGCGCCGCAGTCCGCCCTCAGCCTTGCACTACAACCATAAATACCCGGTGTCGCGGCGCAACAGCCCCCACCCAAAGTCGCGGCACCGGGAATTTGCGGCTAGAACCCTCGGCGAAGGCCGGGGGTTTTGCTTTTCACCTCATGACGCGTTTGGGGCGCGGGCGGACGCAAGCAGTGTTGTTTTGCGTCCCCTCAAGGCGTTAGGTTCGAGGGGATCAGTTCGGAGGAAATTATGAGAACTCGTGCCGCTGTTGCCTTGGCCGCTGGAAAGCCGCTTGAAATCTTGGATGTGAACCTCGAAGGGCCGAAGGCCGGCGAGGTGCTCATCGAGGTCAAGGCCACCGGCATCTGCCACACCGACGAGTTCACCCTTTCCGGCGCCGATCCCGAGGGGCTTTTCCCGGCGATCCTTGGCCATGAGGGCGCGGGCGTTGTCCTTGAGGTCGGCCCCGGCGTGACCAGCCTCAAGCCGGGCGATCATGTGATCCCGCTCTACACCCCCGAGTGCCGCGAGTGCGAATACTGCCTCAACCCGAAGACCAACCTCTGCCAGTCGATCCGCTCGACCCAAGGCCAAGGCCTCATGCCCGACGGCACCAGCCGCTTCTCGATGCTCGATGGCACACCGATCCTGCACTACATGGGTTGTTCGACCTTCTCCAACCACACCGTCCTGCCCGAGATCGCGCTTGCCAAAGTCCGCCCCGACGCACCCTTCGACAAGATCTGCTATATCGGCTGCGGCGTGACGACCGGCATCGGCGCGGTGATCAACACCGCCAAGGTCGAGATCGGCAGCCGCGCCATCGTTTTCGGCCTTGGCGGCATCGGCCTCAACGTCATTCAGGGCCTGCGCCTTGCCGGGGCCGACCAGATCGTCGGCGTCGATCTCAACCCGTCGAAGAAAGCCATGGCCGAGCGTTTCGGCATGACCGATTTCGTCAACCCGACCGAGGTCGAGGGCGATCTCGTGCCCTATTTGGTGAACCTGACCAAAGGCGGCGCGGATTACACCTTTGACGCCACGGGCAACGTCAAGGTCATGCGGACGGCGCTTGAGGCTGCCCACAAGGGCTGGGGCGAATCGATCATCATCGGCGTGGCCCCAGCTGGCGCGGAAATCTCGACGCGGCCCTTCCAGCTCGTCACCGGCCGCAGCTGGCGCGGCACGGCCTTTGGCGGCGCGCGCGGGCGCACGGACGTTCCGAAGATCGTTGATTGGTATATGGAGGGGAAGATCGAGATCGACCCAATGATCACCCACACCCTGAGCCTCGACGAGATCAACACCGGCTTTGATCTGATGCACGAGGGCAAGTCGATCCGGTCTGTGGTGGTCTACTAGGTCGCAGTCTTTGCCCTTGCGCCCGGGGATTCCCTGATTAGCTTTGAGACAAGCAGTTCAGGACAGTGCCATGATCCCCGGAACCACCTTCCGCCGCCGTTTCCGCGATCTTTCCGAGCAGGAGATCCTCGCGCTCGCCATTTCTTCGGAAGAGGACGACGCGCGGATCTATCGCTCCTACGCCCAACGCCTTCAGGCCGAGTTTCCGGCCTCGGCCGCGGTGTTCAACGCCATGGCCGAAGAAGAGGATGATCACCGCGCGCGGCTCATCGAGGTCCATAAGGTGCGCTTTGGCGACGTGATCCCGCTGATCCGGCGCGAGCACGTCTCGGGCTATTACGCCCGCCGCCCGGTCTGGCTCGTGGAAAACCTCAGCTTGCCGAAGATCCGCGAAGAGGCGGCGCAAATGGAGCGGGATGCAGAGCGGTTCTACCTCGCCGCCGCCGCCCGCACGACGGACGCGGATACGCGCAAGCTCCTCGGCACGCTCGCCGCTGCCGAGGCATCGCATCAGCACAAGGCGGGCGAATTGGAAGCCGCGCATCTGGCGGACGACGCCCGCTCGGAAGAAGAGCAGGCGGCGCATCGCCAGTTCGTGCTCACTTGGGTCCAGCCCGGCCTTGCGGGCCTGATGGATGGCTCGGTCTCGACGCTTGCGCCGATCTTCGCCACCGCCTTTGCCACACAAGACACCTGGACGACCTTCCTCGTGGGCCTTGCCGCCTCGATCGGCGCGGGCATCTCGATGGGCTTTACCGAGGCCGCCTCGGACGACGGCCAAATCTCGGGGCGCGGTTCGCCCTTCAAGCGCGGGATCGCGGCAGGCGTGATGACCACGATTGGCGGCCTCGGCCATGCGCTGCCCTATCTGATCACCGATTTCTGGACCGCGACCTTCATCGCCTTTGCCGTTGTCTTCGTCGAGCTTTGGGCCATCGTCTGGATCCAAAACCGGTATATGGATACGCCCTTCCTGCGGGCCACGTTCCAGGTGGTCCTCGGTGGCGCACTGGTTTTCGCAGCAGGCGCCCTGATCGGCTCCGGCTGACGGTTTCGCTTGGCGAGATTAGGCGCTAGAAGGGCGCAATGATGGAGCCCGAGATGAGCCGACCCAAACCTGTTGTCCTGTGTATCCTCGACGGCTGGGGCAAGCGCGAAGACCCCGCCGCCAATGCCCCGCTTCTGGCGCATACGCCAACCTTTGACAGGCTTCTGGCCACCTGCCCCCATGCCGAGCTGATCACACACGGCCCCGATGTCGGCCTTCCGACCGGCCAGATGGGCAATTCCGAGGTGGGCCATACCAACATCGGCGCAGGCCGGGTTGTGGCGATGGATCTGGGTCAGATCGACCTCTCCATCGAAGACGGAAGCTTTGGCCAGCGCCCCGCCTTGCGGGATTTCATCGCCAAGATGAAAGCTTCGGGCGGCACCGCGCATCTCATCGGCCTCGCCTCGCCGGGCGGGGTCCACTCGCATCAGGCGCATATCGCCGAGGCGGCGCGGGTGATCCGTGCTGCCGGCATCCCCGTGGCAATCCACGCCTTTACGGATGGCCGCGATGTTGCGCCGAAATCAGCTGTCGGACAGGTCGAGGCTCTGGAAGCGGCCCTGCCCGAAGGGGCCAAGATCGTCACACTCGTCGGCCGCTACTATGCGATGGACCGCGACAATCGCTGGGAACGGGTCGAACAGGCCTATCGGCTGATGGTCGAGGGCAAGGGCGTGGCGCCCGCCGCCGCAGACGCCACCGCTGCCATCGAGGCGGGCTATGCCGCTGGCAAGACCGACGAGTTTCTGCCCGCGACCGTGATCGGCAACTTCACGGGGATGAAAGAGGGCGATGGCCTCTTCGCCCTCAATTTCCGGGCCGACCGGATGCGCGAGATCCTCGCCGCCATCGGCGATCCGGCCTTCGCCGCTTTCGACGTTGCGGGCCGCCCGCATCTGACCGCGATGCTCGGCATGGCCGAGTATTCCGACCAGCACAACGCGTATATGGACACGGTCTTCCCGAAAGAGGCCATCATCAACACGCTGGGCGAATGGGTCGCCAAACAGGGCCTGACCCAGTTCCACCTTGCCGAGACCGAGAAATACCCGCACGTCACCTTCTTCCTCAACGGCGGCAAGGAAGCGCCAGAGCCGGGCGAGGATCGCTATATGGCCGCCTCGCCCAAGGTCGCGACCTATGATCTTCAGCCCGAAATGTCGGCAGGCGAAGTGACCGACCATTTCGTCGGCGCCATCGAGGCGGGTTATGACCTGATCGTGACGAATTACGCCAACCCCGACATGGTGGGCCATACCGGCGATCTTGGGGCCGCGATCAAGGCCTGCGAGGCGGTGGACCAGGGGCTTGCCCGTGTGGTTGCTGCGCTCGAGAAGGCGGGCGGGGCGATGATCGTCACCGCCGACCACGGCAACTGCGAAGTGATGGTCGATTCCGTCACGGGTGGGCCGCATACCGCGCATACTCTCAACCCCGTCCATGTGATCCTTTTCGGCGGACCCGACGGCGCATCGGTTCATGACGGACGCCTCGCCGACCTTGCTCCAACGCTTCTCGAACTCATGCAGCTGCCCCAGCCCGCCGAGATGACTGGCCGGAGCCTGATCGCCCGATGACGCGGGCTCTGGCCCTTCTCCTCATGCTCTGGGCCGCGCCGCTTGCGGCCCTGACAAGCCCTGCCGAGGCGGCAAAAGCGGCCGCCGAACAGCTTGCCGCCGCCGCTGACCAGCTTGCCGCCGCCGAAGGCGGGCGCGATCGGGTGGCGGCGCTAACCGCCACGGTTCAGGCCTACGAGGCGGGCCTTGTGGCCATGCGCGATGGGCTGCGCCGCGCTGCAATCCGCCGCCACGCTCTTGAAGCCGAGCTGGCTGCGAAAAGCGACGAGGTGGCCCAATTGCTAGGTGTTCTCGAGACGATGGGCCGGGCGCCTGCGCCGCTTCTCCTGCTGCATCCCCTTGGCCCGACTGGCACGGCGCGCTCCGGTATGCTCCTCGCCGACGTAACCCCTGCGCTTCAGGCGCGTGCCGAAGCGTTGAAGGCACAACTCGACGAACTGGCGATCCTGCAGGCCCTACAGGAGGACGCCGAAGGGCGCCTTGCACTAGGGCTTGACGGGGCTCAACAGGCCCGCACCGCCCTGACCACAGCCATCCAGGACCGCACCGACCTGCCGATGAGTTTCACCGAAGACCCGGTTCAAACAGCCCTCCTGATCGCCTCGGCCGAAACGCTCGACGCTTTCGCCTCGTCGCTTGGCGATTTGCCGGGTGGTCAAGACGGTGCACCATCTGCCACGGCGACAGGCGATCTATCGCTGCCGGTCTTTGGGACGATCTTAAGAAAATTCGGCGAACCTGACGCTGCTGGCGTGCCGCGCCCCGGCATCATCATCGCCACACGCCCGCGTGCTCTTGTCACCACGCCAGTTGCCGCAACCATGCGCTTCCGGGGGCCTCTGCTCGACTACGGGAATGTCGTCATCCTCGAGCCCGCGGCAGGCGTCCTGTTCGTCTTGGCCGGACTGGCCGAAACCTTCGGCGAAGCCGGTGAGATCCTGCCGAAAGGGGCACCTTTGGGCCTGATGGGTGGCGAAACGCTTCCGGTTGACGCAATTTTGCGTGAAACCGACCAGGGCAACGGCGCTCAGGCCAACGAGACCCTTTATCTTGAAGTCAGAGAGGGGCAAGGTCCGGTCAACCCCGCGATCTGGTTCGCGTATGAGTGAGATAGGATTCGATATGAAGAAATTTGCCCTGGCTGCCGCGACAGGTTCGGTGCTGGGTCTTCTGGCCACGACGCAGATCGCAGGCCCGCTGATCGCGCAGGAAGCCGACCGCAATACGACGGTCTACGAACAGCTCGATCTTTTCGGCGATATCTTCGAACGCATCCGCGCCCAGTATGTGGAGGAAGTCGATTCCGCCAAACTGATCGAAGCAGCGATCAACGGGATGCTCACCTCGCTTGATCCTCACTCGTCCTACCTCAGCCCCGACGACGCCGACGATATGCGCGTCCAGACCCGTGGCGAGTTTGGCGGCCTCGGTATCGAAGTCACCCAGCAGGATGGCTGGGTCAAGGTTGTCTCGCCAATGGACGGAACCCCGGCAGATGCCGCCGGCATCCAGTCGGGCGACCTGATAACCGCCGTCGATGGCGAGAGCCTGATGGGCTACACGCTTGACGAGGCGGTTGATCTGATGCGCGGGCCGGTTGGTTCGGAAATCGTCATTACCGTAGTGCGCGAGGGCGTGTCGGAACCTTTCGACGTCTCGATCATCCGCGACACGATCAAGCTGACCGCCGTGCGCGTGCGGCAAGAGGGCGAGTCAATCGTCCTGCGGATCACCACGTTCAACGATCAGACCATGGCCAACCTGAGCGACGGCCTTGCAAAGCAAATCGAAGAGGCGGGCGGGATTGACAAGGTCAACGGCATCATCGTCGACCTTCGCAACAACCCCGGCGGCCTTCTCAATCAGGCGGTCTTTGTGGCCGATGCCTTCCTTGAAGAAGGGGAAATTGTCTCAACCCGGGGCCGCAACCCACAAGACGGAGAACGGTTCAACGCCACCGCAGGGGATCTGACCTCGGGCCTGCCGATGGTCGTTCTGATCAATGGCGGCTCTGCCTCGGCCTCCGAGATCGTCGCCGGTGCCCTTCAGGATCACCGCCGCGCGATCGTCATTGGCACCAAATCCTTTGGCAAGGGCTCGGTCCAGACTGTCATGCCGCTCCGGGGGGATGGCGCCATGCGCCTGACGACCGCGCGCTACTACACACCCTCGGGCCGCTCGATCCAGGCGCTCGGCATCCAGCCGGATATCATCGTGCAACAGCCGGTTGCGCATCCAGGCGATGAGCCCGAGACCACAACATCGCAGTTCCGTTCGGAAGCCGATCTCAGGGGGTCGCTCAACAACGACAGCCTCACCGAAGACGAGATCCGCCAGATCGAGGAAGACCGCGCCCGCGCCGAGGCGACGGCTGCCCTGCGGGAAGAGGACTATCAGCTCGCCTATGCGATCGACATTCTCAAGGGGCTGTCGGCGCTGGGGCCGAAGAACTGAACATGTCGCCCGAAGAGATTGCCCGCCTGCCTTATAGGCCCTGCGTCGGCGTGATGATCGTCAACGCCGCGGGCAAGGTGTTCGTAGGCCAACGGCGCGACAATTTTCAGGATGCCTGGCAGATGCCCCAAGGCGGGATCGACAAGGGCGAGGCGCCTCGTGAAGCCGCGCTGCGCGAGATGTGGGAAGAGACAGGGATCACCGCCGATCTCGTGAAAGTCGAGGCCGAGACCGAGGGCTGGATTCCCTACGATATCCCGCATGACCTTGTGCCCAACATCTGGGGCGGCAGGTATCGCGGGCAAGAGCAGAAGTGGTTTCTGCTGCGGTTCCACGGTCGCGACGACCAGATCGACATTGCCACCGAACACCCTGAATTCTCGAAGTGGAAATGGATCGAGGCCGACAAAGTGGTTGATGCCATCGTGCCCTTCAAACGCGCGACCTACGAACAGGTCGTCGCCGCTTTCTCCCAACATCTGGACCTTTGATGGCTGGCTCGAAACTCGATACGCGGGCTATCGGCCTTGATGTGGGCCTGAGCTTTGCCAAATGGCTCACGGGTGCGGAGAACCTGCACTATGGCGACTGGACCGGTCTTGAGGTCAACGCCGCGAACTTTGGCCCCGCACAGGTCGCCTACACCGACCGCCTGTTCCGGTTCCTCCCCGACAAGCCCTGCCGCATCCTCGATATCGGCGGCGGCGCGGGCGAGACAGCGCGAAAGCTATTGGCGCTGGGCCACAAGGTCGAGATCGTGATCCCCAGCGCCTTTCTTGCCGGCCGCTGCCGCGAAAATGCCAAGGGCGCGGTGGTGCATGAGATGCGGTTCGAGGATTTCGAGGGCGAGGGCAAGTTCGACGTTTGCCTGTTTTCCGAAAGCTTCCAATACATCGCGCTCGGCATCGGCCTGCAAAAGTGCCTTGGCCTTCTGGCCCCCTTCGGGCGGATAGTGATTGCCGATTGCTTCCGCCGCGAGGGGTTCCGCGAGGACAAGGTGCTTGCCACCGTCGGCGGCGGCCACCTGATCGACCGCTATCGTGCCACCGTGGCCGGGCTTGGGCTTGAGACCTTGAGCGAGGAAGACATCACCGCCGAGGTCGCCCCCTCGGTCGAGATCGAGCAGGGGCTCTTCAACGTGGTGGGCCATGCGCTGACCCGCGTCGATCAGGAGCTTTCGGCCAAGCGCCCCCGCGCCAAATGGCTGATCAGCCGCGTGATCCGCCTCTTCATGGACGAGCGCAAACGCCAACGGCTTGACCAGCGGCTCAACCAGAACACCCGCAACGCGCAGGTGTTTGCCGAGCACAACATCTATCTGATGACAGCGCTTCAGCCGCGCACCTAGCCCTCGCGCCCGGCCTTGCGGGCGAGCTTGGCCGCAAGATTGAGCCCCACGCCGGGCCGCGACCACGGGCAAACTGCAATACAGATGCCGCAGCCCTGATGTTCGTTGAAGAAGGGCAGGCATTTGTCGAAATCGACATACCATTTCTCGTCGCCGCGCACCGTCTGCTTTTCGGGCAGGATCGCATAGGGCGGGCAGGCATCCTCGCAGATCCGGCAGGCGGCACAGAAGGCGTCGATGCCGTGGTCCTTGCGCGCGGTCGGCGCGAAGGGGGCGTCGGTCAGAACCGCCGAGAGGCGGAACGAGGCCCCGAACTCGGGGTTGATGATCGAGCCATGCTTGCCCAACTCGCCAAAACCCGCCTCGATTGCGGCAGGGATCATGGTGAAGCTGGTTGCCATCGGCCCGGTCACGGGCTTCGCGGCCCAGCCCTCCTCCTGAAGCCACGCGGCGATCCGTTTGGCCACGAGCGAGGCGCGGGTGTATTGCACCATCACTTCGGCGCCCGCCTCGGGTTCGGGCGCGGTGGCGATCCGCGCGTAATCGTGCTGAACCCCGGCGATGATCACGCGGGTCTCCCTGACGGTCGCGCCTTCATAGACCCAATCCGGGTTCATCGTGGCAACACCGACCTTCTCGCAAAGCCCCTTGGCGATAAATTTGTCGAGCTGGCGGGTCCAATCCTCGGGGCTGCGCTGGGCAGGGGTCGGAGCAACGGGCGACAAAGGTGCCTGCGAAATCTCCATCCGCTTGGCCCGCTCGACGGCGAATTCGGGCGAACCGGGATCGACCGTGTAGAACCACTTCTGCATCCGTCCGTGAGGGATGTCATCGGGGTTGGTGGCCCAATAGACAACCTTCGGGCGGCGGTGCTTGGCTTCCCCAAAGCCATTGATCGCGTTGCCCGACACCTCCGGCGCAAGCGCCATCTGCTCGGGATCGGGGGTGAAAGGACGATGGGGATTTTTGCGCGGCATGGGCCTAGCTCATCCGCCGCCGCGCCGTCTGTCAACGGCGCGTGCGTTTGACCTTCTTCTTCAGCTTGCTCGCCTTGGCCTTTTCCGCCCCCGCGCGCCGCCGCACCGGCTTGCCGCGCCCGCGATGCGAGGGGCGGGCGATGGTGCGTTCCTCGAGCTTCAGAAGCTCGACGATAAGGCCCCCCGACACGGGCGCCGCCTCGACAAGTTTGACCGTGACCCTCTGGCCAAGGCCGATCACCGTGCCGCTTTTCGAGCCGGTGAGGCTCTGGCTCTCGGCGTCGAAATGGAAGAACTCGTCGCCAAGGCTGCGGATCGGGATGAGGGCGTCGGCGCCGGTCTCGTCGAGCTTTATGAAAACGCCGAAGCGGGCGATGCCGCTGATCCGGCCCTCCATGACCGCGCCGAGGCGATCCGAAAGGAAGGCCGCAAGATAGCGGTCGGTCGTATCGCGCTCGGCCATCATCGAGCGGCGCTCGGTGTCGGAGATGAGCTGGCCCGTTTCCTCGAGGTTCTCGATATCCCAAGGGCTCAGCCCGTCATCGCCCCAGCGATGCGCCGAGATGAGGCCGCGATGCACGATCAGGTCGGAATAGCGGCGGATCGGCGAGGTGAAATGGGCATAGTTCCGAAGCGCGAGGCCGAAATGCCCGAAATTCTCGGGGTTGTAATAGGCCTGCGTCATCGCCCGCAGCGTCTGAATATTGATGAGCTCGTCCTGCGGCGTGCCTTCGGCCTGTTTCAAGAGCGCGTTCAGGTGCCGCGTCTGCAAGACCTGCCCCTTGGCCAGCACCAGCCCCGCCGCCTGCGCCACCTCGCGCAAGGTTTCGAGCTTGTCGGGGCTCGGCTCTTCGTGGACGCGGAAGAGAAGCGGTGTGCGCTTCTGGATCAGGGTCTCGGCGGCGGCCACGTTGGCGAAGATCATGAATTCCTCGATCAGCTTGTGCGCCTCGAGCCGTTCCTTGAAGGCCACGCTTGTCACATGACCCTCGTCGTTGATCTCGATCCGGCGCTCGGGCAGGTCGAGGTCGAGCGGCTGGCGCGCCTCGCGGGCGCGGGCGAGAAGGCTGTAGGCCGCGTAGAGCGGTTTCAGGATCGGCTCGACGAGGCCTGCGGTCTTTTCATCTGGCGCACCATCAACGGCATTCTGCACCTGCTGATAGTTCAGCGAAGCGACCGACTGCATCAGGCCGCGGGTGAAGCGGTGGTCGATCTTGTGCCCATGCGCGTCGATCCGCATCCGCACGGCAAGGCAGGCGCGGGGGACATTCTCGTGTAGCGAGCAGAGGTCGCCCGAGAGGCGATCCGGCAGCATCGGCACCACGCGGTCGGGGAAATAGGTCGAGTTGCCGCGCTTGCGGGCCTCGCGGTCCAGCTCGGAATTGGGGCGGACATAGTGGGCCACGTCGGCAATGGCGACCCAGATCACAAAGCCGCCGGGGTTCTTCGGATCGTCGTCGGCATGGGCATAGCAGGCATCGTCGCGGTCGCGGGCATCGACGGGGTCGATGGTCAGAAGCGGCAGCTCGCGCAGGTCTTCGCGGCCTTTGAGGCCGGCGGGCTTGCAGGCATCGGCTTCGGCCACCACCGCGTCGGGGAACTGGTCGGGGATGCCGTGCTGGTGGATGGCGATGAGGCTCACCGCGCGCGGCGCGGTCGGGTCGCCCAGCCGCGCCACGATGCGGGCTTTGGGCAGGCCGAGGCGGCCCTTGGGGCCAGACTGTTCGGCCTCGACCAATTCACCGTCTTTCGCCTCACCCTCGGCCCCGGCGGGAACCACCCACTGCCGGTCGGCGCCCTTGTCGATGGGCACGATCCGCCCGCCTTCCGAGCCCTTGCGGAAGATGCCGACGATCCGCTGCGGGTTGGTGCCGATCTGGCGGATCACCCGCGCGGCATAGTCGTGCTCTTGGCCCTTCACCATCTCAAGCCGCGCCAGAACGCGGTCGCCCTCGCCCAGCGCGGGGTCGGTCGGTTTCAGGACCATCAGGATTTTCGGCGCCGTGCCCTTGCCTTCCCATTCGACCGGATCTGCCCAGAGATCGCCGCTCGAATCCGGTGCACGGACCCGCAAGACAGCCACGGGCGGCAATTCATCGGCATCGCGATAGGAGGTCTTGCGCTTACGCAAGAGCCCCTCGTCCTCCATCTCGCGCAGGAGCGCCTTGAGGTCGATCCGCGCAGCCCCCTTGATCCCGAAGGCCCGCGCGATATCGCGCTTGGCGGTCAGGGTCGGGTTGGCCGAGATCCAGTCGAGAACTTCCTGCTTGGAGGGTATGCGTGTCATGCGCCCGCCCTAGCACGGGCGCGGCGCGGCGTCATGCGCGAAACGCGGTCAGGCGAAATAGCCTTCGAGAATCCGGCGATAGATCGCCTTGAGCTGGCCGATCTGATCGACCGAAACGCGCTCGTCAACGGCGTGCATCGTCTTGCCGACAAGGCCGAACTCGACCACGGGGCAGTGATCCTTGACGAAGCGGGCATCTGACGTGCCGCCCGAGGTCGACATCTCGGGGGTGCGGCCGGTCTCGGCGGCCACGGCCTTGGCGATCAGCGTCGAAAGCTCGCCCGGAGGCGTGAGGAAGCTCTCTCCCGAAATCTTGACCCTGAGTGCCACGCGCACGCCGAATTCCCCGGCCACGCGGTCGGCCTCGGCCTGAAGGCGCTCTGTCACCGACGCGCCGCTGTGCAGATCGTTGAAGCGGATGTTGACCGTGCCACGGCAGGTGTTGGGGATCACGTTGGTCGCGGGGTTGCCGGTGTCGATGGTGACGACCGCGACGGTCGAGGCGTCGAAATGGTCCGAGCCTTCATCGAGCGGCGTGCTGGAAATCCGGTCCATCAGCCGCGACATGGCGGCGACGGGGTTCTTGGCGCGGTGCGGATAGGCGGCGTGGCCCTGAACGCCGGTCACGGTGAAATGCGCGTTGAGCGAGCCGCGGCGGCCGATCTTCATCATCTCGCCCATCTCGTTTGGGCAGGTCGGCTCGCCCACGAGGCAGGCGGTCATCGCCTCACCCTCGGCCTTCATCCAGTCGAGAAGCGCGGTGGTGCCGTCGACCGCATCGCCCTCTTCATCGCCGGTGATCGTCAGGATGATCGCGCCATCGGGCGGCGTCTCGCGCACGAAATCAATGGCGGCGGCGGCGAAGGCGGCGACGCCGGATTTCATGTCGGTCGCGCCCCGGCCATAGAGCCAGCCGTCCTTGATCTCGGCCCCGAAGGGATCGACCGTCCAATCCTCGAGGTTGCCGATTGGCACCACATCGGTATGGCCGTTGAAGCCAAAGCTGCGGTTGGCTCCTTGCCGCCCCCAGCGGGCGAAAAGATTACTGACGCCGCCGCGATCGACCCGTGTGCAGGTGAAACCGGCCTCGGACAGAACGCGCTCCAGCAGCACAAGCGCCCCGCCTTCCTCGGGCGTCACCGAAGGGCAGCGGACGAGATCGGCGGTGAGGGCGACCGGATCGACGGGTGTGGACATGGGAGCACTCCTTTGCCTGATGGCTAGCGGCTCGGGGGCGATCATGCAATTGCCCCCGTGCCCGACTGTGTCGGCCAAGCGACACCGAACCGCGCCACTGCGCCTTCGGGGATTCGCAAGGCCGCCCCTATGCGCTATGCCTCAACCAACACCAACCCGAGGCTGGGCAGAACATGAGGGTCAAAGACCCCAAAGACGAAACCACGGCATCAAGCTGGATCGCCCTGCGTGACAGGCACGGTGTTGTCTTTTCGCCTTTCACCCATGGCAATAGCCCCTCCCCCGCAACGCTTCTTGCGCGTGGCACCCTCCTTTTGCACTTCGCGCACGAGCCGCGCCCGGTGCGGCACAATCTGATCCGCTATTCGTCGCGAACGCCTTGGCCCAGCTCGCTCACGGTCTGCACAGAGCCCGATGGGCGGATGCGGGTTCTGATGGCTCAAGGCACATTCAGCACGGCCTTCGATCTGCCAACGGCATTTCGCGGGCCAGAGGAAGACGTGATCTTTCGCTACAGTTGGGACGGCCCCGCCCGTCAAGCAAGCCTGGCGGTCGATCTGCCCGAACGGGGCGCGACATTCCACGCCCGGGCCGAAGGCCCATTTCCCCTGTTCTTTCGGGATGTGCACAGGATCATCACGGCAGCGGCGGAAACCACCCTCTCGCACGAGGTAAGATCGGTTGCTTTCAGCGCCGAGATCGAGCCGATCGGCATCAATCCGACGTTGAGCCCTGATGCCAGAATCGCAACCCCTCAAGGCGAGCGCCCCATTGCCTCGTTGAGGGTCGGAGACCATGTCCTGACCGCAGAGAAGGATCCCGCGCAAATTCGATGGATATGCCGGCAAGATCTCCCCGCGCGGGGTCGATTTGCGCCGCTCCGCCTGCGGGCCCCCTTTTACGGGCTTCATACCGACCTTATCGTCGCGCCCGATCAAAGATTGCGGCTAAGCGGATCCGAGGTCGAATACCTTTTTGCCGAGGAACAGGTTTCGGCAACGGCAGGCCACCTGATGGACGGGCGGACGATTGTCCGGGGGCCTGAAACCACGATCCAGAGATATTACCAGCTCTTGCTCGACCGACCTGCAACGCTCATCGTCAACGGCGCCGAGCTTGAAAGCTTTGATCCGGGGGCGATGGCAGGGAACCGGGAGTTGATCAAAGCCTCAGTCCTGCGCGGCCTCCCGCCGGAACTGGTGCCGTCGTCCTATGGTTCGGGGCTGCCGCAGCTCAAGGGTTTTGAGGCGCTGACGCTGGCGCACTAGTCGTAGAAAGGCGTCATCTGGGCAACGATGACGCTGTTTTCCTCAAGCGCCCGCTGCATCAGCTCTCTCTCTTCATCGTCGATGTCATGGCCCTCGGCCAGCCGCTCATCGAGCGTGCCATAGCCCGACACATCAAGCGGCGCGAGATCGGCCTGCTTGAGGATCGCCACGGTTTCCCGCACCGCTTCGGCCTCGTCCACACCCGAGGCATAGCACATCAGCGCGGCACCGGTGCTGCCCTCGGGCAGGCCGTCGCCATCATGCCGGCCCACCTCGACAAGGAGGGTATAGACCTGCTGCGGCTTCTTGATCTTGGGTTTGTCGCTCATGGGCACGGCCAATACGCGCGGGCATCGGCCTGGTCAATGGGCGTGGCGACCGAGATAGAGAGACATTTTGACGGCGCTCTTGGTATCGCCGTCGCGGGTCTGCCCCTTGTCCTCGCGGAAGCCGAGCGAACGGTAAAGCGCCAGCGCCTCGTCATGGCGCGGCAGGGCACCAAGGCGCATCCATTCAAAGCCCTTCACCCGTGCAGTTTCGATGAGCTGATCGGCAAGTTGCCGGGCCACGCCTTTGCCTCGCGCCTCGGGGCGAACGAACATCCGGTTCATCTCGCAGGCATGATCGCCAATATCGCGCATCAGGAGAAGGCCGACCGGCTTGCCATCAAGAAGCGCCAAGAGCCCCTCGCCGCGCGGCGGGCCATAGTCCTTGCGGACATCCTTCATCCGCTCGGCAAATTTCTGGCCGGCAAGATAGTCGTCGATCTCCGTCTGCATCTCGGGATAGCGCCCGCGCAGCCAATCAACGAACTCCCAAGCCAGTTTCTCCGCCTCGGCGGCCTGCCAATCTTCCCGGATTTCCTGAATTTCAATCATGAATACCCCCAAATGAATGGGGGCATCCTCGCACGACATTCTAGCTTGGTCAGCGGCCCCTTGAGGACAAGGCTGGTGAATTACCTCAAAGCCAGTGGCCCGCCGATCAGGCAGGCCACTGAACATGTTATCGAATGGTAATAGTTCCAAACATCCCGGCGTCGTAGTGGCCCTCGATCTCGCAAGTGAACTCGAGGTCTTCCCCGGTCTGGACAGGGACAAAGAACCACTCGACGGTCTGGTGCGGCCCAACTTCGACCTCGTTGATATGGCCTTTTATTTCGGCCACCAGATCGCCATCGGCGGTCTCGATTTCGACCTTTCTGATAAAGATCTTCTCGAGAACTTCGTTCAAAGCCAATTCGTGTTTGTACTCATCGATGTTGGTGATGACCAGAGCATAGGCCTGACCCGTCACCAGATCGAAATGGTTTGGCTTGAAGTACATATTGCCGTTGTCGTCGGTTCCCATCTCCATCGGCAGATCGATCACGTTGGCTCGGGAAAGATCCCCTTCGGCGTGCGACAGAGTCGGAACCAAAATGGCCGCAGCCGCAAATAGCGTCGTAAGTTTCATATGTCTTTCTCCAATTTCCCGAGGCATTTTGCCTCAAGACGAATTTTAGACCCGTCCGACCTGACGCGCCTTGATCTGCGACACAGACATGGGAGAAAGTGGGCGGCTCCGGCGAGAACCGGAGCCGATAGACTTTAGTCGCGCAGAAGCTCGTTGATCCCGGTCTTGGAACGGGTCTGCGCGTCGACGCGCTTGACGATGACCGCGCAGTAGAGGTTCACGCCGCCTTTCGAGGGCATGGAGCCCGCAACGACCACCGAATAGGGCGGCACTTCGCCATACATGACCTCGCCGGTCTCGCGGTCTACGATCTTGGTCGATTTGCCGATGAACACGCCCATGCCAAGGACCGAGCCTTCACGCACGATGCAGCCTTCGACAACCTCGGAGCGGGCGCCGATAAAGCAGTTGTCCTCGATGATGGTGGGGCCGGCCTGCATCGGCTCCAGAACGCCGCCGATGCCGACGCCGCCCGAGAGGTGGACGTGCTTGCCGATCTGCGCGCAAGAGCCGACGGTGGCCCAGCCATCGACCATCGTGCCTTCATCGACATAGGCGCCGATGTTGACGAACGAGGGCATCAAGACCACGTTCTTGGCGATATAGGCCGAGCGGCGGACGATCGAGCCGGGCACGGCGCGGAAGCCCGCTGCGCGCCACTGGTTCTCGCCCCAGCCCTGCCACTTCGAAGGCACCTTGTCCCACCAGTTCGCGCCGCCATTCGAGCCGGAGATCTCGTGCATATCGGTCAGGCGGAAGGACAGAAGCACCGCCTTCTTGGCCCATTGGTTGACGTGCCATTTCCCGTCCGCCTGACGCTCGGCCACGCGCAGCTTGCCGCTGTCGAGCGCGGTCAGCGTGTCTTCGATGGCTTCGCGGGTCTCGCCTTTGGTTGCGGGGGTGATGGTATCACGCGCGTCCCACGCGGCTTCGATGGCGGCTTCGAGTTGGGCGTTGGACATGGGCATTCCCTTTTCGCGTCAGGTTTATCGAGTTGAGTGCCCTATACTCACAGCGCACCAGCGGCACAATGCGACGATTAGGAAAGCGGATCCGGCGCGATATTGGCGCCGCAGAGGAGAACGGCCACCCGCTCACCCGGCTCGGGTCGGTAGGCGCCCGACAGAAGCGCGGCCAGCGCACAAGCTCCGCCCGGCTCGACCAGCATCCGCGCCTCGCGCCAGAGGATCTGTTGCGCCTCGGCTATTGCGTCGTTCGTCACGAGGATCGAAGGCGTTCCTGCTTCTTTGGCCAGATCGAAACAGATCTGCCCGATCTTCCGCGCCCCGAGCGAGTTTGCGGCGATCCCCGACACCTCGACATCGACCGGATGGCCCGCCACCAACGCAGCATTCAGCGCGCGGGACGTTTCGGGCTCGACCGCTACAATCTTGCGGCGCTGGCCCGCCCAAGCGATTGCCCCACCGATGAGGCCCCCGCCGCCCACGGCGATCAAGACGGTATCTGCCCCAAGCCCTTGCTCCTCCCACTCGCGCATACAGGTGCCCTGCCCCGTGACCGTTCCCGGCGCGTCATAGGCATGGACCTGCATCGCACCCGTGGCGGCCTCATAGTCGAGCGCGGCGGCAAGGGCATCGGCATAAGAGCCGGGCACCACGGTCAGATCGGCGCCGGTGCGCTCGATCAGGGCTATTTTCGTGGGGCCCGCCATTTCAGGCACGAAGATCCGCGCCGGAATGCCAAGGCGAGCAGCGGCATAGGCCACGGCCGCCCCATGATTGCCGCCGGAGGCCGCCACAACGCCGCCCTCCGGAACGCCGCCGGACAGGAGCGTGTTGAACGCCCCCCGCGCCTTGAAGCTGCCGGTGTGCTGGGTGAACTCGAGCTTGACCTCGATCGGGCGATCAAGGCCGGAAAGATTCAGCCGTGTCACGGCTGTCCTACGAACATAGCCTTTGATGCGCCCCGCCGCGTCATCAATCTCGGCGATCCAATCCGTCAAGTCTGGCCCTCCCAGTTGTGACTGGCCTTGCAAGTCGGGTCGTTCTACCAATGACCAAGAGCAGAAGAAAGGATCGACAAGAATGAGCGATCAAAGACGTCACCCGTTCCGCGACAGCCTGCAAGACCGCGAGGCCGCCGAACGCCTCGCCGATACGCCTCAGGCCGCATCGCCAACCTATCGCCTCGCCTTCGACGACCCGGATTTCCTTCTCAAGGAAGAACTGCGCCCGGTGCGGCTTCAGCTCGAGCTGTTGAAGCCCGAACTGGCGATGAACGAGGCGGGCGTGAAATCGACCATCGTCCTCTTCGGTGGCGCCCGTATTCCCGAGCCCGCCAAGGCGGACACCGCCCCTGCCAACCTTGCGGCCCTGTCGCCCTACTATGACGAGGCCCGAAAGTTTGCCCGCCTGATGACCGAGCATTCGGTGAAAAACGGCGGCATCGAGAATGTCATCGTCACCGGAGGTGGCCCCGGCGTGATGGAAGCGGGAAATCGCGGCGCGGCGGATGCGGGCGGCAAATCCATCGGGCTCAACATCGTTCTGCCGCACGAGCAAGCGCCCAACCGCTATGTGACGCCCGAGCTGTGCTTCAACTTCCACTATTTCGCGATCCGCAAGATGCATTTCCTGATGCGCGCCAAGGCGATCTGCATCTTCCCCGGCGGATTTGGCACGATGGACGAGCTTTTCGAGGCGATCACCCTGATCCAGACCGGCCGGATGGAGCAGGTGCCGATCCTGCTTTTCGGAAAATCCTTCTGGGAAAAGGTCATCAACTTTCAGGCGCTGGCCGATGCCGGAACGATCTCGCCCGAAGACCTCAAGCTGTTTCGTTTCGTCGAAACCGCCGAAGAGGCCGTGAGGCATATCGAGACATGGGCGAATGCGGGCAAGAAGCGCTCGCATATTCCGGGCCGGTGAAGCCAACCTCCAAGACCGCCGCCGAGATGATCGGCGGGATGGATCCGGTGATGGTCGCGGGCGATGTGGCCTTTGCCTCGATCACCGACCCGCAGATGCTGGCGCGGCTCCTGCCCCTCGCCCGCGCGATTTTTCGCGAGGCAGAAGGGATTTCCCTGATCCTGCCGCTGGCTGACCATCCCGACCGCGCAAACGCCGCACCGATGCGGCAGATCACGCTCAACGTCTATTCCGATCTGGAAGGCGTGGGCCTCACCGCCGCCGTCGCCACCGCGCTGGCCGCCGAGGGCATCGCCTGCAACATGGTCGCGGCGCATCACCACGACCATGTGTTTGTGCCGTCGGATCGGGCGACCGAGGCGCTGACGATCCTTCTGGACTTGCAGAAGGCCTAAAGCCCTGCTTCCGCCTCGATCTCGCGTTTCGATTTGCGGGCGCGTTCGGTGGCGGATTTGAGCTGGCCGCAGGCGGCCATGATATCTTCGCCGCGCGGGGTGCGGATGGGGCTCGCGTAGCCCGCGTTCATCAGGATCGTCGCAAAGGCGCGAATGCGGTTGTTGGACGAACGCTCATAGGGCGCGCCGGGCCATTCGTTGAAGGGGATGAGGTTGACCTTGGCGGGAATGCCGTCGAGCAGCTTCACCAGCCGATGCGCGTCCTCATCCGTATCGTTCACGCCCTTGAGCATGACGTATTCGAAGGTGATCCGCTCGCTGTTCGTGGCCTTGGGGTATTCGCGCAGGGCATTCAGCAGGGTCTCAATGTTCCATTTCTTGTTCACCGGCACCAGCACATCGCGCACCGCATCGGTGGTGGCGTGGAATGACACGGCCAGAAGACAGCCGATCTCATTCGCCGTCCGGGCAATCTCGGGGACAACGCCCGAGGTCGACAGCGTGATGCGGCGGCGGCCAAGGGCGATGCCTTCACCGTCCATCGCGATCTTCATCGCGTCGCGGACGTTCTCGAAATTATAAAGCGGCTCGCCCATGCCCATCAGCACGATGTTCGACAAAAGGCGGGTTTCGTCCTTCGGCGCGCCGGGAACAGGCCATTCGCCAAGGTCATCGCGGGCCAGCATCACCTGGCCAATGATTTCCGAGGCGGTGAGGTTGCGGACGAGCTTCTGCGTGCCGGTATGGCAGAACGAACAGGTGAGCGTACAGCCGACCTGGCTTGAGATGCACAGCGTGCCGCGATCCTCTTCAGGGATATAGACGATCTCGACCTCGTGGCCCCCCGCGATCCTGACGAGATATTTGCGTGTGCCATCGGACGAGACCTGCTTGGTCACCACCTCGGGCAGCTCGATCACGAAATTCTCGGCCAACAGCTTGCGATAGTCTTTCGCCAGATTGGTCATCTGGTCGAAATCGCGCACGCCCCAGTGATAGACCCACTGCCAAAGCTGGTTGGTCCGCATCTTGGCCTGCTTTTCAGACGTGCCAGCGGCGATCAGCGCCTCGCGCATCGCTTCGCGGGTCATGCCGACAAGGTTCTTTGCCCCCTCCGGCACCTTGCGCGGAATGGTCAGAACGTCTTGCGTGATGGGGGCGGTCGCGGTCATGGCGGGCTCGATTCTGGGATCAGACCGGCCTCATATAGGAATTCGGGCCGGTTTCAAAAGAAATCCGACCCGAAAATGCGTTACTTGCAACGGTTCTCGGCCTCGCCCACCGCCGCCGTAAAGCCGCTGAGCGAGAATTTGTCGGTGGTGACAGTGCCGCGACCCGACCGGGCGACGAGCGAGGCCGAAGAGCCTTTCTTCATCGCCGCAACGATGGCCGCGTCATCTTCGGGCTTGGCAGCCCAAGCCCATTCGCCTTCGGTAAAGAGCGCGTATTTCGTGCCGTCAACATCGAGATCGACCGTCGAGCCGCCTGCGAAGGGATAGCCGCCGGTAAACGCCAGCTGGCCGTTCACGCCCTCGCCCGGACGATAGAACACAAAGAGCAGGATATCGCCACGCCGCACCGAAACGACATTGCCATCGCGTGTATTGACCGATTCTTTGGGCGCCGAAACGGCCCAGCATTCCTTGGGATTGCTCTCGACGAAAACGCTCCAGTCGGTGCTGGCCTGAACGCGGTTCGACGATTCCTGTGCCATGGCCGCGCCCGACCATCCTAGCGCGACACCAAGTGCCACCACGCCCGCAAATACTAATCTCATATGACAGCCTCCAGCTGTGCTTGCCTCTTTCGCCCTGCGCCCGGATGCATTCTTCGGCATCTTTTGACTGGCAGGGCGGGTTTCAACCCGATACCGCTAGAGATAACAAGAAACCGAGCCCTTGGAAAAGCCCCATTGGGTCACAAACCTGCGCGGATTACCGCCAAAGCAAGGAACCCCATCGAATGACCGGCGCTGTTGAACTTGTCGAAACCTGGCGTGGCGATCTTCTGGAAAGCGTGCATCAGGGGCATGCGGTGATCGTCGGCGCCGAGGGCGAGATTCTTGAGGCCTGGGGCGCGCCGGAAACGATCATCTTTCCGCGCTCGTCCTCGAAGATGCTGCAAGCGATCCCGCTCATCGAAAGCGGCGCGGCGGATGCCTTTGGTCTGACCTCGAGCCAGCTTGCGCTGGCCTGCGCCAGCCATCAGGGCGCGAAGCTTCATGTGGGTCACGTCAACCGCTGGCTTGCCGATCTGGGCCTGACCGACGATGCGCTCCGCTGCGGCCCCGAGCCCTCGCGCGATCAGAACTATCGTGACGAGATGACCTGCTCGGGCGATCCGGTTTGCCAAGTGCACAACAACTGCTCGGGCAAGCACGCGGGCTTTCTCACGCTGAACAAGCATATCGGCGGCGATGCGGAATATGTCGATCCCGCCCACCCCATCCAGATGATGGTGCGCGAGGCGACCGAAAGCCTGACAGGGGAAGAAAGTGCGGGCTACGGCATCGACGGCTGCTCTGCCCCGAATTTCGCGATGAGCCTGCATGGCCTTGGCCGCGCGATGGCCTTCTATGCCTCGGCCCACGAGCGGAGCGATGTCCGCTCAAAGGCTGCCGCACGGCTGACTGACGCGATGCGCAAGCATCCCGAATTGTTGGCCGGCGAAGGCCGCGCCTGCACCGAACTCATGCGCGCGATGGATGGCCGTGTTTCGATCAAGACCGGCGCGGAAGGCGTTTTCATCGCGATCGTTCCCGAGAAGAAGATCGGCATCGCGCTCAAGATCGCCGATGGCGCGACCCGCGCCAGCGAATGCGTGATGGCCTCGCTTCTGGTGCGCGTCGGAGTTCTTGATCCGCACCACCCCGCCGCCCGCGCCCGCATCCACGCACCGATCCACAACCGGCGGGGCATCCATGCTGCGGGGGTCAGGCCGGCGGCGGCGCTGGCCTAGGCCGCGAATTCAGACCGGGCGTATCCTTGGATGTAGAGAAGCGCTGTCAGATCGCCGTGGTTGATGCGGATATCGCACTGGGCCTGAACCGACGGCTTGGCGTGCAGCGCCACGCCGGTTCCGGCAAGGCCCAGCATTCCGAGATCATTCGCGCCATCGCCCACAGCCAGAACGTCTGAGGCGGCGAGGCCCAGCCGCGCGGTGATCTCGTGCAGCGCCTGCACCTTGGCCTCGCGCCCGAGGATCGGCATGGCGACCTTGCCGGTGAGTTGGCCTGCTTCGGCCAGAAGCGTATTGGCACGGTTCTCGTCAAAGCCGAGCGAAGCGGCAACGCTTCCGGTAAAGGCGGTAAAGCCGCCCGAGACAAGCGCCGCATAGGCCCCCGCCGCCCGCATGGTGGAAACCAGCGCTTGGCCGCCGGGCATGAAGGTAATGCGGTTGTCGAGAACCCGCTCGATCACGCTTTCGGGCAAGCCTTCAAGCAACCCGACCCGCTCTTTCAGCGCCGCCTCGAAATCCAACTCGCCGTTCATCGCCCGCGCGGTGATCGCCGCCACGCGTTCGCCCACGCCCGCCTCGGCGGCCAGCTCGTCGATGCATTCCTGCTCGATCATTGTGCTGTCCATGTCCGCGAGCAGCATCTTTTTGCGGCGGCCCGTATCGGTCTGGATCACCAGATCGACGCCCTGCCCCTGCAGGCTTTCCCAAACATCCCACCGGTTCCCCGGCATCTGCGGCACGGCAAACTCTGCCGCCTCACCTGCCGAAAGCCACTGCGCCCCGCCACCGCCCCAGGCATTGCGGAGCGACTCGACCAGCGGGGCCTCGAGCGTGGGCTTGGCGGGGTTGGTCAGCAGGGTGACGGCGAACATGGCGGCTCCGGTCTTGGCTTCACGGGCCTAATGCCTGATCGGCCAAGCGATTCCAAGCGGGCGGCGCGGCACAAAGTTTCCTATCGTAGCCATCCGCAGTCGCATTCGATGCGAAAACAGCCGCTCTTGCGTCATTTTGGCCATTGTAGGCCACCCCAGCCCCCGATATCCCCATCCGTGGGACACCCCTCCCCAACGAGGGGCATATATCTGTGAGGATATCAGAAATGGCACTGACCAAACCGGCATCGCGGCCGGTCAATCCGCGGTTCTCTTCCGGCCCCTGCGCCAAACCCCCCACATGGACGCTCGACGCATTGGCAGACGCGCCGCTTGGCCGCTCGCATCGCGCCGGTGTCGGCAAAGCCAAGCTCAAAGAGGCGATCGACCTGACGGCCGAGATTCTCGGCATCCCCGCCAACTACCGCGTCGGCATCGTTCCGGCCTCGGATACCGGCGCTGTCGAGATGGCGCTCTGGTCGCTTCTGGGCGAACGCCCCGTCGAGATCGCCGCATGGGAAAGCTTTGGCGCCGGTTGGGCGACCGATGTGGTCAAGCAACTGAAGATTGCCGCCACTGTCCACACTGCGGACTATGGCAAGATCGTCGATCTCTCGACGCTCGATTTTGACAAAGATGTTGTCTTCACATGGAACGGCACGACCTCGGGCGTGCGCGTCGTCTCGGGCGAGGTGATCCCCGCGGATCGCAAGGGCCTGACCATTTGCGATGCCACCAGCGCCGCCTTCGCGCAGGATCTGCCGTGGGACAAGCTCGATGTTGTCACCTTCTCGTGGCAGAAGGTCATGGGCGGCGAGGCCGCGCATGGGATGCTGATCCTCAGCCCCCGCGCGGTTGAGCGGCTGGAAAGCTATACCCCCGCATGGCCCCTGCCCAAGATCTTCCGCATGACCTCGAAGGGCAAGCTGATCGAAGGCATATTTCAGGGCGAGACGATCAACACGCCCTCGATGCTGGCGGTCGAGGATTATCTCTTCGCGCTCAAATGGGGCAAATCCATCGGCGGGCTCGATGCACTCAAGCACCGCGCCGATGCCAATGCCCGCGCGATCTGGAATTTCTGCGCCAGCCGCGACTGGATCGACAACCTCGCCGAGGACAAGGCGACGCGGTCGAACACCAGCGTGTGCCTGAAGTTTACCGATCCGCGCATCACCGATGGCGCAGCCTTCGCCAAGGCCGTGGCCAAGCGGCTCGAGGCCGAGAGGATCGCGCTTGATATCGGCGCCTATCGCGATGCCCCGGCGGGCCTTCGCGTCTGGTGCGGCGCGACGGTCGAGACCTCGGACATCGAGGCGATGCTGCCCTGGCTCGAATGGGCCTATCAGAGCGAGATCGAAGCGCTGCTGCAAGCGGCCTGAGGGTGTGGCGGGGTAAACCCCGCCCTACCCGAACCGAACCCTATTTTTCCCATGTAGGGCGGGGCTTGCCCCGCCACCCCAATGAAGGACCAAACCATGGCCCCCAAAGTTCTCATCTCCGACGCCCTCTCGGATGCCGCCGTCCAGATCTTCCGCGACCGCGGGATCGAGGTCGATTTCCATCCCGCCCTCGGCAAGGACAAGGACGCCCTTCTCGCCATCATCGACCAGTATGACGGCCTTGCCATCCGCTCGGCCACCAAGGCCACCGAAAAGCTGATCGAAAAGGCCACCAACCTGCGGGTGATCGGCCGCGCCGGTATCGGGGTCGACAACGTCGATATCCCCGCCGCCTCGAAGAAGGGCATCATCGTGATGAACACGCCCTTCGGCAACTCGATCACCACCGCCGAACATGCCATCGCCATGATGATGGCCGTGGCCCGTCAGATCCCCGAGGCCAGCACATCGACCCACGCCGGCAAGTGGGAGAAATCGCGCTTCATGGGGGTCGAGCTGACCGGCAAGACCCTCGGCGTGATCGGCGCGGGCAACATCGGCGCGATCGTCTGCGACCGCGCCCGCGGCCTCAAGATGAAGGTGGTCGCCTATGATCCCTTCCTCTCGGAAGAGCGCGCGACCGATATCGGCGTCGAGAAGGTCGAACTGGAAGACCTGCTGCACCGCGCCGATTTCATCACCCTGCACGTCCCGCTGACCGACCAGACCCGCAACATCCTCTCGGCCGAGAACATCGCCAAGCTCAAGAAGGGCGTGCGCATCGTCAATTGCGCGCGCGGCGGCCTTGTCGACGAAGCGGCGCTGGCAGAGGCGCTGAAATCGGGCCATGTCGCCGGTGCCGCCTTCGACGTTTTCGCCGTCGAGCCCGCGACCGACAGCCCGCTCTTCAATCTGCCCAACGTTGTCGTCACGCCCCACCTCGGCGCCGCCACCTCCGAGGCGCAGGAAAACGTGGCCCTTCAGGTGGCCGAGCAGATGGCCGACTATCTTCTGACCGGCGCCGTCACCAACGCCATCAACATGCCCTCGATCACCGCCGAAGAAGCCAAGGTCATGGGCCCGTGGGTCAAGCTGGCGGGCCATCTCGGCAATTTCATCGGCCAGTTGACCGACGAGCCGATCACCGCGATCAACATCCTTTATGATGGTGTCGTCTCGTCCATGAACCTCGCGGCCCTGAACTGCGCGGTGATCGCCGGGATCATGAAGAAGGCCAACCCCGACGTGAACATGGTCAGCGCCCCGGTCATCGCCAAGGAGCGCGGCGTCAAGATTTCGACGACCAATCAGGATCAGTCGGGCACATTCGAAGGCTATGTGAAGGTCACGGTCGTGACGCCCGAGCGGGAGCGTTCGATTGCCGGCACCGTGTTCAGCGATGGCAAGCCACGCTTCATCCAGATCAAGGGCATCAACATCGACGCCGAAATCGGCGCGCATATGCTCTATACAACCAACGAAGACGTGCCCGGCATCATCGGCACCCTCGGTCAGACCATGGGCCGCAATGGGGTCAATATCGCCAACTTTACCCTCGGCCGCGCGCTTCGCGGCGGTGAAGCGATTGCGCTTCTCTATGTCGACGAACCGATCCCGGCCAAGGTTTTGGCCGAGCTGGCGACGACTGGCCTCTTCAAACAGGTCAAGCCGCTTACCTTCGATGTGAACTGAGCCACTCCTGAAAGATCGCAAACGCCGCCAGCACGTCTGGCGGCGTTTTCTTTTGCAATTGACCTTGCTCCCGCCTGCGCCCCTACTCCGCCAAAAGAGGAGGCCCTCATGCAGAAAATCAGGATTTGCGTCGCCGGCATCACCGGCTGGACCGGAAGCGCCGTGGCCAAGGCCATTCTTGAGGCGCCCGATCTCGAACTTGTGGCTGCTGTCTCGCGCGGGGCGGCGGGGAAAGACGCGGGCGAAGCGGCGGGCCTTGGCGCCATTGGCCTGCCTTGCGTTGGATCGGTCCAAGAGAGCCTTGCCGCCGATTGGGACGTGCTGATCGACTACACCAAGCCGCAGGTTGTCAAAGACCACACACTCACAGCGATCGGTGCGGGGCGGCACGTTGTTGTCGGCACCTCGGGACTGACAAGCGACGACTACGCCGAGATTGCCACCGCCGCCGAGGCGGGCGGCGTAGGCGTCGTCGCGTCGGGCAATTTCGCCCTGACCGCCGCCTTGATGACCCGTTTCTCTATCATGGCCGCGAAATATGTCGACACCTTCGAAATCCTCGATTTCGCCGGTCACGCCAAGATCGATGCGCCAAGCGGCACCGCCCGTGAATTGGCCGAACGCATGGGCGAGGTGCAAAAGCCCCGCCTCGGCCAGCCGCTCGACGCGATCATCGGCCCGCGCGAATTGCGCGGCGGGACGATCAACGGGGTTCAGGTTCATTCCATCCGCCTGCCCAGCTATTCCGCCTCGGTCACCGCCGAGTTTGCCACCTCCGGCTCGCGCCTGTCGATCTCGCACGATGCGGGCATGGACGCCTCGATCTATGCCGAAGGCACGCTCTTCGCCGCCCGCCGTGTGGCGGGGATCAGGGGCCTCGTGCGCGGGCTCGACACTTTGCTCGACTAAATTTCTTGGTCAAAACAGCTCATTTCTGGTCGCAATCCGCTCAGACTGGAAACCCGCCGCGGCAGAACTCTCGCGCAAAGACAGCTCTGCGAGGCGGCCATGCTTGCTCTTTCACCGATTTCGGCGCTGGCCCAAGAAATGGCGGCGATCTTCGCCAGTGAAGGCCGCGACGACGCGGATCTCACAGGCGTCGAGCTGACCACGGGGCTTTGGCCAGAGGGCCTCTTTCATGTGCCGATGGCCCTCGAAGCGGCGATGCGGGCCTGCCTCGCCGCCTCCGCCCATCCCTGTGCTGCCGCAATCGAGGCGGCAATCCCGATGACGCCTTGGGGCACCAATCCTGTGGCAGACCGGATGCTCGACAAAGAAGCCGCGATGATTGTGGTGGCGACCCTTCTCGATCCCGAGGGGCCGATGGTTTCGCCCCGCTTCCGCGCGGGCCTTCTGTTCCAACGCCCCGGCACCTACTACCGCCTGCACAATCACGACGCCGTTGAAACCTACGGCATCGTCGCCGGTTCTGCGGACTGGATCGCAGGGGACGACCGGCGCATCCGCCGCGAAGGCGACGTCATCCATCACCCCTCGCGGATGCCCCATGCGTTCCGCGCCGGCCCCGAGGGCTTTGTCGCCATCTGGCGTTGGAGCGGCGATATCAACGCGCACTCCTATACCTTCCTGCCCGATCCCGAGGCTGCCTGACCCAAGTTCGCCGTTTCCGCCCCCTTGCACCTATGCTATGCGGCGCCGGACACGAGGCGGACTCAAATGATCTATGCAATCGGCGATATCCACGGCCAGCTTGGCCAGCTTGACGAGGCGCTGCGCCTGATCGAGCAGGACGGCGGCCGCAACGCCCGGATCGTCTTTCTGGGCGACTATACCGACCGCGGCCCCGACAGCCGCGGCGTGATCGAGCGCTTGATCGCGGGCGTCGAGGCTGGCCGCAACTGGACCGTCCTGCGTGGCAACCATGACAGGATGTTTGCCCGTTTCGTCCGATATGGCTCGGCGACGGATGCCCGCGTCAGCTCGGGCAACACATGGCTGCACCCCACTCTTGGCGGCACGACGACCCTTGCCTCTTATGGTGTCTTTGCAGAAGCCCTCTCCGGCCAGGACGAAATCGTGCAAGCCGCGCGCCGCGCCGTTCCCGAGGCGCACCTCGATTTCCTCGACAGCCGCCCACTTTGGCACGAGACCGACGACCAGATTTTCGTCCATGCCGGCATCCGGCCCGGGATCGAGATGGCGCGGCAGGAGGAGGACGATCTGATCTGGATCCGCAAAGGCTGGCTCGAGGATCCCCGTGATCACGGCAAGCTGGTCGTCCACGGCCATACCTCTCTCGATTTTCCATGCCACTATGGCAACCGGCTCAACCTCGATGGCGGCGCCGGATTTGGGCGTCCCCTCATCCCTGCGGCGATCGACGGGCGCGACTGTTGGCTGCTGGCCGGTACCGGCCGCGTGCAGCTCATGCCGCTCGGCCAATAGAGCGGGAGAGCCAGCCATGCCCCGCGCGTTTCAATCCCTTGCCGATCTTCTGAACCACGGTTTCGACACGGTGATCGACGTGCGTTCGCCCGCCGAGTTCGCGCTCGATCACATTCCCGGCGCTGTGAACATGCCCGCGCTGACAAACGAACAGCGTGCCGAGGTTGGCACCAGATACACAAGGGTCAGCGCGTTCGAAGCCAAGAAGATCGGCGCCGCAATGGTGGCCCGCAATGCCGCCGATGCCATCGACCAGCACATGAGGGACCGCGACGGAAGCTGGCGCCCCCTCGTCTATTGCTGGCGCGGCGGTCAGCGGTCGGGGAGCTTTTCAAGCATTCTCGCCCAGATCGGCTGGCGCACCGACACGATCAAGGGCGGCTACCAGGCGTTTCGGCGGCTGGTGCACATGGTCGTCTACGACGATCCGCTGCCGCATCGCCTGATCCTGATCGACGGCTACACCGGCACCGCCAAGAGCGACATTCTCCGCCTTCTGCCCGGCCTCGGCGTGCAGATGCTCGATCTTGAGGGGCTGGCGCATCATCGCGGCTCGCTTCTCGGCGGATTCAGCGACGATCAGCCAAGCCAGAAAGCCTTCGAAACCGCTGTGGCCTGCGCCCTTGTCGGGCTTGATCCGGCGCGGCCGGTCGTGGTCGAGGCGGAAAGCAGCAAGATCGGCAAGCTGATCGTGCCGCCTTCGGTCTGGGCCGCCATGTGCGCGGCCCCTCGGATCGAGATCACCGCGCCTTTGGAGGCACGGGCCGAGTATCTGACCCGCGCCTATGCCGATGTGATCGCCGAACCTGAGGCGCTTCGGCAAAAGCTCCAGCCCATCCGCCAGCATCGCGGGCACGAGACGGTCGGCCGCTGGGAGGCTTTGCTGGCCGAGGGCAAAATGACCGATCTGGCCGCAGCCCTGATGGCCGATCACTACGACCCCGCCTATGCCAAATCCCGCGCCGTGCACGAGGCCGAGCGGATTGACACGGTCAGGGCCGAGCGCCTTGATACCGAGGCACTGGTCGAGGCCGCGAAGGCCGTGGCCGAAATCGTCAGATCAGCGTGACCGACGGCAGGCCCTCGATCAGACGCCCGATCTTTGCCGCCGGATAACCCGCAAGCCAGAGCTTCTTGACCAGCTCATCCGCCTTGTCGGCCGGAACCGCCGCCAAAAGGCCCCCCGCCGTTTGCGGATCGAACATCAGATCCGCGCGCGGCCCTTTCCGGCCCGCGACAACTCCCGCGCCCGAAACGTTGTCGGGGTAGAGCGACGAGCGCACGCCCTTCTCGGCAAGCGCAAGCGCCCCTTGCATCAGCGGCACGGCATCGAGGCTGATCTCGGCGGCAACGCCCGAGGCCTCACAAATGCCCGAGAGGTGCCCTGCGATGCCAAAGCCGGTGAGATCGGTCATGGCGTGGGCCTTGCCGAGGATTTCCGATGCCAGCCCCTGCGGCTGGAGCATCTGCTTATACGCCGCAACCACATCCGTCCCCGGCGCAAGGCCCGCCATCTCGGCGGCCATCAAGACGCCCGAGCCGACAGGTTTCGTGAGGATCAAGGCATCGCCTGCCTTGGCCCCGCCAAGGGTGATCGGCGCTTTTTCGCACAGGCCGGTGAGCGTGAAGCCGATGGTCAGCTCGTCGCCCATCGACGAATGTCCGCCAACGATGGCCGCGCCCGCGCCGGAAATCACCTCGTTCGCCGCCCCCATGATCTCGCGCATGGTGCGCTCCTGCAGGGCCGCCGACATCCTCGGCAGGATGACGTTGACCGTCGCCGCCTGAGGCTTGGCCCCCATCGCCCAGATATCGCCCAGCGCATGGACGGCCGCGATGCGGGTCATCAGGGCGTGGTCGTTGGTCAGGCTGCGGAGGTGGTCGGTGGTGATCACCTGCTGCGCACCGCCCGTGGTCAGAAGGGCCGCATCGTCACCCGGCAAGGGCGTGATATCCTTGCGCGTGGTCGCCGGAAGGCTGGCCAGCGCATTCCGAAGCGCCCCGCGCCCGACCTTGGCACCGCAGCCGCCGCACATCGGCTTGTCGCCCAGCGCCTCGACGGCCCCTGCGGCCATCTCCTTGGGTAGGGAAGGCACCGGCATCTTCGGCAGATCGTCGAGCATCGCCATGAACTTGCGGTCGATCCGGTCTTTCCAGAGCCACAAAAGCGGCCCGCGCACGGCGGTGCCGAACTTTTCGGCAAGGGCCGAGCGGCGGCCAAGCGAGACAAGCTTGAGATAATCGCGCTGCGGCCGGTAGGGGCGCATTTGGCCCTTTTCGGTCAGCGCCGCGCGCAGGTTGTTGTAGAGGATCGGCGCCTGCCGCACAGCATAAACGCCCGCCTTGGGGCGCGGCGCGTGGGTCATGTGGGCGCAGTCGCCGGTGGCGAAGATTGCCGGATCGCTCGAGCGCAGGGTCGGCCCCACGGCGATATAGCCGTCGACCAGATCAAGGCCAGACGCAGCGATCCAGTCATGCGGCCGTGCACCGGCGGCACCGGTGACGAACGAGGCCTCGATGCGCCGCCCGTCCTCAAGCCGGACACCCTCCGCGCCAACAGACGCAATCGGCGCGTTCTCGATCAAATCGACCCCCGCCTCCGCCATCGCCGTCAGAACCTTGGCTCGCGCCTTGTTGGTCATGCCCGGAAGTGCTGCGGCCTTGTCGATCAGCGTGACCTTTCCGCTCCGGTCCTTCAGCGCATGAGCCATCGCCATCGCCAGTTCCGCTCCGGCGATGCCGGCGCCGATCACGGCGACCTTGGGTGCCTTGGCGGTGGTGCGATAGGCGTCCCACTTGGCGGCGAACTCGGCGAGCGGTTTGGCGGGAATGCCATGCTCGGGGAAGCCCGGAAGCGCGGGCATCTCGGAGGTGATCCCCACATCGACCGAAACCACGTCATAGGAAATCGGCCCCTGTCCCGCGATGCGCACCTCGCGCTTTTCGGTGTCGATCCCCTCGGCCGACCCGATGATCACGCGGGCTCCGGCAAAGCGGGCGAGGCGGACCAGATCAATATCGAGTTGCTCGCGCGTGAAGTGCCCCGCCACAAAGCCGGGGAGCATCCCCGAATAAGCGGCGGTGGGCAGCGGGTTGATCACCGTCACCCGCACCCCCCGCAAGGGGTTCATCCCCCACATCCGCAGGACGAGGGCGTGGCTATGGCCGCCACCAATCAAAACGAGATCACGGGTCAGGGGAACGGTGCGTTGCATGGGGCGCATATAGGCCCGCATTGCGCCCTTCACCAGTGCTGGCGTCAGACAGCCGCGCCTAGCGCATTCTGCCCCAGATACTAAGACCGATCAGGATCACACTGAGCAGTAGGAGAACCCGCCGCACGTTGGCTTCTTCCCGGTCGGCCAGCCACTCTTCCGTTGCCGAAACCCATTCGGCAGGCCGCGGCACCATGTGGCCCGCGTGATCCCGCGCCCTTGCCCGCAGATGCAAGAGGATACGGACTGCAAGTAGCGCCCAGAGAAGGAACACCGCACCTTGCACGATCAGGATCGCGGGCAGGCCGCTCATGCCATCGCCTCGATCGCGATCACGACAGCAACGGGTAGCACCTTGCCGATGCAGAAGAACACCGCCGCGATGCGGATGAAACGGAGCGTATTCCCAGCGTAACGTATCATCCCAGCCCCCCCGGCCCAGACCATCGCAGTCTGACAGGGCTGGGACATGGGTCAAGTCCAGTCGAGAACGACCTTGCCCGACGAGCCGCCGCGCATGGCGTCAAACCCTTGCACGAAATCATCCACCTTGAACCGGTGTGTGATCACCTCGCGCACATCGAGGCCGTTTTCCAGCATGGCGATCATCTTGTACCATGTCTCGAAAATCTCGCGGCCATAGACGCCCTTGATGGTGATCGCCTTGAAAACGATGCGGCTCCAATCCACTGGCGATTTGCCCGGCGGGATGCCGAGCAGGGCGATCCGCCCGCCCATCACGAGGTTTTCCACCATCTGATCGAGCGCCTGCTGGCTGCCCGACATCTCGAGGCCCACGTCGAACCCCTCTTTCATCTTGAGGCCGGTCTCGACCTCTTTGAGATCCTGCTTCGCCACGTTCACCGGAACCACATCCGCCACCCGCGCCGCCAGATCGAGCCTATCTTGATTAATATCGGTGATCACCACATGCCGCGCGCCGACATGGCGGGCGACAGCGGCGGCCATGATGCCGATGGGGCCAGCGCCGGTGATCAGCACGTCCTCTCCCACCAGATCGAAGCTAAGGGCCGTGTGGACGGCATTGCCCAAGGGATCGAGGATTGCGCCGATTTCATCGTCGATGGCATCGGGCAGCGGCACCACGTTGAAGGCGGGCAGCTTGAGGAATTGGGCAAAAGCCCCCTGTTCGTTGACGCCAATCCCCCGCGTGGCGGGATCGAGGTGAAACTTGCCCGCACGGCTCTGGCGGCTTTTCTTGCCAATGAGATGCCCCTCGCCCGAACAGCGCTGGCCGATCTCGAGCCCTTCGACATTGCGGCCGATCTCGACAATCTCGCCCGCGAATTCGTGGCCGGTGATGAGCGGCACGGGGACTGTCTTTTGCGCCCAGGCGTCCCAGTTCCAGATGTGGATATCGGTGCCGCAGATGCCGGTCTTGTTGATCTTGATAAGCACGTCATCAGGGCCGATCTCGGGCACCGGCGCATGGATCATCCAAAGGCCCGGTTCGGGCTTGGTCTTGGCCAGAGCTTTCATCTGGTTGGTCATTTCAGAACTCCGGTATCGCGGCCTGCTTGGGCAAAGGCGGCGAGAGCTTCATCGAGGTCGGCGCGGCTGAGCGCCGCGTTCATCTGGGTGCGGATACGGGCGCGGTCTTTGGGGACCACGGGAAAGAAGAAGCCGGCGACATAGACGCCAAGCTCGAATAGCCGCGCGGCCATCGCTTGGGCGAGGCGGGCGTCGTAGAGCATCACCGGCACGATCGGGTGCTCTCCGGGCAGAAGGTCGAACCCAGCCGCCTCAAGCCCCGCGCGCCAATAGGCGGCGTTCTCGAAGAGTTTTGCCCGGAGGTCGTCGCCCTGCTCGACCAGATCAAGCGCGGCAAGGCCGGCAGCGACGACAGCGGGCGGCAGGGCGTTGGAGAAAAGATAGGGCCGCGCGCGCTGGCGCAGGAGGTCGATCACCGGCTGCGGCCCGGCGATATAGCCGCCGAGTGCGCCACCAAGGGCCTTGCCCAGCGTGCCTGTCATCACATCCGCCTTCACACCGAAATACGCGGGCGTTCCTGCCCCCTTCGGCCCCATGAAGCCGGTGGCGTGGCAATCATCGACCA
This sequence comes from uncultured Paracoccaceae bacterium, assembly GCA_937138255.1. Taxonomy (GTDB): domain Bacteria; phylum Pseudomonadota; class Alphaproteobacteria; order Rhodobacterales; family Rhodobacteraceae; genus RFZI01. Next base: position 177,369 of record CAKZOU010000057.1, read on the forward strand.
TCAGAAGCGCATCGTATTGGTCGGCCAGGGCGCGGATTTCCGGCAGTTTGGCGAGATAGCCATCCATCGAGAAAACACCATCGGTCGCAATCATGATGTGCCGCACCCCATCGGCGCGGGCCTGTTTCAGCTGGGCCTCGAGATCGTCCATATCCGAATTGGCAAAGCGATAGCGCCGCGCCTTGCACAGGCGGATGCCGTCGATGATCGAGGCATGGTTGAGCGCATCGGAGATTACCGCGTCTTCCGGCGCCAAGAGAGGCTCGAAGAGGGCGCCGTTGGCGTCGAAGCAAGCGGCAAAGAGGATGGAATCGTCGTGGCCAAGTAAGGCGGCAAGGCGCTCCTCCAACTGACGGTGCAGATCCTGCGTGCCACAGATGAAGCGGACCGAGGCCATGCCGTAGCCGTGGTCGTGCATCGCGGCTTCGGCAGCAGCGATCAGGGCCGGATGATCGGCAAGGCCCAGATAATTGTTGGCGCAAAGATTGATCACCTTGCGATCGCCCACCTCGATCCGCCCACCCTGCGGCGAGGTGATCAGGCGTTCGCGCTTCATCAGGCCGTCGGCCTCGATCCCGGCAAGGGCTTCTCGGATCGAATTCAGGAAATCGCTCGACATGGAAAACTCCGACACCAATGCACTGGAAAAGACACCAATCGCGCGGAAATGCAACCTGCCGTGACGGGACGTCGTGCTTTCCCAAGCGCGCCTGATCGCTAGAGTGCACCGCGACAAATCCCTCAGGAGGCCCCCATGTCCGACATCGTCATCCTCTCCGGCGCCCGCACAGCCATCGGCTCTTTCGGCGGAAGCCTTGCCGGCACCTCGCCCATCGAGATGGGCACCATCGTCGCCAAGGCCGCGCTCGAGCGGGCGGGCGTTGACGGCGGCCAGATCGGGCAGGTGGCCTTTGGTCAGGTGATCAATACCGAACCGCGCGATATGTATCTCAGCCGCGTCGCCTCGATGCAGGCGGGTGTGCTGAATTCGACGCCCGCGATGAACGTCAACCGCCTTTGCGGCTCAGGCGTTCAGGCAATCGTGTCGATGGTTCAGTCGCTGATGCTTGGGGATGCCGATTTTGCCCTTGCAGGCGGCTCGGAAAGCATGAGCCGCGCGCCCTATATCGTGCCCGATCAACGCTGGGGCGCGAAGATGGGCGATATCCGCACGCTCGACATGATGCTCGGCACGCTGCACTGCCCGTTCGGCACCGGCCACATGGGCGTGACAGCCGAGAACGTCGCGCGTGAGCACGAAATTACCCGCCAGATGCAGGACGAGTTCGCCGCCGAGAGCCAAAGGCGCGCATTGGCGGCCATCGAGGCGGGCCATTTCAAGGATCAGATCGTGCCGGTTCCGGTGAAGGTGCGCCGCGACACGGTCGATTTCATCACCGACGAACATCCCAAGGCCACCACACCCGAGACCCTCGCCGGCCTCCGCGCCGTATTCGAGAAGGAAGGCTCTGTCACCGCGGGCAACGCCAGCGGCCTCAATGATGGCGCGGCGGCAGTTGTTCTGGCGCGGCGCGAGGCGGCGGAAAAGGCGGGGCTGACGCACAAGTTCAAGGTCTTGGGTTATGCCCATGCGGGCGTGCGCCCCGAGGTCATGGGGATCGGGCCGGTTCCGGCGGTAAAGCTGCTGCTGCAACGCACCGGCCTCAAGGCCAGCGATTTCGACGTGATCGAGTCGAACGAAGCCTTCGCCTCTCAGGCGCTTGCCGTGTCGAAAGAGCTCGGCTTCGATCCGGCCATCGTCAACCCCAACGGCGGCGCGATTGCGCTGGGCCATCCGGTTGGAGCGACGGGCGCGATCATCACGGTCAAGACGATGTATGAGCTCGAGCGCACCGGCGGCAAGCGCGGCCTTATCACCATGTGTATCGGTGGCGGTCAGGGCATCGCCCTTGCGATCGAGCGGCTTTAACCTTCGCGCAGGAACACGAGGCGGTCGCCCTCGGAAAGATCGGGGTCGTAGGCATAGCCTCCGGCCCCGAAATCTTTCAGGGCCTCGGGATCGGTCAGCCGATTGTCGACGATATAGCGGGCCATCGCGCCCCGCGCCTGTTTGGCAAAGAACGAGACGATGCGCGGCTGGCCGTTCTTCACTTCCATAAATTGCGGCGTGATGACCCGCAGCTTCAGCGCCTTGTTATCGACCGCGCCGAAATATTCCTGACTGGCGCAGTTGACGAGGATATCGGTCCCCGCCTCGGCCGCCAGCCGCGTCAGATCTTTCGACAGGCTCTCGCCCCAGTAGTCATAGAGGTTCTTGCCCCGCCGCGTTTTCAGGCGGCTGCCCATTTCGAGGCGGTAGGGCTGAATGCCGTCAAGCGGACGCAGCAGGCCGTAAAGCCCCGAGAGGATCCGCAAATGCCCCTGCGCCCAGCGCAGCTCGTCGTCCGACATGGTTCCGGCATCGAGGCCGGTATAGGTATCGCCGTCGAAGGCGTAGGCGGCCGGTTTGATGGCGTCAGCGGCGGGTTCATCCTGAAAACCGCGAAACCGGTCGCGGTTGAGGCGGGCAAGGTCGTCGGAGATGCTCATCAGCTTCTTCAGATCGCCCAGCGTCAGCCCGCGTGCCGTCTTGGCAAGGCGCGTGGCCTCGGCCCGATAGGCGGGCTCAGTGGGCGCGTGCGGCACGGGCGAGAAATCGAGCGCCTTTGCGGGCGAGATCACTACAAGCATGGCAGTCTCCTTTGCGGCCGAGTGCTAGCAGATAGGGCCAGAGGTTCAACCGCCCTGCAGGATTTCAAGGAAGGCGGTGCCGAACCGTTCGGTATGGCGGGCACCGATGATCCGCTCGATCCCGCCAAGGTCAGTGGGGTGCGCCTCGGCCAGACGGGCGAGCACCGAAGCAGTGCAGCTCATCGGTTTGCCTGTCCCATCCTCCCCGCGAACAAGGCTGTTTTGTGCCTCAAGCAGCTGGTCATAGACCGACCCTGCCTCTTTTCCCGCCAGCTTGCGCCGCCGAGGATGCAGCGCTTCGGCCTCGCCCGCGATCACCTCGAGAAAGGCCATGCCGTAGTGTTCGAGCTTTTTCGCCCCTACGCCGCCGACCCGCGCCATCTGGTCGAGCGTGGCGGGGCGGGTTTCCGCCATCTCGATCAGGGTCTTGTCGTTGAAGATGATATAGGCCGGAACGCCCGCCGCCTCGGCCAGCGCGCGGCGCTTGGCCTTGAGCGCGGAAAGAAGCGGCGCGTCCTCGTCGCTCACCAGCATCTTGATCTTCGGCCCCGCGCCCTTGGCCGCGCGGATTGTGTCGGCGCGAAGCTGGATCGTCTCTTCGCCGCGCAGGATCGGGCGGGCGCGGTCGGTCATCCGCAGGCCGCCATGCATCTCGGGATCGGGGCGGATCAGATCGTGGCCCATCATCTGCCGAAAGATCGCCTGCCATTGGCGGCGGTCGTATGCCTTGCCCACACCAAAGGTTGGCAAGGAATCGTGGCCGTTCTGGCGGACCTTGTCGGTCTCGCCACCCAGAAGAATGTCGATCAGATGCCCCGAGCCAAACCGCTCACCCGTGCGCAGCGCGGCGGAAAGGGCCATGCGGACAGGCTCTGTCCCGTCGAAAACCTCGGCGGGCTTGTCGCAGAGATCGCAGTTGCCGCATTGGGCAACTTCTTCGCCGAAATATTGGAGAAGCTCATGGCGGCGGCAATCGAGCGCCTCCGCGAGGCCCAGAAGCGCATTCAGTCGCCCGTGGTCGGCCATGCGGCGCTCGGGCGGGGCGAGGCCTTCGTCGATCTGTTGGCGGCGAAAGCGGATGTCGTCGGGGCCGAAGAGGGTGAATGCCTCGGCTGGCGCGCCATCGCGGCCGGACCGGCCGATCTCTTGATAATAGGCCTCGATGGATTTCGGCAGGTCGGCATGGGCGACCCAGCGGATATCGGGCTTGTCGATCCCCATGCCGAAGGCCACGGTCGCCACGACGATCAGGCCATCCTCCTGCTGAAACCGCGCCTCGGTGATACGGCGATCGTCGGCCTCCATCCCGCCGTGATAGTGGGCACTGTTATGCCCCGTCTCGCGCAGCGCCTGCGCCAGAACCTCGGTCTTGGCGCGTGTGCCGCAATAGACGATCCCCGATTGCCCGCGCCGCGCCTCGGCAAAGCGCAGGATTTGCTGGCGGGGGCTGTCCTTCACAGCAAAGGACAGGTGGATGTTGGGCCGGTCGAAGCCGTGCAGGAACACCTCGGGCTCGGCCCCGCCGAAAAGCTTTTCGATGATCTCGTCGCGGGTTTCAGCGTCGGCGGTGGCGGTAAAGGCAGCCAGCGGCACGCCCAACTCGCGGCGCAGATCGCCGATGCGCAGGTAGTCGGGGCGGAAATCGTGGCCCCATTGGCTCACGCAATGGGCCTCGTCCACGGCGATGAGCGTCACGCCTGCGCGTTTGAGCATCTGCGGCACGCCCCCGGAAGCGAGCCGCTCGGGCGCCATGTAGAGCAGCTTGAGCCGCCCGGCCTCGAGCGCCTCCCAAACGGCGTCCGTCTCTTCCGGCGTATTGCCCGAGGTCAGCGCGCCTGCCTCAACCCCCGCCTCGCGCAACCCCCGCACCTGATCCCGCATCAGAGCGATAAGCGGCGAAATCACCACCGTCACGCCATCCCGCACGAGCGCGGGCAGTTGAAAACACAGCGACTTGCCGCCGCCCGTAGGCATGATGGCAAGCGTGTTGCGGCCAGCCGTGACCGCGGCCACAATCTCCTGCTGGCCGGGGCGAAAGGCGTCGAATCCGAATACGTCGCGTAGAAGCGTGGCAGCGCTCATGCGGGAGGGGCCTGTGGGTCAAATTGCTCTTGTTGAAGGGCAGAGTCACACAAGCCGCCTCCGGGGGCAAGCGGGCTTCGCCTTAGTAGAACATCGCCACGTTGTTCATCAGAACGATGCGGATGATTTCGAGGCCGACAAGCGCGACAAGCGGCGTCAGGTCCATGCCGCCCATGACCGGAACAACCTTGCGGATCGGGGCATAGACCGGCTCGAGGATGCGGGTCAGGCCATACCAGACCTGCGCGACGAATGGCTGCCGTATGTTGAGCACCTGAAAGCTGATCAGCCAGCTCATGATGAAATGGGCAAAGATGAAAAACCGGGCGACGCCGATCACCAGCATCAGAATGTCGTAGAGCGATTGCATATCTGGTCCTTTCGTTTGCCCACAGGTAGTCAGTGCCGGCGTGCGCGGCAATCCCCTGCCGCAACGTTACAGTTGATGCTGTCATCTCGCTCGCCCATCTGATGCAAAACGGAGATCACGATGTATCCTGTCGCCCGCATGTTCTGGCAGCTTGGCAAGGCGAGAAAGACGCCGAAGCTCGGCCTGACAGATACCTATGTGAGCCAGCATCACTGCCTCCCTTGGGATCTCGACGTCTGGATGGAGCTGAATAACGGCCGGACATTGACGCTCTATGACCTTGGCCGCATTCCCCTCAGCTTGGTCACGGGGCTTCGCGCGGCGCTCAAGCGCAAGGGCTGGGGGATGACCGTGGCCGGATCGACCACGCGGTATCGGCGGCGGATCACCGTGTTTCAACTGATCACAATGAAAAGCCGGCTCGTCACCTGGGACGACCGGTTTATGTATATCGAACAGTCGATGTGGACAGGCAAAGGCGAGTGCGCGGGGCACGTTTTGCTGCGGATGGCAACGGTTGGCCCCAAGGGGATCGTCGCGCCGAGGGAAGCGATCGACGAGATGGGCCTTGACGGATCCGCCCCACCAACGATGCCCCGTTGGGTTAAGACATGGGTGACGGCCGAGGCCCAACGCCCCTGGCCCCCGATGCAAGACGCCTAGGCACGAGATTCCTTGCCAGACTCCGGCTTTCCCTGTCTTATCCGTTCAAACGCGGAGGGGAGCAGTCATGGCAATTTCGCAAAAGCGGCGCATCTGGGGCTGGATGTTTTTCGACTGGGCGCAGCAGCCCTTCTATACGCTCGGCCTGACCTTCGTTTTCGGCCCCTATTTCGCCTATGTCGCGACCGAGCTTTTCGTCTCGCAAGGCGAAGCTCTGTCCGAAGCCAAAGCCCATTCCCAATGGCTCTGGTCGCTGGGTCAAACCATCTCGGGCGTCATTATTGCCCTGTCCGCCCCACTTCTCGGCGCCATAGCCGACCGCTCGGGCCGCAAGATACCTTGGATCATCTTCTTCTCGGTGGCCTATGTCGTGGCATCGGCGCTCTTGTGGGGGCTCACACCGGACGGTGCAAATCTGATCCTGATGCTGGTGATATTCTATGTGGGCTTCATCGCCGCGGAATCCGGCCTCAATTTCGTCAACGCCTACCTGCCCTCGATGGGAACGGACGAGGAAATCGGGCGGGTCAGCGGCTCGGGCTCGGCCTTTGGCTATTGGGGCGGTGTGGTCTCGCTTTTCATCATGCTCCTCTTGCTGGCAGAGAACGAAAGCGGCGTGACGCTTCTCGGCACCGCCCCGCTCTTTGGTCTTGATCCCGATCTGCGCGAGGGCACCCGCAGCGTCGGGCCGTTCATCGCGATTTGGTATCTTGTGTTTATGGTCCCGTTCTTCCTCTGGGTGCGCGATGTTCCCAAACCCAAAGGGAGCGCCGTGGCCCGCGAAGGGATCCTCCGCGAGCTAGTCACAACGATCCGGGCCATCTTCCGACGCAAGAGCCTTGGGAGCTTCCTTCTCGGCTCGATGCTCTACCGCGACGCTTTGAACGCGCTCTATGCCTTTGGCGGGGTCTACGCGGCGCTGGTTCTCGACTGGTCGATCATTCAGATCGGCGTCTTCGGCATCGTCGCCGCCATCGCCGCCGCCATCGTGACTTGGGCCGGTGGCTTGACGGATCAGCGGATCGGGCCGAAGCCGGTGATCCAAGGGGCCGTGTGGGCGCTTATCGTCGTCTGCATCATCATCGTCGGAATGTCGCGCGAGAGCCTTCTGGGCATTCCTCTGGCGGAAGGGTCCGCGATCCCTGACATCATCTTCTACATTTGCGGCGCGGTCATCGGCGGCGCCGGCGGCTCGCTCTATGCCGCCTCGCGCACCCTTATGGTTCGCCATACCGATCCGGCGCGACCGACCGAAGCCTTCGGCCTGTTTGCCCTGACCGGCAAAGCGACCGCCTTCCTCGCACCGGGCCTCATCACCATCTTCACGGCAGCGACGGGCAGCAACCAGAAGGGGTTTATCCCTGTCATCATCCTTTTCATCCTCGGGCTTTGGATTCTGCGCTGGGTCAACCCCAACGGAGAAAAAGGCTCGTGGGCCGAGGCCGAATAGGACAAGAACCATCCACCTGATCACCAGATATGCGCTTTGCGCCGCCCTGCTCTTTGCAGGGCAATCCGCCGTGGCGGCGGAAGCCCGCCTTCTGAGCCGGTATCACTGGCAGACCGACAACCCAGAGTTCGGCGGGTTCTCGGCGCTTGAGGTTGGCGAGGATGGGCTTGCTCTCACAGTCCTGATGGACCGCGGACGCCTTGTTCAGGGCCAGCTCCTGCGAACTTCGACAGGTATCGAAGGGATCAATGTCACAGTCGAAACCAACCTTCTTGGATTGGATGGAAAGCCCCTTTCGGGGGAGGACGACGATAGCGAAGGGCTCGCGCTCGATGGACAGGGTGGCTTCTATGTCAGCTTCGAAGGGCCGGCGCGCGTCTGGCACTATGCTTCGCTTGGCGCTGTCCCAACCGAGATCAAACTCACCCGCGAGTTTGCACAAATGCAGAATAACGCCAGCCTGGAGTCCTTGGCCGCGACTGACGGCGCCCTATTGACGATGCCCGAACGGTCGGGCCGGTTCGACAAGGACTTTCCTGTCTACCGCTTTGACAGCGATCGCTGGTCCGTCCCGCTCGAATTGCCCCGCGATGGCCCCTTCCTGGTAACCGGCGCCGATGTCGGACCGGACGGGTATCTCTATGTTCTTGAACGGGATTTCGTTGGCGTTGGCTTCCGCTCGCGCATCCGGCGCATGGACCTCGCGGATGGCGCGACCGAGACGCTGATGGTTTCGGCGCCTTGGGAGTATGACAACCTCGAAGGCATCGCGGCCTGGCGCGATGGCGATGGGCGCATCCGACTGACGACCGTTTCCGACAACAATTTTCTGCCCATCCAGAAAACCGAGGTCGTCGAGTTCATCCTCGCTGATTGACGAAGGCCCTTCTCGGGCGTAGAGGGGCGCGTCCCCATGGTGGGGGCCAAGTCGCCGCACCCTTGTAAAAAACGGAGCACCCTATGCGTATCCTGCCCGGCGTTATCGCCATGGCCATCATCGTCGTGGCCTCGAACATCCTCGTTCAATTCCTCCTTCTCGACGGCCTCCTGACATGGGGCGCCTTCACCTATCCTTTCGCCTTTCTCGTGACCGACATCATGAACCGGATCTATGGCGCCGCTGCCGCGCGTCGCGTAATTTTCGCCGGTTTCGGTGTCGGCATCGTCTGCTCGCTGATCGGCAGCCAGATCATGCTTGAGGGCGACGGCTATTCCTATGCCGCCGTGGCCTTCCGCGTGGCCATCGCTTCGGCCACCGCCTTCCTTGCCGCGCAACTCCTTGATGTTGCTGTGTTTAACCGTCTTCGCGATGGCAGCTGGTGGCGCGCGCCGCTGGTTTCTTCGATCATCTCCTCGGCGGTCGATACGGCCATCTTCTTCTCGCTGGCCTTCTCGACGACCTTTGCGACGCTGTTCTCGGTGGCGGCAAATGACGAGGTGTCCTGGGCTTGGGGCGCCGCGCCGTTCCTGACCACCGGCCCCGACGCGCCGCTCTGGGTTTCGCTCGCCGTGGCCGACTGGGGTGTCAAGCTGGCCATCGCAATCTTCGCCCTCATCCCCTTCCGCCTTTTTGTGGGCAGAATGATTCAGCCCAGGGCCTGATCACGCCAAGTTGTGTATTTTCATTTGACATACACAATATCTGTGCAAACCTCTTCTCAGGCGAAACCCATTGAAAGGAGGTGATCCAGTGTCAAGAAAGAGATTGGAGAAAGGTGTCGGGACATTTTGGGGGAGTCGGAGCTAAGGCAGCCCTTGGCTGACGAGACCACCAGGGTGGGTTTTCCCTAACCGAACCACCTCCTGAACTTTCGAAGGGTCGCTCCTACGCCGGAGCGGCCCTTTTCGTTGGAAAATGAGCGTTTTGTACAAGGACCAAAGGGCCTATTGTCTGGTTTGTACAAATTTGGATGTGCGCCGATGGGCCTGAAAATCACCGATCAGATCGAGATCGCCGACTGGGAGCTGACCGAGCAATTCGTCCGCGCCTCGGGCCCCGGCGGGCAGAATGTGAACAAGGTCTCGACCGCAGTCGAACTGCGCTTCGAGGCCGAGCGCAGCCCCGCCCTGCCCGATCCGGTGAAACGGCGGTTGAAGCGATTGGCCGGGAGCCGCTGGACCCTCGACGGCGCCATCGTGATCTTCGTGCAAGACACCCGCAGCCAAGCAAGGAACCGCGAGATCGCGCGGGAGCGGCTGGCGGAACTGGTGTTGAAAGCCACCGTGACGCCGAAACGACGGGTAAAGACCAAGCCGACCAAAGGCAGCATCGAGCGGCGGATCAAGGCGAAGAAGGAACGCGGGGAGGTGAAGGCGTTGAGGGGGAAGGTGAGCTAAAATAGAAGCCAGCATATTGTCGCTAGCACGATTCCTGACAAAATTAGTATCCTAATGGCCCATGGAAGTGCCAGTCGGAATTTGCCTGCTCGATATTGTTCCACACATTCAACCTGGCTTGTTTCCAAGACAGGAAATATCCAGTCTCGAAAATGTGTTTGAGACACCGCGCCGCTGTGGCCGATGCAGAAGAAGCGGTCATTGATTGGATGGTTTCCAAAACCCACTACGCCGGTTTGTCCGTAGATCGACGGTCGTACGGCTTCCGCCAGCGCTGGCAATAGGTCTAGCCCACCACAATCATTTACTAGATTGCCCGCGCAAGCTCTAAGGTACAATTCGTCATTGAGAAGACAAATCGATCCAGCGAAAAAGACCCAATCAAATCTTGACTTTAGCTCAGTAGATAGCCCTGAGAACACTTTCGTTCCAAAGCTATGACAAATGATTGAAAATGAGTCGCTTGGCTCCATTTCTATGGCGTGTTTGATTCGACCCTCTACAATCTCGCACCTCTCACTTGAGCCAAGGCCCGAAAGAAACTGCATCTTGGAAGGAAACCTGTAGCTAATCGGTACAAACTTGTACGCGACCGTGGCGACTTTGCCTGTCACTGCTCGATTGTAGTCGTTGTACCAATTCGAAATCGACCACATTCCGTGCAAGACGAAGACTGTGTGCTTTGCGATACCAATCACCGGTTCGGACTGAAGTTCAAATCCGTCAGGAACTGATTGAAAGTCGGGCAATGGTAGCTATCCAAAGTTTCCTCGGACAACTATTCTTTGTATAGTAGCGTTTGTCAGCAACTTTTCTCTACATGGTTGCAGGAATCATCCCATCTCCTACCATGGAACCCGTCGAAACTTTCGAGGCGGAACCAACTCCACGCGGCTTTTTTGGTCCGTTTGAGACAACTTCAACGTTGGACAAAGCAGGGAGATGAAGCACATACCGGTCGTCTGATCCAGGATGGGCTGAGTAGATATCACGACCCGCCTGCCTCTCTTTCACCATCCATTCAAGCACCGCGAATGCGTTTCCAAAGACCTCTTTCTTGGTCTGCAATTCACACACACCCATCAAGAACTCGAGCCTACGAAGCTCCTTCGCTGATAGATCGATTTGCACGCGTGGCATTTTTCCTCCTTCTGAATCCAAACCTGGTTGCTAGCTAGCGAGCAAGATTGAATCCGTTTCAAATTTGAGAGCTATAGTTAGAGCCTTGGGGGCTCAATGGTTCCCTACTTGAGCAACTTCGTTAGAATGACTCACCGAATATGCCCGTTCATGCACGACATATCAAGTGGTAGAATGAGTAAAAACGGAGTGTTTTCCGAGTGCTCTACACATACAGGCCCTAAACCCTAACCTCCATCCCCACCTGCTCGCCCACCCCAAACACCCGCTTATACCGCTCGATCTCGCCCCTGGGCCCCATCGCCTTGTTCGGGTTGTCGCTCAGTTTCACGGTGGGGCGGCCGTTGGCGCTGACGGCTTTGCAGACGAGGCTGAAGGGGGCGAGCGCGTCGTTTTTCACGAGGCCGGTGAAATCGTTCGTGAGGAGCGTGCCCCAGCCGAAGGACACGCGGGCTCGGCCGCGGAATTGGGCGCTGAGCTCAGTGATTTTCTCGACGTCGAGGCCATCGGAGAAGATGATGAGCTTTTGCCGCGGGTCTTCGCCGCGGTCTTGCCACCAGCGGATGGCGATCTCGGCGCCCGTTGCGGGATCGCCTGAATCGATGCGGATACCGGTCCATTTGGCGAGCCAGTCGGGCGCGCCGGCAAGGAAGCCTTCGGTGCCGTAGGTGTCGGGCAGGATGATCCGCAGGTTGCCGTCGTGTTCTTCATGCCAGTCGGCCAGAACGTCATAGGGCGCTTGGCGCAGTTCGTCGTCGGTCTCGGCAAGGGCCGCATAGATCATCGGCAGTTCGTGGGCGTTGGTGCCGATGGCCTCGATATCGCGACGCATGGCGATGCGGCAGTTGGAGGTGCCGATGAACTTGTCACCGAGGCCCTCCATCAGCGCCTGCACGCACCAGTCCTGCCAGAGAAAGCCATGACGGCGGCGGGTGCCGAAATCGGCGAGCTTGAGATCGGGGATCTCGCGCAAGCGCTCGACCTTCTCCCAGAGCTTGGCCATGGCGCGGGCGTAGAGCACCTCGAGCTCGAACTTGGCCATTTCGTTGAGGACCGCGCGGGAGCGCAGCTCCATCAGAACCGCCAGCGCCGGGATTTCCCAAAGCATGACCTCGGGCCAGTTGCCTTCGAAGGTCAGCTCATACTGGCCGTCGCGCTTTTCAAGGTGATAGGGCGGCAGGCGCAGGTTTTCGAACCATTCCATGAAGTCCGGGCGGAACATCTGGCGCTTGCCGTAGAAGGTATTGCCGCGCAGCCATGTGCTTTCGCCGCGTGAAAGGCTGATGGTGCGGATATGGTCGAGCTGTTCGCGCAGTTCGCCCTCGTCGATCAACTCGGCCAAGCGGATATGTTTGGAGCGATTGATGAGGCTGAAGGTCACCTGCGTGTCGGGTTTGTTGCGAAAGACCGACTGACACATCAGCAGCTTGTAGAAATCGGTGTCGATCAGCGAGCGGACGATCGGGTCGATCTTCCACTTATGGTTCCAGACGCGGGTTGCGATATCGACCATGACGGCTCCGGGTTGTTTTGGACTTTAGACCACTTCGGCGCTGGCGCTGGCAAGCGGGTCAGGCGATGGTGACACCCGCAGCCGTCATCTCAGCGGTCATCGCGGCGAGGCTGCCTCCGAGGTCGATGGCGCGGCAGAGGTCGGTGCGGACGGTGACGGCAAAGCCGAGGCGGGCGGCGTCGATGGCGGAATAGGCGACGCAGAAATCGGTAGCGAGGCCCGCAAGCGTCAGCGTGGTGATGCCGCGGGTGCGGAGATAGCCTTCAAGGCCGGTGGGCGTTGTCCGGTCGTTTTCGAAGAAGGCGGAATAGCTGTCGATCGCGGGGTTCATGCCTTTGCGGATGATCAGGTCGGCATCGGTGCGGAGGGCAGGATGAAAGGCCGCGCCTTCGGTGCCTTGGATGCAATGGTCGGGCCAGAGGGTCTGTTCGCCATAGGACATCTGGACGGCCGAAAAGGGCGCGGCGCCGTCGTGTGAGGAGGCGAAGGAAGAGTGGCCCTTTGGGTGCCAGTCTTGGGTCAGGACGACCACAGGGAACTGCTCCATCAAGGCATTGATGGGCGCGACGATCTCGTCGCCGCCCACCACAGCCAAAGCGCCGCCGGGGCAGAAATCGTTTTGCACGTCGATGACGATCAGGGCGTGAGTGGCGGGGTTCATGGCGTGCTCCTTCGGTTGCGGCGGACCATAGGAAGGAAACTGGGGCAGGAAAAGGGGCCGGAGGCTTGCCAGCCCGCGCAGGCGGGCATATGCCGCAACTATGTATACCGTCGCCGCGCTCTATCACTTCACCCCGTTTTCCGATCCTGCCGCCCTGCGGGGGCCGCTTCTGGCGCTGTGCGAGGCGAAGGGCGTGACCGGCACGCTTCTTCTGGCGAGGGAAGGCATCAACGGGACAATTGCGGGAAGCCGCGAGGGGATTGACGCGGTGCTCGCGCATATCCGCGCCCTGCCCGGCTGTGCCGATTTCGATTGGAAGGAAAGCACGGCGAGCGACCAGCCGTTCGGGCGGATGAAGGTGCGTCTGAAGAAAGAGATCGTGACGATGGGCGAGCCCGACGTCGATCCGCGGGCGGCTGTGGGGCACTACGTTTCGCCGCAGGACTGGAACGCGCTGATCTCCTCGCCGGATGTGGCGGTGATCGACACGCGCAACGACTATGAGTTTGCCATCGGCACCTTCGAGGGTGCGGTCGATCCCGAGACCAAGAGCTTTCGCGAGTTTCCGGCCTGGTGGCAGGCCAACAAGGATCGCTTTGGCAACAAGCGGATTGCGATGTTCTGCACCGGCGGCATTCGTTGCGAGAAATCGACCAACTATCTGGTGTCGCAGGGGATCAGCGAGGTCTATCACCTCAAGGGCGGGATCCTGAAATACCTTGAAGAAGTGCCGCAGGAGGAAAGCCGCTGGCACGGTGAGTGCTTTGTTTTCGACGGGCGGGTTTCGGTTGGGCACGGTCTGACCGAAGGGCCGCACGAGCTTTGCCACGCCTGCCGCCGCCCGATCCTGCCGGAAGACAGGGCGCGGGCCGAGTTTGAGGAGGGCGTCTCCTGCCACCATTGCGCGGATGAGACGAGCGAGGCCGACAAGGCCCGCTTCCGCGAGCGGCAGAAGCAGATCGCCTTGTCGAAAAAGCGGGGCGAACGGCATTTGGGCCGGGTGGCGGATGCCTAAGGCCGCGCGGATCGCCCTTGCGCTCGTGATTGGTGGTGCGGCGGGCTATCTGGCCAATTGGCTTGGGATGCCGCTGCCGTGGATGCTCGGCCCGATGATTGCGACGACGATTGCGTCGATCATTGGCCTGCCCGTTGCGGCGCCGCTGACGCTTCGGCCTGTCGTGATCCCGATCATTGGTGTGATGCTCGGCGCGGCGATCAACCGCGGGATATTTGCCCATCTGGGCGATTGGGGCGTGACGCTTGCGATCATGGTTCCGTTTCTGGCCAGTGCGGCGGCCGTGTCGATTTTCATTTATCGCAAGGTCGCCGGATACGATCCGGTGACAGCCTATTTCTCGGCCATGCCGGGCGGCCTGAATGACATGCTGATCCTCGGCACGGCGGCGGGCGGCAATGAGCGGCGGATCGCGCTGGCCCATGCGAGCAGGATCCTCGTGGTGATCACTTGCGTGGGCATGTTCTATGGCTTCGTCCTCGGCGTACGCCCCGGCGGGAGCGGCGGGCGGCCGTGGATCGCGATGGATGTGCTGACGCTGGAAGACTGGCTCTGGCTCGGGGGCTGCGCTGTCTTGGGCGTGCCCTTTGGCAAGCTCTTGCGAGCGCCCGCGCCGAATATGCTCGGGCCGATGCTTCTGAGCGCGGCGCTGCATCTGGGCGAGGTGGTCGAAACTGCGCCGCCGACGCTTGTTATCGTCATGGCGCAGGTGGTTCTGGGGACGGTGATCGGCTGCCGGTTTCTTGGGGCGACCTTCCGCGAGGTTGGGCGCGACCTTGGCTTGGGGGCTCTATCGTCGTTCGGGATGCTCCTGGTGGCCGTGGCTTTTGCCTTCATCGCCGCCCAACTGACCGGATCGCACCCGAGCCAGATCTTCCTCGCCTATTCGCCGGGGGGCCTGACCGAGATGTCACTTCTGGCCCTCGCCATGGGGCAGGATGTGGCTTTTGTCTCGGTGATGCACCTTCTGCGGATCCTTCTGGTGATCCTCGGCGCGCCGTTGGTTTTCAGGCGGATCGGGCGCTAGGTCAGGCCGGTTTCCTTCAAGAGCCCGAGGCGCTTGGCCTCGTAATAGTAGCCGCGGGCATACCAGCCGACGGCCGCATCGGGATCGCCGCCCGCGACAAGCCATGCGCCGCGCAGGTATTTCACGCCGTAGCGCAGGTTCACGTCGGGATCGAAAAGCTCGGATGTGGGACCGTTGTGGCCCATGGTGGCGGCGGTCTGCGGCAGGATCTGCATCAGGCCATAGTAGGAGCGGTGATGGGCGCTCGGGTTGTAGTTGCTCTCGCGCTGGACGACGCGATGCACGAGGCTGCGCGGCACATCGTAGAGATCGGCGTAGCGATTGATGAGGGCGCGGATCTGCGGTGTCTCGCCCGGATAAAGCGGGGCATCCGCGGCAATATCGGCCACTTCGGGCGTGCGGCTGCAGGCGGCAAGCGTGGCGAGGCCGGAGAGGATGAAAGCGCGGCGGGGGATGTGGGTCATGGTCTCTCCTTGCGCACATGAATAGAGCCGGCCGCATTTGCTGCAACCGGCTCTTTTCGGCTTCGGCGGATCGCCGCCGGATCAGAAATCGAGGTGTTCGACGCTGAGGGCGTTGGTCTGGATAAACTCGCGCCGCGGCTCGACATCGTCGCCCATCAGCTTGGTGAACATATCGTCGGCTTCGGTCAGATCGTCGATCTTGACCTGCAGGAGCGTGCGGGCGTCGGGATCGAGCGTGGTTTCCCAAAGCTGTTCGGGGTTCATCTCGCCAAGGCCTTTGTAGCGCTGAAGCGTGAGGCCTTTTTCGCCTTCCGCAAGGATGGCCTTGAGGAGGTCGAGCGGCCCGTGGATAAGCTGGCTGCGATCCTTGCGGACAAGGGTGGCGGGGGTCTCGTAGACCTCTTGCAGGGAACGGGTAAAGCTGCCGGTGCGGCGCGCTTCGCCCGAGCGGAGCATCGGGCCGTCGAGCGTGCGGACCTCTTCGACGCCGCGCAGGATGCGGGCGAGGCGGATGCCGTGATCCTGGGTGATCCGGCCTTGCCAGCCGCGCTCGTATTCAAGCGCGATGAGGTCGAGCCGCTTGGCAACCTTGTCGGCTACGCCCTGAAGGTCGGCATCCACAGCACCCGGCACGAAGGCGCCGGCAATGGCGGCCTGTTCGAGGATGTGGCGGGGATAATGGGTCGGGAAGGCGTCGATGACGCGGCGGAGCTGGCGCGCCTCATCGACGACACGGAGAAGATCGGCGCCGGCCATCTCGGAGCCCGAGCCAAGGCGCAGCACGGCGCCTTCGATGCCCTGCTGGATCAGATAGTCATCCAGTGCCGCCTGATCCTTGAGATAGACTTCGGATTTGCCGCGAGCGACCTTATAGAGCGGCGGCTGGGCGATATAGAGATAGCCGCCTTCAATCAGCTGAGGCATCTGCCGGAAGAAGAACGTCAGGAGGAGCGTGCGGATATGAGCGCCGTCAACGTCGGCGTCGGTCATGATGACGATTTTGTGGTAGCGTAGCTTGCCGATGTTGAATTCGTCGCGGCCGATGCCGGTGCCGAGCGCCATGACGAGGTTGCCGATTTCCTGGCTGCCGAGCATCCGGTCAAACCGCGCGCGCTCGACGTTGAGGATCTTGCCGCGGAGCGGCAGAACGGCCTGAGTGCGGCGGTCGCGCCCTGTCTGAGCAGAGCCGCCGGCGCTGTCGCCCTCGACGAGAAAAACTTCGGTCTTCGACGGGTCTTTCTCGGAGCAATCCTTCAGTTTCCCTGCGAGGAAGTTCACGTCCATCGCGGTTTTGCGGCGCGTGAGCTCGCGGGCCTTGCGGGCGGCTTCGCGGGCGAGCGCGGCTTCGATGATCTTGCCGACGATGGTTTTGGCCTGTGCGGGGTTTTCCTCGAACCATTCTGCCAGTTTTTCGCCGACAAGGTTTTCAACCGCAGGGCGGACCTCGGACGATACCAGCTTGTCCTTCGTCTGCGACGAGAATTTGGGATCGGGCACCTTGACCGAAAGAACGCAGGTCAGGCCTTCGCGGGCATCGTCGCCGGTGAAATCGACCTTCTCCTTCTTGGCGATGCCGCTCGACTGGGCATAGCTGTTGATCGTGCGGGTCAGGGCGGCGCGGAAACCGGCCATATGGGTGCCGCCGTCGCGCTGAGGGATATTGTTGGTGAAGGGCAGAACCGTTTCATGGTAGCTGTCGTTCCACCACATCGCGACCTCGACACCGATGCCGTTACGCTCGCCTGTCATGAAGATCGGATCTTGCATAACCGGATGTTTGGACCGGTCGAGATAGCGGACGAACTCGCGCACGCCGCCTTCGTAGAATAGCTCGGACCGAAGCGGAACGGCGGGGCGCTCGTCTTCAAGAATGATCCGAACGCCGGAATTCAGAAAGGCCAGCTCGCGCAGACGACGTTCGAGCGTTTCGAATATGAAATCGAGATTGGAAAAAGTCTTGGTTGAAGCAAGGAACCGGACCTCGGTCCCCTTTTCGCCATGGGCGTCGCCGACGACGCGCAGATGCTCGACCGTGTCGCCATGTTCGAACTTGGCATAATGTTCCTTGCCGTTGCGCCAGACCCGCAGTTCAAGCCATTCCGAAAGGGCGTTGACAACCGAGACGCCAACGCCGTGCAAACCGCCCGAAACCTTGTAGGAATTCTGGTCGAATTTCCCGCCCGCGTGCAGCTGGGTCATGATGACCTCGGCAGCCGAGACCCCCTCTCCCTTGTGCATATCGACGGGGATCCCGCGCCCGTTATCGCGCACGGAAACCGAAGAATCCGCATGAATCTTGACAGTCACATAGTCGGCATGACCTGCCAGCGCCTCGTCGATGCCGTTGTCGACGACCTCATAGACCATGTGATGCAGGCCCGAGCCATCGTCGGTATCGCCGATATACATACCGGGGCGTTTTCGAACCGCCTCTAAGCCCTTGAGAACTTTGATTGATTCTGCGCCGTATTCGCTCGGCTGCTGGTCGTCTTCGGACATGCGGTCTCACCTTGCATTCAGTCGCCAAAATATAGGGGAACCTAGGGGGATTGTCACGGCGAAACCCCCATATTTTGTGGGTGTGGCGGAAGGTTCAGGACGCTGCCGGCCTGTCGAATTCCTGATCGGTTCCCCAGAGCCGCGCGACCTCTTCGAGTACCCTCTGTCGAAGCCAGATCTGGGGCGGAGCCTTGTCGTTTCGGCTGTGCCAATAGAGCTGCATTTTCGGGGTCGGAATGGCGAGGGGCGGCTCGTAAAGAGCAAGGTCCAGTTCTTCTGTGCGGCCTGCGACAAGCTGAACCGGCACCACCGAGATCATCCTGCTTTGGGCGACCGCGTGAAGGATCGCCTCGAAATGCGGCAGGACCAGAGCCACCCGGCGGGCGCGGCCCTGATTGGCCAAGGCGGCATCTGTCATCCCCATTATGGTTCCGTCGGTCGAGCGCAGGGCATGGGGCAGATCGCAGAAGAGATCGAGCGGCAATGTGGCACCCGCCGCGATGCCCCGCGCGGAGATGGCGGGATGATCCCTGGCCGCGACAAGCACGAAGGGCGAGGGGAAGAGAAGCGTGCGCGAGACCCAGGGCGGGGGCTCCATTGGCTGTTCGAGGGCAAGGTCGATGCTGCCCTCTTCGAGAAGATCGAACGTATCGCCCCGTGCGCTATCGAGAAATCGGAGCGTGACGCCTGGCGCTTCAAGAGCCAATCGCCCCGCGAGCGGCGGCATCAGGCGCATAGAAAAGAAATCGGCGCCGCGCAGGGCAAAAGTTTCGGTCGCGGTGGCTGGGTCGAACGGGGCGGCTTCGCCCAAAGCGGCGGCGAGCGAGGTCAGCGCTGTGGAAACCGGAGCGGCGATCGCCTCGGCCCGCGCTGTTGGCACCATCTTGTTGCCGACGCGCACGAAAAGCGGATCGCCGAGGTGATCCCGAAGCCGCCCGAGTGCAGCACTGACGGCAGGTTGGGTCAGGCCCAGTGCGTCACCGGAGCGGCTCACGTTGCGATGGCGCATCATCGCCTCAAAGACGCGCAGGAGATTGAGATCGAGTGTTTTTATATTCACCATATGAATATCTTATATCATAACTATCAATTTCCAATATGATTTCGGCGGACCTAGCCTTCTCTCATCCCACCCATTCAAGGAGAGAGAGATGCAAAACCAAACCCAAGATCCCGCCCTGTGGTTTATGAACACCCGTGTGAAGATCGTCGTGCCTGCCTCGATCGGTGACGACAGGATATCGGTCTTGAAACACTGGGCCCCGTTTCAGGATTCCCCGCCCCTTCATATCCACGACAGCGAGGACGAGGTTTTCCATGTCCTGTCGGGGCGCATTCGCTTTAGCGTTGATGACAGGTCGGTGATCCTCGAGGCAGGCGACATCCTGATGGCGCCCAAGGGCATTCCCCACAGCTATATCGTTGAATCGCAAGAGGGCGCGCAGTGGATCACCGTGACCACGGGCGGCGATTTCGAAGCGATGGTGCGCGAGACCGCGCGCCCTGCCACGGCAGCGGGCCTGCCCGAGGCGGCGCATCCAACGCCCGAAATGATCGCGGCCGTTGATGCCGCCTGCGCGCGCAGCAGGATCCGGCTCGTGGGGGCGCCTCTGGCGGCCTGAGCCCTAGAGGAAGGGGATCACCAGCCCCACGCAGATCAGCAAAGCGCCTGCCGTCTGGTTCATCCGGCGCAACGCATCGGGCGATTTGAGAAGGCGGCGGGCGCGGTCGACGAAGAGGGCGAGGGCGAGGTTGCCGAGGAAGGGAATGATCATCGAAACGGCACAGATGGCGGCGATGTCGGGCCATGTGAGGCGGGTCACGTCGAAGAAGCCGGGCAGCATCCCCATGTAGAAAAGGATCGCCTTGGGGTTGCCCACGATCACCGCAAGACCGGCAAGGAAACCGGCCCATTTGCCGGGGCGGGTGAGGTGGCTGTTCTTGTCGATCGGTTTGCCCGCGGCGCGGATCACGAGATAGCCCATGACAAGGAAGGTCGCCGTGGCGACCCAGCGCATGAGTTCGAGAAAATCGCCATAGACCGAGAGAATCCATGTCACGCCAAGAATGGCGAGGAAGGGCCAGACGAGATCGCCGAGCGTCACGCCCAGCGCGAGCGGCCATGCGGCGGCAAACCCGCCCGAAAGCGCACGGGCGATGAGCGCGACCCAGACGGGGCCGGGGGTGATGAAGAGAAGGAAGATCCCGAAGCCATAGAAGGCCAGTTCGGAGGCAGAGATGGTCATGCGATGTGGCCTTCGGCGTTCAGGGGCGAGAAGGGGTTATAGGCGAATTCCCAGAGGTGCCCGTCGGGATCGGCAACATAGCTTGAGTAGCCGCCCCAATCGGTTTTGAACGGGGCGCGAACCGGTGTTGCCCCCGCCGCGGTGGCGCGGGCGAACACCGCGTCGACCTCGGCCTCGGACGGCTGGTTCTGCGCGAGCGTCATCGCGCCGGTTTTCAGGTCGGCAATCTCGCGGCCTGTCTCGCGGGCAAGGCCTGCCAGCGTGAAGAGGCCAAACTTGGAGCCGTTCATCGCATAGAAGGCGACCTCGTCCATCGCGCGCTCCAGAACCCAGCCCAGCGCCTCGTAATAGTCCCGTGCCCGCGTCAGATCGCGCACGGCGAGCGTGATGAAGGTGACACGGTTCATCGGTAGGGTCATGGCGTTCCCTTTGCTACAACGGTGCTTGTGCCGTCTGCGTCGTGGACCTCGATGGTTTGGGCGCGTTGCCCCAGTTCGTCAAACAGTTCCGCCCCTGTCCCCGTCATGAATGCCTGCGCGCCAAGGGCGCAGATTTCGTCATAGAGGGCGGCGCGGCGGGTGGCGTCCAGGTGGGCGGCAACCTCGTCGAGAAGGAGGATCGGCGGCGCGCCGAAATCGCGTGCGAGCGCACGGGCGTTGGCAAGGATGAGCGAGATGAGAAGCGCCTTTTGCTCGCCGGTCGAGCAGTCCTTGGCGGGCACGCCCTTGGCGCGGAAGGTGGCCTCGAGATCGCCGCGGTGCGGACCGATGAGCGTGCGCCCGGCGGCCAGATCGCGGGCGCGGCCCTCGGCAAGGGCCGCTTTCAGCCCCTCTTCATCCTCCGGCGCATCGCCTTCGGGCTGGCCCAGGGCCAGATCGGCCACGGGGAAGGCCGTTTCCGCCGCCTCCTGCGCGTCGAGAAGCTGGGCCACGGCGAAGCGGCGGTTTTGCCAGATGGTGGCGCCGGAGGCCGCCATCTGCGCCTCGAGCGCGGCATACCAGTGGGCGTCGCGGACCATGTCCTTCAAGAGGCGGTTGCGTTCGCGCATCGCCTTTTCATAGGCAAGAACGGCCTCGGCATGGGTCGGCTCGAAACTCAGGGTGATCCGGTCGAGAAACCGGCGGCGGCCATCGGCGCCTTCGATCCAGAGCCTGTCCATCGAGGGGACAAGCCAGAGGATGCGGGCGATGCGGCCAAGGGCGACCTGTGTGGCCGCCTTGTCGTCGATCCGCACGACACGCGCGCCGCCCGCTTCGGCCCAAGTCTCGACCTCGTGGACCTGATGAAGGGACTGGAGAACGGCCGAGACTTTCCAGCCCAGCCCCTCGGGCCGCCGCACCAGATCGTCGGCCGCCGCACGCCTGAGGCCACGGCCCGGCGACAGGAGCGAAATCGCCTCGAGGATATTCGTCTTGCCCGCCCCGTTCGGCCCATAGATCGCCACAGGCCGCGGATCCAGATCGAGCACGGCTTTCCGGTGCGAGCGGAAATGGGAGAGCTTGAGCTCGGAAAGGAAAAGGCCGCTCATCGCGGGCGGCCTCCCTTCAGATCAGTGGCAAGGGGCACCTCAGACGCGCATCGGCATGACGACGTAGACGGCGCTTGTGTCATTGCCTTCGC
>CAKZOU010000058.1 GCA_937138255.1 uncultured Paracoccaceae bacterium
CCTCGCCCTGCGCCTATAGGGTTGAGGAATGGCCACCCCCGGAAAATCATGACACAGTTGCTCACCCGCACCTCTGCCGGCGATCGCCCGGCGCCCTTCTTGCCCATGAGCCGCGCCGAGATGTCGGCGCTCGGCTGGGAGGAGTGCGACATCGTTCTGGTGACGGGCGATGCCTATGTCGATCACCCGAGCTTTGGCATGGCGCTGATCGGGCGGGTGCTTGAGGCGCAAGGCTTTCGCGTCGGCATCATCTCGCAGCCCGATTGGACCTCGGCCGAGCCGTTCCGGGCGCTCGGGCGCCCGCGGCTCTTTTTTGGCGTCACCGGCGGCAACATGGATTCCATGGTCAACCGCTATACATCCGACCGCAGGCTGCGCCATGACGACGCCTATACGGCCGGCGGCGAGGGCGGCAAGCGGCCCGACCGCTGCACCGTCGTTTATGCGCAACGTTGCCGAGAGGCCTATAAGGACGTGCCGCTGGTCTTGGGTGGCATCGAGGCCTCGCTGCGCCGCATCGCGCATTACGACTATTGGTCCGACAAGGTGCGCCGGTCGATCCTGGCCGATGCCAAGGGCGATCTTCTGCTCTACGGCAATGCCGAACGTGCGGTGGTCGAGGTGGCGAACCGCTTGGCCGCCGGCGAAGCCCCGCGCGACCTTTGCGATATCCGTGGTGTCGCGCTCTTCCGGCCGGTGCCGGAGGGCTATGACGAGCTGCCCGCCGATGATCTGGATTCGGCCGACGAGGCGGCCAAGCGTATGCCCGGCGATACCGTGATCCGCCTGCCATCCTTCGAACTGGTCGAGGCCGACAAGGATGCCTACGCCCGCGCGAGCCGCGTGCTGCATCGCGAGGCCAACCCCGGCAACGCCCGCCCACTGGTCCAGCGGCATGGCGACCGTGACCTCTGGCTCAATCCGCCGCCCATTCCGCTGAGTGCCGAGGAGATGGACGCCGTCTACGACCTGCCTTACGCTCGGGTGCCGCATCCCTCCTATGGCGATGCGAAGATTCCGGCCTATGACATGATCAAGACCTCGGTCACGGTAATGCGCGGCTGTTTTGGCGGCTGCACCTTCTGTTCGATCACCGAACATGAGGGCCGCATCATCCAGAGCCGCTCCGAAGGCTCGATCCTGCGCGAGATCGAGCTGATCCGCGACAAGACGCCGGGGTTTGCGGGCGTGATCTCGGATATCGGCGGGCCGACCGCGAATATGTATCGCATGGCCTGCAAGGATCCCAATATCGAGAAGAACTGCCGTCTGCCGTCCTGCGTCTTTCCCGATATCTGCCCCAACCTCAATACCAGCCACGACGACCTGATCCGCCTCTATCGCAAGGTGCGCGAGGTCAAGGGGATCAAGAAAGTCATGGTGGCCTCGGGTGTGCGGTATGACATTGCGGTGAAGAGCCCCGAGTATATCGAGGAACTGGTGACCCACCATGTCGGCGGCTATCTCAAGATCGCGCCGGAACATACCGAGCGCGGGCCACTCGATGTGATGATGAAGCCGGGCATTGGCACCTATGACCGTTTCAAGGAAATGTTCGACGCGGCGGCGGCGAAAGCGGGGAAGAAATACTATCTCATCCCCTATTTCATTGCCGCCCATCCGGGCACAACCGATGAGGATATGGTCAATCTGGCGCTTTGGCTGAAGAAGAACCGCTATCGCGCCGATCAGGTTCAGACCTTCCTGCCTTCTCCCATGGCGACGGCGACGGCCATGTATCATACCGGCGTCAATACGCTCCATGGGGTGCGCCGCGGCGGCTCGCAACAGGTTGAGACGGTGCGCGGCGGGCGCCAGCGGCGGCTGCACAAGGCCTTCCTGCGCTACCACGATCCCGAGAACTGGCCGCTCTTGCGCGAGGCGCTGAAATCCATGGGCCGCGCCGACCTGATCGGGCCGCGCCCCAATCAGCTCGTCCCCGCCTATCAGCCTGTCGGGACAGGGCAGGGGAGCGACAAGAAGCGCCCCTCGCGCCCCAATTCCCGGCCGATGAAGTTTACCACCAAGGGTGTGCCGTTTCCGAAGAAGTAGTTTCGGGTCGGATCAGGCTTTGTCGCCTGACGGCTGAGCCACCGGGGCCTCGCGCTGCAGGACAGCGGCAAAGAAGCCGTCGGTCGCGTGGCGTGCGGGGGTGAGGGACAGGGTGTCGCCATCGACCTTCGTCGCCAGTTCCGGCGCGGCCTCGCCCAAGGGCAGCAGCCGGAAGGCCGGATTGGCCGCAAGGAAGGCCGTCACCTGATCTTCGTTTTCCTCAAGCAGCAGCGAACAGGTCGCATAGACCAGCCGCCCGCCGGGTTTCACCAGCCGCGCGGCGCTGGAGAGTATGCGGGCCTGCAGGGCCACGAGGTTGGCCAGCCCGTCCTCTCCCGTCTCGCGCCAGCGGGCATCGGGGTTGCGCCGCCAGGTTCCGGTGCCGCTGCAGGGGGCGTCGATCAA
The DNA here is from genome assembly GCA_937138255.1 of uncultured Paracoccaceae bacterium. Classification (GTDB taxonomy): domain Bacteria; phylum Pseudomonadota; class Alphaproteobacteria; order Rhodobacterales; family Rhodobacteraceae; genus RFZI01. Next base: position 2,458 of record CAKZOU010000058.1, read on the forward strand.
CACCCGATCGAAGCCGAGCTTGTGGCGCTTGACCCAGCGGTCGGATTCACTCGACAGAACCCGCACCTCGGTATTGTGCACGCCCGCATTGCGCAGCCGTTCGGCGCAGCGTTTCACGCGGGCCTCGTTCACATCGCAGGCGACGATCCGGCCCCGGTTGTTCATTTGCGAGGCGATGGCCAGCGTCTTGCCGCCCGCGCCGGCGCAGAAATCGACGACCCGCTCGCCGGGCTGGGCATCGAGAAGCGCGGCGACAAGCTGAGAGCCCTCGTCCTGAATCTCGACCTCGCCGGTCTTGAGCCACGGCAGCCGGGCAAGCGAGAGGCGCTCGGGCAACCGTATGCCCTGCGGCGCGAGCTTGGTGGCCTCGGCGTCCAGGCCGCGGTCTTTCAGGCCGCTCAGCACCGCGTCGCGTGTCGTCTTGATCGGATTGACCCGCAAATCAAGCGAGGGCGGCGCAAGGGTCGCGGCCATTTCCGCCCCGAAGGCCCCGCCAAAGCGCCGCCACAGCGGGGCAACCGCCCAGTGCGGACATTCGAGGCGCACCTCTTCGGGCATATCGGGATGATCGAGCGTGCCGCCCTGCAAGGCCGCCGCGAGAGCCTCTTCGCGGTCGGTCAGGGCGGTGGGGGCGAACTTCGCGCCGCTGAACAGGCGCCGCATCTGCTCGGGCGTCCGCGCCTCGGCCAGCACCAGCCATGTCACCAACCGGTTGCGCGGGTTGCCGCTGCTCCCCAGCCGGTTCAGCCACCAGCCCAGCCGCGCCCGATGCCGCAGGAGATCGTAAAGCAGTTGCATGATCGCCCCCCGGTCCCGGTCGCTGAAATGGCGGCGGGTCCGGAAGAAAGCAGAGGTGACAGCATCCGCAGGGCGCGCGGTGCTTTCGACCTCGCTCAGGAGGTCAACAGTGGCTTGTAGGAGAGAGGCGGGAATCACGGCAGGACGCTTTGGCTAGAAACGCCAACAAAGGGCAGGCGCGAAGGGTAGTCCTAGACGCTATTCCCACCCGTTGTCCAGCCGCGACCGGGCTATGCTGCGGTTTCGACACGGGCGAAGTCTGCAGAGGGGATATGTCAGAGCAACTTTGCTTGAGACGGGGCGGGGCGCCGAGTGGCGTCCACGAATGACCAAACGCTCCCCCTTTCAAGTACTTCAAGACGAGCCCCGAGATCATTCGCCTGGCAGTGATGCTGTATGTGCGTTTTCCTCTCTCGCTGAGGAATGTCGAAGAACTGCTTCACGAGCGAAGTATCGATGTGAGCCACGAGACGGTCCAATATTGGTGGCATCGGTTTGGCCCGCTTTTCGCGAATGAGATCCGCAGGCGAAAGATCAAAGGGATGAAGTCCAGCCATTGGCAATGTCATCTCGACGAGGTTTTCGTGAAGATCGACGGCGAGAGGCACGACCTGTGGCGCGCTGTCGACCACGAAGGCGAGGTTCTGGGAAGCTTTGTCACCAAGATCCGCGACAAGAAAGCCGCGTTGAAATTCCTAAGAAAAGCAATGCGAAAGCATGGTCGGCCTGAGGGGATCGTCACGGACCGGCCGCGATCCTGCGGTATGACATTGAAGAAAATGGCGACTGCAGATCGGCATCGCTATCGACGTTGAAGCCGGTTCAGTCTCGTCGACGATATGGGCCGCAATCGCTGGATGGTGGGCAATCTCGCGCAGTTTCCGCATCCCCGCCAGCGCCGCCTCGGCATCGCCTTCGGCGGAGAAGTAGTTGGCCTTCATTTCGGTGTAATCGGCCGGATCTGCCGATTTGATGTGAACGTGGCCGCGGCTTTGCGGATAGATATGGAATTGTCCCAACCCGATCCCCGAGAAAGGATCCGTCGGCAGGCCATCGGAACTATCCAGATAGCGATCCTTCGCCGTATACATCGCGATCTGAAGCTTTAGGTCGGCATAGGGCGCGGCGTCATGGCTTTTGGTCATCGCATGGGCGGTGACCGAGGGAATGGCCATCAAGCCCTGCCGCGTGACAAGGTATTTCAACATCGCCGCCGCGCCACGAAGCTTGTTGGCCAGAAGATTATTGACCGTGACTTTCTTGTTGATCCTGAAGTTGAACCGCGTGTGCAGATGATTGATGAGGTTCTCGCCAACACCGGGCAGGGCGTGGCGGACCTCGATCCCGTGCTTCTTCAAAAGCTCGGGCGAACCGACACCGGAAAGCTCTAGTATCTTCGGACTGATGATTGGGCCGGCCGAAGGGATAACCTCGCGGTTGGTAGTCAGGACCCGCTGCCCGCCTTCTCCGCCGATCACAATGCCGGTGGCGCGCTTGCCTTCAAATGTCACCCGCTCACAGGGCGTGCCGGTTATCACCGTCAGGTTGGGCCTGCCCATCACGGGGTGCAGATAGGCCTTGGCCGTGGAACAACGCTGGCCCATGCGGATCGAGAATTGCAGCCAGCCGACGTCATCGGCACGAGCGCCGTTGTAGTCTTCGTTATAGGGGATCCCGAGGCCTTGCGCCGCCTCGATGAAACTGTGCGAGACAGGATTGCGATAGCTCCCGTAAGTGCACGTCACCGGCCCGCCGCGGCCGCGACGTTAGCCGGTGCCTTTGGGCGCGTCTTCCAGCTTCTTGAAATAGGGCAGGAGATCGTCAAAGCCCCAGCCCGCATTGCCCGCATCGCGCCACTCGTCATAGCGCTTGGGCTCGCCGCGCACGAAGATCATCCCGTTGATCGAGGACGATCCGCCCAGAACCCGCCCGCGCGGCCAGTAGATGTTCTGACCCTTGAGCGCGTTTTCGGGGTTGGTCCAATAGTCCCAGGCAAACCGCGGATTTTACAGGATCTGACCGACACCCAAAGGGGTGTTGATCCAGAAATGCTTGTCGCTTCCGCCCGCCTCGACAAGAGCCACACTATACTTGCCGCTTTCGCTCAGCCGGTTGGCAAGAATGCATCCCTCCGAACCTGCGCCCACGACAAGATGGTCGAAGCTCAGGCTCATTTCGTGACCCCGAGCGCGTCCATCATCGCGCGGGCTTCTGGGCCCATGCACTGGAACTGTGCGTCGGGGAATTCCAGCTGCGGGCTTTCGCGGGCGAATTTCGGCGGCTTGGCAAATTCGAGTTCCACGAAATCCGGCACGGTGGTGACCGCGTCAACACCCTGTGCACGAAATGCCGAATGCAGCGCGGTTGCGGGAATCGTATAGCCGGTAATGGCCATGAAAGGCGCCCTCCCTGGTTCTTTGCCGCCAAACATGAACTTTGGGAGAGGGGGTGACTGTCACCGAAGTGACAGTGCCGGGTTCTGGAGCGGGATGCCGCTAGGTCGGATCATTGGGAATGGCTTGCATCGCTTCGGGATCGCGCACCCCGATCCGGCAATAATCAAGATGCATACGACCTTCGCGCTCCATGGACTTAGGCAGGATATTGGTGCGCTGACGTGAAAGATTGATCATCGGGGCCAAGTCCTCTTGCGAGACCTGTATCTCGATCCCGGGCTTGCCGGGATTGCTGATCCCGTGCGTTCGCGCCATCGACAGAAGCCGCCAGGCGAGCCGTGCTTTGGGCGACCAGGTGGCGAATTGCTCGGCTACATCAAGCGCCATTCGGAACCGCTGGCAGAGAAACCCGACCAACGCCTCCTGAATATCGCGGTTTTCCCACATCAGATCGCGCAGCGCCTGGGCCGACACCACCAGAACCTCGACATCGGTCTCGGCGATGGCGTCGTGGCTTTCCTTGACCCCGTCGAGGCAGGGATGGACGCCCCAGAAGTTCCCCGGCTCGACAAAGATAGAAAGAAATTCGCGGCCCGATGCCGTGTGAGCCGATAGTCGCGCGGTGCCTTTGAACAGGACGAAGAAACGTGGCTCTTGCTCGCCCCTTTGCAAGATGAGCGCCCCTTTGGTGAATGCCTTGAAACTGCCGCGCTCCATCAGCGCCGCCACGGCGCTTTGCGGCAGGGGATGTTTGAGGATATTTCTGTTGGCGATGAGGTTTGTGACCTCTGCGGCGCTCCAGGACATGGCCGTTCACCTAGATTGTTTCTCCAGCCCAAAGAAACCGAATTGTCGCGCAAGTGATAGTTTGGAAGGCCCCGGTTTTGGACGCTGAGATCAGAACGGGAGGGCAAGATGGCCGTACATTTGCCGAGTCAGAGCCCTATTGGCCAGAGCCGGTGCGCCCCCCCAAATATGCGCCTAATATCGTCGTGATCTTTCTCGACGATCTGGGCTTTGCCGAGATGGGCTGTTTCGGGTCGGAAATCGAGACCCCGAATATCGACAAACTGGCCGCCAATGGCTTGATATTTAACAACTATACCACAGGTCCGATGTGCGCCCCGGCGCGCGCGGCGATCATGACCGGCAAGAACCCGCACTCGGTTGGCGTGGGCTGGCTGACCCATGCCAATCCCGGCTATCCCGGCTTTCAGGCGGGCGAGATTTCCAAGGACGCCCCCACCTTCCCCGAGCTTCTGCGCGAGGTGGGCTATTCGACCTATGCTGTTGGCAAATGGCATAACGCGGCCGATTACAACGTCTCTGCCGCCTCCGACAAATCCTCCTGGCCGCTGCGCCGCGGGTTCTACCGATTCTACGGCTTCCTTGGGGCGGAGACGAATTATCACGCGCCGGGCCAGATCGTCGAAGGCAATGAACTCGTCCCGACCAGCGCCTATGACGAAGGATACTACTCGACCGACGATTTCACTGATCGGGCGATTTCGATGCTCAAGGCGCACAAGAGCGCGGCGCCCGACAAGCCGTTCCTGATGTATTTCGCGACTAACGCGCCGCATACCCCGCACCACGCCAAGCCCGCCGATATCGTCAAATACAAGGGGCGCTATGATGCGGGCTGGGATACGATCCACCGCGAGCGCGATGCCCGCCAGAAAAAGATGGGGGTGATCGGTGCGCTGGGCGCGGTCAATACCTCGCCCGCTTGTCCCATGGGTTGGGGCAATGCGGGCAATGCGCCGTTCCGGTTCTTCAAGCGCACGCCGATCAATGGCGGCATCCGTGTGCCGATGGTCGCGCATTGGCCGGCCCGTATTGCCGACAAGGGCGCTGTGCGGGGCGAATGGGTCCATGTCACCGGCGTGATGCCGATGCTTCTGGAACTGCTGGGCCTCGACTATCGGCGCCAGTTCAACGGCTACCGGACCTGTACCCTCAATGGCGTGAGCTTCCTCGATATCCTGCTCGATCGCGGCGCCAAAACGAAACGGAGCGAGCAATATTACGAGCTTGAGGGAAATCGCGGCTATATTTCCGGCAAGTGGAAGATCGCCTCGCTTCAGCCGCCGGGGGAAAAGATCAACCTCGACAACTGGCTCCTGTTCGATATCGATGCCGACCCGACCGAGACCACCAATCTTGCCGCCAAGCACCCCGATATCCTTAAAGACCTGATCGAGCGCTTCGATCAGGACGCCTTTGAAAACTATGCCTATCCGCTCGACAATCGGACACTGGCGCGGGCGCTTACCCATGATCCGCACCGGATTAAGGATGCCAACCGCCCCTATATTTTTATCAGGGCACCGAAAGCGTGCAGGCCATTCAGGCCTCGGCCCAGTTTGCCGACCGCGATTACGAACTGACCTGCTCGTTCGACTATCGAGGCGGGATGGAAGGCGTTCGTTTCGCCCTTGGCGATAGCCTGCGCGGGTTTTGCGCCTTCGTCAAAGGCGGCGAACTGGTGGTTCACTACGACGGCGGCTTTCTCGTCAAGCGCGATCTGCGCCTTCCCATAACCCCCGGCAAACAGGTCTTGACCCTCTCGCACAAGGCCAAGGGACGGCGTCAGGGCGCGGGACGTTCGAATACCCCGGCCGGATCGACTGGGTGAAGGTCATCCCCGGCCCGCAGGCCCCCGGCCATCTTGGCCTTGAATGGTGGGAGTTGATGAGCCCCGTGCCGCGCGGTCCCAATGATACCGTGGAGGCGCGGGTAAAATTCGCCAAGGAGCTGATCCTGCCGCGCAAGATCTTTACACCCCATCTCGACGCCGCCCACTATATCCGCGAGGACACGCTCGAGGAATGTTTCTGGATGATGGGCCAGAGCTTTGCCTCGCTCGCCATGGCCGAGGTGCTGCCTTGCCCCTCTTACATCGAGTATTTCCTTGACGGCGATCACCGCGACCAGAAATACCGCGATTACGCCGATCTCTTGCGCGTGATGCAGGCCCGTGTGCCGGGCAAGCGACTGGTGATGAAAGCCCCGAGAATTTGGACGCTCTTCCCGAGCTTGCCCGCCATCTGCCCGAGGCGATGCTGGTGATGACCCACCGCAAGCCGACCGTATGCGTGCCCTTCTATATCTCGCTAAGCGGGCTGGTTCATTCATTGGGCTTCAAGCATCAGGATCCCGCCGCGCTCGGCAAGGTCTGGCTCGATAACGCGGCCCGCGAGATGGAAAAACACATCGCCTGCCGCGGCACGTTCAACAACCCGCTGTGGGATCACAAATACACCGATATGTTGGAAGGCCCGATTGGCTCGGTGCGCCGTGTGTTTGACCGTTTCGGGTTCGAGTGGAACGAGACAACCGAACAATCCGTAGCCCGACATACTCGTGAAAACCAGCAGCACAAATTTGGCCATCACAGATATCACATATCCGATTTCCAGCTCACCGATTTCGACGTGAACTTGCGCTTCAAAAGCTATCTGGAGGAGTTTCAGCTATGACCACCAAGGGTCGGACGCAGCCGCCGATTGCCGTCGAGGCTCGGATCCACGAGCATTTTCCGCAAGTTGCGCAAATGATGGATAGCGTCCCGCCAATCTTAGCCCCGGATTGGCTCAAGGGGGCTGGCAGCCAGAATATCGGCGCGACCGATTTCGGCCCCGATATTTTCGAAGAGCCGCTCGAGCGGCTGTGCTATTCGCTCAACGAGGATGCCGATCTTAATGCCTATGGTCGGATGATGCTTGCCGGGGTGATCCGCAACCAGCTTGAAAACCGGCTTTTGATGCAGCGCTTGCGTGCTGCGGGCGAATTGGCGCCGCGCCCGATCCCGCCGATTATTGTCACCGGCTTGCCGCGCACAGGGACAACCTTTCTTCACCGGCTTCTGGCCTCCGACCCGAGCCATGCCTCATTGCCCTATTGGCAGCTCATGGGCCCCTTTCCGCGCCACTCCGGTGATAGCGCCGAAGCACGAATTCAGGAAACCGCGACGCTACTTGAGGTGCGCCGCGCCATAACGCCCGAGCTTGACGGGGTGCATATGATCCGGGCCGAAAGCCCGGAGGAATGCATGTTCCTCACCGCCAGCTCCATGCAATCACGGTTCTTTTGGACCTTTGCGCCGGTCTTTTCCTTCATGGAGTGGTACAACCACGCCGACCGCACCGACAAATATGTCGAATATCTCGAGGCGCTGACCTATCTGCAAAAGCTCTATCCCGGCCAGCGCCTCGTTCCAAAAGCGCCTGATCATGTGGACGGGCTTGCCGAGTTGCTGGATGTGATGCCGGAGGCGATCATCGTTCAGACCCACCGCGGGGCTTGTCAGAAGAACTTGCCCTGGGACGGGGCAGGGCGCTGGGCAATGTATTCGGCTGCAATGTTCCGCGTCGGTTTGCGTGTTTGGAGGCAAGCTGAGACGAGGTCGAATTCGTCTGACACAACCATACCGCTTTATCGAAGCGGCGGACGCTGGACTGGATCACTTTGCCATCCACGGATCGCTCGACGAATAGGCCCTGCGCGTCTCGGCGTCCAGCTTAGTCCGGCTTCGCGTTGAAGACGAAGAGCTTCTGGCCGTCGATGGTGTAGCCTTCGATGAGCGCTTTGGCGTGGTCGCCGGTGAGCCAGGCTTCCAGCGCGTCAACCGCTTCGGCATTGACGTGCGGATGTAGCGCCGGGTTGACGGGAATGAAGGCGTATTGGTTGAAGAGCACAGGATCGCCTTCGAAGACGATGGTCAGATCGCCCTTGTTGCCGAAATTGAGCCAGCTGGCGCGGTCGGCAAGGATATAGGCATCCATGCCAGACGCCGTATTGAGCGCGGCCCCCATGCCTTGGCCGACAGCGTTGTACCAGCTGCCCTCGGGCGCGATCCCGGCGGTTTTCCAGAGGCCCAACTCCATCTTGTGCGTGCCGCTGTCGTCGCCTCGGCTGACGAAGGCGCTTTGGCTTGAGGCGATATCCTGCAGGGCCTCGACGGCGCTTGCGTCGCCGATCACCCCGGCGGGATCGGAGGACGGCCCAACAAAGACGAAATCGTTATACATGATCTCGCGGCGGTGGGTGCCGAAGCCCGCGGCGACAAAGGCCTCTTCTGCGGGGCGGGAATGGACGAGCACGGCATCGACATCGCCGGTCTCGCCAAGCTTGAGCGCCTGGCCTGTGCCGACGACGAGAAGTTCAACAGTGAGCCCGAGGCCTTTCTCGATCTCGGGCAGAAGAACCTCGGCGAGGCCGGAATTGGCGAAGGAGGTAGTCACCGACATGCGGATCGTCTCGGCGGACGCCGCCGAAGCAAACGCGAACATAGAGGCGGAAAGGAGCAAGGCCCTGTTCATGAGAGGAGATCCCCATTGATGTGGGCGGTGGCCTCGGCCGTTTTGGGACCAGAAAAGAAGACAGGGGCCGGGCCAATTTCATGAAGTTGACCCCGATAGACGAAGATTATCTCGTCGGCGAGGCGGCGTGCTTGCCCAACATTGTGGGTCGACATGACGATGCGGGTGCCGTCTGCCCCCGCACGCAGCAAGATATCTTCGATCTCGCGAGTGGATTGGCCGTCAAGGCTGGCACAAGGCTCGTCGAGGAACAGAAGATCGGGCTTGCGGATGAGCGCTCGCGCGAGCGCCATTTTTTGTTTCTCGCCGCCTGACAGGACTTGGGCAGGTAGATCGAGGTGCTTGGCTAGCCCGACGTGTGCCGCCGCCTCTGCGGCACGCGAGAGCGCCTCGCGTTTTGGTGTCTGATCTAGAAGAAGAGGATAGGCGATCGATTCAACAACCGACCGGCGCATGATTACCGGTTGCTGGAACACGAAGGCCTGACGTTTCAGAGCGTCTTCGCGCGAGCAAGACCAGCTCAAGTTGCCCCGCCGCATCCGTTCAAGCCCGTGAAGCATCCGCAAGAGCGTTGTCTTGCCGCCGCCATTGGGACCAAGAACGATGGTGATGCCCGACTCGCCTAGATTGAGGGAAATAGGGCCGAGAATGCGGGTCTGGCCGCGCCAGACCTCGGCATCGCGCACGGTCAGAGGCAGAAGCGGGGCTACCATCGGCTGCTCCTTTCGGTGCGCGAGAGGAAGTGAAGCGCATAGTTGACCCCAAGCGCCAGCGCGATCAGGACAAAGCCGAGCGCCAGCGCCAGCGCGAAATTGCCCTTGCCGGTCTCGAGCGCGATGGCGGTTGTGAGCACCCGCGTCGAATGTTCGATGTTGCCACCCACAATCATGATCGCCCCTACCTCGCCGACAGCCCTGCCAAAACCGGTGAGCGAGGCGGTCAGAAGGGCGCGGCGACTATCCCACAAAAGCGCCTTGATCCGCTGAAAGCGGGTCGCGTTGAGGGAAATGAGAAGGTCGTGATATTCAGCCCAAAGCTCGCGGATTGCCTGATGTGCTACCGAGGCGATGATGGGTGTGATCAGAATGACCTGTGCAATGATCATCACTTTCGTCGTGAACAATAGGCCGAGAACCCCAAGCGGACCGGAGCGCGAGAAGATTACGAAAACCACAAGCCCGACCACCACCGGCGGCAGGCCCATCAGGGCATTCAGCGTGGCGATGACAAAGCGGCGGGCGCGGAAGCGGTTGACCGACAGCCAGGCGCCAAGCGGCAAGCCGATCAGCGAGGCGATAATGGTCGCGGTGAGGGTCACAGAGAGCGACCGCAGCGTGATCTCGTAAAGCGTAGGGTCGAAACTGACCACAAGACGCAGGGCCTGCGCCAGTCCGGCGAGTATGTCGTTCATCGGGAAGTCAGCGCCTGATCTGAATTGCAGTACAATGGCTAGCAGACCGAGATGAGGTTCAAAATAGACAAATTGTCCAGAAAGGCCGGAGGTGCGGACCAAATTGTCCATGCTTTTCGAGGCGAGCGGGTGGCTCGGCCTTGCCAAAGGAACTTCGCTTGAGGCGGGCATGGCGCCTCCAAGGCCGCGACGAACCGGCAGTCCACGGCTGGTCAAGTCCAGAGATATTGCCAAAGGTGGCTGATGCCAGACGGGACCCACTGCAGTGCTAGAAATTCGACCTAAATGACAGCCCCAGACTGGTCTGGGCCCGATCAAAGATATCGAGATTCGAGTCCGTCTGCAGTGTCCTGATTGTCAAGATAGGGCTAAATCCGAGGAACGAAATCGCCCCGTATGCCGCCTCGATACGGGCATCAACTGAAATGTCTTGGCGACCGCCGGGGGTAAGGCTCCATTTCGGATAATCGGCATATGTGCCTTCCACGCTGATAGACGTATCAAACGGCCCAATATTGATCCCGCCGATCGATATCCCGGCCCCGATTTGAGTTCGATCCACAAGCGCTGACACCGATCGGATTTCACTGCCAAGAAGCCGCAGAGAGATACTCATCCCGTTATCAAGCTTGTGCTGATATGTGCTGCCAACCTGTCTTGAAACCGAGCTGTTGATTTTTGTGTCAAGCCGGTCGTCCGCTCGAAGGCCCAGGTTGAAGCGAAGCGAATTCGTTTTGGACTGCAACACTACTTGTTGAAGCTCAAGCGACCGCCATTGTGAAACGGGTTCGCCCGCAATCAGACCGGTGCCAAAACTCAGGCTTGCTTGGGTCGGCCCGAGGCCGGGGGTCAACTGCCAGCTGTGACGTAGGCCAAGAGAAAGGCCCATCTGGTCAAAGTCGGAGCTACCTACCTCCGGCGCAATTTCGGCAGCATCTGCATCGAGCCACACTTTCTGGAAAGACGCGTCGGCGAAAGCCTCGGTCAAGTATGTGGGCGATTGGTCAAGTCGATAGGTGGCGGATAATGCCGCGCTTGCTTCAACCCCGGACAGTGGGCGGGAGTTTCCGCCAAATGAAAAAGGAAGGCCGCCGATCAGGATGATGTTGGTCTTGCCGACGTTATTGACGTTGTTGGACGGTGCAAATGAAAGCTGAGCAGACAAAGAAAGCTGGTTCGCTGAGGAGATCTTTCGGCCCAAGATCGCGATTGCGCCCTTGGTCTGGGGGTCTGGCGCAAGTTCGAACGCGCGGCGCAGCCATAGTCTGGCGAGGAATGGATGATCCGAGGCAGCATAGTGTTCGGCGATGAGCAGGGCTGCGCGCATCCGTGTATCTCTTGGGTAGGCGCCAAAAAATACTTGCCGCCAGATAGGAACTGCTTCCGAGGGGTATCTTGCACCGACGGTGCCATGAGCACCTTCAAGTGGTGCGGTTACTCCCTCATCTGTCGGGCTCGAGTCCAAGGCGCTGGCCGGTCGGGCGATGAAGCCCGACAGCAGGACTGTAAACAAAATTGCATGGGCGAGCTTGTGAATAGGCATGAGGATCAAATATTTATGTGCGATTTGGTGCTACTTGGTCGTGTGCAGAAGCTAGCATCCTGAGAAGAAAGTGGAAGCCAATGATCGGCGCGGATCGTCTGGGCAGTCTAGGTTGCTTGAGTCAAACCAGGCTCCTGCCATCAACGCAGTGCCATCTTGGGGCCGAC
>CAKZOU010000059.1 GCA_937138255.1 uncultured Paracoccaceae bacterium
GGTTTTTGGTACCGCGCACCGTAGGTTCGAATCCTACCGCCCCAGCCAAACACTCTCGCAAGATACTGATAATTAAAGTTATTCTGACGTTTTCCAGAATTGTTCCCTCTTTTTTTCCGACAGAAGGAGCGTTTTGAACTACCGCACTTGCAGCTTCGGGATCACAAACAGTCCCAAGGCCCTTTGATCGAGTCGCTGGCCCTCACGCCACCCTTGAAGATACTTCTCCAGAGGCATTCCTTTCGGTCTTTCTGGGAACGGAACAAGCAGGCCACCTGAACCGCGCCGGGTTTGCCGGAGGCTCCAACTCCTGAGTCGGATGGAGCATCATGAGCAAGACAACGAACAAGTTTTCCCCTGAGGTGCGCGAACGCGCTGTGCGGTTGGTCCTCGACAATGAGGGTCAGCATGGATCGCGGTGGCAGGCAGTCATGTCGATTTCGGCGAAGATCGGTTGTGCGCCGCAGACTCTGAACGATTGGGTCAAGAAGGCCGAGGTTGATAGCGGCAAACGTCCGGGCGTCTCGAGCGAGATGGCCGAGCGCATGAAGGCGCTGGAACGCGAGAACCGCGAGCTGCGCCAGGCGAACGAGATCCTTCGCAAGGCATCAGCGTATTTTGCGATGGCGGAGTTCGATCTCCGGTCGAAGTGATGGTCAGGCTTCGCGAGTTGCGCCCGTGCTTCTCTTGGCGGCCCGCCGAGCTGTCGGTTTTGAACTTCCGTGGCGAGAAACCGGCGGATCAGGCTTTGGCTCACCCCAGTTGGGATTTCACGCCCGGAGAGCTCTCGCCAAAAGGCCTCGAGGCCAGCCCGGTCTGCGGTCCCATTGAGGGTCATCTCTCACTCCTGTGCGGGCCTTCGTGCCCCTACCGGAGAGAGCCCGGACCGCCCGGGCGTGGAGACAGTGATGCGTGGAAAGGCTCTGAAGTCGAGCGGAAAGATCGTGAAGGTTGAAGGGGTTACGGCGGCCGGATTTTTTGTCAGCCCGTCTAGAAAATGTACGCGCCGTTGACAAAGAATCGTGTGTGTCTTACCTGCTGAAAAGTAAAGAAAAATATGCCTTCGGCCATTTGACTCTCTGAGTCGGCTTCTCATCTTTGTCGTGCAAATAGGCGCACCGGTCTTGTCAGAGCAAATCGATCATATAGGGTTTGCGGCGAGAATTTCAGCGTTGGTCGTCATCACCTACTTGGCCATAGTCGAGCAATTAAAGAGATTTCGGCCTTGAACCATCTAAGGTGGGCCGGGAGCGGCGGGCACCAACGCTTCTTCTGACAGTATCGCTGCCGGGACACCCCGAGGCGGGGTCAGGGCTTCAAAGCTCGATAGTCTGATTGTGATCCGGCATGCGGACTTCATCAAGGCCAGCGGTCAAACGCACCGCGTTCAAAGGCCGGACACATGACCACAACCTGCTTCGATCAGCCTTCGCTCAAAACAACCCTTGCGTAAACGGAGCCGTCCGCACACGAGACCGCCCTGTTTCGAATTTGTCTACCATTACCTCTGGTTGACTCACTCTCATTAATGTGAGAACCGCCGGACTCGTTTTCAGCGGGCCTGTTTTATGCCCAGACTTGTCGTGCAACACTTCGACCCAGACGTATCCGGGCTGTGCCCTGCCGCCAAGATTGATTTAAGGTGAAGGCTCCCCGCCGGCCCGAATAGGAGTGCCCACATGGATGTCGTCGCGGATGCGTATTTCGGGACCGTTGGAAGCCAGCAGCTGATTCAAGATACGCGTGAACGAATCGACTGGTTCTTGCATCAGATCGGTCCAGGAGCGGTGTTGGATATCGGCTGTTCACAGGGCATTCTGGCGATCCTGCTGGCTCGGCGAGGGGGCGCCGATGTGACCGGGGTCGATATTTTGGACGCCGCTGTCGTGGATGCCAAACGCCGCCTTGGCGAGGAACCCGAAACGGTGCAGCAGGCGGTGCGTTTTGCCCAGATCGACTTTCTGACAGCGGATATCAGCGCGTTTAAGGGCCGCTTTGACACTGTTGTGATCGGGCAGGTGTTGGAACATCTTGGTGACCCGGCCGCCTTTGTCGCGCGCGCTGTGTCCTGCTTGGCGCCGGCTGGGCGCATTTTGGTCACCGTCCCCTACGGAGTCCGGGACCCTGACGAGCACGAAGAGACGTATTTCGTTCATACCCTGTTCGGCATCATGAGTCCGCTGGTCACGGTCACGCAGATCGATCTGGTGGGCGGGCGGTTGGCAATGGCGGGCACGCTCAAGAGCGATGGCGCGCAGGCGATACCACAGAGCGCGCTTCAGGAGTTAGAGGAGCGCTTCTCCATTCAGAAGGAGCGCCAGCATTTGGATCACATTGGTCACCGGATTGAGCGCGATGTACGCCTGATGGACCAGGATGCCGTTCCAAGAGAGCAAAATGCCCAGCTTGACCAGCGCAGCAGACCTGCGCCGCATAGGACTTTCCTGGAAGCTATTGCGGTTGCGACAATAGCCGTCTCGAAAGATCGGTTTGAGCTGGAAATGGCACGTGCGAGGGCCACACCCGTTCGCCGCCTCCTAAAGCCGCTGCACTGGTTGCGCCTGCAATTTGGGCTCCGCTTGGCTCGGGGATACAATCGAGCCGCACGGGGCAATCCCGAGGCTAGAACCGTCATCGGACATTACTTGCTCGGTCCGCAACGGGGCCGGTTCCATAACAGGGATGTCGGTCCGTATCTTTCGAAAACTATACCGCTGCTCGAAGCCTTTCTTAACGAAGTTCTGAGCAAAAAGACGGGAGGCGAGTTAAAGGATGTTGCGTCAATCATTCTGGATCATGTGCCCGAACCGCGGGCCAGCCTGATTTTGTTTCATCTACACCAGGCGCGCGGCGAATTCGATCACGCACTGGTGCTATGCCGCAACTTGCTGGACGGCAAATGCGGGGAGCTGAAGAGCGGCGAGCGACGCAAATTGCATCGCGAACCAGTTGCACGGCTGCTGGCGGGCGATCTGCTTCCGGAGCGCAAAGTTGAGCCGGTCTTCAAGCGCGGTGGCCGAATCGGTTATGTCGCGCATAACAGCCTTCCCTATGTCACGGTCGGCTATACCACCCGCACGCAGGGTTTTGCTGACGGTATGCTGCGCAGCGGACAGGATCTGGTTGTCATCACTCGGCCCGGTTTCCCGCTGAACGTCGTGCGAGGTCTCAATGCCAGCAATGTTCCCCTGGCCGAAGTGATCGAAGGCGTACCCTACCGCCGCATTCTCGAACCAGTTGACCGCAGAGAATTACCTTTCGACTATGTCCGGCTGGCCGCCGACGGATTGGAGAAGACCTTTGTCGCAGAAGGCGTCCAGACGGTGATTGCTGCGTCGAACTATGTCTGTGCCTTGCCTGCGATTATCGCCGCGCGGCGCCTCGGTCTGCCGTCGGTCTACGAAGTGCGCGGCTTCTGGGAAATCTCGGGCAAGTCCCGGGACCCAGCCTTTGGCGATACGGCGGATTTCAAGTCCCGCGTGGCGATGGAGACGATGGCCGCGTGCGCGGCTGATCGAGTACTGACTTTGACCGCCGGAATGCGCAATGAACTGATCCGCCGTGGCGTGGGGCCTGAGCGTATTTTTCTGGCGCCAAACGGCTTTCGCCCTACCATGCTGGAAAAGCAAACTGACCCGCAAGCTGTGCGCGCCCGGCTGAATATCCCCGAGAACTGCCCGGTCATCGGCTATATCGGTTCGATCACCCCCTATGAAGGTCTAGAGGATCTGACGACCGCCTGCGTCGGCCTCTACGGGCGCGGCATTGATTTCCGACTGCTGATCGTCGGCAGTGAAAAAGCCCTCAACAACGCCCCCGCTGCCATCACCCAGCACATCACCCGCGCCTTTTCTGCCGCAGGTATTTCCGACAAGCTGATCATGACCGGCCGCGTCCCCTTTGAGGAAGTCCCGAGCTACTACAGCATTGTCGATATCGCTCCGATTCCCCGCAAACCTTTTGAGGTGAGCGAGCTTGTCTCGCCGATCAAGCCGCTAGAGGCAATGGCATTTGGAACCGCTCTTGTCGTGTCCAGTGTGGCTGCGCTGACCGAAATCGTCACCGATGGGGTCACCGGCTATGTCTTTGAAAAGGGTAATTTGGCAGCGCTGGAAGATACTTTGCACCGGGCTATAAACGACCCCAATACTCGCCGCCGGATCGCCGCTGAGGGCAAGCGGTTTGCCCTCGAAGAGCGGGGCTGGGAGAAGATCGCAGAGAAGGCGGCTGGGTTCTTGTTCCGCACAGATTTGGATTAGTAATGGCGAACAAACGGATCAAGGTTCTAAGTGTATTCGGCACCCGACCAGAGGCGATCAAGATGGCGCCTGTGGTGATTGGCCTCCAGCAGGCCGAGGGTATTGAAGCCCGGGTCTGTGTTACTGCCCAGCACCGCGAGATGCTTGATCAGGTGTTGACGCTTTTTGGAATTGTGCCGAATTACGACCTGAACCTGATGAAGCCAGGGCAGGGGCTGCAAGATATCACCTCGGCGGTGTTGGTCGGGCTCAAGCCTGTGCTGGAGGACTTTCGACCCGATCTGGTGCTGGTTCATGGCGACACGACAACCACCCTGTCGGCGTCGCTCTCGGCCTACTATGCTCAGACCGCCGTAGGTCATGTCGAGGCTGGGCTGCGCACCGGCAATATCTATTCGCCCTGGCCCGAAGAGATAAACCGCAAGGTCACGGGCACCATCGCCGCCCTACATTTCGCCCCCACCGCGACCTCGCGTGCCAATTTGCTGGCCGAGGCGGTGCCCGACGCCCAGATCACTGTCACTGGCAATACGGTGATCGACGCTCTGCAAACGGTAGCAGCGCGGTTGGAGCAGGACAAAACACTTGCTGCGTCCATGCAGCAAGCCTTGCCACTACCCGAAGACAAGAAGATTGTCCTGATTACCGGTCACCGCCGCGAAAGCTTTGGTGATGGCTTTGAACGTATCTGCGCGGCGCTTGCTCGACTGGCAGAGCGGCCCGACACGCACCTGGTCTATCCCGTGCACATGAACCCCAATGTACGCGAGCCGGTCGAGCGGCTCTTGTCAAAGCACAGCAATATTGAACTGATTGCGCCGCAGGACTACTTGCCGTTTGTCTATCTGATGACCCGCGCCGATATCATTTTGACTGACAGCGGCGGCGTTCAGGAAGAGGCCCTTAGCCTCGGCAAGCCAGTGCTGGTCATGCGAGACACGACCGAACGCCCCGAAGCGGTGGTTGCGGGCACTGTGCGCCTGGTGGGTACCGACAGTGACCTGATAGTCGCAGAGGTCTCGCGGCTCCTTGATGACGCGCGGGCCTATGACGCGATGAGTATTGCCCACAACCCCTATGGCGACGGCAGGGCCACAGGGCGCATCATCGAGGCGATCCGCCTCTGGCATCAGCAGCGCTAGTCTGGCACGCGCAAAATCGCAGTACCGGTCCGCCGGAAGATGAGTTTGGATACGATGATGGACAAAACAGCTTTTCAGAAGATTTCGGTCGTCGGCCTTGGATATATTGGCCTACCTACGGCGGCGGTCTTTGCCTCACGCAAAGTCTCGGTGTTGGGGGTCGACGTGAACCAAACGGCGGTGGACACGATCAATCGCGGCGAGATTCACATCGTCGAGCCCGATCTTGACATCGTGGTGCGGGCCACCGTCTCCGAGGGCTACCTGCGCGCATCGACCAAGCCCGAGCCGGCCGAAGCCTTTCTGATTGCTGTGCCTACCCCCTTTAAAGGCGACAATCATGAACCCGACCTCCGGTATATTGAAGCGGCCGCCTGGGCCATCGCACCTGTGCTTGAAGTCGGGAATCTGGTTGTTCTGGAATCCACCTCGCCTGTGGGTGCAACCGAACAGATGGCGGCCTGGTTGGCTGAGGCCCGTCCGGACCTGACCTTTCCGCAGACCCATGGCGAGGCCAGCGACATCCGCATCGCACATTGCCCAGAGCGGGTCTTGCCCGGCAGGGTTATGCAGGAATTGGTACAGAACGACCGCATTATCGGTGGCATGAGCCCACGCTGCAGCGAACGGGCTACTGCACTCTACAAGATCTTCGTCCAGGGAACTTGTATTTCCACTGATGCCCGCAGCGCCGAGATGTCGAAGATCACCGAGAACAGCTTTCGCGATGTTAATATAGCCTTTGCCAACGAGCTGTCGCTTATCTGCGACCGACTGGGATTGGATGTTTGGGAGGTGATCCGCCTCGCCAATCACCACCCCCGCGTGTCGATCCTAACCCCCGGTCCTGGCGTAGGCGGGCATTGCATCGCCGTTGATCCGTGGTTCATTGTGGCCTCCGCCCCCGACGAGGCGCTGATGATTAAAACTGCCCGAAACGTCAATGACGGAAAGCCGAGCTGGGTGCTGAGTAAAGTCGAAAATACTATTGCCGCCTGCTTGGCGCAAAACCCTGGAAAGACACGCGAAACCGTGCGCGTAGCCTGCTATGGCCTTGCCTTCAAGCAGGATATCGATGATCTGCGCGAAAGCCCGGCTTTGGAAATTACCCGCCAGCTGGCCGCTCGGCATTCCGGACCGGTGCTAGCGGTTGAGCCCAACATCGAGATCCTGCCCAAAACTCTCGACGGTGTGTCTTTGGTAACCCTGCCTGAGGCACAGAACAGCGCTGATGTGCATATCTATTTGGTGGCGCACAAACCTTTCCGGGAGCTGAGCACTCCCGGACAGTTCCATGTCGATACGATCGGCTTGTTCTCGGCGTCGAAAGGCTGAGATCAGAGGGGCCAGGAACATAGAAAGAGGCCGTGCAAAGGGTCTTCTTTTGAGGCGGGGCAAGGCGACGGCTGGAGTTAAAGCTGGGTGCTCCAAGTTGCAGAGAGACAGGATGCCGAGACAAGGGCCTCGCCGAGAAATCTCACTTCCCCCTCCGAAGGCGAGTGTGAGCGAGGCTTCGTTTCCGCAGATGCAAGGTCTTTAGAAATCGCCGCCTTCCAAACCTCGGTCCTCAATCATTTCGGCACGCAGCCTCCATTCCTGTCAGAACCTTGAACTGGGCCGCGAAACTGCTCTATCAGCACACTCGAGACGGTCTCAACTGATGCGGTGGCGCCGGCTCTGTGGCCTGATAGCCATTGTGTCTCTGGCGCGTAACCAGAATATTGCGGCGGCCGCTCATGATTTTTGGGAGTAATATGTTCTATGCGAAACAAAGGAGCCCAGTCGTCCAGTTTCTATGACTACGAACTGATCACGAATGGTGTGGGTCAAGGCGGCATTCGCACGGCGGACGAGATATTACAACATGGCTGGACTCGAAGAGGGGCGCCGAGAATTGACATTTGGTCCCCAATTCCGTGGGAATTTCCTGGCCAAGAGCTGCGCAGTTGGAATTTTTATATCCACTCGTTGGATATGATTGAAGCGCTCTTGTCAGCCTACAGCCTGACCCATGATGGAAAATACCTTGGACCGGCACTGCGTATCGGGCTGGACTGGGCTGAAAAGCACCCGCGCGGGTCCGAAGAATGCTCTCCCATGGCATGGTATGATATGGCGGTCGGGCTCCGAGCATATAGGCTTGGCTATCTTTTCCAAGCCTCTGACCAGGCGCAAATACTCGATGAGCCGGCGCGCTCCGTGCTTTGGTCGTCGCTTATGGATCATTGTGCTGAATTGATGGATGACGCGAAAATCGCCTTCCACAGCAATCACGGATACTATCAAGTTGCGGGCCAGTTGGCGCTAGGTCGACGCTTCGCAGATGTGAGTGGCCCCATGGCTGCGCTTTACGCTGAGGGAACGAAACGGCTCAAGCGGATGCTGCACCAGCAATTTGGGCCGGACGGCGTTCACCGTGAGCATTCGCCTGATTACCACCGTATGGTAGCAGAAACTCTGCTGGGTCTCGTGCGCTCTAGCTTGGTTGAAGATCAGGATCAGCAGGGTCTGGTTTCGGAGATCGAAAGCGCACTAGCTTGGTTTGTCACGCCTGAAGGAACGATCACCAATTTTGGCGATAGCGATAGTAGAAGCATGATATATTCTGGCGATCTCGCTTCCCAGAAGTGGAGCACGCCGTTGATGCAAGCTGTCGCAAGCAATGGCGCGGCAGGCAGTGGCTGGCCGAAAGGGCTAAAGGTTTTTTCTGAGAGCGGCTATGCGATAGTTCGACTTCCAGATGCAGGGGCCCCCACTGACACCCTTCGGGACAGCTATCTCGCTCAAACAGCGGCGTTCCACTCTCGAACTCACAAGCATTGCGATGACCTGAGTTTTGTTTGGCATGATCGCGGCCAGCCGATCCTAATTGACGCAGGGCGATACGGCTACATCGGCAAGACCGAGGCGGGAAGCAAATTATGGAAAGAGGGGTTCTGGTATAGCGACCCGATGCGGATGTTTATGGAGTCGACGCGCGCGCACAATACGCTTGAG
>CAKZOU010000060.1 GCA_937138255.1 uncultured Paracoccaceae bacterium
AGATCGTGAAGGTCAACGTCGACGAAAACCCGATGTCGCCCTCGCAGCTTGGCGTTCGCGGTATTCCGGCGCTGTTTGTTTTCAAAGGCGGTCAGGTTGTTGCCAACAAGGCCGGCGCCGCCCCCAAGGCCGCGCTGCAAAGCTGGATCGAAGGCGCGCTCTGACGCCTCGCCAGACCCAATACGAAGGGCGCCCTCGTGGCGCCCTTTTCATATGGGCCAGCCGTGTTCGCGGAACTTGGCCAGCAGGCCTTCCTCAAATGCCTCGTTTCCGGCGTTGAGGGAATTCAGCTCGAGAAACCAGAAGAGATAGCGGGCATAGTCCCGCTTCTGGCGGACGCTGGCGAATGCCCCCTCCAGGCCATCGCGCGGCACAGACCCGGCGATGTGCTGAAAATCAATTTCGGCAAACAGGACTGCGGGTTTTTCGAAGAAATAGCCAAGCAGCGCCACTGAGGAATATTGGGTGACGACAAAGCTGCAACGCGGCAGGGCCTCAATTGAGCCGCCGCGGTGAATTGTGATCCGCTTTTCCCGCTCCGCAAGCGCCAGAAGCGCGGCCTCGCTTTGCGGCGAGAGGGGTGCCTTGGGGTGCATGGTCACCAGGATCGGCAGGGGGCTTTGGGCGAGGGTCGCCTCGATCATCTCGAGCGGCGATGCGGCCTGAAAATCGCGCTGGTCGAAGACGCTTCCCTGAAGCGGGATAAGGATGAACCCGTCGTCACCTAATTGCGGGGCATCGGCAAAGAGGCGCTTTTTCCAGAAGTTGAAGAACCAGTTGGCGGGCCCTTGCGGAACGGTTTCCGGGTCGAACGGCTGATGTGCAATCGGCCATGCCCAGCGCTGTGACCTTTTCTCGATGCGCCAGAATGCGCCAACGTAGGTTCGCCGACAGACGAGCGCCTTTTCGTGCGGAGGAGAGCTCATGTGGTAGAGCGCATAGCCCCCGTTCTGGGCCTCAAGCGCATAGGCGCCGAGGTCGTCCTCGCGAAGATCAACACTCCACCCGGCGCCCTCGACGGCCCCGACTGTTCTGCAATAGAAGTTGTGGGAACCGTCTTCGATCTGCCGCAAAGTGCCCGGCCCGGCGTAGATCGTCATCTTCTGGCTGGGCAAGTGGCGCTCCGTCCGGGGTTGCGGCAAGGGGTTGCGGCATCGGGATCGGGCCGCCATATCAGTCTACAAACGGAGGCGATCATGGCGAAAGAAGAATTTCCCGGCTGGCACGGCACGACGATCATAGGCGTGCGCAAGGGCGGCAAGGTGGTGATCGCGGGCGACGGGCAGGTGAGCCTTGGCCAGACGGTCATCAAGGGCACGGCGCGCAAGGTGCGGCGGCTTTCGCCGGGCGGGCAGGATGTGATCGCCGGTTTCGCCGGATCGACAGCGGATGCCTTCACCCTGCTGGAGCGGCTGGAGAAAAAGCTCGAGGCCACGCCGGGGCAGTTGGCCCGCGCTTCGGTTGAATTGGCGAAGGACTGGCGCACCGACAAATACCTGCAAAAGCTCGAGGCGATGCTGATCGTTTCGGACGGCAAGGATCTGTTCGTCATCACCGGCGCGGGCGATGTGCTCGAGCCCGAACATGACGTGACCGCCATCGGATCGGGCGGCAACTATGCCCTCGCCGCGGGGCGCGCGCTGATGGACAGCGACCTTGACGCCGAAGGCATCGCCCGCAAGGCTATGTCGATCGCCGCCGATATATGCGTTTACACCAACGGCAACCTGACCGTTGAAGCGATTGGCGGCTAGCGGATCCGCAGCTCCAGATTGCTGGCTACAAGGAAGATCGCTTCGCAACGGTTGCCGGCGCTCTCGATCGTCCAGAGATGACCAAAATATGTCCCTTGGGTGATCTTTTGGCGCGGGCCGATTTCCCCGTAGAGCACCGGTTTGCCATCAAAGTCGATCCAGTAGAGCAACATCGTGCGGTTGGAAGCGCGGTTTTCGATGGTGAACTCTCTCTCCACATCTGAGCCGAAGGAATGCATGTTTCCGTAGCTACAAGCACCTTCGGCGGCGCCCGATGTTGCCATGGTCAGTGCAAGAAGGAATGAAGCAAGAACGTGTTTCATATCGCCACCTCCAAAAGGCTCTGGCCCGAGATGGACCAGATGCGAAACAACTATCACGCCGATTGTCCTTGGCGACAAATTCTTGAGATTGCTGTCAACCCTCCCTACCTGTGACTGAGCGACATGAGGCACCCATGACCGACCTGACCCCCCGCGAGATCGTTTCCGAACTTGACCGTTTCATCATCGGCCAGAAAGACGCCAAGCGCGCCGTGGCCGTGGCCCTGCGCAATCGCTGGCGGCGCAAGCAGCTGGGCGATGATCTGCGTGACGAGGTGTATCCCAAGAATATCCTGATGATCGGGCCGACCGGTGTCGGCAAAACCGAGATCAGCCGCCGATTGGCCAAGCTGGCGCGGGCGCCGTTCATCAAGGTCGAGGCGACGAAGTTTACCGAAGTTGGCTATGTCGGCCGCGATGTGGAGCAGATCGTGCGCGATCTTGTCGATACCGCGATCCTGCAAACGCGCGAGCATATGCGCGACGAGGTGAGGGCCGCGGCGCAGAAGCTGGCCGAAGATCGGGTGATTTCCGCTATCGCGGGCGCTGACGCCCGCGAGGGCACGCGCGAGGCGTTTCGCAAAAAGCTGCGCTCCGGCGAGCTTGATAACACGGTGATCGAGCTTGAGGTGGCCGACACCTCAAACCCTATGGGCGGGTTTGAAATTCCGGGCCAGCCGGGCGGGATGCCGGGGATGATGAACCTTGGCGACATCTTCGGCAAAGCCTTCCAGCGCACGACCCGCAAGAAGCTCAGCGTGGCGGAAAGCTATGACGTTCTGATCGGCGAAGAGGCCGACAAGCTTCTGGATGATGAGATCGTGAAACGCACGGCGCTTGAGGCGGTCGAACAGAACGGGATCGTTTTCCTGGACGAGATCGACAAGGTCTGCGCCCGCGCCGAGACGCGCGGCGCGGATGTGAGCCGCGAGGGCGTCCAGCGCGATTTGCTGCCGTTGATCGAAGGAACGACCGTTTCGACCAAACACGGGCCGGTGAAAACCGATCATATCCTTTTCATCGCCTCGGGCGCGTTTCACATCGCCAAACCGTCTGACCTTTTGCCCGAGCTTCAGGGGCGTCTGCCGATCCGGGTCGAGCTGCGCGCGCTGACCGAAGAGGATTTCGTCCGCATCCTGACCGAGACCGACAATGCGCTGACGCGGCAGTATTCGGCGCTGATGGGGACGGAGAGCGTCGAGGTGAGCTTTACCGACGACGGCATCGCCGCGCTGGCCAAGATTGCCGCCGAGGTGAACCGTTCGGTCGAAAACATCGGCGCGCGGCGGCTTTATACCGTGATGGAGCGGGTTTTCGAGGATCTGAGCTTTACCGCGCCGGATCGGGCGGGCGAGGCCGTGACGGTCGATGCCGCTTTCGTTGAGAAGCACTTGGGCGAGTTGAGCCGGTCGCCAGATCTGGGCCGCTACGTTCTTTAGGGCTGGTCTGGCGCACATCCTGCGCCATAAAGGGCCGACCCCAACGGAACGCCCCTCATGCCGTTTCTTCGTTTCTTGCGCGAAAATGCGCCCTTCCTTATGGCGGGCATACTTTTGTCGTTCCTGTCCTCTTTTGGGCAAACCTTCTTCATCTCGATATTCGGAGGAGAAATCCGCGCCGCCTTTGGCCTGAGCAATGGGGAGTGGGGCGGGATATATACGCTTGGCACGGGCGCTTCTGCCGTTCTGATGCTTTTGGCCGGGGGATTGACCGATAGATTTCGCGTCCGTTTCTTGGGAACGCTCGTCGTTGGGCTTTTGGGGTTGGCTTGTTTTGCCATGGCGCTCAACCCTTGGGCCGTTGCGCTGCCCTTCGTCATCCTTGCGCTGCGTTTCTTTGGGCAAGGGATGACCAGCACGGTTTCGATCGTTGCGATGGCGCGGTGGTTTGTGTCGACACGGGGCCGCGCCCTTGCGATCGCGGCGCTGGGGTTTTCTTTCGGTGAGGCGACCCTGCCGCTCACCTTTGTCTGGCTCAAGCGACACATTGACTGGCATTTCCTGTGGCTTGGGGCGGGCGTTTTCTGCCTGCTTATGTTGCCTGTCCTTTTGGGGCTTTTGCGGCTCGAGCGAACGCCGCTCGCCGTGGCCGAGGATCACACGTCGACAGGGATGGACAGCCGGCATTGGACGCGGATTGAAGCGCTCAAGTCTCCGCTGTTTTGGTCTTTGTCTCTGGCGATGATGCTGATGCCGGCCTTCAGCACGGCCTTCTGGTTTCATCAGGTTCATTTCGCCGAGGTGAAGGGCTGGGACCATCTGGCGCTGGTGGCTGTCTTTCCGTTCGGGACGCTCGCGCTGGTAATATCGACCCAAGCCTTCGGTTGGGCGATTGATCGCTGGGGTGTAATCCGCCTTTTGCCGGTCTATCTTTTGCCCTTTGCGCTCGGGTTTATGGCCCACGCGCAGGCCGATCACGTTTGGTGGTCTGCGTTTGGTATCATCTTGATGGGAATATCGGGCGGCGGGCAATCGACCATACCTGCCGCCTGCTGGGCCCAGTTCTTTGGCACACGCCATATCGGTGCGATCAAATCAACCGTGGTATCTTTGATGGTTTTGGGATCGGCCATTGGGCCCGGCTTGACCGGTTGGCTCATTGATCTTGGCTTCCCGTTGCCTAGCCAGCTTTGGGCCTATGCTGCAATCTTTCTGCTGGCTTCGGGCGCAATGATTTTGCCGCTCCGCGGCGCCGCAAACCGCCTATCGGCTGCGCCTTAGATAGACGTAATAGGCCCCGTGCCCGCCGTGGCGGATATGCGCGGGGACGACTTGCAGGACCGCCTGCATCAGGGGCGGCAGGCGAAGCCATTGCGGAACCTGATGCCGCAAGACGCCAAGTCGGGTCGGGATCGGGCCGCCTTCGTCGCGGTCTTTGCCTTTGCCGGTGATCACAAGAACAAGCCGCTTGCCGCTGGCGTGGGCCGAAAGGATGAAGGAGATCAGCTCGGGGTGCGCTTCGGAAAGCGTGAGCCCGTGAAGGTCGATCCGGCCCTCAGGTTCGATCCGGCCTTTGGTCAGCTTGCCGTGCGCGCGCTTGTCCATCTGAAGGGCCGCTTGGCTCAGCTCGACCGCAACCGGTGCCGCGATATCGTTCGGGCGGTGAGGGCTGGCTTTCTGGCCCACGCGGAAAGCGGGGATCGCCGCCGGCTCGGGCAGGATCGCATCGCGGACCGAAGGCTTGGGGGCGGGCGCGGGTTCGTGCCGCACCGGCCGGTTGTGAATGGGAACGGTGCGCTGCGCGACCAGATCCCAAAGGGCCCGCTCTTCGGAAGAAAGCTGTCTCCTCCGCCGCATTTGGGATTATTCGCCGGTGGCGACAAGCTGCCAGTTGGGATCGTCGCTGCCCATCACGCGCGAGAAGGTCCAGATATCTTTCTGGCGTTTGATCTCGCTCAGGCTGCCTTCGACGATCTCGCCGCCCGCATCGCGAACGACCGAAGTCAATTCGCCCAAGAACCGGATCGCCACGTCCGCTTCGCGGCTGGCTTCATCAAACTCGACCTCGTGAACCGCGATCTCGGCCAGGCCAACGAAATTGGCGTCGATGCTGAGGCCCTTTTCTTTGCGGCCCTCGATCACTTCGAGAAACGCAAGGTAAACCTCTTGCGAGAGAAACGGCTTGACCGAGGCAAGCTCGCCCCGCTCGAAAGCCATGAGGATCATCTCATAGGCGGAACGGGCACCCTTGAGGAACTCGCCCACGTTGAAACTGTGATCGACCGACTTCATCCTGGCAAGCGCCTTGGCGCTATCGCTGTCTTCCGGAACGTGATCGATAATGTCACGGTCGGGGCCGCCTTCGATGACCTCAAGGCCGCGTCGCTTGGCCGACTCGTTGGCCGGAAGGGGCGCGGGCGGCTTCTCGAATCCTTCGCGCGTGCCAAGCACGTTGCGCAGGCGCAGGATGAGGAAGACTGCGATGCCAGCCAGAATGATCAGCTGAATGATAGGAGAGTTCATCAAGACCTCATAAAGGAGCGGGGGCTTTGAATCCCCTCGGGTTGGCACTTATGTAGGTGAGGGGTGGAGCCAAGTCTACCTTCGGCAAGGAAAGGAAATGTCACAACCATGTGGCTTTTGCTCGCATTCGTCGCGGTTCCGATGATCGAAATCGCGCTTTTCATCCGGGTTGGGGGCTTGATCGGCCTTTGGCCCACCTTGGCGATCGTTTTATTGACAGCGATGGCAGGCTCTTACCTCGTGCGCTCGCAAGGTGCGCGAGAGCTTGGCCGCCTGCGGCGGAGCTTTTCCGAGCTGAGCGATCCGACCGAACCCCTTGCCAACGGCGCAATGATCCTTTTTGCGGGGGCCCTGCTCTTGACCCCGGGCTTTTTCACGGATGCCTGCGGCCTCGCGCTTCTGGTTCCGGGCGTGCGTCATGCGGTTTATCGCTGGCTGCGCTCGCGGGTCACTGTCGCGAGCTTTCAGATGGGCGGGGCGCAGCAACGCCCCTATCCCGGCCAGACCTATTCCGGGACAACCATCGACGGCGAGTTTGAAGAGCTGCGGGACGAACCGAGAGATCCCTCGCGGGGGCCGTCTGGCTGGACCAAGAACCAGTAGGCATTGAGGCTCGGCGTCGGGGCTGATAGGAACATCGGGATTTTATCTTAGGGAGCCGCCAAAATGGCCGAAACCAACGAAACAGACGCCAAGCCCGCAGAGGCACCGAAGCTGGTAAGCAAGGCGCTTGCCCAGTTCATTCGCGATATTTCATTTGAGAACATCCTCTCGCAAAAGGGCGCTCAAGGCGATCTTCAGCCGGAAATGACCATCAAGGTCAGCCTTGATGCGCGCAAGCGCGCCGCCGACCACCAATATGAGGTTGTGACCAAGCTCAACGTCACCAACAAATCGAAATCGACTGGCGACACTCTCTTTGTTCTCGAGGTCGATTATGTCGGCGTGTTCCACATCGAGGGCCTGCCGGAAGAGCAGATGCATCCCTACCTGATGATCGAATGCCCGCGCATGACCTTCCCGTTCCTGCGCCGCATCGTAAGCGACATCACCTCGGATGGCGGCTTCCCGCCGGTCAACCTTGATACGATCGACTTCCTCGCGCTTTATCGCAACGAGCTTGCCCGTCGCGTCGAAGCCCAGAAGGCGACGGTCAACTAAGTCAGTTTCTTCCAAAGTGCGCCGTCGCCCATCGCCTCGACAAAGGCTGAATGGGCGGCGGCTTCTTCATTCGTGAGCCGCGAGGCAAGCGCCGTGGGGCGGGGGCGGGGCCGCCAGTCGTCTGCGGTGGCGCTTGGGCCGGTTTGGGCTTGGCTTGCCGATAGGGCAAAGTCGGGCTGACGGCCGCCGATCAGCTCAAGATAGACATCGGCAAGGATTTCGCTGTCGAGAAGCGCGCCGTGCAGCGTTCGCGCGGAATTGTCGATGCCGAAGCGGCGGCAGAGGGCATCAAGCGAGGCGGGCGAGCCCGGAAAGCGACGGCGGGCGATGGCGAGCGTATCGACGGCGCGCTCCATCGCGATCAGGGGCAGGTTGACCCACGACAGCTCGGCGTTGAGGAATTTCATGTCGAAGCTGGCGTTGTGGATGACCAGCTGCGCGTCGCCTATGAAATCAAGAAAGGCGCTGGCGATATCGGAAAATACCGGTTTGTCGGCCAGAAACTCGTCGCCCAGCCCGTGGACCTCGAAGGCCTCTTTCGGCATCGACCGCTTAGGGTTGATGTATTGGTGATACGTCCGGCCGGTAGGGATGTGGCCGATCAGCTCGACCGCCCCGATTTCCACGATCCGGTCGCCCTCGGCGGGCTCGAATCCGGTGGTTTCGGTGTCGAGGACGATCTCACGCATCGGCTTTGTCTTTCAGCTCAGCAATCAGGGCGCGGACCTTGGCGCGGGCCTCTTCGAGTGTTGTTGTCTCGATCAGGTGATCCGCACGGCGGCGCTTTTCCGCATCAGGTATCTGCCGCGACAGGATCGCCTGAAACTGTGCCTCTGTCATCCCCGGCCGGGCCAGA
This sequence comes from uncultured Paracoccaceae bacterium, assembly GCA_937138255.1. Lineage (GTDB taxonomy): Bacteria > Pseudomonadota > Alphaproteobacteria > Rhodobacterales > Rhodobacteraceae > RFZI01. The sequence continues at coordinate 8,057 of CAKZOU010000060.1, forward strand.
ACGCGGGCGCGCTGGGCCTCGGGGCTTGCCGTGACGACGAGGACCGAGTCGAGCCATGTCTCGGCGCCGGTTTCGTAGAGAAGCGGAATGTCGACGACGACGATCGGCGCGGGGTTGGCGGCGATGAAGGCGGCGCGATCCTGCGCAACGAGGGGGTGGACGATCTTTTCGAGGCGGCCCAGTGCCGCGGGATCGGCGGCGATGATCGTCTTGAGCGCGTCACGGGAGACGGCCCCGTCCACGACCGCCTCGGGAAAGGCGATACCCACAGGCCCGACAGCCGCGCCGCCGCGCTCGTAGAGGCGATGAACGGCAGCATCGGCATCCCAGACGGGGATGCCCTCATCCCGAAACATCTGCGCCGTGGTGGATTTGCCCATGCCGATCGAGCCGGTCAGGCCGAGAAGCCAGCTCATGCCAGAACCGCGTCGCGCGTGGCTTGATCGACCTCGGGGCGGACGCCGAACCAGCGCTCGAAACCGGGGACGCCTTGGTGCAGGAGCATCCCGAGGCCATCGACCACGGTGCAGCCGGCCTTCTCGGCCTCGTCGAGAAGGTGGGTTCGAAGGGGGTTGTAGACGAGATCGGTCACCACCGTTCGCGGCTGAAGCCCGTCGAGCGGCACCCGCAGTTCGGGCGAGCCAACCATGCCGAGCGAGGTGGTGTTGACCACGGTCGTTGCAGCTTCGATCATGTTGCCGGCCTGCACCCATTCGAAGACCCGCACGCGCGAGCCGAACTCGGAGCGGAGGATGTCGGCTTTGGTGCGGGTGCGGTTTGCGAGCAGGATCTCAGGAACGCCCGCATCCAAGAGCGTGACGATCACCGCCCGCGCAGCGCCCCCGGCGCCAAGCACAGCAGCTGGGCCGAGATCGGGCCTCCAGTTGGGCGCGCCTTGCTTGAGGTTGGCGAGAAACCCGTAACCATCTGTATTGTCTGCAATAATCTTGCCATCTTCATGAAAGATCAACGTATTTGCCGCGCCGATCAGGGTGGCGCGGTCAGACACTTGATCGGCAATGTCCAGCACGGCGACCTTGTGGGGGATCGTCACGTTGGCGCCAACGAACCCCATCTTGGGCAGGGCGCGGAGGACTTCGCGCAGATCATCCTTTTCGACGTGAAGCGGAACGTAGTCGCCCGCGATGCCGTATTTCGCCAGCCAGTGGCGATGCAGGCGGGGCGATTTGGAGTGCGCGATCGGGCTGCCGATAACGCCGGCAAGGGGGATACGGTGCAGGCTCATGAGGCGAGTTTCCCGCGAAGCGAGAGGTAAGACAAGAGTTCGAGAAGCGGCAGGCCGAGGACGGTGAAATAATCGCCCTCGACCTTGGAGAAAAGGCGGGCGCCTTCCTCTTCAAGTTTGTAAGCGCCGACCGCGTGGCGGATGCTGTCCCAGTTCCGGGTGACATAATCGTCGAGGTAGGCGTCGGAGATGCCGTGCATCGTCATCCGCACCTCGCCGACATGACGCCAAACGGGCTTGCCCTCGGCATAGAGGACAACTGCGGAGAGGAGCTTGTGGGTCTGGCCGCGCATGGAGGCGAGCTGGGCGCGCGCTTCGGTGGGGATTTCAGGTTTGGACAGGAGTTTGCCCTTGAAAGACAGAACCTGATCACAGCCGATCACCCAAGCTTCGGGGTTTTTCTCGGCGATCTTGCGGGCCTTGCTTTCGGCGAGCGCGTCAGCCACGTCGCGCGGGGTGGCGCTTTCGGCCAGAAGGGCATCGCGGATCATCTCTTCATCGACGCGGGGTTTCTGGACCTCGATCGGCACGCCAGCATTACGCAAGAGCGCGGCGCGGATCTCGGAGCCGGAGGCAAGGATGATCTGGACAGTCATGTGGATAACCCGCGTGTAGCTCTTTGGGCGACTCTGGGGCTATATCCGCTTTTCCGCAGCGCCCTTCTGTCAAGTGGGATATCTGGCCAAGACGAGGGGTTTTGCCAAGCTCTGATCCACAGTGGATAAGGAAAACTTGGCACTGTGGATATATTGGCGCGGGTCGGTTTCTGATGAGCTGTCTCGCGTTCGGGCCGGGCTAATATCTTATTAGGATAGGTTAATTTTTCGGTTTTTGGATTTGCTGGACCACCAAGCCTGTCGGGATGCTTCTGTGGATAGGCCTTGAAACCCCGCTTATCCACCGCAATACATCATCATCAATCTTTTCTTTATATCTTTTAAGATTTGAAGAATGAACGGAGGCACCATGTCGGACCTGCTCAGCGCGATCTATCCTTGGACCAAGGCCCTGCACATTGTGTCGGTGATTTCATGGATGGCTGGGATGTTCTATCTTCCCAGGCTGTTTGTTTATCATGCTGAGAAAGCTGCGGTTGGGTCTGAACTCGATCAGACCTTTCAGATCATGGAGCACAAGCTGCTCTATCTGATCATGCGGCCGGCAATGATTGCCTCGTGGATCTTTGGGTTGCTTCTGGTTCTGACGCCCGGTGTGATTGATTGGTCGTCTGTCTGGCCGTGGGTCAAGGCGGGATCGGTGATCGGGATGACCTATGCGCATTACTGGCTGGCGCTGCGGCGGCGCGAGTTTGCGGATGGCAAGAACACGCGCACGGGGCGGACCTATCGGATGGTCAACGAGGTTCCGACGGTTCTGATGCTGCTCATCGTTTTCGCGGTGATCCTCAAGTTCTAGAGCTGGAATTGACTCAGGCGGCTTTGCGCCCTAAGGGATGAGTGCCCGCCGTCCGGCAGGGACTATTCCGATCACATGACGACACACGGCCCGACCAGAGGGCCGAGAGAGCTTTAACATATGCCGAACCCGCATCGCCTGAACCTTGCCGACCTGAAAGCCAAGAGCCCGAAAGACCTTTTGGCGATGGCCGAAGAGCTTGAGATCGAGAATGCCTCGACGATGCGGAAAGGCGACATGATGTTCGCCATCCTGCGCGAGCGGGCGGACGAGGATTGGGTGATCGGCGGCGATGGTGTGCTTGAGGTGCTTCAGGATGGCTTCGGCTTCCTGCGTTCGCCTGAAGCCAACTATTTGCCGGGCCCGGACGATATTTATGTCAGCCCCGATATGATCCGTCAGTATTCGTTGCGGACCGGCGACACTGTTGAGGGCGTCATCAAGGAACCCAACGATAGCGAGCGCTATTTCGCGCTAGTGGCGGTTGAATCGATCAACTTTGAAGATCCGGAGCGGGCGCGCCATAAAGTGGCCTTCGACAACCTGACGCCGCTTTATCCCGACGAACGCCTGAAGATGGAGATCGAGGACGACCCGACCATCAAGGATCGCTCGGCCCGGATCATCGATCTTGTCGCGCCGATCGGGAAAGGGCAGCGTTCGCTCATCGTTGCGCCGCCGCGGACGGGTAAGACCGTCTTGTTGCAGAACATCGCCCATTCGATCGAGCGCAACCACCCGGAATGCTATCTGATCGTTCTTTTGATCGACGAGCGCCCCGAAGAGGTGACCGATATGCAGCGGAGCGTGAAGGGCGAGGTTGTGTCCTCGACCTTTGACGAACCGGCCTCGCGGCACGTTGCTGTGGCGGAGATGGTGATCGAAAAGGCGAAACGTCTGGTTGAGCACAAGCGCGATGTGGTGATCTTGCTCGACTCGATCACCCGCCTTGGCCGCGCCTACAACACGACCGTGCCGTCATCGGGCAAGGTGTTGACGGGTGGTGTGGATGCCAACGCCTTGCAGAGGCCCAAGCGGTTCTTTGGCGCGGCGCGGAATATCGAGGAGGGCGGCTCGCTCACCATCATCGCCACGGCGCTGATTGATACCGGCAGCCGGATGGACGAGGTGATCTTTGAGGAATTCAAGGGCACCGGCAACTCGGAGATCGTGCTGGATCGCAAGGTGGCTGACAAGCGCGTGTTCCCGGCGATGGACATCCTCAAATCGGGCACCCGGAAAGAGGATCTTCTGGTGGATAAGATCGATCTACAGAAGACGTTTGTCCTGCGCCGGATCCTTAACCCGATGGGCACGACCGATGCCATCGAATTCCTGATTTCCAAGCTGAAGCAGACGAAGACGAATTCCGATTTCTTCGACTCGATGAACTCTTAGAACCAGCCTTTTCAACGGCTTATGAAGATGGATACGATATTCGCCCTGGCAACGGCGGCGGGCAAAGCCGGCGTTGCGATCATCCGGATTTCCGGGCCGGAAGCCTTTGCTGCGGCGGGCGCGCTTTGTGGCGCCGTGCCGTCTGATAGCCGCGTGTTACGCAGGCTTCGGAGCAGCGATGGGGCCGTTCTCGACGAGGCGCTGGTGCTCGGGTTTGGCCGGGGGCACAGCTTCACAGGCGAAGACGTGGTTGAACTCCACCTTCACGGTAGCCCGGCGGTTCAGAAAAGCGTTTTGGCGGAGCTTTCGGCGCAGCCCGGGCTGCGTCATGCGGAGGCCGGGGAATTCACACGCAGGGCCATGGAGAACGGCCGGCTGGACCTTGCGCAGGTTGAAGGGCTGGCTGATCTTATTGATGCCGAGACCGAGGCACAGCGGCGCCAGGCGATGCGTGTGCTTTCAGGGGCTTTGGGCGACAAGGCCGAGCGCTGGAGGACCGGCCTGATCCGGGCGGCGGCGCTGGTTGAGGCAACGATTGATTTCGCGGACGAAGACGTGCCTGTCGATGTCTATCCCGAGGTCAGCGAGATATTGGCCCGGGTTGGCGCGGATATGCGGCGCGAGGCGGATGGCGTGAAGATTGCCGAGCGCATCCGGGATGGCTTTGAGGTCGCGATTGTCGGGGCGCCGAACGTTGGCAAGTCGACGCTGCTGAACCGGCTTGCCGGACGGGAGGCGGCAATTACCTCTGAGTATGCGGGGACGACGCGGGATGTGATCGAGGTCCGGATGGATCTGGGCGGCCTTCCTGTGACGCTTTTGGATACCGCCGGCCTGCGAGAAACCGAAGATCTCGTCGAAGGTATAGGGATCGAGCGGGCTCGGCTGCGGGCCGCGGCTGCTGACCTACGGATCTATATGTTGTTGCCGGATGAGAAGCCTGACCTAGATCTGGCTTCTGGCGATATTGTTGTTGCAGCCAAGATCGACGCCTTTCCGCGAGATGGGATCGGGATCTCCAGCAAGACAGGCGAAGGGATTGATCGCCTTGTCGCGCTTGTCCAGGATCGCCTGTTGGAGCGGACGCAGTCGGTCGGGGTTGCCATGCGAGAAAGGCACCGGGATGCGCTTTTACGCAGTCTCGGCTATCTTGAGGCGAGCGAGGCGCAGATTCGGGGCGGTGCCGAGATGCCTGACCTTGTGGCCGAAGAGCTTCGCAGCGCCATCAGGGCCGTTGACATGCTGGTGGGGCGGGTAGATGTGGAAGACCTGCTGGATGAAATCTTCTCGAGTTTCTGTATCGGGAAGTAAGGAGTGTTTCACGTGAAACATCGCGATTTCGATGTCATCGTTGTTGGGGGCGGCCATGCCGGCACCGAGGCGGCCCATGCGTCCGCCCGGACGGGAGCGCGGACTTGTCTTGTCACGCTCAAGCGCGAGGGTATTGGCGTCATGTCATGCAATCCCGCGATTGGCGGGCTTGGCAAGGGTCATCTCGTTCGCGAAATTGACGCCCTTGACGGGGTCATGGGGCGGGTTGCGGACCTTGCCGGCATCCAGTTTCGCCTTCTAAATCGCAAAAAGGGGCCGGCCGTTCAGGGGCCGAGGGCACAGGCGGACCGCGCGATCTATCGTCGTGAGATGCTTGCTCTGACTGAAAAGACAGAGAACCTGTCTGTCATTGAGGGCGAGGCCACCGATCTTTGGATGGAAGGCGACCGCGTTGTCGGCGTGATCCTTGCGGATGGCGCCGAGATTAGTGCTGGTGCGGTGGTTCTGACGACGGGGACGTTTTTGCGCGGAATCATCCATATTGGCGATGTTTCCCGCCCGGGCGGGCGCTTGGGCGATAGGCCGTCGGTAAAGATGGCGGAGCGGCTGGATAGCTTCGGCTTGCCGCTTGGGCGTCTGAAAACCGGGACGCCGCCGCGCCTTGATGGACGCACGATTGATTGGTCGGATCTGGAAATGCAGCCCGGAGATGACGAGCCGACGATGTTTTCGTTCTTGTCGGATCGCCCATCGGCCCGGCAGATCTCTTGCGGCATCACGCACACCAACGAAGCCACGCATGACATCATCCGAGATAACCTGAGTCGTTCGGCCATGTATGGGGGGCACATTGAAGGGGTTGGGCCTCGATACTGCCCGTCGATTGAGGACAAGATCGTTCGGTTTGGCGACAAGTCCTCGCATCAGGTTTTCCTCGAGCCGGAGGGGCTTGACGATCACACCATCTATCCCAACGGGATATCGACATCTTTGCCGATCGACGTTCAAGAGGCCTATGTCCGGTCGATCAAGGGCCTTGAAAAGGTTGACATTCTTCAGCCGGGCTATGCGATTGAGTACGATTTTGTCGATCCCCGCGCCCTGACCCAGAGCCTTGCTTTGCGGGATGTTCCCGGGCTTTATCTGGCTGGGCAGATCAACGGAACCACAGGCTACGAAGAGGCCGCAGCGCAGGGGCTTGTCGCGGGCCTCAATGCGGCCCGGCTTGCGACAGGCAAAGAGCCGGCGGCCTTTAGCCGGACAAATTCCTATATCGGCGTGATGATCGACGATCTGGTTACGCGCGGCGTTTCCGAGCCATACCGTATGTTTACCTCGCGGGCCGAATTCCGCCTGTCTTTGCGGGCAGACAATGCCGATCAAAGGCTGACCCAGCTTGGGCACGAGCTTGATCTGGTCCACGAAGGGCGCTGGCAGGCGTTTTGCGAAAAGATGAGCGCAATTAGCGCTGCCAAAGCGAGCCTGGGCCAGATAACGCTGACCGCGCGCCAAATCGCCGGCACCGGCGCCAATTTGAATCCGGACGGCCAAAACCGAACCGCCCTTGAAGCGATGCAATTGGCCGACTTTGATTTCCCGCAACTTTTTGAAATTGCGCCGGAATCTCAAGGGCTAGATCACCGGATTCAGGAACAGATCAAACGTGACGCGCTCTATGCGAATTATGTTGTTCGTCAGGATCGCGATATTGCCACGATGCAGCGCGACGAGTTGATCGCGATTCCGCCGAGCCTAAACTTTAACGAGATCGAGGGCCTCTCGAACGAGCTGTCGTCCAAGCTCGAACGAATTCGCCCAACAACGATAGCGCAGGCCGCTCGTGTGGAGGGCATGACGCCGGCCGCAATTATGCTGCTGCTTGCCCGAATTCGCCGGTTCAAAAAGGCGCAAAGCGCATGACGCTGGCGCAGGATCCTTTCTTGGCGGAGAGGAATGTTTCACGTGAAACAGAGAGCCGCCTTCTCGCCTTCGCGGACCTGATTCAAAAATGGACGCAAAAGATAAACCTTATCTCGAAGGGGTCGGCTCAAGATGTCTGGGATCGCCACATCCTTGATTCCGTTCAAATTTACGACCTTGCGCCGAAAGGTTTTTCGCTCTGGCTGGATATCGGCAGCGGCGGCGGGCTTCCCGGTGTCGTTGTGGCAGCGCTTGCCGCTCAGTTCGCGCCTAATGCCAGAATTGCGATGATCGAGAGCGACCAAAGAAAAGCCGCCTTCCTTCGGACGGCGCTCCGCGAGCTTGGCCTCGAAGGCGAGGTGTTGGCAAAACGGATCGATGGGGTTGGGCCAATGGCCGCAGATGTGTTGTCTGCCCGGGCTCTTGCGCCGCTTGACCATCTGCTCAAGTTTGCAGAAAGACACCTCAGGCCGGGCGGGACGGCTATATTTCCAAAAGGAAAAGCGGCGGAACAGGAAATCGCCGACGCAAGAACCAACTGGTTGTTTAATATCGAGAAACACGCGAGTATGACGGACGCAGACGCGCGTATTCTGGCGATCAAGGACATCAACCGTGTATGACGTAAGCCGCACCAGCGACCCAAAGATCATCGCTATTGCAAACCAAAAAGGCGGCGTTGGAAAAACCACGACGGCAGTCAATCTTGCTGCGGCGCTGGCTGAATCCGGGCGGCGGGTGCTCCTGGTTGATCTTGACCCTCAAGGAAACGCATCCACCGGCCTGGGGGTCGATGCCGATGATCGAGACTATACTGCCTATGATCTCTTGGCGGGCGACGCGACGCTCTACGAAGCGATCAAGGAAACCCGGTGGAACGGGCTTCTCATCATTCCTGCCACAACCGACCTTAGCTCTGCCGACATCGAGCTGGTAGCAAACGAAAAGCGTAGCTTTCTCCTCCACGACGCTCTGCGCCAGTCCGCGATAGATGCCTTCGCGCTCGACTATATATTGATCGATTGCCCACCCTCTCTCAATATTTTGACGGTGAATGCGATGGTCGCGGCGCATTCCGTTCTTATCCCGTTGCAAAGCGAATTCTACGCGCTCGAGGGTTTGTCGCAGCTGATGCTGACAATCAGAGAGGTTCGCCAGACGGCAAACCCGAATTTGCGGATCGAGGGTGTGGTTCTGACGATGTACGACCGCCGCAACAACCTGTCTCAGCAGGTCGAAGCTGACGCGCGCGATAATCTTGGGGATTTGGTGTTTGAGGCGGTTATCCCCCGTAACGTCAGGCTAAGCGAGGCACCGTCCTTCTCAATGCCGATCATAGAATACGACCCGCTTTCAAAGGGGGCCGAAGCCTATCGCGAGCTCGCTAAAGAGCTTACCAAGAGGGAAAGGGTGGCCGCAAATGGCAGATAAACCTATCAAAAACAGAGGTTTAGGGCGAGGGCTCTCGGCCCTCTTGTCGGATGTCGCGCCCAAAGACGACGCGGCAAAGGGTGATGCCGATCGCCGCGAGGTTTCGCTGCCGATCGACCGCCTGCACCCCAACCCCGACCAGCCGCGCCGCGCCTTCGATCCTCAGGCGCTCGAGGATCTCGCTGCATCGATTTCGGAAAAGGGTGTCATCCAGCCGCTGATCGTACGCAGGAATCCAAATCGTGAAGGCCATTACGAGATCGTCGCCGGCGAACGTCGCTGGCGCGCCTCTCAAGTGGCCGGGCTTCACCAAGTCCCGGTTATTGTACGCGATTTCTCGGATTCAGAGGTTCTTGAAGTTGCGATTATCGAGAATATTCAACGCGCCGACCTTAACGCAATCGACGAAGCAGCAGCCTATCGCCAGCTCATGGATCGCTTTGGTCACACGCAGGAACAGATTGCGACCGGCCTCGGCAAAAGCCGCAGCCACATTGCCAACCTTCTTCGCCTGCTTACGCTCCCCAACGATGTTCAGGCATTTGTGACCGATGGCCGCCTAAGCGCGGGCCACGCCCGAGCCCTTGTTGGGGCCGAGAACCCGATGGCGCTTGCCCGTCAAATTATCGTTAAGGGCCTCTCGGTACGACAGTCAGAAATGCTTGCGAAAAAGGCCTCTAACAAGGCGGAAAAAACCGACAAGACGTCGAAATCCCATACCGAGCGCGATGCCGATACCATTGCGATCGAGAATGAACTCGCGGCGACGCTGAAAATGGGCGTATCCATCAAACATGAGTCAGGAAAGGAGTCGGGAGAGATCACGCTCCGCTATCGGAACCTGGACCAGCTTGATGATCTTCTTCGCCTCCTGTCGGGCGGCTAGGCACCGAGAATTTCGCGCAGAACAGCATTCAGGACCGGACGGCCAAGGGCGCTTGTGCGAAGCCGGCCGGCCTCAATCTCAAGATGCCCAGATTCGATTAACCCATTGTAATTCATTTCAAATTCAACAGGTTTCAAGCTATCCAGGCGGGCCAGAACAACCCCCTCCCGAAGCCGCAGGCCCATCAACAGAAACTCGGAAAACTGATCCTCGGACGTCAGGGCCTCAGACGAAAGCTCACCGCTCCCTTGGGTTTCAGCCCGCTCGAGCCAGGCTCCAGGCAAGTGGGGCGTATCGGTCGCATAACGGATCCCGCCCAACGTCAGCCGACCGTGCGCGCCCGGGCCAATTCCGGCGTAGTCTCCATATTCCCAATAAACCCGGTTATGCAGGCTCTGAGCGCCGGTTTTGGCGTGATTAGAGACTTCATAGGCCGGAAACCCGGCGTTTTCGCAAAGCTCTTGGGTTGCTTCATAAAGATCGGCGGCAAGGTCTTCATCTGGAAGGCCGCGCAGCTTGCCTGCGGCCGCCCTGGCGCCAAATGCTGTGCCGTCTTCAATTGTCAGTTGATAAAGCGAAAGGTGGTCCACCGCGAGAGAAAGCGCACGCGTCAGTTCTTCGCGCCAGGCGGACAGCGATTGATCTTGCCTCGCATAGATCAAATCGAAGCTGACGCGATCAAAAAGGCTACGCGCGGTCTCAAAAGCCTTTAGCGCCTCGGCTGCGCTGTGAAGCCGCCCGAGCGCTTTGAGGTCGTGATCATTAAGGGCTTGAATTCCCATGGAAATGCGGTTGACACCGGCATCACGATAGCCGGCAAAGCGCCCCGCCTCGACAGAAGTGGGGTTGGCTTCAAGCGTGACCTCAAATGAATTACTGGTGGGCCAACTGCGGCGGATCCTCTCGATAATTGCGGCAACGAGATCGGGGTGCATCAGGCTCGGCGTACCACCACCGAAAAACACAGAGCGAAGAACGCGTCCCGGTGTCAGCCCCGCAACACGATCGATCTCGGCGAGATAGGCGCGCTGCCAGCGGGCCTGATCAATGTTTGCCGTGACGTGGCTGTTGAAATCGCAATAGGGGCACTTCGCCTGGCAAAACGGCCAGTGGATATAAAGGGCAAAGCCCCCGTTTTCCCAATCCTCAGGCAAAGCAACCGGCAACAAGCTTGCGGAAGGCATCCGCGCGGTGGCTGATCTTGTTTTTCTCCCAGCGGTCCATCTCGCCGAAGGTCTGCGCATAGCCTTCAGGCTGGAAAATCGGATCATAGCCGTGGCCCTGATGGCCGCGCATTGGCCAGACAACCTCGCCCTTCATCACGCCGGGGAACACTTCGTCATGTCCATCAGGCCAAGCGAGAACAAGCGTGCAGCAAAACCGGGCGCCCCGCGGGTAGGGTGCGTTCGCCTCTTCCAGCATCGCCCAGGTTTTCGTCATCGCCCGCACGAAATCGCGCCCATTCGGTCCCTCGGCCCAATCGGCGGTATAGACCCCCGGTTGGCCTCCAAGCCCGTCGACCTCGATCCCGCTGTCGTCGGCCAGCGCCGGAAGGCCGGTGGCCTTGGCGGCGGCATGGGCCTTGATTCGCGCATTGCCAACAAAGGTGGTTTCGGTCTCTTCCGGTTCGGGCAGTCCGTGATCGGCGTTGGAGCTGACCGAAATCCCATAGGGTTCGAGCAGCGCCTGAATTTCCTCAAGTTTGCCCGCGTTGTGAGTCGCGACGACGAGGTGGGTGCCGTCAAACTTGCGGGTCATTTCGTGGCCGCCAGCTGCGCCACCACCAACTCACCCACGCCTTTCTCGGCAAGATCGAGAAGCGCATTCATCTGGGCGCGGGAATAGGTCGAGCCTTCGGCCGACATCTGCACCTCGATCAGCTTGGATCCGGCCATGACGAAATTGCCGTCTACTCCGGCCTCGCTGTCTTCGGGGTAATCAAGGTCAAGCACGGGCTGGCCCGCATAAATCCCACAGCTGACAGCGGCGACCGGATCCATCAGCGGATCGGTGACGATCGCACCCGCCTTCAAAAGCTTGTTGACCGCAAGCCGCAGCGCGACCCAGCCGCCAGTAATCGAGGCGCAGCGCGTTCCGCCATCGGCTTGGATCACATCACAGTCGATCACAATCTGACGCTCGCCCAAGGCCACCCGGTCAACGCCCGCCCGAAGGCTCCGGCCGATCAGGCGCTGGATTTCCTGCGTCCGGCCCGATTGGCCGTCTTTCGCCTCGCGCCGCATCCGCGTGTTGGTCGCGCGCGGCAGCATTCCGTATTCTGCGGTCACCCAGCCAAGACCACTGTTGCGCAAAAACGGCGGAACCTTTTCGTCGATTGTCGCCGTGCACAGCACATGGGTATCCCCCGCCTTGATCAGGCAAGATCCCTCGGCATGGCGGCTGACGCCGACCTCGATGGAAATCGGGCGAAGTTCATCGGTCTTTCGGCCGGACGGACGCATGGCATTCTCCTGTCATTTCAGGGCCAGATACGCTTCCCTTGGGTCAAATCCAACCCCGATTGACGTTGCCCCGCGCATCGCTTTAATTTCTTCGGTCCCTGACGGAGTGGCGAATGGCCGACAAGACACCAATAATGGATGAATTGAACGACCGCTCGCGCGAGGTTTTCCGGCGCGTGGTCGAGGCCTATCTGGAAACGGGCGCGCCCGTTGGTTCGCGCACGCTCACCCGAACCCTCTCGGAAAAGGTCAGCGCCGCGACGATCCGCAATGTGATGCAGGATCTCGAATTCCTCGGCCTTCTGGGCAGCCCCCATGTCAGCGCCGGGCGGGTGCCAACGCAGGCTGGGCTCAGGATGTTTGTCGATGGCCTTCTCGAGGTCGGCGATCTTGCCGGCGAAGACCGCGAGAAGATCGACAACACCTTGGGCGATAACCGGGGCGATGTTGGTGCGCTTCTTGATCGTGTGGGTGCTGCGCTTTCCGGCGTGACCCGCGGGGCGAGCCTTGTGCTGACCCCGAAGCACGAGGCCCCGATCCGCCATATCGAGTTTGTCTCTCTCGGCCCCGATCGGGCGCTCGTCGTCCTCGTCTTTGCCGATGGCCACGTCGAAAACCGCATCTTTCAGCCACCGCTCGGGCAGACGCCCTCTTCGATGCGCGAGGCGGCGAATTTCATCAACGCTATCGCCGAGGGCAAGACGCTCAGCGAACTAGGCCGCGCGATTGCCAAGGAAATCGCCACCCGCCGGCAAGAGATCGACGTTCTGGCCCGTGCGCTTGTCGAAAGCGGCATGGCGGTTTGGCAGGATCAGGGCGAAACCACCGAGCGCCTGATCGTGCGCGGCCGAAGCAACCTTTTGGCCGATGCCGAGGCGCAGGATCTTGAACGCATCCGGACCCTCTTTGACGACCTCGAACGCAAGCGCGATATCGCCGATTTCCTCGAATTGGCCGAGGGCGGCGAGGGCGTCCGCATTTTTATCGGCTCCGAGAACAAGCTTTTCTCACTTTCGGGTTCCTCTTTGGTTGTTTCTCCCTATATGAACGCCGACCGGAAGATCATCGGCGCCGTTGGCGTCATCGGACCGACCCGCCTCAACTATGGGCGGATCGTTCCGATTGTGAATTACACTGCGCAGCTGGTCGGGCGGCTCATGACCGACCGGAGCTAAAGGAAGACGAGTATGAACGAGCAGAATCAGGAACCGAAATCCCTCGACGAATTGGCCGCCGAAGCCGACGAGATCGAAACCGGCGCCGATGCGGCGACCGAAGAGGTTGGCGAGATCGAAGCGCTAAAGGCCGAGCGCGACGAATTCAAGGATCGGTTCATGCGCGCTCTGGCCGATGCCGAGAATGCCCGCAAGCGCGCCGAGCGCGACCGGCGCGAGGCCGAAAACTATGGCGGCTCCAAGCTCGCCCGCGATCTTCTGCCTGTTTACGACAGCCTCAACCGCGCCCTTCAGGCGATTTCCGACGAACAGCGCGAAACCGCGGCCGCCTTTGTCGAAGGCATCGAGCTGACCATGCGCGAGCTTCTGAACGTTTTCCAAAAACACGGGATCGTTCGCGTTTCGCCCGAGGTGGGCGACCGGTTCGATCCGCAGATGCATCAGGCGATGTTCGAAGCGCCGCTTCCCGGAACCAAGGCGGGCGACATCATTCAGGTGAGCGCCGACGGCTTCATGCTGCACGACCGCCTTCTGCGCCCCGCGCAGGTTGGCGTTTCGTCGGCGCCGGCCAACTAGTCTTTGCTCAATAGCCCGCGAAGCTCGTAGATCAGATCAAGAGCTTCGCGCGGCGAGAGGTCGTCGGGCAGGATCTCTTTCAGGCGATCTACGACAACCGAGGGCTTGGCTTTGGCCGGAACGGGCGCAGGCGTGGCCGAGAAAAGCGGCAGATCGTCGATCAGCGCTTTCCGGTCGGCCCCGCCCTCGCGCTCGCCTTTTTCCAAAGCTTCCAGCACAACCTTCGCCCGCGCCACCACCGCAGGCGGCAGGCCCGCCAGCCGCGCGACCTGAACGCCATAGCTGCGATCGGCGGTTCCTTTGCGGACTTCGTGGAGGAAGATCACGTCGCCCTCCCACTCCTTGACCGCCACGGTTGCGTTGTCGACCCCGTCGAGCTTGGCCGCGAGGGCGCCCATCTCGTGGTAGTGGGTGGCAAACAGCGCGCGGCAACGGTTCACATCGTGCAGATGTTCGAGCGTGGCCCAGGCAATTGACAGGCCGTCATAGGTGGCCGTGCCGCGGCCGATCTCGTCGAGGATCACCAGCGCGCGGTCGTCCGCCTGATTGAGGATTGCGGCGGTTTCCACCATCTCGACCATGAAGGTCGACCGCCCGCGTGCGAGGTCGTCCGAGGCGCCGACGCGACTGAAAATCTGGCTGACAATGCCGATATGCGCCGAGGCAGCGGGGACGTATCCGCCCGCTTGGGCAAGGATGGCGATGAGGGCGTTCTGGCGCAGAAAGGTCGATTTACCGGCCATGTTGGGGCCAGTCAGCAGCCAGATCGGCGCGGAACTCAGATCGCAATCGTTGGCGACGAAAGGCTCGCCCGATTTGCGAAGCGCGGCCTCGACGACCGGATGCCGTCCGCCGGTTATCTCGAAGGCGCGCGAGGCATCGAGCTCCGGCCGACACCAGTCCTCGTCGCGGGCAAGCGCGGCCATGGAAAGCGCCACGTCGATCTCGGCCAAGGCGCGGGCCATGGCGGAGATGCGGTCAGCGTCGGCGATGATGGCGGCGGCGAGTTCGGCATAGACGCGCTTTTCGATCTCGAGCGCATGGGCGCCGGCATTCAGGATCCGGGTCTCGATCTCGGAAAGCTTCACGGTGGTAAAGCGGATCTGGTTGGCGGTGGTCTGGCGGTGGATGAAGGTCTCGTTCAGGGGTGGGGCCATCATCTTTTCGGCGTGGGTCGCCGTGGTCTCGATGAAATAGCCCAGAACGTTGTTGTGCTTGATCTTGAGCGACGAGACGCCCGCCAGTTCGGCATAATCCGCCTGCATCCCCGCAATCACGCCGCGCCCGTGGTCGCGCAACTCGCGGGCATCGTCGAGATCGGCGTCATAGCCCGGCGCGACATAGCCGCCATCGCGGGAAAGGAGCGGCGGCTCGGCCACGAGCGCGGCATCGAGAAGATCGACGATCTCGGCAAGACCGACGAGATTTTCGGCAGCCGAGGCAATGCCAGAGGGCGCATCGCCGGAAAGCCGCTCCCGCACCTTCGCCGCAATCGCGGCGGTATCTCGGATCGCCGCCATATCCCGTGGGCCGCCTCGCTCCAGCGCGAGGCGCGACAGGGCGCGGTCGACATCGTGGCTCGCCCGAAGGAGCCCGCCAAGGTCGGCGGCGAGGCGGGTGTTTTCGAGAAGCCATCCGACCGAAGCCTGCCGCTCGAGGATGGTCTCGAGGTGGCACGAGGGGCTGGAAAGCCGCCGCTCCAAGAGGCGCGCGCCGCCCGAGGTCGAGGTGCGGTCAATCGTCGAGAGAAGCGAACCGGCGCGGCCGCCGTTCATCGAAGCGGTGAGTTCAAGCGACCGGCGCGTGGTCGCGTCGATCTGCATATTCGCCGCCTCGGCCTCTAGGACCGGCGGGCGCAGAAGCGGCAGGTTTCCCTTTTGTGTGATCTCGAGGTATTCTGCGATGGCCGACATGGCAGCGATCTGGGCGAGATCAAAGCTGCCGAAGGCGTCGAGGGTTTCGACACTAAAAAGGCCGCAAAGCCGCTTTTGGCCGTTGGTGCTGTCAAAGGCGGCTTTGCCCAGAAGGGTGGGCGAAGCGCCTGCTTCGCGCACGATCGTTTGCCATCCGATATCGTCGCCATCAGCAAGGATCACCTCGCGGGGGGCAAGGCGGGACAGTTCGGGCGAAAGCCGTGCGGGCGCGCAGGACATGACGTGAAACGCACCGGTCGAGATATCGACCCACGCGAGCGCCGAGGCCTCGCGCACCTGCGCGAAGGCGGCGAGGAAGTTGTGGCGGCGGGCGTCGAGAAGGCTGTCTTCGGTGAGGGTGCCGGGCGTTACCAAACGCACCACATCGCGTTTCACGACTGACTTTGAGCCGCGCTTTTTGGCCTCGGCCGGATCTTCAAGCTGCTCGCAAACGGCCACGCGGAAACCCTTGCGGATCAGCGTCAGAAGATAGCCCTCGGCCGCGTGCACCGGCACACCGCACATCGGGATATCCTCGCCCAGATGCTGGCCCCGTTTCGTCAGCGCGATATCGAGCGCCGCCGAAGCCGCCACGGCGTCGTCGAAGAACATCTCGTAGAAATCGCCCATCCGATAGAACAAGAGCGCACCGGGGTGGTTTGCCTTGATCTCGAGATATTGCGCCATCATCGGCGTGACGTTGCCTGCCGTGGCGTTCATTTTTCCCCCTGTGGTCTTTGCCAAAGACCCTATCCAGTGGATGTTAGCGACGAAAGCCGAAAACGAAGGCATTGCGGCCCCTATGCCCCTGCCGTTATTCCGGTGGAGTGGTTTTGGAGATTGAAGAATGGCAAAGGTCCGGGTTTCCCGCGAAGACGCTCTGAGGTTCCATCTGGAGCCGATCCCCGGCAAGTGGGAGGTCACGGCGACGGTGCCGATGGCAACCCAGCGCGATCTGAGCCTTGCCTATTCGCCGGGCGTCGCCGTGCCTTGCGAGGAAATCCACGCGGCACCCGAAACGGCCTATGACTATACCAACAAGGGCAACCTTGTCGCGGTCATTTCCAACGGCACGGCTGTTCTGGGCCTTGGCAACCTCGGCGCGCTGGCGTCGAAGCCGGTGATGGAGGGCAAGTCTGTCCTCTTCAAGCGGTTTGCCGATGTGAACTCGATCGACATCGAACTGGATACCGAAGACCCCGACGCCTTTTGCAATGCGGTGCGCCTGATGGGGCCGACCTTCGGCGGCATCAACCTTGAAGACATCAAGGCGCCCGAGTGTTTCATCATCGAGCAGCGGCTCAAGGAAGAGATGGATATTCCTGTCTTCCACGATGACCAGCACGGCACCGCCGTGATCTGCGCCGCTGGCCTGATCAACGCGCTGCATATCTCGGGCAAGAAGATCGAAGAGTGCCGGATCGTTCTGAATGGCGCGGGTGCGGCGGGGATTGCCTGCCTCGAGCTTCTCAAGACCATGGGTGCGCGGCACGAAAACTGCATCATGTGCGATACCAAGGGCGTGATCTATCAGGGCCGCACCGAGGGCATGAACCAGTGGAAATCGGCCCACGCGATCAAGACAGACCTGCGGACATTGGAAGAGGCGATGGAAGGGGCCGACGTGTTCCTTGGCGTTTCGGCCAAAGGCGCGGTGACGCCGGCGATGGTCGAGAAGATGGCGCCGAATCCGGTGATCTTTGCGATGGCCAATCCTGATCCCGAAATCACGCCCGAAGAGGCCCACGCCGTACGCGAGGATGCTATCGTTGCCACGGGGCGCAGCGACTATCCCAATCAGGTGAACAACGTCCTCGGATTTCCCTATCTCTTCCGTGGCGCGCTCGACATCCACGCCCGCGCCATCAATGACGAGATGAAGATCGCCTGTGCCGAGGCGCTCGCGGCGCTTGCGCGCGAGGATGTGCCGGATGAGGTTGCCGTTGCCTATGGCCGCAAATTGGCCTTCGGGCGCGACTACATCATCCCAACCCCCTTTGATCCGCGCCTGATCCACCGCATCCCGCCCGCTGTCGCGCGCGCGGGGATGAAGACCGGCGTCGCCCGCCGCCCGATCATCGACATGGAGGCCTATACCCAGATCCTGAAAGGCCGGATGGACCCGACCGCCGGCATCCTGCGCGGCATCCACGCCCGCGCCCGCGCTGCGCAGGCGGATATCATTTTTGCCGAAGGTGATGATCCGCGTGTCTTGCGTGCCGCGGTTCAGTATCAGCGTTCGGGCATGGGCCGCGCCCTGGTCATCGGCCGCGAAAACGATGTCCGCGACAAGCTCACCGCCGAGGGCATGGCCGACGCGGTGCCCGAGATCACCGTCTACAACGCCGCCAACACCGAACACCTCGATGAATACAAGGCTTTCCTCTACGACCGCCTTCAGCGCAAGGGCTTTGACCGCGCCGATATTCATCGACTGGCGGCCCGTGATCGCCATGTGTTTGGCGCGCTGATGCTGGCACATGGGCATGGCGACGGGCTTGTGACTGGCGCGACGCGCAAGTCGGCCCATGTGCTTGAGCTGATCAACCACGTCTTTGATGCAAGCCCGGCTTCCGGCGCTGTCGGCGTTTCGGCTGTGCTCAACAAGGGCCGGATCGTCTTGATTGCCGACACGCTCGTGCATGAGTGGCCCGACGAGGAAGACCTCGCCAACATCGCCACACGCGGCGCCGAAGTGGCCCGCGATTTGGGCCTCGAGCCGCGCGTTGCTTTCCTCTCGTTCTCGACCTTTGGCTATCCGGTCTCGGAACGCGCCGAAAAGATGCACCGCGCGCCCAAGGTTCTCGACGCGCGCGGCGTCGATTTCGAATATGAGGGCGAGATGACCGTCGATGTGGCCCTCAATCCCCGCGCGATGGAGCAATATCCCTTCAGCCGCCTGACCGGCCCTGCAAACGTTCTTGTTGTTCCGGCCCGCCATTCGGCCTCGATCTCGGTCAAGCTCATGCAGGAAATGGCCGGCGCCACCGTGATCGGCCCGATCCTTGCGGGCGTCGACAAGCCGATCCAGATCTGCTCGACCGTTTCCACCGTGAACGACATTTTCAACATGGCCGCCATCGCCGCCTGCAAGGTGAACTGACGTGGCGATCTGGAACCTTGGGTCGATCAACGTCGATCTGATCTATCGGGTTCCGCATATTCCCGCGCCGGGCGAGACACTGGCCGCGACCGGCAAGCAAACGTTTCTT
This sequence comes from uncultured Paracoccaceae bacterium, assembly GCA_937138255.1. GTDB lineage: Bacteria > Pseudomonadota > Alphaproteobacteria > Rhodobacterales > Rhodobacteraceae > RFZI01. The sequence continues at coordinate 26,964 of CAKZOU010000060.1, forward strand.
GGCGGCAAAGGCGCCAATATGTCGGTGTCTGCCGCCCGCGCTGGCGCGACCGTCCTGCATATCGGTGCGGTCGGGCGCGAAGGCGATTGGGCCATCGCTCGTCTGGCAGGATACGGTGTCGATACGGCGAATATCGCCAAGTTAGACACTGATACAGGCGAGGCGGTTATCGCGGTTGCCAATGGTGGAGAGAACGCGATCATCATCAATCCCGGCGCAAATCGCGGGATCAGCGCGGAAATGGTTGGCGCTGCGCTTGCGGGCGCAAGCCCGGGCGATTGGGTGGTCACCCAGAACGAAACCAACGCTCAGGTCGAGGCGCTCTCCTTGGCCAAGAGTGGCGGCCTTCGTGCCGCCTATGCCGCCGCCCCGTTTGAAGCCACGGCGGTTCGTGAGGCGCTGCCTTTCCTTGATCTCCTGATCCTGAACGAGATCGAGATGCAGCAGCTCACCGCCGCGCTGGGCAAGGGCGCGGGCGATCTGGGTGTTGCCCATGTGGTGGTGACGCTTGGCGCGAAGGGCGCCCATCTCTATTCGAAGGGCAAGTCCGCCCCGCGCCACTTTCCGGCGCTGAAGGTAACCCCGGTTGATACGACCGGCGCGGGCGACACATTCACCGGCTATCTTCTGGCGGGCCTCGACCGTGGCGAAGCGATTGAAACCGCGATCGAGCGCGCCAGCAAAGCCGCCGCCATCATGGTGACCCGCCTCGGCACCGCCGACGTGATCCCGACCCTCGCAGAAGTTGACGCCTTCGAGAGCTAGCCCGCCGGTTTCCCTCTAGGAATGGCGCGGGCAACTGCCTAGCCTGCCGCCAACGGAGGACCACATGACCGATCACGTCACCACCCATCAGGCCGAGGAAGACAGGCGCAACGAAGACATCCTGATCTATGTCGATGGCCAGATCGTCCCCAAGGCCAAAGCCACGGTCAGCGTCTACGACAGCGGCTTCATGCTGGGCGACGGCGTCTGGGAAGGCATCCGCCTCTATGACGGGAAATGGGCCTTCCTCGATCAGCACATCGAGCGCCTGTTCGAGGCCGCCAAAGCGATCGACCTCGACATCGCGCTGAGACCGGACGAGGTCAAAAAGGCCTTGTTAGGGACGCAAGAAGCCAATCGCATGACCACCGACGCCCATGCCCGACTGATGGTCACCCGCGGGGTCAAGGTGCGCCCTTTCCAGCACCCCTCGCTGTCGCGTTCGGGGCCGACCATGGTCATCATCATGGAACATTCCAAGCCCAAGATCCCGCGCCCGATCCGCCTTGCCACGGTTCCCCATATGCGCGGCCTGCCGATGACACAGGACCCCAAACTCAACAGCCACTCCAAGCTCAACTGCATCCTCGCCTGCATCGCCGCCGAAAAGGCCGGGGCCGACGAGGCGCTGATGCTCGATGCGCATGGCTTCGTGAACACGACGAACGCCTGCAATTTCTTCATCGTCCGCAAGGGTGAGGTTTGGACCTCGACCGGCGATTACTGCATGAACGGCATCACCCGCCAAAAGGTGATCGACCTCTGCCGCGCCAACGATATTCCTGTTTTTGAGCGGAATTTCAGCCTCGTCGACACCTACAGCGCCGACGAGGCCTTTCTCACGGGCACCTTCGGCGCGCAAACGCCGGTCGGCTCGATCGACGGGCGCCAGATTGGCACCGGCCAGATGGGCCCGATGACCGAACGCCTGCGCGGCCTCTACAAAGACCTGATCGCGCGGGAGAGCGCCTGATGCGCATCGCCATGTGGTCCGGCCCGCGCAACCTCTCGACGGCGATGATGTATTCCTTCGGCGCTCGCCCCGATTTCGCCGTCTGGGACGAGCCCTTCTATGCCCCCTACCTCGCCGCCACCGGTGTGGATCACCCGATGCGGAAAGAGATCCTCGCCGCCCATGAAAATGATCCAGAAAAGGTCGCTTTGGCCTGTTTAGGGTCTATTCCCGGTGGCAAACCGCATTTCTACATGAAGCATATGCCACATCATATGGTGGCGGGCATCCCGCTCGACTGGGCCAAGGCGTGCACCAACATCCACCTGATCCGCCACCCCGCCCGCGTGGTCGCCAGCTATGGCGCCAAGCGCGACGAGATCAGCCTCGACGACATCGGCTTTCACCAGCAGGCCGAGATCTATGACAAGCTCGGCGGCATCGTCATCGATAGCGCCGACATCCGCGAAGATCCCGAAGCCATGCTCAAGAAGCTCTGCGCCGCAATTGGCCTCGATTGGGAGCCCGCCATGCTTGCCTGGCCCGCCGGTGGCCGGCCCGAGGATGGCGCATGGGCGCCCCACTGGTATGGCGCGATCCACCGCTCGACAGGCTTCGCCGGCCCCGAAGGCCCGCTGCCCGCCCTCGAACGCCGCGACGCCAGCCTCGTAGCCGCAGCACTTCCCGCCTACGAGAAACTCGCCGCGCTCAAACTCACCTGATTTCTTTTGGCCCGAAATACTCCGGGGGAGGCCCGAAGGGCCGGGGGCAGAGCCCCCTCTAGCCTTTCACACGCCTATTGCGGGTGGCAATCAGCTTCAGGCGCAGCGCGTTGAGCTGGATAAAGCCCTTGGCGTCCTGCTGGTCATAGGCACCGGCGTCTTCTTCGAAGGTGACGTGCTTCTCGGAATAGAGCGAGTGATCCGACCAACGGGCCACGGTACGGACCGAACCCTTGTAAAGCTTGAGCTTCACAGTGCCGGTCACATGCTCCTGGCTCTTGTCGATCAGCGCCTGCAGCATCTCGCGCTCGGGCGAGAACCAGAAGCCGTTATAGATCAGCTCGGCATAGCGCGGCATGATCGAATCCTTAAGGTGTCCGGCGCCGCTGTCGAGGGTGATCTGCTCGATACCACGGTGTGCCTCGAGCAGGATCGCGCCGCCCGGCGTCTCATAGACGCCGCGGGATTTCATGCCGACGAAGCGGTTCTCGACAAAATCGAGAAGGCCGATGCCATGCTTCGCGCCATATTCATTGAGCTTGGTGAGGATGGTCGCGGGCGACATCGCCTCGCCGTTGATCGCAACAGCATCACCCATTTCAAAGGCGACCTCGATGAATTCGGGCGTATCCGGCGCGTCTTCCACGGCGACAATGCGCTGGGCGACATAGTCGGGCGCTTCCACAGCCGGATCCTCAAGCACGCGGCCTTCGGACGAGGTGTGCAGAAGGTTCGCGTCCACCGAGAAGGGCGCTTCGCCACGCTTGTTCTTGGAAACGGGGATCTGGTTCTGTTCGGCAAACTCCAGAAGACGGGTGCGCGAGGTCAGATCCCAAAGACGCCAGGGCGCGATGACCTTGATCTCGGGGTTCAGCGCATAGGCCGAAAGCTCGAACCGCACCTGATCGTTGCCCTTGCCGGTCGCCCCGTGGGCCACGGCATCGGCGCCGGTCATTTCTGCGATCTCGACAAGGCGCTTGGAAATCAGCGGGCGGGCGATCGAGGTCCCGAGGAGGTAGAGCCCCTCATAAACGGCATTGGCGCGGAACATCGGGAAGACGAAGTCACGGACAAACTCTTCGCGCACGTCCTCGATATAGATGTTCTCGGGCTTGATCCCCAGAAGCTCGGCCTTGGAGCGGGCGGGCTCAAGTTCTTCGCCCTGGCCGAGGTCGGCTGTAAAAGTGACGACCTCGCACCCATATTCGGTCTGAAGCCATTTCAGGATGATCGAGGTATCAAGACCACCGGAATAGGCGAGGACGACTTTCTTTGGGGCAGACATCGCGGGGACTCCTTGTCAAACTCGGCCTGCGCGATAGCGGGTTTTGTCTCGCAGAGCAAGCAATGGACATTGACCCGACGCGCGCAGAGGTGCGACGTGTCGTCTGAAAGGTCGGAAGGAGAGAATGATGAGCTTTGAAATCGTACGCCACGCCTTTGTGATGGTGTTCGGCAACCTGCGGGATTCGATCAAGGTTTCGCTGGTGCCATTGCTCCTCATCGTTTTGGCGACATTCCTCTTGCCGCCACTCTTTGGTCTTTCCATGGCCGATGTTGCAACGGCGGCCAATGTTCAGGCGATGATGGAGGGCCATCCGGCGGGGCCGATGGCGTCGGTTGTCGGGCTCCTGTTGGCCGTGCTCTACTTTTTTTCGATGTCGTGGATCGCGGTTGGCTGGCACCGCTTTATCCTTCTTGAGGAATATCCCCGGTTCCTGCCACAACTCCCGCTTCGCGAGGTGCTTGGTTATCTGGGCCGGTCTTTTGCGATTGGTGTGGTCGTGGTGATCGTCGGCATTCCGGTGGGCCTGATCGGCGGCGCGGCTGCGGGGCCTTTTGCGGCTGGGGGCGGTGTCTTGATCGCACTTCTTGTCATCGTTCTGATGGCAAGCATCCTGACCTATGTCTGGCTGAGGTTCGGGATTGTTCTTCCGGCGGCAGCGGTCGGGCAACCGATGCCGCTCCTTGCCGGCTGGAAGATCAGCGCGCCGATCGGCGGCACGATTTTCACGGTTTCGCTTGTGCTTGTGGCGCTAAATCTCGGGATCAATACGACCATTCCACCGCTTCTTGGCGGCATTCCGATCATCGGCCGGTTGGTCACGCTGGCTGTCTCGTGGACGACCCTTATGGTTGGCGCGAGCATCCTGACGACCCTTTACGGTCACCTCGTGGAAAAGCGCGACCTCGAATAAAGATCGGCCACAAAGGCGCGGTCGCCGGGGCTGGCGATGGTGCGGGCGGCCTCGGCCATTGGCATCCAGAGCGGCGTGTGATCCGGTTCGCTCGGCGGGCCGAGGCGGTGCACCGGGCGGGCCATGTAGATATGGCAGAGCTTCTCGGCCCATTTGTCGTATTCGGGCATATAGCAAAACCGCCGATAGGCGCCGATCTTGCGGATGTCGCCGATCTTCCAGCCGGTCTCTTCAAACACCTCGCGGTGCAGCGCATCAATCGGGTTTTCGCCGGGATCAATGCCGCCGCCGGGCAACTGGACCTCGTAATGTGGCGAGGCCTGATAGGTCAGGAGAAGATCGCCCCCTCGCGGCAGGATTGCATAGACACCGGGGCGAAACCTGTAGGTCTGGCCCTGTTTGACAGCCTCTCCATAGCGCCGGATCATCTTTTGCCCCTTGGACCTTTGCTTGCCGCCCCTATATGGACGCGGTATGCCAATTCCCGACCCGCAAGGAAAGCCCATGACCCTCGGCAGCCAAATCGCCTGGGACGACACCGTCCTGCCCTTTCAGCTTGATCTGACCGACACGCGCGGCCGCGTGGCGCGGCTGGATGGTGTTTTGAACGGGGTGCTCGAACAGCACGACTATCCGACGCAGATCGAGGCGCTGGTTGCCGAGATGGTCTTATTGACAGCGCTCATTGGCCAGACTGTCAAACTGCGCTGGAAGCTGTCGCTTCAGGTCCGCGGGGATGGTCCGGCCCGTCTGATCGCCACCGATTATTACGCGCCCGGCGAAAACGGCGAGCCGGCGCGAATTCGCGGTTATGCAAGCTATGACGCAGAGCGCCTCGATCCAGCCGCCCCCGCATTCAGCCAGATCGGCAAAGGCTATTTCGCGATCCTGATTGATCAGGGCGAGGGAACCGCGCCCTATCAGGGCATCACCCCGATTGCTGGCGGATCGCTTTCCGCCTGTGCCGAGACCTATTTCGCCCAATCCGAACAGCTCCCCACGCGGTTTTCACTGAGCTTTGGCCAAAGCCGCCTGCCGGGCCAATCCGAACGTTGGCGCGCGGGCGGCGTGATGATTCAGCAGATGCCCAAGGCTTCGCCCTTTGCAAAGGGTGAAGGCGCAAGCGGCGAGGGCGGGCTTCTTTCGGCCGCTGATCTGCTGGAGGACGACGCCAGCGAGAACTGGTCGCGCGCCAATATCTTGCTCGATACGGTGGAAGACCTCGAGCTGATTGGCCCGACCGTCCAGCCGACCGAGCTTCTGGTGCGGCTTTTCCATGAGGAAGGCCCGCGGGTTTTTGATGCGCAGGCGGTGAAATTCGGCTGCACCTGTTCGGAAGATCGCGTGCGCCAAAGCCTGTCGATCTATTCGGCCAAGGACATCGCCCATATGACGACCGACGAGGGCCTCGTGACCGCCGATTGCCAGTTCTGCGGCGCACACTACAAGCTTGATCCGGCAACCCTCGGGTTCGAGGCCAAAGAGGCGGGGAATGGCGAGGCCTGATATCCTTGATCGCCTTGCCGGCGCTCTCCGTAAGGAGGGCGGCCCTTCGTCTGACTTCGATCTCAACCCCGATACCCACCTGCCGCCGGATCGCAAACTGAGGCCCGGGGCGGTCCTGATCGGGGTTTGCGCCGAGACCGCGCAACTGGTGCTTACCAAGCGCTCGATGCATTTGAAGCACCATCCGGGGCAGGTCGCGCTTCCGGGGGGCAAGGTCGATCCGACCGATGCCGACGCAATCGCCGCCGCGCTGCGCGAGGCGGAGGAAGAGGTCGCGCTGCCGCGCGGGCAGGTCGAGGTCTTGGGATCGCTCGCCGCGCATGAGACCGTGACCTCGTTCATGATCACGCCGGTGATCGGCCTGTTTCACGGCCAGCCGGAATTGCGGCCCGAGCCCGGCGAGGTCGATGAAATTTTCTATGTGCCGCTCGCCCATGTCACCGACCCCGCCAATTTCCGCATCGAGGGGCGGGTCTGGCAAGGCCGTCGACGCTATTACTTCACGGTTCCCTATGGCCCCTATTACATCTGGGGCGCGACCGCGCGTATCCTGCGGGGCCTTGCCGAAAGGATGAAGGCATGACGCGGATCTCGCCCGACTGGTTGGCCTCGGCCCCCGCCCGCGCGGTGTGCGCGGCGCTGGAGGGTGGCGGGCATCAGGCGTGGTTTGTCGGCGGTTGTGTGCGCAATGCGCTTTTGGGAGAGGAGGCAGCCGACCTCGATATCACCACCGATGCGCGGCCCGAACGGGTGACCGAACTGGTTGAAGCGGCTGGCCTGCGCGCTGTGCCGACCGGCATTGAACATGGGACGGTGACGGTCGTTGCGGGTGGCAGGGGCTTTGAGGTGACGACCTTCCGCCGCGATGTCGAGACCGATGGCCGCCGCGCCGTCGTCGCCTTTTCCGACAGCATGGGCGAGGACGCCGCGCGGCGCGATTTCACGATGAACGCGCTTTATTGCGGGATTGATGGCGTGGTCGTTGATCCGGTCGGGCAGGGGCTTGCCGATCTGGCCGCGCGGCGCGTGCGGTTTATCGGCGACGACGAGGAGCGCATCCGCGAGGACTATCTCCGTATTCTGCGGTTTTTCAGGTTTCATGCGTGGTATGGCGGCGATGGGATCGACCCTGAAGGCTTGGCTGCTTGCGCGGCACTGGCCGAAGGCGTGGAAGGCCTGTCGCGCGAACGCATTGGCCATGAGGTGATGAAGCTTCTCGCGGCGCCCGATCCTGCGCCCGCTGTTGCCTCGATGGCGGCGAGCGGGGTCTTGATGCGGGTCTTGCCGGGGGCATCGGCGCAGGTTTTGGCGCCACTGGTGCACCTTGAGGCGCTCGCAGGGGAAGCGCCCGACCCGATCGTGCGCCTCGCCGCGCTGGGCGGGCATGAGGGCGGGCGGCCTTTGCGTCTTTCGAAGCCGCAGATGCGGGCGCTGGAAATCCTGACACGCTCTGTCGAAGAGGGCAAAGGCGCTGCGGAGCTTGGCTATCGTCTTGGCCGGGAGACGGCGCGCAAGGCGCTTGTCTTGCGCGGCGCGGCCACAGGCTCGGCCCCGACGGATGAAGATTTCGCCGCCGCCGACTCCGGCGCGAATGCCGTTTGCCCGATCAGCGCCAAAGACGTCATGGCGACGCTCGGCGGCGCTGCGCTTGGGAAGGCCCTGGCCAGGGCCGAGGCGAGCTGGATCGCCTCGGGATTTGCGCTCAGCCGCAAAGAGCTTGTCGAGATCGCGCAGAAAAGCGGGTGACAGGGATCACCGGTTCCGCTATCAAGCCCCAACAAACCGGAGGAACCAGCATGGAAATCAGGATCGCAAAACGTCAGCCCTGAGCAGACCGATCCTGTCGTGGCGGTCCAATCTCAACCGCCCCCATCCACTGCTGCGCCTTTCGGGAGTTTCCCCATGTTCCAATTCTTTGAGCAACTCGTCGACCCCTACGTTCCGTATGAGGAAACCGACACACCGCCACAGCGGCTCTGGCCGTTCCTACGCCAGTATACCCAGCCTTTCAAAAAGGTTTTCTGGGCTGCTGGGGTCATGTCGATCCTTGGCGCGATCGTTGAGATCTGGCTTTTGTCCTACATGGGCCGGCTCGTCGATATGCTGACGGAGACGGGGGCCAAAGAGGTCTGGAATGCTCACAGCGTTGAGCTTTTGACCATCGCCCTGTTCATCCTTTTGGCGCGGCCAATCATCTATGGCACGCAGGTCGCGCTTCTGAACAACACGATCATCCCCAACTTCGGGACGATCGTGCGCTGGCGGGCGCATCGGCACGTTCTGCGCCAGTCGGTCGGCTGGTTTGAAAACGATTTTGCGGGGCGGATCGCCAACCGGATCATGCAGACGCCGCCTGCGGCGGGCGATGTGGCGTTTCAGGTGTTCGACGCGATCACCTTTTCCATCGCCTATCTTGGCGGCGCGATGTTCATTCTGGGCGATTCCGATCCTCGGCTCGTTGTGCCGATGGCGATCTGGTTTGTGCTTTATGCCTTCCTTGTCCGCTGGACCGTGAAACGGATCGGGCCTGCGTCTACCGCCTCGTCCGATGCGCGTTCGGCGGTCACGGGGCGGGTTGTCGACAGCTATACCAACATCCATTCGGTCAAGATGTTTGCCCATCACGACCGCGAGGTAGACTACGCCTATGAGGCCATTGAAGAGGCGCGGCGCACGTTCAAGGTCGAAATGCGCTATTACACGTTGATGGATCTCGCGCTTGTATCACTCAACGGGTTCCTGATCGTCTCGGTCGTTGGGTGGGCGATCTGGCTTTGGAGCGCGGGCACCGCTTCAATCGGCGTGGTCGCTGTGGCAACGGCGCTGACGCTGCGGCTCAATGGTATGTCGGGCTGGATCATGTTTGCGATCTCCAACCTTTTCCGCAATCTCGGTGTGATCGTCGAGGGGATGGGCACGATAGCCCAACCGGTGACGCTGACTGACGCGCCCGGCGCCAAGCCGCTTCAGCCCGGCCCCGGCAAGATCGGGATCGTTAATCTCAGCCACCACTATGGCAAGAAACAAGGCGGCCTCGACAAGATCAGCCTCGCGATCAATCCCGGCGAAAAGGTCGGCCTTGTGGGCCGTTCGGGCGCGGGCAAGACGACGCTCGTGAAGCTCCTCCTGCGATTCTACGACGCCGAGGGCGGCCAGATCCTGATCGACGGGCAAGACATCGCAGCGGTGACGCAAGACAGCCTTCGCATGGCGATCGGCATGGTTCAGCAGGACAGCGCGCTTTTGCACCGCTCGGTCCGAGACAACATTCTTTATGGCAAGCCGGACGCGACCGAAGAGGAAATGATCTCTGCCGCAAAGAAGGCCGAGGCGCATGATTTCATCCAGCGTCTTGAGGATTCCAAGGGCAACAAGGGATATGACGCGCAGGTGGGCGAGCGGGGCGTGAAGCTTTCGGGCGGCCAGCGCCAGCGCGTGGCTTTGGCCCGCGTGATCCTCAAGGATGCGCCGATCCTGTTGCTCGACGAAGCGACGAGCGCCCTCGACTCCGAGGTCGAGGCGGCGATCCAGTCGACGCTTTATGGCATGATGGAGGGCAAGACGGTGATCGCCATTGCCCACCGCCTTTCGACCATCGCGCAGATGGACCGGATCGTCGTTATGGAACAGGGGCGGGTGATCGAAGACGGTTCGCATGACGCGCTGCTTGAAAAGAACGGGATCTATGCACGACTGTGGAAGCGCCAGTCGGGCGGATTCCTTGCCGACGATCTGGAAGACGAGGCTGCGGAATGAGCGTGCAAGAGATTGCCAAAGGCCCGCGCTGGATGCAGCGGATGTCGAAGCTGTTGCCGGCTTTCGACGAGGTTCGGATGAGCCCGCCGCCGGAAACGCTTGGCCGCTTCATGGTCTGGGCTTTGTCGGGAACGTGGTGGGTCTTGCTGCTTGCGGGCGTCGTCTCTGCGGCGGCAGGCACCGCCGAGGTTATCGCGGCCTTCCTGCTTGGGGCGGTGATCGACACGGCCATCGCGAATGGCACCGTGGGGTTATTCGAGGCCTACGGCTGGTTCTTTGCCGCCATAGCCGCCTTCATGGTCTTGGTCCGCCCTTTCCTTTTCGGAATGTCGGCGGCCTTTCAATCTGTCGTTCTAAATCCCAACCTCAACGTCCTGATCCTGTCGCGCCTGCACCGATGGACGCTCGGGCAGGACGTGACCTTTTTCGACAACGATTTCGCTGGCCGCATCGCACAGAAGCAGATGCAGGCGGCGCGGGCTCTGACCGAGGCGACGGTCGAGACGATCAACACCATGATTTTCGCGCTGTCGTCGATTATCTCGACCGGCCTTCTGGTTCTGGCGATCGACTGGCGGGTCGGCGCCGTGCTTGGCGTCTGGCTGATCGGATATTTGCTGTTCATCAGCTATTACCTGCCGCGCATCCGCGCCAAAGCGGAAAGCCGGGCGGCGGCGCGGGCGCGGGTGACCGGGCAGGTTGTCGATACGATCACCAATATCAAGACGGTCAAACTTTTCGCTCACGCCGATCACGAAGATCAGGCGGCCATCGGCGCGATGGACCGCTATCGCGACCGGACGCTGGCCTTTGGCTATGTCTCGACGAGCTTTCGTTTCGAGTTGATGGTGATTGCCGGCATCCTGCCGCTCATCTTGGTGGGCACGACCCTTTGGCTTTGGTCGCTTGGCCTGACCACGCCGGGCGAGATTGCCACGACCGGGGCGGTCAGCCTGCGGATCGCGCAGATGTCGGGTTGGGTCAGCTTCACGCTGATGGGCATCTATGCCAATATCGGCGAGGTCGAGGACGGGATGCGGACGCTGACCCCGCGCTATCGCCTGACCAATGCCGAGAACGCACTCGACCTGCTGCCATCCCGCGAGATCCGGTTCGAGAAGGTGAGCTTTGCCTATGGCCGCGAGAACGGCGGCGTTGACGGAATCGACCTGACGATCAATCCGGGCGAGAAGATCGGCATTGTCGGCGCTTCGGGTGCAGGCAAGTCGACGCTCGTGGCGCTGCTTTTGCGGCTTTACGATGCCGAAAAGGGGCAGGTGAAGGTGGGCGGACACGATGTGCGCGAGGTCACGCAAGAAAGCCTGCGCCGCAATATCGGCATGGTCACGCAGGAAACCGCGATGTTCAACCGGACTGCGCGGGACAACATCCGTTATGGCCGGCCGGATGCGGATGAAGCGGCTGTTGTCAGGGCCGCCACTCGTGCCGAAGCACACGGATTCATCCTTGGCCTTGCCGATCACAAAGGGCGGCAGGGCTACGACGCTTTCCTCGGGGAGCGCGGGGTCAAGCTTTCGGGCGGCCAGCGGCAGCGGATCGCCTTGGCCCGCGCCATGATCAAGGACGCGCCGATCCTCGTTCTTGATGAGGCCACGAGTGCGCTTGATTCCGAGGTCGAGGCGGCGATCCAGTCGGCGCTGGAAGAAGCGATGAAGGGCAAGACCGTTCTTGCCATCGCGCACCGGCTTTCGACGATCGCGCGGATGGACAGGATCATCGTGCTCGAGGCTGGCAAGATTGCCGAAGAGGGCTCGCACGACGAACTTCTCGCCAAGGACGGGCTTTATGCCCGCTATTGGAACCGCCAGTCGGGCGGGTTCCTTGGTGTGCCGGATGAGGCTGCCGAGGCGTGATGACCCGCGTTGAACACCTGACCCATCAGGGGATGGGCCGCACCGCCGAGGGCAAGTTTGTTCCCCGCGTTTTGCCGGGGGAGGAGATCGAGCTTCTCGACGACGGCTCCGCCCGCATCCTGACGCCTTCGGCGGATCGGGTCGCTCCGCCCTGCCGCCATTACAAAAGCTGCGGCGGCTGCGCGATGCAGCACGCAAGCGATGAGTTTGTCGCCAAGTGGAAGGTCGAGACCGTCGCGCGGGCTTTGTCGGCGCAGGGCATCGAGGCCGAGATTTCGGGTATTGAAACATCGCCGCCCGCTTCGCGCCGCCGTGCCAAGCTCTCGGGGCGGCGCACGAAGAAAGGCACGCTTGTCGGTTTTCATGGCCGCGCCTCGGATGTTGTGGTCGAGGTGCCCGATTGCAGACTCCTTTCGCCCGCGCTTCTTGCTACCCTTCCGGCGCTGCACGATCTGACCGCTCTGGCCGCCTCGCGCAAAGGCGAGGTGGGGCTCACGGTGACCGAGAGCCTCGCAGGCCCCGACATCCAGATCGAGACCGACAAGGAGCTGACGGGCGAATTGCGGATCGAGCTTGCGGCGCTGGCGCAGAAACACCGGATCGCCCGTCTTGTCTGGCAGGACGAGCAAGTGGTGATGATCGAGCCGCCCTATCAACGGTTTGGCAAGGCGCAGGTCGTGCCGCCTGCGGGCGCGTTCTTGCAGGCGACCGCCGAGGGGGAAGCCGCACTTCTGAGGGCGGTCAAACGGGCGATTGGCGGAGCCTCAAAGGTTGCCGATCTCTTCTCGGGATGCGGAACCTTTGCCTTGCCGCTGGCCGAAACCGCCGAGGTCCATGCCGTTGAGGGCGAAAAGGCGATGGTCGCGGCGCTCGATCGCGGCTGGCGCGAGACGCAAGGGCTAAAGCGGGTGACAAGCGAGGCGCGGGATCTGCTCCGCAGGCCGCTCTTGCGCGACGAATTGGCAAAGTTCGACGCAATCGTGATCGACCCGCCTCGTGCAGGGGCCGAGGCCCAAATCGCCGAAATCGCGGCATCGACCGTTCCGCTTGTGGCGATGGTGTCGTGCAATCCGATCACCTTTGCCCGCGATGCGAAGGCTCTGATCGCCGCGGGTTTCAGGATCGAATCGCTGGTCGTCGTCGATCAGTTCCGCTGGAGCAACCATATCGAGGTGGCTGCCAGGCTGGTGCGCTAGCGCCCCGCGAAACTGTTACTGGCTTCGAACGGGAATCTGCTATAATCGGCGCCAAATAGCGCGCCAAGCGCAAGAGTAGGCAGGATGCGGACTTTCTTCTTCGGACTTCTCGCGGCGGTGACGCTGGCGGTGGGCGGCCTTTCGGCTGCGCCCACTCTTCCCGTCTATGACGGCCCGCAGATCACGGCGGTTGTCGTCCACAAGGCGGCACGGCGGATGTATCTTGTTGCGGGCGACGTGGTGATCCGCGCCTATGACATCGACCTGGGCTTTGCGCCCGAGGGCGACAAACAAATCGAGGGGGACGGCAAGACGCCCGAAGGCGCCTATCGGATCAATTTCAAGAATCCGAACAGCGATTACTATCTGTCCTTGGGAATCTCCTATCCGAATAACCGGGATCGTGCCGAAGCTGCAGTGCTGGGCAAATCACCGGGCGGCGACATCTTCATCCACGGAACCCCGAGCGGAAAGCTACGGGCCAAGGATTGGACCTATGGCTGCATTGCCGTGACCAACAAGGAGGTTGAAGAGATCTTTGCGATGGTCCAGACCGGCACGCCGATCTTCATTCACCCCTAGCGGCCGGTGACCAAGGTCCACCAGATCTTGCCTGCGGGCTCCTGATACCACGCAAAGCCGATGAGAGTGATCGTCGGGTCGAGGATGACGGCGCGGGTATCCTCTTGCCGCATCCATGCGGCGAGGGTCTCAAGCTCGGTCTCATAGGTTTCCGAGATGTTCTCGCCCATGATCCGCCCCGGGAATCCGACGCGGCGGCCGCGATCCAAAGGGGAAGAGCCGTCTGAGCCGAAATGCCAGGGGCGGTTTTGTATGGCCATGTCTCGCGAATGGGTGGCGGCGGCGGCATTGAGCTGGGCGTTGTAGGTCACGGGCTGAACCTTTGCGGCTTTCCGCAGGGCGTTCATGCCGTCGAGAAAGTGAAACATCACCGGATCCTGCCCATCGGCAGCAATACGGTAAACCTGCGGCAGTGGCAGGCCGTCGGGGCCGATCTTGACCCCAGCAGCTGGTGTACAGGCAGCAACCGTAGCCGAAAGCAGACCCAAAAGTGCGGCGCGGCGGTTCATGGAGCATCCCTCTAGGTTTCCGCGCCTGATTACCCTGTCCTTTGGCGCACATCAAACCCGGAAAGCGCCCTGTCACAGTGGTTTGAATTGCGCCTTGTTGCGGTTCTCAATTATGAGGCGGCATACGAGGAATCTGGCCAGAACCGGAGCAGTTGAGATGTCGGATCACACTACCCGAGCCCTGGGGCGCCGCGCGTTTGTTGCGGGGCTTGCAGCGACGGCCGCAAGCGGGGCGGTGGCGCAGTCGCAGGGCACCACCGAAATCGAGCGCGAGATATCGCAAACCCTGACCAATAACATTTCGAGTTTCCGCTCACTCGACTGGCAACCGTATTTCAGCAATTTGCGGAATGGGGCGATCCTCGTCGATATCACCTCGCGGGCGCTGCACTATTGGTCGCAAGATGAGTCGATCTACAAACTCTATCCGACCAGCGTCCCGCTGACCGACGACCTGACGCGCAAAGGGCGGACCGAGGTGGTCGAGAAGGTCGTCAAGCCTACATGGCGGCCCACACCCTCGATGCGCGAGCGCAATCCTGAATGGCCTGCCGTTATTCCCGGCGGCGACCCGACCAACCCATTGGGCCCGCTGGCGCTCTACCTTTCGTGGCAATATTACCGGATTCACGGGACTCACGACACCCGCAAGATCGGCAGACGCTCGTCAAATGGCTGCGTCGGGCTTTACAACGAACATATCACAGAGCTGTTCTCACTGGCGAAAGTTGGCACGCAAGTGTTGCTTATTTGACGAATATTTGCTGATCTAAGGGTGTTTGCTGATCTAGGGACTTGGCAAATCGCTAATTCTTCTGCTTAGAGATAAGCATGAGGTATGTCTTGGGTGCCTGCTGCCATCCTCTTTGAAAAAAGGCGGCGGGCGAAAACTGGAGAAATCTAATGAAAAAAATCGTTGTCGTCGCCGTCGCTCTCGTCGCCGTCGCCTCCGCTGCCTTCGCTGGCGGCATGGCTGCACCGGTCATGGAAATGAGCCCGGTTGTGATCGAAGAAGCCGCTGCCGGTTCGTCGGGCATGGGCATGCTGATCCCGCTGATCCTGATCGCCCTCATCGCCTTCGCGATGATGCCGGCGGCCTAAGCCGATCTGACAGATCAAAAGGGAAAGGCGGCAGAGAGATCTGCCGCCTTTCTTCTTTTTCAGGCCCAGCCTTGCAGGTTGGACTGGATGATGCCGCCAAGGGCCGCGATATGCGCCTCTTCGGCATTCAGGCAGGGCACATAGGTAAAGCTCTCGCCGCCCGCGTGCTCAAAGCTTTCGCGGATTTCTTCCTGAATCTCTTCAAGCGTCTCGATGCAGTCGGAGGAGAATGCCGGGGCGATCACGGCGATGTTCTTCACACCGGCTTTCGCCTGCCGCGCCACTTCCTCGACCGTATAGGGCTTGAGCCATTCCTCGGGGCCGAATTTCGACTGGAAGGTCGAGATCAGCTTATCATCTGACCAGCCGAGCCGCTCTTTCAGGAGGCGCGTCGTCTTCTGGCATTGGCAGTGGTAGGGGTCGCCCTCGCGCAGATAGCGCTCGGGCACGCCGTGGTAGGAGCAGACCAGAAGATCGGGCTTTACCTCGGCGGCGGCATAGGCGCGCTCGACCGACCCGGCCAGCGCGTCGATATAGGCGGCATCCTCGAAATAGGGCGGGACGATCCGCACCGAGGGCTGCCACTTTTCCTTCATCAGCGCGCGGAAGAACTGATCGTTGGCCGTGGCCCATGTCGCGCCCGCGTAGTGCGGATAGAGCGGGAAGAAGAGGATCTTGTCGCATCCGGCATCGACCATCTCGCGGACCTTCGATTCGGTCGAGGGGTTGCCGTAGCGCATACAGAAATCGACCAGAACCTGATCGCCATAGACCGCCTCGAGCGACCGGCGGATCGCGTCGGTCTGGTCGCGAGTGATCGTCAGAAGCGGGCTTTCGTTCCTCTCGGTGTTCCAGATCGAGCGATAGGCCGCGCCCGATTTCTGCGGGCGGCGCGAAAGGATGATCCCCTGCAGGATCGGCTGCCATTTCCACGAGGGATAATCGACTACGCGCTTGTCCGACAGAAACTCGCTCAGATAGCGGCGCATCGGCCAGTAGTCGGTCGAATCAGGTGTGCCGAGGTTGGCGATCAGAACGCCGACCTTGGCCGGCCTGATCTTGGGGTGGTCTTTCCCGGCATGGGCCGGGCAGATTGCGGGGGCGCCTTCGACGGCGGGAAACTTGGCGTTGGTCATCGAGAAGAGCCTCTCTTGGTCGTGTCAGTCAGGCATAGTGGAATACGCGGGCGGATCAAACCGGATCATCGGACAGGGGCGTTTCGGCCGCACCAAGAGCATCGGCGAGCCGTTGCGCCGCGCTTCCGGGGCGGAGCGGCTTTTGCTGGCTTTCGTCGGGGGCCCAGCCGGTCAGGAGGATGATCTCGAATGTCGCGGCGATCCGGCCCTCTCCATGCGGGAAGTTCTCCGCATAGATGCGCGCCGCTTCGTTCAAGACGGCGCGGCTGGTCGGGCGGCGAAGACGGTTGGCAAGCGCATTGGTCTCTCCCATCGCGCGCAGGTCGCGCATCAGGTGCCGGGGGCTCTCGTAGGAAACCGTCAGGCTCATGCTGTCGGCAACCGGCAGGGCGAAACCGGCCCGCTGCAAAAGCGCACCAAGATCGCGGATCTCGGCCATCGGCGCAACGCGGGGAGAAAGCCCGCCGCTGACCCGCGCTTCGGCTTCGGCAAGTGAGGCGCGAAGCTCGTGCAGCGTTTGGCCCCCGAAAAGCGCGGCGATCAGAAGACCGTCGGGGCGCAGGGCGCGGCGCATCTGAACAAGGCGGCCGACCGGATCGTTGGCCCAGTGAATCGTGAGGGCGTCAATCACCAGATCATGCGCTCCGGGCTGTAGGGCCAAGAGGTCGGCATCTTCGCAAAACGACGAGTCGAACCCACCGGCGCTCCAAACCTCGGGCCAGCCAGTCACAATGGTGGGTGACGTAAAGGCTTTGTTAACCTCGGAGAGCCTTTCTTGAATCTCGTCCAGAACGGCGTTGTGAAGGAAAAGGGCCGGGCCATCCGCAAGGGTTCTGGCCCGGGCTCGGTGCCGGGAAAGGGCGGTCTGGTCGGTCAGGATCGGTGGGGCTTTCATGGCAAATGTTCTTACGGCGCTGTCTGCGGGAATGCAAAGTGTCGTCGCGGCGCTTTATCCGCCGCAGTGCGCTCTGTGTAGTGAACCTACCGAGGCGAACTTTGGCCTTTGTGCGGCCTGTTGGCGGGAGACCCGCTTTGTGGAGGGCGCCCTGTGCGATAGTTGCGGCACGGGATTGACTGGCGAGGCGGCAGGCGGAGAGCGCCTTTATTGCGACGATTGCCTCGCCCATGAGCGCCCGTGGTCGCGTGGCAGAGCGGCTTTGGCCTATGCGGGCGGCGGCAGAAAGCTGGTGCTTGCGCTCAAGACCGGCGACAGAACCGAGATCGCCCGCGTTGTCGCGCCGCTATTGGCAAGGGCTGGAAGGCCGCTCTTGCGCCCCGACACCCTGATCGTGCCAATTCCGCTCCACTGGTCGCGCCGGATGGGCCGCCGCTATAATCAGGCGGCTTTGCTGGCCTTGGCGCTGGGCAGGCAAAGCGGGATCCCGGTTTGCCCTGATGCACTCGTCCGGACACGCCGAACCCGCCCACTTGATTTTCCCGACCGCGAGGCCCGATTCGCCCTGCTCGACGGCGCGATTGCTGCCAATGCAACACGCGCAGGCGCGTTGAGGCGCAGGCCAATCCTTCTTGTCGACGACGTGATGACCTCGGGCGCCACCTTCAATGCCGCGACGCGGGCCTGCTATGCGGCGGGCGCAAGCGAGGTTTGCATCTTGGCACTAGCGAGAGCGGCAAAAGATGCCTAAATCGTCATGGAACGAAGATGGGGGCACCGGCCTTGGCTAAGATCGAAATCTATACCTCGCATACCTGCGGCTATTGCCACGCAGCCAAGCGCCTTCTCGACAAGAAGGGCGCGGCCTATGAAGAGATCAACGTGGCCTTCGCGCCCGAGCGTCGGCCGGAGATGGTCGAACGCGCCGGTGGCCGCCGCACCGTTCCGCAGATCTTTATCGACGGCAAACACGTTGGCGGTTGCGACGATCTCTATGAACTTGATTTCGAGGGCGGGCTCGAAGGCCTCCTCGCGTCGTGAAGGCGGCGCTGCTTCAGCTGAGTTCGGGGGACGACCCTGCTGAGAATCTGAAGACCATGCGCGCCATGCTGCGCGAGGCGGCCGGAAACGGCGCTGAATTTGTCCTGACACCCGAAGTCTCTAACTGTGTTTCGCAGGATCGGGCGCATCAGCGCGAGGTTCTGTCCTTCGAGGAGGATGATCCGACGCTGGCGGGCCTTCGGGCCGAGGCGGCGGCGCTGGGCGTTTGGCTGGTAATCGGCTCTCTGGGGATAAAGACCCACGATGCCGATGGCCGCTTTGCCAATCGTTGTTTCGTGATCGCCCCCGATGGCGAGATCGCAGTGCGCTATGACAAGATCCATATGTTCGACGTCGATGTGACCGCGACCGAGACCTTTCGCGAATCCGCGGGCTATCGCCCCGGAGATCGCGCCGTTGTGGTGGATACGCCCCTCGGCAAGATCGGCCTGTCGATCTGCTATGACGTCCGTTTCGCCCATCTTTACCGAAGGCTGGCCAAGGCAGGCGCCGAGATCCTTCTGGTTCCTGCGGCATTTTCGCCCGTAACTGGCGAGGCGCATTGGGAGCCGCTCCTGCGCGCCCGCGCCATTGAGAATGGCTGTTTTGTGCTCGCCGCCGCGCAAACTGGCAGCCATCCGATCCGCACTGGCAAGCCGCGTGTGACGCATGGCCACAGCATGGTGATCGGCCCTTGGGGGAACGTGATGGTTGACGCAGGCACCGAAACAGGCATCGTCTACGCGGATATCGATCTTGGCGAAGTTGCCCGCGCTCGAGGGCGTGTTCCCTCGCTAACCCATGACCGACCCTTTGAAGGACCGTGATGAACAACCCCGTCAACAGTCTCGCCGTATCGCTGTTCAGCGAGATCCTGACGGTTGATCAGTTGGCGCGGATGAACGTGGCCAAGGCGCTTCCCAAGGGGATGGAGCTTTCGCACTTTTCCGTTCTCAATCATCTTGCCCATGTGGGCGGAGAAAAGACGCCGGCTCAGCTGGCGCGGACCTTTCACCTTACGCGCGGGGCGATGACCAATACGCTCGGCAAGCTTGAATGGGCGGGTTGGGTGCATATCCGCCCCGATTGGGAAGATGCGCGGCGCAAGCTTGTTTCGATCAGCCCCACCGGTATCGCCGCCCGCGATGCCGCCCTTGCGGCGATCACGCCGGTGATTGCCGAGGTGGTGGAGCAGATCGGCGCCGAAAAGGTGCGACAGGCGCTGCCGGTGCTGCGTGAAATGCGCAAGCGGCTTCTCGAGACCGATGGCTAGGCCGCGGGGCGCAGCGAGGTGGTGACGTAGTTCACCGAAAGATCGCGGTCGGACAGTTTCCAATCCCAGAGGATCGGGTTGAACTGAAACCCCTTGCGGTCGACAGGATCCAGCCCGGCCTTGCGGATCAGATCGAACAGCTCCTCAGGTTTAATGAACTTCGACCAATCATGTGTGCCCTTCGGCAACCAGCGCATGACATATTCCGCCCCGAGGATCGCCATGGCGAAACTCTTGGGGTTGCGGTTGATGGTTGAGCAGATGTGCAGGCCGCCGGGGCGCAGAAGATCATGCACCGCCTTGAGATAGCCGAGGGGATCGGCGACGTGCTCGATCACTTCCATGTTGAGCACCACGTCGAATTGCTCGCCCGCTTCGGCCATAGCCTCGGCAGTGGTGTGGCGATAGTCGATGTTGAGGCCGGATTGCTCGGCGTGGACTTTGGCGACGGGAATGTTTCTTGCGGCAGCATCGGCACCGATCACGGTAGCACCCAAACGGGCCATCGGCTCGCACAAAAGCCCGCCGCCGCAACCAATATCGAGAAGGCGCAGGCCTGTGAACGGCGCATCGTCTGCAAGGTCGCGGCCAAACTCGGCGGCGATCTGGCGGGTGATATAGTCGAGGCGGCAGGGATTGAGCATATGCAGCGGCTTGAACTTGCCGTTCAAGTCCCACCACTCGGCGGCCATTGCCTCGAACTTGGCGATTTCAGCGGGGTCGACGGTGTTTTGGGTGGCGTTTGTCATCTCGGCTACCGGGGTCATGGCAAGTCGCCACACCTGACTATATAGTTGGGGCATGGACAAGGTCTTGGGACAAATAAGCGCCGCCGCGCACCTATATCCGCCGATTGATCCTTTCGATCAGCGGATGCTGGATGTGGGTGACGGGCACCGTGTCTATGTCGAACAATGCGGCAATCCTGATGGTATCCCAGCGCTCGTCCTTCATGGCGGACCGGGCGGCGGATGTAGCCCGGCGATGCGGCGGTTTTTCGATCCTGAACGGTATCGCGTGATCCTGTTCGATCAGCGCGGCTGTGGCCGCTCGCGGCCCAACGGTTCGGTCGAGGCGAACACAACCTGGCATCTGGTCGAGGATATCGAGCTGATCCGCAAGACGCTTGGGATCGAGAGGTTTACACTATTTGGCGGCAGCTGGGGCGCGGCGCTCGCGCTGATCTATGCTCAGGCGCATCCGGATCGGGTCCGGGCGATGATCTTGCGTGGAATCTTCCTGATGACCCAGCCTGAGCTTGATTGGTTCTATGGCGGCGGCGCGGGCAAGTTCTGGCCTGACCAGTGGCGGCTGTTTACCTCGATCGTCCCGCAAGAAGAACAGGCAGACCTCATCGGCGCCTACAACAAGCGTCTCTTTGGAGACGACAACCTTACGGCGACCCGATTTGCCCGCGCCTGGACCCGCTGGGAAAATGCGCTGGCCTCGTTCGAGGCGGATGGATCGGTCGGCGATAGCCCGGCCGATTTCGCGCGCGTCTTTGCGCGTCTTGAAAACCACTATTTCGTCAACGGAGGCTTTCTCGACGAGGACAGCCAGATCCTTTCGAATATGGATCGTATCGCACATATCCCCGCCGAGATCATTCAGGGTCGATACGACATGATTTGCCCCCCCGAGTCGGCCCATCGAATCGCAAGACTATGGCCAGAAGCCCGACTCAGGATGGTATCCTTTGCAGGCCACGCCCTCTCAGAGCCCGGAATCTGTAAACAGCTGGTGGCTGCAACTGATCATTGTGCGAGTATTCGCGACAATCAGTGAGTTTTGCCAAACTAGGGCCTCAATTAAGCACGATTTTGGACCGATCCATCTAATGTTCTGGCCGAGAAATAATCCACACAGGGGAACGAAGATGCCCTTCACAATGCACACAACAAAGAAGCTCACCCGCGGTGCGATCATTGCGATGACCGCTGTTGCGCTCGCTGGCCCCGCATTGGCCGCAAAAGGCGGCAATGGGAACGGCAATGGCCGAGGCAATAGCGCGAACGCGCAAAGCGCCGAAAAAGGCAACAATGGCAGGGGCGCGATTGCGTCCGAACTCAAGGGCCTGAACGCCGCACACGCCAACATCAACGGTATGATGAACGCCAATCCCGAAAGCCAGGTTGGCCGGATTTATGCTTATCAGCAGGCGATCTTGGGTGTGGCTGGTGCGGGCGAGGATGCCGAGAATCTTTGGGCTGAGATTCAGGAAACCTGGGGTGCCGGTATTGAAGATAGCTACGGGTTGGCCGTCGGAGACGCCGATTCTCAAATTGCTTTCTACGACGCGCTCATTGCGGGGCTTGGCGAAGGTGAAGCGCTGTCTCAGGAAGATGCAGACGCATACGTTGCGCTTCTACTTGAGCAAGCCAGGCTTGCGGAAATGACCGAGCAGGAGAAGGCCACAGAATTCGGCGATTCCGAAGACGAAGCCTTCCTTCTGGCGATGGAAGAATATGCTGGATATGAGGGCCTCCAGGAAGAGCAGCAGCTTCTGGCAGACGAAACCCTTTTCGACCTGACTGGCGGAGAGGAGCTGAGCGAAGAGGCCCTCAACGAGTTCCTGCGTCTCCTCGGCCTTTTGGAATAATTCCCTCGGGGGGCGGGGCCATCTGGCCTTGCCCCTTGCAGACTCGGGATTGCGCGCGTATATGCGCCTTGACAGCGGCGCCTTGGCCTCCACCCCCAAGGCTCCACCGGGAAAGACCAACGGGCCGCGCGCCCGTTTTTTTGTGCCCGAATTCCGAGCTTGTAGAGACCATGACAGACCTAATTGCCAAAGCCGCGCTCGACCGCCGCATCGCCGAAATCACCGGACCCGTAATCGAGGATCTGGGGTTCGAATTGGTGCGCGTCCGCTTGATGACGGGCAAGGAATCGACGCTGCAGATCATGGCGCAGAGGCCGGACGGCACCATCGAGGTCGATGATTGCGGTGAGATCAGCACCGCCGTTTCCGCCGTGCTCGACGTCGAGGATCCGATTGTCGAGGCCTATACGCTTGAGGTTTCCAGCCCCGGCATCGACCGGCCGCTGACGCGCCTGAAGGATTTCGACCAGTGGGCCGGCTATGTCGCCAAGATCGAGACGACCGAGCTGATCGACGGCCGCCGCCGTTTCAAAGGCACGCTCGCGGGGACCGAGGGCGACGAGGTTTTGATCACGCTCGACGATCAGGCCGAAGAAATCACCATCGGGCTCAAGTTTGATTGGCTGTCGGATGCCAAGCTTGTGCTGACGGATGAATTGATCCGCGAAGTTCTGCGCGGACGGAAAGATGCGGGCCAGATCGACGAGGCCCAGTTTGACGAAGTTGAGACCATCATCGATGGGGACGAGGAGTAAACCCAATGGCAATCACATCTGCTAACCAGCTCGAGCTTTTGCAAACGGCCGAAGCCGTTGCGCGCGAGAAGATGATCGACCCCGGCCTTGTGGTCGAGGCGATGGAAGAGTCGCTCGCCCGCGCCGCCAAGAGCCGCTATGGCGCCGAGATGGACATCCGCGTGGCAATCGACCGCAAGACCGGCAAGGCGACGTTTACCCGCGTTCGCACCGTTGTCGAAGATGACGCGCTTGAGAACTATCAAGCGGAAATGACTGTCGAGCAGGCCAAGCAGTATTTGGAGAATCCGAGCGTCGGTGACGTTCTGGTGGAAGAGGTTCCCCCTGTCGAGTTGGGCCGAATTGCCGCCCAGTCGGCCAAGCAGGTCATCCTCCAGAAGGTCCGCGAAGCCGAGCGTGATCGCCAATAC
Organism: uncultured Paracoccaceae bacterium; assembly: GCA_937138255.1. Taxonomy (GTDB): domain Bacteria; phylum Pseudomonadota; class Alphaproteobacteria; order Rhodobacterales; family Rhodobacteraceae; genus RFZI01. The sequence goes on from CAKZOU010000060.1 coordinate 50,234, forward strand.
GAAGAATTCAAGGACCGCGCCGGCACGATCATCAACGCGCTGGTCAAGCGCGAGGAATATGGCAACGTCATCGTCGACGTGGGCGCCGGCGAAGCCATCCTGCGCCGCAACGAAAAGATCGGCCGCGAAGCCTATCGCCCCGGCGACCGCATCCGCTGCTATATCAAAGAGGTTCGCCGCGAACCGCGCGGCCCGCAGATCTTCCTATCGCGCACCGCGCCCGAGTTCATGGCCGAGCTGTTCAAGATGGAAGTGCCCGAGATCTACGAAGGCATCATCGAAATCAAGGCCGTCGCCCGCGATCCGGGCAGCCGCGCCAAAATCGCCGTTGTCTCCTATGACAACTCGATCGACCCCGTGGGCGCCTGTGTCGGTATGCGCGGCAGCCGCGTTCAGGCGGTGGTCAACGAGCTTCAGGGCGAGAAGATCGACATCATTCCGTGGAATGAGAATATCCCGACCTTCCTTGTCAACGCGCTTCAGCCGGCCGAGGTTTCCAAGGTCGTGCTCGACGAAGAGGCCGGCAAGATCGAGGTCGTGGTGCCGGAAGAGCAACTGTCGCTCGCCATCGGCCGCCGTGGCCAGAACGTGCGCCTTGCTTCGCAACTGACCGGCCTCGACATCGACATCATGACCGAGGAAGAGGAATCCAAGCGTCGTCAGGCCGAGTTCGAAAGCCGCACCAAGCTCTTCATGGAAACCCTCGACCTTGACGAATTCTTCGCCCAGCTTCTGGTGGCCGAAGGCTTCACCAACCTCGAAGAGGTCGCCTATGTCGACGTTGACGAGCTTCTGGTGATCGACGGTGTCGACGAAGGCACCGCCGAAGAGCTTCAGGCCCGCGCCCGCGATTACCTCGAGGCCCAGAACAAGAAAGCCCTCGAACACGCCATCGAGCTTGGCGCCCAAGAGAGCCTGATCAACTACGAGGGCCTGACCCCGCAGATGGTCGAAGCTTTGGCCGAAGACGGCGTTCTGACGCTCGAGGATTTCGCCACCTGCGCCGACTGGGAACTGGCCGGCGGCTGGACCACGGTGAAAGGCGAGCGCGTCAAGGACGATGGCGTTCTCGAGAAGTTCGACGTGAGCCTCGAGGAAGCCCAAGACATGATCATGAACGCCCGCGTCATGCTGGGCTGGGTTGATCCTGCCGACCTCGCCGATAAAGGCGACGAAGAGACCGAAGAAGACGAGGCCTGAGAGGAGCCGAGAAACACGCGATGACACGCGGTGGCCGCGATAAATCAGGCGACGAGGCCGAGCGCCGGTGCATAGTCACCGGCGAGGCCAAGCCGAAAGAGGGGCTGATCCGGTTCGTGGTCGGCCCTGACGGTGTCGTTGTGCCTGACGTGCTGGGCAAGTTGCCCGGCCGCGGGATGTGGGTCACCGCGGATCGCGCGATCCTTGAGAAGGCGGGCAAAGGCCAGTTCTCTCGCTCGGCGAAAACGCCGGTCACCGTGCCGGATGGTTTGGCCGACGAAGTCGAACGCCAGATTGCCCGCCGCGTGATCGACCTGATCGCCATGGCGCGGAAGGCGGGCATCGCGGTCTGCGGGTTCGAGAAGGTCAAAAGCTGGCTTGCCGGCAACGAACGCGTGCGTGTTCTCCTACAGGCCGACGACGGCTCGACGCGCGGCAAGGCCAAGCTCTGGACCCCTGAAGGGGCCCGGTATTTCGACTGTTTGACAGCTCAGGAATTGGGTTTGGCATTTGGTCGCCAAAGTGTGATACATGGCGCGCTCGCGACTGGCGGACTCAGCGACCGTGTTGTAGAGGAAGCCGCAAAGCTTAAGGGCTTGCGCGCAAATGACGGTGGCGATCCTGCTGCCGGAAAGGAAAAAGTAGCTAGATGACCGATAACGACGGCAAAAAGACCCTGGGTCTCGGCGGCTCCCGTCCGGGGAGCGTGAAGCAAAGCTTCAGCCATGGCCGGACCAAGAGCGTCGTGGTGGAAACCAAACGCAAGCGCGTTGTGGTCCCCAAGCCCGGTGCCGCTGCCAAGCCGGCCGGCGCTGCGGCAGCTTCCGTTGCGAGCGACCCTTCGAAGCGCCCAGCGGGCATTTCGGACGCCGAGCTTGAACGCCGGATGAAGGCGCTTGCTCTGGCCAAGGCACGCGAGTCGGAAGAAGCCGCGCAGCGTGAGGCCGAAGAGCGCGAACGCGCTGAAGAGCGCGAGCGCCGCCGTGCCGAGGTCGAGGCCAAGGAACGCGAAGACCGTGAGCGCGAAGAGAAAGCCCGCGCCAAGGCCGAGGAAGAAGAGCGAAAGCGCGTCAAGGCCGAAGAGGCCAGCCGCCGTGCCGCAACCAAAGCCGCTGGCGAGGGCGAAGTTGGCGAGGCACGCGCCCCGTCTGCGCCGCGCAAGCCCGACCGTGAACGCGAAGCCCGCGAAAAGGCCGCCAAGGTCAAGCCGGGACGTGATGACGAAGGCCGCCGTGGCGGCAAGCTGACGTTGAACCAAGCGCTCACCGGTGGTGAGGGTGGCCGTCAGCGGTCGATGGCGGCAATGAAGCGCAAGCAAGAGCGCGCGCGCCAGAAAGCCATGGGCGGAATGCAAGAGCGCGAAAAGATCGTGCGCGACGTGCAGATCCCCGAGGCGATCGTCGTCTCCGAGCTTGCCAACCGGATGGCCGAGCGGGTGGCCGATGTGGTTAAGGCGCTGATGCAGAACGGCATCATGGCGACCCAGAACCAGGCGATCGACGCCGATACTGCCGAGCTTATCGTCGAGGAATTCGGCCACCGCGTTCAGCGTGTGTCGGATGCCGACGTCGAGCAGGTGATCGACACGGTCGAGGACAAGGCAGACGATCTGCGTCCGCGCCCGCCGATCATCACCGTGATGGGCCACGTTGACCACGGCAAGACCTCGCTTCTCGACGCGATCCGCAAAACCAAAGTTGTCGCTGGCGAAGCTGGTGGCATCACCCAGCACATCGGTGCCTATCAGGTCACGACCGATAGCGGCCATGTTCTGTCGTTCCTCGACACACCGGGCCACGCCGCCTTTACCTCGATGCGTGCTCGCGGTGCTCAGGTAACGGATATCGTGATTCTGGTGGTGGCTGCCGACGATGCGGTGATGCCGCAGACGGTTGAGGCCATCAACCACGCCAAGGCGGCCAAGGTTCCGATGATTGTCGCCATCAACAAGTGCGATAAGCCCTCGGCCAATCCGCAAAAGGTCCGCACCGATCTTCTGCACCACGAGGTCGTGGTCGAAGAGATGGGCGGCGATGTGCAGACCGTCGAAGTTTCGGCGCTGACCGGTAAGGGCCTCGATACTCTCCTTGAGGCAATCGCGCTTCAGGCCGAGATCCTTGAACTCAAGGCCAACCCGAACCGTGCCGCCCAAGGCGCGGTGATCGAGGCCCAGCTCGATGTCGGCCGTGGCCCCGTCGCCACCGTTCTCGTTCAGTATGGCACCCTCAAGCAGGGCGACATTTTCGTTGTCGGCGAACAGTGGGGCAAGGTGCGCGCGCTGGTTGATGACAAGGGCGAGCGCGTCAAAGAGGCCGGCCCCTCGGTTCCGGTCGAGGTTCTTGGCCTTAACGGCACGCCCGAGGCGGGCGACGTTCTCAACGTTGTCGAGACCGAAGCGCAGGCCCGCGAAATCGCAACCTATCGCGAGAAAGCCGCCAAGGACAAACGCGCCGCAGCCGGTGCCGCAACGACGCTTGATCAGCTGATGGCCAAGCACAAAGCCGATCAGAGCGTGTCCGAGCTTCCGATCGTGGTGAAGGCCGACGTTCAGGGTTCGTCCGAAGCCATCGTTCAGGCGATGGAGAAGATCGGCAACGACGAGGTGCGCGTGCGCGTCATCCATTCGGGCGTCGGTGCGATCACCGAGACCGATATCGGCCTTGCCGAAGCGTCGGGTTGCCCGGTGATCGGCTTCAACGTTCGTGCCAACGCTTCGGCCCGCAACAGCGCCAACCAGAAAGGCGTCGAGATCCGCTACTATTCCGTGATCTACGATCTCGTCGATGATGTGAAGAAAGCGGCCTCGGGCCTTCTCTCGGCCGAGGTGCGCGAAAAGTTCATCGGCTATGCGGCGATCAAAGAGGTCTTCAAGGTGTCCAACGTTGGCAAGGTTGCCGGCTGTCTGGTTACCGAAGGCGTTGCCCGCCGCTCCGCCGGCGTGCGCCTCCTGCGCGACGACGTGGTGATCCACGAAGGCACGCTCAAGACGCTCAAGCGCTTCAAGGACGAGGT
>CAKZOU010000061.1 GCA_937138255.1 uncultured Paracoccaceae bacterium
ACGTGGTGATCCACGAAGGCACGCTCAAGACGCTCAAGCGCTTCAAGGACGAGGTGGCCGAGGTCATTTCCGGGCAGGAATGCGGTATGGCCTTCGAGAACTATGACGATATCCGCCCCGGCGATGTCATCGAGATTTTCGAGCGCGAAGAGATCGAGCGCTCGCTCTGATCAAGACAGAAAAGGCCAGCCGCGAGGCTGGCCTTTTTCTTTCCGCCGGTGCCTTTTGACTAGGCAGCCTTGTTGGCCGGTTTGCCTTCATAGGTCTGATCACCGACACGGATGACGATATTTCCGTTGTCGAGTTGACGAACGAACTGCCCCTGAATGGCAACACAAGTTCCAATAACGATAGTTCGCAGCATACAACTTCCCCCAAAGCGGCATCTGACGTTGCACAAGTCATAGCCGATTTTGGAAACAATAACCAGAAATGCTGAAAACCGTCTCGGTATCGAAAGATATCAGAGCCAATCTCTTAGGATGGGGATTAGGGGTATGTCTGCTGGCGGCATGGAAAAGTTCTTAAGATCTTGTGCCTTCACCCATTTCAGCGCCTGCCCTTCTTTCGAATGCGGTGTGCCGTTCCAGCGGCGGCAGGCGAAGAGTGGCATCAAAAGGTGGAAATCATCGTAGGCATGGCTCGCGAAGGTCAGGGGTGCGAGGCAGGACGACCAGGTGTCGATGCCCAATTCCTCGTGTAGCTCGCGAATCAGGGCCTCTTCCGGGGTTTCTCCGGTCTCGACCTTGCCGCCCGGGAATTCCCACAGGCCCGCCATGGATTTCCCCTCGGGCCGCTGGGCCAGAAGGACGCGCCCATCGGGGTCGATGAGCGCGACTGCGGAGACGAGGACGACCTTCTTCGTCACGAGCGATAGTCGGCGTTGATGTCGATGTAGCCGTGGGTCAGATCGCAGGTCCAGACCTTGGCCTTGCCCGCCCCGATTCCGAGATCGACGCCGATCACCAGCTCTTGCTGCTTCATGTAGGCGCTGGTGGCGTCCTCGGAATAGTTCGGCGCGCGCCAGCCGTTTTCGGCCACGACGATATCGCCAAAGCGGATCGACAGACGGTCGCGGTCGGCCGTTGCGCCGGATTTGCCGACGGCCATGACGATCCGGCCCCAGTTGGCGTCTTCACCGGCGATGGCCGTCTTGACGAGGGGCGAATTGGCGATGGCGAGGCCCACGGTCTTGGCGTCGGCATCGTTGGCAGCGCCGCTGACCTGAACCTCGACAAACTTGGTGGCCCCTTCCCCGTCGCGCACGACGAGAAGCGCGAGATCGAGCATCACCTGCTCGAGCGCGGCTGCGAAGGCGGCGTTGTTGGTGGCGTCGGCCTCTGAGGCACCGGTGGCGCCGACGATCACGGTGTCGGAGGTGGAGGTATCGCTATCGACGGTGATGCAGTTGAAGGTGCGGTCGGCAAAGGCCGAGACCATCGCCTGCAAAGGTGCGTGGCCGATCTTGGCATCGGTGAAGATGTAGACGAGCATCGTCGCCATATCGGGGGCGATCATCCCCGAGCCCTTGGCGATGCCAGAAATGGTCACTGGTTTGCCGTCAACATCGACCACGGCGAATGAGCCCTTGGGGAAGGTGTCGGTCGTCATGATCGCCTTGGCGGCGGCGCCGATGCCGTCGTCTGAGAGGCCTGCCCCCAGCTCGTTCAATTTGTCGATGATCCGGTCATGCGGCAGCGGCTCCCCGATCACGCCGGTCGACGACGTGAAGATCCGCGCGGGGTCGATCCCGAAGGCCTTGCCCGCGGCCGCAGTGATGGCCTCGACCGAGGCGATGCCGTTGCGTCCCGTAAAAGCGTTGGAATTGCCGGAATTCACGAGGATCGCCGCCTTGCCAGCGGCCGTGCCGCCGGTCTTGGCCTGACAATCCAGAACCGCCGCCGAACGGGTTGCCGACTTGGTATAAACGCCTGCGACGGTGCTGCCCTCGGCCAACTCGGCGAGCATAACATCGGTGCGGCCCTTGTATTTGATCCCGGCGGCAACTGTGGCGAATCGCACACCGGCGACCTTAGGGAGATCGGGAAATGATGCGGGGGCGAGCGGCGAGACTGGGGGCATCGAGGGTTACTCCGTCAGAAGGTCGATGTTCTTGAGGATGGCGGGATCGAAGGCGCCCGGCTCGGGCCGTGTTATCGCGGCGGCAGCAATCAGATCTTCGAGGGCCTTGGCGATAGCTTCCTGCTGAATCTGAGCGGCAAGCTCGTCGCGCACCTGATCCAGCGTCGGCGCCTCTTTCTGGCGCTTGTCGTTGAGGATGATGACATGCCAGCCGAACTGGGTCTGAACTGGCTCGGAAATCTGCCCAACCTCGAGCGCGATTACGGCGGTCTCGAATTCCGGCACCATCATGCCGATGCCAAACCACCCCAGATCTCCACCGTTGGGGCCGCTCGGACCTGTCGAAATCTCTTTGGCCGTTTCGGCAAAATCCGCGCCGCCTTCGAGGCGGGCGACAACTGCCTCTGCCTCTTCGCGGGTATCCACGAGGATATGCGCGGCGCTATATTCCTCTTCCGCCGCGGCGTTGGCGAAACGGGCGTTATAGGCGGCCTCGAGCGCCTCGTCGGTGATGGCCTGATTGGTCAGACGGTCGATCACTTCAGCCGCCATCAATGAGCGCTTTTGCGTGGCAAGAAGGAGGGCGATCTGGGCGGTCGGCTCGCCAAGCTGGGCGGCGAGAAGCTGCTGCTGGACCAGCTGATCGAGAACCCCTTCCCAGAGAACATCGTCAGGCAGTTGCTGATACTGTGAGGGCAGTTGGGCGCGGGTGACGATCATCTCGCCAAGCGTGATGTCGACCCCGTTGACGGTGGCGATCACGGTATCACGGCCCGCATCCTGTGCGGCAGCGGCGGTTACGGTGAAAGCGACGAGGCCCGCCGCGAGTTTTGTTGCAGTTTTCAGCACGTTTCGCTCCCCTTGACGCCCGCGCAGGCCGCGCAGCGTTGACACTCCATAGCCCGCCCCTTACATCCCATTAAGGCTCCGAGGGGGCCACACAGACCCCTGTTTAGGCCTTAGGTCCGGGGGCGACAAGCGACCTCCTCATTCAACGGCAACAACTAGCCCGGTGAAGCGGGCGCGGAGAGAATATGTTGGGCATCGGCACGCTCGCCAAAAAGGTCTTTGGCACCCCGAACGACCGCAAGATCAAGGCGACCCGCCCGATCATCGACAAGATCAACGCGCTTGAGCCCGAGTTTCAGGCGCTGAGCGACGAGGGCCTCAAGGACAAGACCCGCGAGCTGGCCGAACGCGCCAAGGGCGGCGAGCCGCTCGACAAGCTTTTGCCCGAAGCCTTTGCCAACTGCCGCGAGGGCGCCCGCCGTGCGCTGGGCCTGCGGGCTTTTGATGTGCAGCTGATTGGCGGCATCTTTCTGCACGAAGGCAACATCAGCGAGATGAAGACCGGCGAGGGCAAGACCCTTGTCGCGACCTTCCCGGCCTATCTCAATGCGCTCACCGGCAAGGGTGTGCACGTCGTCACCGTCAACGATTATCTCGCCCGCCGCGATGCCGAATGGATGGGCAAGGTCTTCGCCGCGCTCGGGATGACCACCGGCGTTGTCTATCCGCAGCAGCCCGAGGCCGAGAAGAAGGCCGCCTACGGCTGTGACGTGACCTATGCCACCAACAACGAGCTCGGTTTCGATTATCTCCGCGACAACATGAAATCCGAACTCGCGCAGATGAACCAGCGCGAGCATCACTTTGCCATCGTCGACGAGGTCGACTCGATCCTTGTGGACGAGGCGCGCACGCCGCTCATCATTTCCGGCCCGGCGCAGGATCGTAGCGAACTTTACAAGACGATCGACAAGATCATCCCGCTCTTGCAGGACAGCCACTTCACCCTCGACGAAAAGACCCGCAACGTCACCTATACCGACGAGGGCAACGATTTCCTTGAGGAGTCGCTGTCGGCTCAGGGCATCCTGCCCGAGGGGCAGACGCTTTATGATCCCGAAAGCACGACCATCGTGCATCACGTCAATCAGGGCCTGCGCGCGCACAAGCTGTTCCAGAAGGACAAGGACTATATCGTTCGCGATGGTCAGGTCGTTCTGATCGACGAATTCACCGGCCGCATGATGGCCGGCCGCCGCCTTTCCGATGGCCTTCATCAGGCGATCGAGGCCAAGGAAGATTGCGCAATCCAGCCCGAGAACGTGACCCTCGCGAGCGTCACTTTCCAGAACTATTTCCGCCTCTACGACAAGCTGGCCGGCATGACCGGCACCGCGCTGACCGAGGCCGAGGAATTCATGGAGATTTACGGTCTCGGTGTTGTCGAGGTTCCGACCAACCGGCCCATCTCGCGCAAGGACGAGCACGATCAGGTCTATCGCACAGCGCGCGAGAAATATGACGGCATCGTCAAGATGATCAAGGAAGCCCATGAAAAGGGCCAGCCGATCCTTGTTGGCACCACGTCGATCGAGAAATCGGAATTCCTGAGCGAGCTTCTGAAGAAGGAAGGCGTTGCCCATAACGTCCTGAACGCGCGCCAACACGAGCAAGAGGCGCAGATCGTCGCCGATGCAGGCAAGCTGGGTGCTGTGACCATTGCCACCAATATGGCGGGCCGCGGGACCGACATCAAACTGGGCGGCAACGTCGAATTCAAGATCATGGAAGCCATCGCCGCCAATCCCGAGGGCGATCATGCGGCCATCCGCGTCCAGATCGAAGAGGCGCACAAGGCCGATGAAGAGGCTGTGAAAGCCGCGGGCGGCCTGTTCGTCCTTGGCACCGAGCGCCACGAAAGCCGCCGCATCGACAACCAGCTGCGCGGCCGGTCGGGCCGTCAGGGCGATCCGGGGCGGTCGGCTTTCTATCTTTCGCTCGATGACGATCTGATGCGGATCTTCGGATCAGAGCGCTTGGACAGCGTTCTGTCCAAGCTCGGGATGAAGGAAGGCGAAGCCATCGTTCACCCTTGGGTCAACAAATCGCTCGAGCGGGCGCAGGCCAAGGTCGAGGGCCGCAACTTCGATATCCGCAAGCAACTTTTGAAATTCGACGATGTGATGAACGATCAGCGCAAGGTGATCTTCAGCCAGCGCCGCGAGATCATGGAAGCGCAGGAGCTTGAGGAAATCGTCCGCGATATGCGCCATCAAGTGGTGGACGATCTGGTTGACGATTTCATCCCGCAGCGCAGCTATGCCGACCAGTGGGACATCGAAGGCCTTGCCGCCGCCGTGACCCAGCGCCTTGGAGTAACAGCGCCGGTGGCCGACTGGGCCGCCGAAGAGGGTGTTGATCATTCCGATATCCGCGAGCGGCTGAGCGAGGCGTCAGACACGCTCATGGCCGAGAAGGCCGAGGCCTTTGGCGCCGACTCCATGCGGTCGATCGAAAAGCAGATCCTGCTGCAGACCATCGACACCAAGTGGCGCGAGCATCTTCTGACGCTGGAACATTTGCGGTCGGTCGTCGGCTTCCGCGGCTATGCCCAGCGCGATCCGCTGAACGAATACAAGACTGAGAGCTTCCAGCTTTTTGAAAGCCTGCTCGATGGACTTCGGTCCGACGTGACGCAGAAGCTCTCGCAGATCCGGCCGATGACGCAGGACGAGCAGCAGGCGATGATGCAACAGATCATCGACCAGCAGCGCCGCTTGCAACAAGCCGCCGCTCAGGCGTCGGCTCCTGCCGTGGCTGCCGCCGCCTCTGCCAAACCGGGCTTTGACGAGAACGACGCCAAGACGTGGGGAAATCCGGGCCGGAACGACCTTTGCCCCTGTGGTTCGGGCAACAAGTTCAAGCACTGCCACGGCAAA
>CAKZOU010000062.1 GCA_937138255.1 uncultured Paracoccaceae bacterium
GCGGAATGACCGAGATATAAAGACCCGAGACGCGGAATTTCATCTTGAAGGGCAGATTGTGCACCCAGTTGTGCTTGCGCCGTTTGGGTGCGGCCCTGCCTTTGCTGGTGCGTCGAAGGGTATTGATGCTCTCGACGAACATCAGGCTGCCGATGGCGCCCAGAAAGACAACGTAGAAGATCTTGACCAGAAGATCGACCTGACCCATCGACTTGAGATAATTGAAGACGAAGATGCCGAGGCTCGAACCGACGAGGCCGCCCGCCTGCAAGACAAGGCCCATCTTGATGTCGACCGTCTTGCGCCGAAGATGTGCCAGAACGCCGGAAAAGGACGAGGCGACGATCTGGTTTGCTTCGGTCGCCACGGCCACCGCCGGCGGGATACCGATGAAGAACAGAAGCGGTGTCATCAGGAAACCGCCACCCACGCCAAACATCCCCGAAAGAATCCCGACGATCCCGCCGAGTCCGAGGAGCAGAAAGGCATTCACCGATACCTCGGCGATGGGGAGATAGATCAACATATTCTGATCCGAGCGCGAATGGTGTTGACCAAAGAACGCCTTTCCATTGGACCTGTCAAACCCCCCGGTGGGGGCCAGCTTCTTTTTGACGCGGATTGAGTCGAAAAGACCCAGAAAGACGCGCCGATTTGACCGTCAGAGACTCTTGAGAAACTGCCTCAGAATCTTTTCGAGCTTGGCCGCGCCCAGCGGGGCCATCGCCTTGGTGTGATCGTGGCTGATGGATTCCGCGCTCATCCCCGCGGCCATATTGGTGATGACCGAGGCGGCGGCCACACGCAGGCCGAGGAAGCGGGCGAGGATCACCTCGGGCACGGTCGACATCCCTACCGCATCGGCGCCCATGCCGCGGATGGCGCGGATTTCGGCGGGTGTCTCGAAGGAGGGGCCTGAATACCAGGCATAGACGCCTTCCGCCATCTCGACCCCCGCAGCCTTTGCGGCGACGGCGAGGTTGGCGCGCAGCGCGGGGTCATAGGCCGCGGTCATCGGCACGAAGCGCGCGTCCGTAGGCTCGCCGATCAGCGGATTGAGGCCCGAGAAGTTGATGTGATCGTTCAGTGCCATGACCGATCCGGTCGGCATGTCGGGGCGCATCGAGCCTGCGGCGTTGGTGGCGAACATGATTTCGGCGCCGAGGTGCTTGAGGACTTCCAGCGGCAGGCGCATGGCGTCGGGCTTGCCTTGCTCGTAGTAGTGCGCCCGCCCGCCGAAGACCGCCACGCGCACCCCTTCGAGCGAGCCGATCACCAGCTGGGGCACATGGCCCGAGACCCCGGCGTGAGGAAAGCCGGGAAGCTCGGAATAGGGAATGGCGATTCCGTCGACCGCCCCGGCGAGGTGGCCGAGGCCCGAGCCGAGGATCAGGCCCACCCTCACAGGGGCCGCGCCTGTCCGTTCGCGGATCAGATCGGCGAGATCACCGCTCTTTGACATAGGGCTCCCCTCCCGCGCGCGGCGGGATGGCCTTGCCGACGAATCCCGCGAGGATGAAGACCGTCATGATATAGGGCAGGGCGCTCAGAAGCTGGCCCTGAACCTTGATGCCGATGACGTTGGTGATGAGGTCGGGACGAAGCTCGAGCGCCTGCAGGAAGCCGAACAAGAGGCAGGCCATCAGCGCATACCACGGCCGCCACTTGGCAAAGATCAGGGCCGCGAGGGCGATATAGCCGCGACCGGCCGTCATATCCTTGATGAAGCCGGCGGCGGGTTCGGCGGTGGCAAGCTGCGCGCCCGCAATGCCGCAAAGAACGCCGCAGATCAGCACAGCCGAATAGCGCAGGCGCACGACCGAGATACCGGCGGTATCAACCGCGGCCGGGTTTTCGCCCACCGCCCGCAGGCGCAGGCCGAAACGGGTGCGATAAAGCCCCCACCACGTCAGCGGCACGATCAGCATCGCCATGTAGACAAGGATCGAGTGGCCCGAGATCAGCTCTTTGTAGATCGGGCCAAGGAGCGGCACGCCCGAGAGGCTCTCGGCGAAGGGCAGGGTGATAGACTGGAACCGCGCGCCATCACCCAGCTGCGGCGTGCGCCCCCCTTGGCCAAACCAGCTTTGCGCAATGACAACCGTGATGCCAGCCGCAAAAAAGTTGATCGCCACGCCCGAAATGAGCTGGTTGCCACGGAAGGTGATCGAGGCGAGGCCGTGGACGATGGCAAGGGTCAGCGAAGCGCCGATGCCCGCGAGAAGGCCGATCCACGCTGATCCCGTGACCGAGGCCATTGCCGCCGCGAGGAAGGCGGCGACAAGCATCTTGCCCTCAAGGCCGATGTCGAAGATCCCCGCGCGTTCCGAGAAAAGACCGGCAAGGCAGGCCAGAAGAATCGGCGTTGCCATGCGGACGGAGGAGTCGAGAACCTGAAGAAGTGTCAAAAGATCCATGTGATTACTCCGCCGCGGCAGGTTTGGCCGCGGGCTTGCGCCGCAGGCTGAGGAAGATCCGCTCAAGCGGCATTCGCACCATATTGTCCAGCGCCCCGGTGAACAGGATCACCAGCGCCTGAATGACGACGATCATCTCGCGCGGGATCGAGGTCCAGAGCGCGAGCTCGGCCCCGCCCTGATAGAGGAAGCCGAAGAGGAGCGCGGCAAGGAAAACGCCGAAAGGATGGCTGCGGCCCATCAGCGCCACGGCGATTCCGATAAAACCGGCGCCTTCCACGGCGTTCAGCACAAGGCGCTCGGCCTCGCCCATGACGTTGTTGATCGCCATCATGCCAGCCAGCGCCCCGGAGATCAGCATCGAGACCATGATGATCTTGGTCGGGTTGATGCCGGCATACTTCGCGGCCGATTCTGAATGGCCAAAGGCCCGCAGTTCATAGCCAAGGCGGGTGCGCCAGATCAGAAGCCAGACCACCACACACGCGGCCACGGCCACGAAGAAGGTGATATTCGCCGGAGCACCGCGGAACATGATCGTATCTGCTGTCGAGAACATATCACGGAACGAGGGCAGTTGGACCAGCTTGGGGAACTTGGAGGTTGCTGGTTCCATCATGCCCACGGGCTTGAGGACGTTGACGAGGAGATAGACCAAAAGCGCATTGGCGATGAAGTTGAA
>CAKZOU010000063.1 GCA_937138255.1 uncultured Paracoccaceae bacterium
TCGACCCCCTTCAGGATCTTCTTGCCCTCTTCCTCAAGTTCGGCGTGCAGGTTCTTGATAGTCAGCATATTTTCTTTCCTTGGCATGGTGCCCGGCTGAAGCCCGGCCTACCCGGTATATCGTTCATCCGTAAGCCGGGCTTCAGCCCGGCAACCCTCTATTCAACCACAACTGCCGTGCCGGAAGCCGACACCATGAGCATGTTGTTGATCACTTCATAGTCGAGATCGACCCCGACAATCGCAGTGGCGCCCATCGCGCGCGCCGCATCTTCCATCTCTCCAAGCGCTGTCTTCCGCGCCTTGCCGAGTTCCTGTTCATAGGCGCCCGACCGGCCGCCGATGATATCGGTGATCGAGGCGAAAAGATCGCGGAACACGTTGGCGCCGAGAATGGCCTCGCCGGTCACGATCCCGTGGTATTTCGAAATCGGTCGGCCTTCGATGGTGGGGGTCGTGGTGATGATCATCCGACACTTCCTTCCAAGCTGATCGCCACAAGCTGCTGCGCCTCCATGGCAAATTCCATCGGCAGGGCCTGCAAGACCTCCTTGCAGAAGCCGTTCACCACAAGCGCCACGGCCTCTTCCTCGTCCATGCCCCGCGAGCGGCAATAGAAGAGCTGATCGTCATCGACCTTCGAGGTCGTGGCCTCATGTTCGACCCGGCTCGAGTTGTTCTTCACCTCGATATAGGGCACCGTATGCGCCCCGCATTTATCGCCGATCAGAAGGCTGTCGCACTGGGTATAGTTGCGGCTGTTCTTGGCGCGGGGGTGCATGGAGACAAGGCCCCGATAGGTATTTTGCGCCTTGCCTGCCGAGATGCCCTTCGAGACGATCCGGCTCTTGGTGTTCTTGCCAAGGTGGACCATTTTCGTGCCTGTATCGGCCTGCTGCATATTGTTGGCGATGGCGATGGAATAGAACTCGCCCTGGCTTTCCTCGCCGCGCAGGATGCAGGAGGGATACTTCCACGTCACAGCAGAGCCGGTCTCGACCTGCGTCCACATCACCTTGGCCCGGTCGCCCCGGCAATCGGCGCGCTTGGTGACAAAGTTATAGATCCCGCCCTTGCCGTTCTCGTCGCCCGGATACCAGTTCTGGACCGTCGAATATTTCACCTCGGCGTCTTCCTCGATGATGATCTCGACCACAGCCGCATGAAGCTGTGCCTGATCGCGCTTGGGCGCGGTGCAGCCCTCGAGATAGCTCACATAGCTGCCCTTGTCGGCGATAATGAGCGTCCGCTCAAATTGGCCGGTGTTTTCGGCGTTGATGCGGAAATAGGTCGAAAGCTCCATCGGGCAGCGCACGCCGGGCGGCACATAGACGAAAGAGCCATCGGAAAAGACGGCCGAATTCAGCGTGGCATAGAAATTGTCCGAGGCCGGAACCACCGATCCGAGGTATTTCTTCACCAACTCGGGATGCTCGCGGATCGCCTCGGAGATCGAGCAGAAGATGACGCCGGCTTTCTTCAGCTCCTTTTGGAAGGTCGTCCCCACCGACACGCTATCAAACACCGCATCGACCGCAACCTTGCGGCCCTCGACGGGCATATCCTCGGCCCCTTCAACACCCGCAAGGATCAATTGCTCGCGCAGCGGAATGCCAAGCTTTTCATAGGTCGCCAGAAGCTTGGGATCGACCTCTTCAAGGCTCTTCGGCTTCTCGATCATGCTCTTGGGACGGGCGTAGTAATACTGGTCCTGAAAGTTGATCTCAGGATAGTTGACCATCGCCCAATCGGGCTCTTCCATCTGCTCCCAGCGGGCAAAGGCCGAAAGGCGCCACTCGGTCATCCACTCGGGCTCTTCGTTCTTGGCGCTGATCAGGCGCACGATATCGGGACCCACGCCCTTGGGGGCGTATTCCATCTCGATCTCGGTCTCCCAGCCGTATTTGTATTTGCCCGACAGGCGTTGCACGGCATCGACCGTGTCCTGATCGACGCCTTCTTTCACCTGTGTCTGGTCTTCCGTGTTCATCGTCTTTCCTCTCACGCAGCGCGGCTGCGCTTCTTGCGGTATGTCTCTGCCCAAACCTTCGCAAAGGCCAATACGTCGTCGCGCCGCGTTTGGATGCCCAAAGACACCCGCAGCGCCGAGGCCGCCGCCTCGTCGTCAAATCCCATGGCGGTCAAGACCCGGCTCGCCTTGACCTTGCCGCTCGAACAGGCCGACCCGGCCGAGACGGCATAGCCCGCCAGATCCATCGCCATGACCTGCGTCTCGCCCCTCCAGCCGGGGGCGACGATCATCGAGGTGTTAGACAGGCGCTTCGCCCCCTGCCCGACCACCGTGATCCCCTCAGTCCCATCGAGCAAAGCAGCCTCAAGCTCGTCGCGCAGCGCGGCAACCTCGTCCCAGCGCCCCGCCGCCAGATCGGCCTGCGCCGCCTCGGACGCCGCACCAAGGCCTGCAATGCCGATGACATTCTCCGTCCCCGACCGGCGCCCCAACTCCTGCCCGCCGCCCTTGATCCGCGCGGCAAGATCGGTGCCCTTCGGCACAATGAGCGCCCCGACACCCTTCGGTCCGCCAATCTTGTGGGCCGAAAGAAACACCATCCCCACGCCCGACCAGTCATAGGCAAAAGGCAACTTGCCAAAGCCTTGCGTAATATCGGAGACCGCCAGACCTTCCGGCAACACCTGCACAACGCCGGTTTCGGAATTGGCCAACTGCACCGTCGATCCCGCCGGATCGCTCACCCCCACAGCGCTATCCGCAGCCACAGGCAGGCTCTCGTCGATCCACGCCCTCACCGCATCATGCTCGATGCCCGCGCCCTTCAGCCCCCGCCCGGCCAGCGCCAAAGCCGCAGCCTCCGTCGCCCCCGAGGTAAAGATCACATCCGCCCCGGACGCCCCCAAAGCCTCAGAAACCTGCGCCCGCGCCCGCTCGATCACCGCTTTCGCGGCACGGCCCTCGCTATGAACCGACGAAGGATTCCCATAGAGCTCCATCGCCGAACCCATCGCCGCCCGCGCCTCATCCCGCAGCGGCGTCGTCGCATTGTGATCCAGATAAACCCGGCCCATCAGAGACTGCTCCTCTTTTGGCCCGAAATACTCCGGGGGAGTCCGCAGCGCGGACGGGGGCAGAGCCCCCCCTTATGCCAACAGAAATTCACTCGTCGACCACTTCGAACAAAGCCGGCACCGCCGGACAGGGCGCGAGGCCATTGCCGACGATATCCGACAGACGCGACTGGTGCAGATAGACATAGACATGGGCCGAAAGCCCTTCCCAAAGCCGGTTCGTGAGCGATTGCGCCCGGCTTCCCGACAGGCCGCCGCTCGCGCCCGCCCCTTTGTGCATGGCGCTCACAGTCTCATCGACCGCCTCCAGAATATCCGAAACGCGAATTTCCGACGCCGGACGCGCCAGCTTGTAGCCTCCACCCGGCCCCCGCGCGCTCTCGACAAGTTCCGCCCGCCGCAGCTTGACGAAAAGCTGCTCGAGATAGGGAAGAGAAATGTCCTGCCGCTTCGAGATTTCATTGAGGGTCACAAGCGCACCGGCCGGTTGCAGCGCCAGATCGGTCAGCGCCACCATCGCATAACGGCCTTTCGTGCTCAGTTTCATGCCCGAAACCCCCAAGATTCCCACTAAAACCCCAAAATCGGCGCATCTCCATTGACGCGCCGCCGAGGCCCGATTAACTCCTGCCGAAGCAGTTCGCGCCCCGTGGGGCGTGAAATTAGAATCCTTCTAAGGTGCCTGAGAGTTTTCGTCAAGAATTCCAGGCCGCAACACACAGGGATAAATATGCCCGAAGTCATTTTCGCCGGCCCCGAAGGCCGACTCGAAGGCCGCTACCATCCGCAAAAGCACCGCGACGCGCCCATTGCCATCATCCTGCACCCCCATCCGCAGTTTGGCGGCACGATGAACAACCGCGTGGTCTATAACCTGCACTACGCCTTCTACAACCTCGGCTTCACCGTCCTGCGGTTCAATTTCCGTGGCGTAGGCCGCAGCCAGGGCGAATACGATCAGGGCATTGGCGAGCTGTCCGATGCCGCTTCGGCGCTGGATTATCTTCAGGCGATGAATCCCAACGCCAAACATTGCTGGGTCGCCGGATTTTCCTTCGGCGCGTGGATCGGAATGCAGCTTCTGATGCGCCGCCCCGAGATCACCGGCTTCATCTCGGTCGCCCCGCCCGCCAATATGTATGATTTCTCCTTCCTCGCCCCCTGCCCCTCCTCGGGCCTCATCATCAACGGCTCGGCCGACCGCGTGGCGCCGCCCGCCGACACGGTGGGCCTTGTGAAGAAGCTGCACGAGCAGAAGGGCATCACCATCACCCACGAGGTTGTCGAGGGCGCGGGTCACTTCTTCGAAGACCCGCACATGGGCACGATGGTCGACAGCGTTCAGGGCTACGTCCGCCGCCGCCTCACCGAGACCACGAGGTAGGCGATGGGGATAACCGAAGATCTTGCCGATGCTCTCGCCCGCGACACGATCGCGGTGGCGGAAAAACTGGGCGATGATGGTCTGATTGCTGAGGTCTCCAAGGTCATCGGCGCCTCTTCGACCACCACGCAGGAGGCCTTCATGACCGCTATCCGCGTGCGACTTTCCGAGAAACGCGCGCGTGCCTTTCTCAAGGAGCGGATCGCAAAAGGGCCGGCAGGCCCAAAGAAAGAGATCGGCACGGGCCCGATCCTCAACCCGACCGAAGACAACGCAGGCGGCCACTGATGGCGGCGCCTGCGCGGATCGACGCCCAGCTTGCCTTTCTCAACGAGGCCGACAAGCTCAAGGACCAGCTCCGCGCCACGCCCATCCTGAGCAACACGCGCCCCGAGAACTCGGCCGAGCACAGCTGGCACATCATGCTCTATGCGCTGGTATTGGCCGAGCACGCGAACCGTCCAATCCGCATTGACCGCGTGGTGAAGATGCTGCTCCTGCACGACATCGTCGAGATCGACGCAGGCGACGCGCCGATCCACGGCGATCACGATCCGGCCGAACAGGACGCCAAGGAAATCGCCGCCGCCAACCGCATCTTCGGCCTTCTCCCCGACGACCAGCGCGACGAATTCCGCAGCCTTTGGGAAGAATTCGAAGCCGCCGAGAGCGACGACGCGATCTTTGCCAAGTCGATCGACCGCGTGCAGCCGGTAATCTCAAACCTCGAGACAGGCGGCGGCAGTTGGATCGACTATAAGGTGACCGCGGCCCAGCTCGAAGCCCGCGTGGCCGGCAAGGTCCGCCGCGGGGCACCTGCGGTCTGGGAGGCACTCAAGGTCCGGATCGATGCCTGGTTTGCAACGCGCCGCTAGCGGCGCCGTGGCATTTTCGTATACAATCGTATACCGTCTTTTCTCTTTAACCTTTATAGGCTATGAGCCGCTCAAACGAGTCTTATCCCCGCAAAGGAGCAGCCATGTCCAAGATCAAGGTAGCCAACCCAGTCGTCGAACTCGACGGCGACGAGATGACCCGCATCATCTGGGACTTCATCAAGAAGAAGCTGATCCTGCCCTATCTCGACATCGACCTGAAATACTATGATCTCGGCATCGAGGAGCGCGACCGCACCGATGACCAGATCACCGTCGACGCGGCAAACGCGATCAAGCAATATGGCGTTGGCGTCAAATGCGCGACCATCACTCCCGACGAGCAGCGCGTTGAAGAGTTCGGCCTAAGGCAAATGTGGCGCTCGCCCAACGGCACCATCCGCAACATCCTTGGCGGCGTGATCTTCCGTGAGCCGATTATCTGCCAGAATGTTCCGCGCCTGGTTCCGGGCTGGACACAGCCGATCGTCGTCGGTCGCCATGCCTTTGGCGACCAGTATCGCGCGACCGATTTTCGTTTCCCTGGCAAAGGCAAGCTGACCATTAAGTTTGTCGGCGAAGACGGGACCGTGATCGAACGCGACGTCTTCGAGGCCCCCGGTGCCGGCGTCACGATGGCGATGTACAACCTCGACCAATCGATCATCGATTTTGCCCGGTCGTCGATGAACTATGGCCTCCTCAAGGGCTGGCCGGTCTACCTTTCGACCAAGAACACCATTCTCAAGGCCTATGACGGCCGCTTCAAGGATCTGTTCCAGAAGGTCTATGAAGAAGAGTTCGAAGACCAGTTCAGACAAGCCGGCATCCACTACGAACACCGCCTGATCGACGACATGGTCGCCTCGGCGCTCAAGTGGTCAGGTGGTTATGTCTGGGCCTGTAAGAACTATGACGGCGACGTTCAGTCCGACACCGTGGCACAAGGTTTTGGTTCTCTGGGCCTGATGACCTCGGTCCTGATGACCCCCGATGGCAAGACGGTCGAAGCAGAGGCCGCCCATGGCACCGTGACCCGCCACTATCGCCAGCACCAGCAGGGCAAACAGACCTCCACCAATTCGATCGCCTCGATCTATGCCTGGACTGGCGGCCTCAAGCATCGCGCCAAGCTTGATGGCAACGAGCAGTTGATGAGTTTTGCGTCCACACTTGAACGGGTGACTGTTCAGGCGGTCGAGGATGGGTTTATGACCAAAGACCTCGCCCTGCTGGTCGGGCCGGATCAAAAATGGCTCACCACGATGGGCTATCTTGAAAAGGTCGACGAATACCTCAACAAGGCGATGTAATCGAAGAGGGCCGCGTCACCGACGCGGCCTTTCTCCTTCAGGGCCAGACATGACCGATCCCAAGCAGCATTCGTTGATCGAGGATACGCAAGGCATCCTCTACGGCTCCGGCATGGCCGCGGTCGGGATCGTGATCCTGACCCACCTCGGCCTTGTCACCGGCCAGACCGCGGGCCTCGCGATCCTCATCTCCTATATGACCGGTTGGAGCTTTGGCGCAGTCTTCTTCGTGGTGAACCTGCCGTTCTACTGGCTCGGCTATCGCCGCATGGGCAAGGTTTTCGTACTCAAGACATTCCTTGCCGTGGCGATCCTCTCGGCGCTGGCCCAGACCCTGCCCGCCTATATCCGCTTTGATCATCTTGATCCCATCATCGGCGCGATCCTCTTCGGGGCGATCACCGGTTCGGCCCTCCTCGCCCTCTTCCGCCATGGCGCGAGCCTCGGCGGGATCGGCATCGTCGCCCTCTACCTGCAAGACAAGACCGGCTTCCGCGCCGGTTGGACCCAGTTGATCTTCGACGTCTGCCTTTTTGCCGCCGCCCTCACAGTGCGCGATGCCAAGACGGTGGCGATCTCCGCGTTGGGCGCGGTGGTGATCAATCTTGTAATCGCGGTCAACCATCGCCGGGATCGGTATATCGCGATGTAGATCATCGCTTGGCGGGCAGGTATGCCGAGGCTATTGTAACGCCAGATGATCCATATTCCGGCGCCCCAGTGACTGAAACGACGAAGAAAAACAATACTGTCCCAGTGGTAGTCGTCACCCGCTTTTCATAACTGGGAAGTTCAGGCTGGAAGATTCCTGCCGAAGACCAGGAAAAAATCCTCTTCGATCCTGACAGGCTTGGAGACCGTCTCAACCTGTTTCGTTCGATTGCCGTCGCGTCACTGCTGGCACAAAAGTACCGGAGCTTTCATCACTACGTTCTAACGAGCGAGAGCCTCCCCGACTGGGCAAAAAATGAACTGGAGGAGATCTGCAAATCCTCTTATGGCCCAGACAACTATACAAGAGATTATCGCCGACCCGGACAAGCCCGCCGATTTCTGCAACTCTTCCTGGAAGAGAGATACGGAACCTCGCCCGTGGCACAGGTCGTTCTCGATGATGACGACGGGCTAGCCTGCGATTTCATGGACGACATGACCACAAGCGTTGCAACCTACCTTGAGGCAGAAGATCACACGCTACCGCATTTCTTTTCCTGGTCTCTGGGCTATGGGTTGGTCTTCAGCGGGAACGAGAGACCGGGTCTCTATCAACATCGCTATCGCTTCATCAATCTTGGGCTGACAATCCTTGCACGCCCCCAAGAAAAGAACATCTTGGCGATTGATCACAGGAACGCGCCCCGCCGCTTCGGGGCGACCGTAGAAGCAAACAAACCAATGTTTGTCCGCAGCCTTCATCCGCATAATGACTCGCGTGTTGCAATCAGCGAAAAATGGGTGGAAGTCTTGAATTGGCCCGCCGATCCTGACATCAGCGCACGCTTTTCATTTCTCGCACCATTGGGCAGCGACGCCTAGCGGCGATCAACTCGCTCGTGAGGGCTGGCCTTTGCGTGCGCGGCACTGTATGGCCCGCGCAACCTCGCGCTAAAGGGCAGTTTCATGGATATCCGCAACATCGCGATCATCGCGCACGTCGACCACGGCAAGACCACACTGGTGGACGAGCTTCTCAAGCAGTCGGGCGCGTTCCGTGAAAATCAGGCCGTGGCCGAACGGGCGATGGACAGCAACGACATCGAACGCGAGCGCGGCATCACCATCCTTGCCAAGGCAACCTCGGTTGAATGGAAAGGCACGCGCATCAATATCGTCGACACCCCCGGCCACGCCGATTTCGGCGGAGAGGTGGAGCGGATCCTGAGCATGGTCGATGGCGTTTGCCTTCTTGTCGATGCCGCCGAAGGCCCGATGCCGCAGACGAAGTTTGTGACCTCCAAGGCGCTGGCGTTGGGCCTGAGGCCGATCGTCGTTCTGAACAAGGTCGATAAGCCCGATGCCGAGCCGGACCGCGCCCTGGACGAGTGCTTCGACCTTTTCGCCAATCTCGGCGCCAATGACCAGCAGCTCGATTTCCCGCATGTCTATGCCTCGGGCCGCGCCGGTTGGGCCGATGCAGAGCTGGATGGTCCGCGCAAAGATCTTTCCGCACTTTTCGATCTGATCGTCCGCCACGTCGAGGCGCCCAAGCAGATCGCGCAGGCCAAGGAGCCGTTCCGGATGCTGGCGACCACCCTGTCGGCCGACCCCTTCATCGGCCGGATCCTCACGGGGCGCGTCGAAAGCGGCACGCTCAAGGTGGGCGAGACGGTGAAGGCGCTGAGCCGCAAGAGCGAGAAGATCGAGCAGTTCCGCGTGACCAAGATCCTCGCCTTCCGCGGCCTGTCGCAGCAACCGATCGACGAGGCTGTCGCAGGCGATATCGTGACGCTCGCCGGCATGACCAAGGCCACCGTGGCCGACACGATCTGTGATCTTTCGGTCGAAGTGGCGATCCCCGCTCAGCCGATCGACCCGCCGACCATCTCTGTCACCTTCGGCATCAACGACAGCCCGCTTGCGGGCCGAGATGGCAAGAAGGTCCAGTCGCGTGTCATTCGCGAGCGGCTGATGAAAGAGGCCGAAACCAACGTGGCGATCAAGGTGACCGACACGCCGGGTGGCGAGGCTTTCGAGGTGGCTGGACGGGGCGAATTGCAGATGGGCGTTCTGATCGAGAACATGCGCCGCGAGGGGTTTGAACTGTCGATTTCCCGCCCGCAGGTTCTGTTCAAGGAAGAAGATGGCGCGCGGATGGAGCCCGTTGAGGAAGTCACCATCGACGTCGATGACGAATATACCGGCGCGGTCGTTGAGAAGCTGACCGGCCCGCGCAAGGGCGATCTTGTCGAGATGAAGCCCGCAGGCGCCGGCAAGACCCGGATCATCGCCCATGTACCCTCACGCGGCCTCATCGGTTATCAGGGCGAGTTCCTGACCGATACACGGGGCTCGGGCGTGTTGAACCGCATCTTCCACGGCTGGACCCAGCACAAGGGCCCGATCCAGGGCCGCCGTCAGGGCGTTCTGATCTCGATCGAGAACGGCACCGCGGTCGCCTATGCGCTGTGGAACCTTGAAGAGCGCGGCAAGATGTTCGTCGTGCCGCAGGATCCGGTCTATGAGGGCATGATCATCGGCGAGCACAGCCGGGACAACGACCTCGAGGTGAACCCGCTCAAGGGCAAGAAGCTCACCAACGTGCGGGCCTCGGGCACGGATGAGGCGGTGCGTCTGACCCCGCCGACGGTGATGAGCCTCGAGCAGGCGATCGCCTATATTGACGACGACGAGTTGGTGGAGGTGACGCCCAACGCGATCCGCCTGCGCAAGCGCTATCTCGATCCGCACGAGCGCAAGCGCCAGTCGCGCAGCGCCTAAGGGGGGCTCTGCCCCCGCCCTTCGGGCTCCCCCGGAGTATTTCAGGCCAAAAGAAAAGCCGCCCTGTGATGGGGCGGCTCTTTTGTTTTCTGCTGGCGTGTCAGGCCTATTCGGCCTCTTCGAGGATCATCAGGTCGCGTTCGGAGGCGCCTTTGGCGTAGCTCAGGGCTTCTTGATAGGCGTCGGAATAGTAGCAGTCGTGCGCGGCTTGCAGCGAGGGGAAGCGGGCGACGACGTTGCGGGGGCGGTCGTTGCCTTCGAGCTGTTCGTAGCGGCCGCCACGGGCGAGGAAGACCCCGCCATGGGCGGCGATGGCATGGGTGGCGCGCTTGGCGTATTCGCCATACCGGGCCTCGTCGGTGACCTTCACATGGGCGATCCAGAGAGCTTTGGGCATCTGTCTATTTCCCTTCCATGACGGCTTTTGCGGCGGCGATTGCAGCGTCGAAATGGGCCAAGCTCGGGGCGCCGCCCTGTGCGAGGTCGGGGCGGCCGCCGCCGCCTTTGCCGCCGAGAGCTGCTGTCACGGCGCGCAGGACGTCGACGGCGCTGATACTGCCGGCGGCGGCGGAACCCGCGCCGACTGCCACGGCCGCTTTGCCCTCGCCCTCAGCGGCGAGGATCATGATGCCGGAGTTTCCGGCGGCTTTCATGTCGTCGATCATCGGCGGCAGGTCTTTGCCGCTGACGCCGTTCAGGATCTGCGTGGTCAGCGTGATGCCGTTCACCGTGAGGCTCGCCGCTTCAGCTTTGCCGCCGCCCGACATCGCCAAATCGCGGCGCAGCTGGGCAACCTCGTTGGCGAGCGCCTTGCGTTCGTCGATCAGCGCCTTGACCCGTTCGGCCACTTCACCGACCGGCGCCTTCAGCGCCGCGGCGATGGCGGCGAGGCGCGCCTCCTGCGCCTTGAGGTGGTCGATGGCGACCTGACCGGTGAGCGCTTCGATCCGGCGCACGCCAGCCGAGGAGGCGCTGTCGGAGAGGAGCACGAAGGCGCCGATATCGCCGGTTTGGCGGACGTGGGTGCCGCCGCAGAGCTCGAGGCTATAGGTATGGCCGTCAGCGCCTTTGCCAGAGCCGAGCTCTTGGCCCATGGACACCACGCGCACCTCGTCGCCGTATTTCTCTCCGAAGAGCGCCTGTGCGCCGATGGCGCGGGCATCGTCGGGGGTCATGATGCGGGTCTCGACGGCGGTATTCTGGCGGATCATCGTGTTGACCTCGGCCTCGACGCCCGACAACTCGTCGCCCGACATCGCCTTGCCGTGGCTGAAATCGAAGCGCAGGCGGTCGGGGGCGTTGAGCGAGCCTCGTTGGGCGACGTGATCGCCGAGCGCGCGGCGCAGCGCCTCATGCAGGAGGTGGGTCGCCGAGTGGTTGGCGCGGATGGCGCCGCGGCGGGAATGGTCGACCTCGAGTTTGGCCGGCTGGCCGCGCAGGATCGCGCCTTCGACGACCTTGGCCATGTGGATGAAGACGCCCGCGACCTTCCTGGTGTCGGTGACTTCGGCCAGACCGGTATCGGTGCGGACAAATCCGGTGTCGCCAAGCTGACCGCCGCTTTCGCCATAGAAGGGCGTCTGGTTGACGACGATCTGGACCTCGGCGCCGGTCTCGGCGTTTCCGGTCACCGCGCCGCCCGCCACGAGGGCGAGGATCTGGCCCTCGGCGGTTTCGGTGTCGTAGCCGAGGAATTCGGTGACGCCGTGCTTTTCGGCCAAGTCATACCAGACGGTCGCATCCGCCGCCTCGCCCGAGCCGGCCCAAGCGGCACGGGCCTTGGCCTTTTGCTCGGCCATCGCATCGTCAAAGCCAGCCACATCCACACCGCGGCCCTTTTCGCGCAGGGCGTCTTGGGTGAGGTCGAGCGGGAAGCCGTAGGTATCATAAAGCTTGAAGGCGGTGGCGCCGGGAAGTTCGCTGTCTTCAGGCAGAGCTGCCAGCTCGTCGTCGAGAAGGCGCAGGCCACGGTCGAGCGTCTGCTTGAAGCGGGTCTCTTCGGCCTTCAGCGTCTCTTCGATCAGCGCCTTGGCGCGGCCAAGCTCGGGGTAAGCGGCACCCATCTGCTTGACGAGCTCGGGCACGAGCCGGTGCATGACCGGATCCTTGGCGCCGAGCATATGGGCGTGGCGCATGGCGCGGCGCATGATCCGGCGCAGCACGTATCCGCGGCCATCGTTCGACGGCATCACCCCATCGGCGATGAGGAAGGAGGTCGAGCGCAAGTGGTCGGCGATCACGCGGTGGTGGGTCTTGCCGGGGCCGTCGGGGTCGGCGCTTGTAGCGTGGGCCGAGGCTTCGATCAAAGCGCGCATCAGGTCGGTGTCGTAGTTGTCGTGCTTGCCCTGCAGGAGCGCGCCGATGCGTTCAAGGCCCATACCGGTGTCGATCGACTGCATCTCGAGGGGCTTCATCGAGCCATCCTCGAACTGCTCGTTCTGCATAAAGACGTTGTTCCAGATCTCGATGAACCGGTCGCCATCCTCTTCGGCCGAGCCCGGAGGGCCGCCCCAGATGTGATCGCCGTGATCGTAGAAGATCTCGGTGCAGGGGCCGCAGGGGCCGGTGGGGCCCATGCGCCAGAAGTTGTCGTCGGTCGGGATGCGGATGATCCGGTCGTCCGAAAGGCCCGAGATCTTCTTCCAGAAATTCGCGGCCTCATCGTCGGTGTGATAGACGGTGACGAGTAGCTTCTTCTTGTCGAGGCCGAAATCCTTGGTCAGCAATTCCCAAGCGAAACCAATGGCTTCTTCCTTGAAATAGTCGCCAAAGGAGAAGTTGCCGAGCATCTCGAAGAAGGTGTGGTGGCGGGCGGTATAGCCCACATTGTCGAGGTCGTTGTGCTTGCCGCCGGCGCGGACGCATTTCTGGGCGGTCGTGGCGCGGGTGTAATCGCGCTTTTCAAGGCCGAGGAACAGGTTCTTGAACTGGACCATGCCCGAATTGGCGAACATCAGGGTCGGATCGTTGCGCGGCACGAGCGGGCTCGAAGACACGACCTCGTGGCCGTTGCGACGGAAGAAATCAAGATAGGTCGAGCGGATGTCGGAAAGGCTGGTCATGGGGTATTGGGTCCGGAAAACAATGGGCTTCGCCCCGTTTAGCCCCATGCCGCCGTGCTGTCCACAGAGACCGAGAGCCGCAGGGGGCTTCAGCTGGCGTCAAATGCTTTGAAGACAATGCGCCAGCGATTACCGGAACGCAGAAGAGAGATCGTCTCCCGGAAGACGCGCCTTTGCCAAGGGCTGCTGATCCGTGCCACGGCAATCGAACCGCAAACCTCAAGCGCCTCTAGCGTCCACTCCGAGGCAGGGTTGCCCGCCTGCCTTTTGGCCGAGGCCAGCGCGCCATCGCGTGTGAGCCAAACTTCGGCCCCCTCGAATTGGCCGCCGGTGCGGAACTCGGGATGAAGGACCGCGCCAAGCCTCTCAGGATCGCCGCCCGTCGCGGCCTCGACATAGGTGGTCAAGCAGGCAACGATCTCGTCCTGTGTCCTCGGCATCCCTGTCATCCCAACTGTCCGCCCGATGGGCCAAAGCCTCAAATGAAAAACGCGGCCCCTTTCAGAGCCGCGTTCATCCCTGCACGGATCGGCGCAAAGGCCAACCCGGGCTACATATCCATCACATCGTCGCTGCTGTCGTCATCGCCCGACGAGCCGAAATCAAGGCCGTGGCTGGCGCGGATCTTGTCTTCGATCTCATAGGCCATCTCGGGATGTTCCTTGAGGAAGGTCTTGGCGTTCTCGCGGCCTTGGCCAATGCGCTCGTCGCCATAGGAGAACCACGCGCCAGATTTCTCGACGACCCCGGCCTTCACGCCCAGATCGAGAAGCTCGCCGGTCTTGGAAATCCCCTCGCCATACATGATGTCGAACTCGACCTGCTTGAAGGGCGGCGCCACCTTGTTCTTGACCACCTTCACGCGGGTCGAGTTGCCGACCACCTCGTCACGGTCCTTGATCGCGCCGATGCGGCGGATGTCGAGGCGGACCGAGGCGTAGAACTTGAGCGCGTTGCCGCCCGTCGTGGTCTCGGGGCTGCCGAACATGACGCCGATCTTCATGCGGATCTGGTTGATGAAGATCACCATACAGCCCGAGCGGCTGATCGAACCCGTCAGTTTACGCATGGCCTGGCTCATCAGGCGGGCATGAACGCCCACGCTGGAATCACCCATATCGCCCTCAAGCTCGGATTTCGGCGTCAGCGCCGCGACCGAGTCGACCACCACGAGGCTCACCGCGCCCGAGCGCACCAGCGTATCGACGATCTCGAGCGCCTGCTCGCCGGTGTCGGGCTGGGAAATCAGAAGCTCGTCAAGATTGACGCCCAGCTTCCTGGCATATTGCGGATCGAGCGCGTGTTCGGCGTCGACAAAGGCACAAACGCCGCCCTTCTTCTGCTCTTCGGCGATCGCGTGAAGCGTCAGCGTGGTCTTGCCCGAGGATTCCGGGCCATAAACCTCGATGATCCGCCCCTTGGGCAGGCCGCCGATGCCAAGCGCGATATCGAGGCCCAGAGAGCCGGTCGAGGTCGCCTCGATATCGGCCAGCTTGTTGTCGCCGCCGAGCTTCATGATCGAGCCCTTGCCAAACTGCCGTTCGATCTGGGCCAGTGCCGATTCCAGCGCCTTTTGTTTCTCTGCCGTCCGCTTGTCGTTCATGTCGAAAATTTCTGCCATTGCCATTCTAGCCATCCTTATTCCACACCCTGTTCCGGGCGGCAATTGCTGCTGATGTTCGCCTCTTGTTCTCATGGTTTATGAGATCAAACCAAGAACATTGCAAGCGATATTTCCGCAAGGCCACTGTTGCGCCATCGTGGTTAAAGGATAGTTTACAACCACAGGCATGACGAACCGGGAGGCAGGATGCTGGTATTCTGGAAAGAGCGGCTGGTATTTCTGGCCGTGCCCAAGACCGGCACGACCGCCATCGAAGATGCGCTGGCAACGCGGGCCGCAGCGGTTTTCCGCGATCCCCCGTTTCTGAAGCACACACCGCTCTATCGGTATCGGCGCCTGGTCGAACCATTTCTGAAAAAGGCCGGTGATGTTGAACTTGAGACCCTCGCAGTGATCCGGAACCCGGTCGAATGGTTGGGGAGTTGGTATAGATACCGCCACCGCGACTATCTGGTTGGCCATCCAAACTCGACACGCGATATCAGCTTCGATGATTTTGTCGTCGAATACACGAAAGGCAAGCCCGCCGCCTTCGCCGATGTCGGCAGCCAAGCCAGGTTTCTGTCTCCCGGAGGAGAGGGGAAAGCCGGGATAGACCATCTTTTCAGATATGAAGAGCAGCCCAGAATGCTGGCCTTTTTCGAAGAACGCTTTGGTTCTCCAGTTGTGTTGAAGCGATTGAACATCTCCCCCGCACTGGAGTTGACGCTCGAACCCAAGACGCTGCTGCGGCTACAGAATAAGCGCGGGGATGAATTTGAAGCCTGGGAGAAGGCTGGCCGCTAGGCCGCACTGGTCCTTACTTCGATCACGCAGGCCGCAAGGATCGTGGCGCCGCCGATCCATTGCATCGTCGAAAGCGTCTCCTCGGGCAACAGAATCGAGGCGCTGAGAATCGCCACCATCACCTCCGACATCATCAGGATCCCTCCCCGCCCCGGATAGACGATGCGCGAGGCCCAGAAGATGACGAAGATCGACGGCAGAAGGACGAAGGCCGAACCAAAGAAGGTCAGCGGGAACGAGGCGCGCAGCATCTCGAAAGTGGGGGCCGGATCAGTGGTGGCCCACTGCCCCGCCGCGGCACAAAAGACCACGGCGAGAAGGAATTGCGCCATGCTCGTTGTCGCCACCGGCGCTTCGGGCCAGCGCTTCATCCCGGCAGCCCCCAAACCCCAGAGCATTCCCGCCAAAAGCGCGAAGAGATCGCCGATGTTCAAAGGCTCGGACGCACCGCTCGCACCGCTCAGCATCATCCAAAGCCCCAGAAGGCCCCCGCCGATGGCGAGATAGCGCCCCGTGGTCAGGCGCTCGCCCAGCCAGAGCCAGCCGATCAGGGTCGCCCAGATCGGCGTGAGATAGAACAGAAGCGTCGCGCGGATCACCGAGGAAAACACCATCGACGAGGCATAAAGGCCAAGGCCGATCCCCGTTGCCGCGCCGATGAAAAGAACCTTGCGCAGCTCTTTCCACTCGGTCTTGCGGAACCACAGCACATAGGGGATCAGGATGACGCCGGGAAAAAAGTTGAACCACGCGACCGTCCAGGTGCCATTGATGCCGACCTTCTCCATCTCGCGCAGCGGAAACCAATAGAGGCCCCAGGCCGAGGCCGCGAGGAAAAGCGCCAGAGACGCCCCGTTTTCGCGCCTCATCCTAAACACGTTTGGCCTTGCTCCAATCCTGCGGCGCATAGATATCCGCGGATGCCGCGCATTCGGCTTCATACCAGCTTTTCACATCCGTCTTCTTCATACTGCCGTCCAGATAGCTTTGGACGACCGCTTGCATCCGCTCCTTGCCGAAGGAGGGATAGTGCCCCGCGTGGAAGGTCTCGGCGCCGAGGCCGGCAATGCGTTCGAGCGTTTTTCGGTAGGTCTCCTTTTGCGAGTGATAAAGCTCGTCGAGCAATTCCCCGTCATAAAGCGCATCGCCCGAAAACAGCGTTTTGGACTTCACATCCCAAAGCCCGATCGAGCCCGGCGAATGGCCCGGCAAGTGCAGGATCTGATAGGCGGCATCGCCAAGGTCGATCACGTCTCCCTCGTCGAGATAACCGGTCAGAGGCGCGGGGGTGACGTGGAAATGCGCGCGGCGGAAATCGGGATGCTGGCGCGGGTCGATCACGTCGATCTCGGTCCAGGCGCCGGAATAGACGACATCGGGATTGGTCGGATGGGCGAGGATATGGGCCTCGGCGGGATGGCCGAGGCGGCAGTCAAACTCGTGCAGGCCGGCCGAATGGTCAAAATGGCAATGGGTGACGATGGCTTTGAGCGGCCTGTCGGTTTCCCGCAGGATCCAGTCTTTCAGAGGGCTGACCCCCATGCCTGTGTCGATCACCAGATCGAACTCGCGCCCGCGCACATGCCAGATATTGCAGCGCATGAAATTGGCGACGCCGGTCTCCTGGATGAGGCTGATCCGGTCGGTGAGGCGCAGCGTGGTGAATGGCATCGCGGCCTACCAGTCCGCGCCGGCGTTGACCTGAATATCGACGTTGGTCAGGCCAAGCGAGGCATCGGTGCAGAAAAAGCCGATCAGATTGGCGATCTCGGAGGGCTGCACGAGCCTCCCTTGCGGGTTCGAATGCGTCAGCCTTTCGCGGGCGGCCTCGCGGCTGATCCCCCGTTCCTTTGCAATCCGACCGATGGCATTGTCCATCATCGGCGTCTCGACCCATGTAGGCGAAACCGAAATACAGTTGATCCCATGCGGCGCCCCTTCGACGCCCACGGATTTCGAAAGCCCGATCACCCCTGCCTTCGAGGCGCAATAGGCGGCATAGCCCGCGGCCCCTACGCTTCCGGCCGTTGATGCGACATTGGCGATCCGGCCCCATTTGGCCTCGACCATGTCGCCCCAGAGGGCGCGGATCATGCGGAAGGGACCATTGAGATTGATCTCGATCTGATCGAGCCAGTCGTGGTCGGAATGCTCGGGAAAGAAGGCCTCGCGATAGATGCCTGCGGCGTTCACCAGAATAGTAGGTGCGCCGAAGTGGTGTCGGACGATGGTGGTGAAGGCATCGACAGATGTCTGCGAGGCAACATCGAGGCGGCTGATGTGGGCGTCTTTTCCCAAGAGCGCACGCGCTTTTTCAATTGCATGAACATTGTCCGCCTGCCGTGAGCCGATGGCGACATGATGCCCCTCATCGGCCAGGGCTTTGGCCGCGGCAAGGCCGATACCTGTGAGGCCGCCGGTGACGATCGCGACACGCTGTGTCCCCTGCCCCATCTCAGGTCCTCGACTGCATGGCCCGAATGATCATCGTCCGGTCGATTTCACCCACGATCTTGCCTTCGGCATCCGCCACCGGAACAGGCGTATCGCTTTCGGCCACACGGTCGATCAGCTTCTCGATCTTGGCGCTTACCTTGACCGGATCGCCTTTGGCCCTGGCGCTTGCCGTCCGCATGATCTTGCCCGCCGACAAGACCTTGTAGCGCGGCACGTCCTCGGTGAAATCGCTTACGTATTTATTGACCGGATTGGCGACGATCTCTTCGGGCGTGCCAATCTGGCTGATCTCGCCGTCTTTCATGATGGCGATGTTGTCGCCCATCTTGATCGCTTCGAGGAAGTCGTGCGTGATGAATACCATTGTCTTCTGAAGCTTGGCCTGAAGGCTCAGAAGCTCGTCCTGCATCTCGCGCCGGATCAGGGGATCGAGCGCCGAGAAGGGTTCATCGAAGATCAGGATCTCGGGATCGACGGCCATCGCCCGGGCCAGACCCACGCGCTGCTGCATCCCGCCCGAAAGCTCGCGCGGATAGCGATCTTCCCAGCCCTTGAGCCCAACCAGTTCGAGAACCTCCATCGCCTTGGCGGTGCGTTCAGCTTTTTTGACACCCTGAACCTCGAGGCCATAGGAGATGTTGTCGATCACCTTGCGGTGCGGAAAGAGGCCAAAGTGCTGAAACACCATCGACATCTTGTGTCGCCGCAACTCGCGCAGATCGGTCTTGTTCATGGCGGTCACATCCTGACCATCAATCAGAACCTGCCCGCCTGTCGGCTCGATCAACCGAGAGATGCAACGCACGAGCGTAGACTTGCCTGACCCCGAAAGACCCATGACAACGAAACATTCGCCTTTGCGGATATCGAAGGAAACGTCCTTCACAGCAACGACGTGGCCTGTTTCCTTCTGGACTTCGGCCCGCGATTTCGTGGGATCAATCTTCGCCAAGACCTGATCGGCGTGCGGGCCAAAG
Organism: uncultured Paracoccaceae bacterium; assembly: GCA_937138255.1. Taxonomy (GTDB): domain Bacteria; phylum Pseudomonadota; class Alphaproteobacteria; order Rhodobacterales; family Rhodobacteraceae; genus RFZI01. Next base: position 18,961 of record CAKZOU010000063.1, read on the forward strand.
ACCTTCCAGATGTTCCGGCAAGAAATTTTGGTAGGCGCTGTCATCACGGTTCAGTCTCGTTTGATAGGTTCCCGGCCATACTGTTTCGCAGAGCTCGGGAGTATCAAGAAAAATATTTGCAAGAAATCGCTTTACCCTTCGAGGCAATTTCGGGAAAGTCTTAGAAGAAACTGCCCGGAAGCCCAGATGTCTGCCCAACCAGTCTCGGTATCTGTCAAAAAATTTGTAACGTCGCATCCGATTTTGGCGAGCGGTGGATGGTTTGCCGTCGCAGCGTTTGTGGTCTCGCTGGTTGTCTGGGCATTGGTTCATGGCCAATACGCGTTTCCCAAGGAAATCTCGGACAAGTTCCATTTCGTCGATTGGATAAATTCAGCCGAAGACTGGCTTGAGGCCAATTTCCGCTGGCTGACTCGCGCCATCGCCGATTACATCCGCGTGGCGCTCGAGGCGGTCGAGGTCTTTCTCTGGGAGGCACCCTGGCCAGCTGTCGTTGTTGCGTTGACGATTCCGGCGTTGGTCTACGGTGGCCTCGGACTTGCGATATTCACGATGATGGGTGTCTTGTTCTGGGCCGCGGTCAATATGTGGGACAGCGCCATGTCGACCCTCGCGCTCATGTTGGTGTCGGTCGCGATCTCGGTGGTGCTCGGCATAGCCGTCGGCGTCTGGACCTCGCAGAGCGACCGCGTTGACGCGGCAGTCAAGCCGATCCTCGACACGATGCAAACGATGCCGTCCTTCGTCTATCTCATCCCCGCCATCTTCTTTTTCGGCATCGGCGGCCCCTCGGCTGCGCTGGCCATCGTCATCTACGCCATGCCGCCCGCCGTGCGTCTGACCAATTTGGGAATCCGGCAGGTCTCGGAAAACAGCGTCGAGGCGGCGCGCTCTTTCGGCTCGACCCGCTGGCAGCTTCTCTTCAAGGTCCAGCTGCCGCAGGCGCTTCCGTCGATCATGATGGGAATCAACCAGACGATCATGATGGCGCTGGGCCTTGCGGTTCTGGCGACCTTCATCGGCGCGGGCGGCTTGGGCGAAGAGGTCTGGAAGGCGCTTCAGCGGCTCAGGGTCGGCTGGTCGCTCGAAGGCGGCCTGTCGATCGTCTTCATGGCGATCATCTTCGACCGCCTGTCGCTCGCCATGAGCGCGCAGAACCATGGTGGCCGGATCGTCGATCCCTCGCAGATGACGTTCCGACTTTTGCCGCAGCGCTGGCTGCACTGGCAACCCGCCCGGATCGTCGAGACCGGTATCAACGCGATTTGGGACGCGGTTGCCGCAGTCTCGACTGCCCTGACCCGCGCGATTGCGGGCGGACTTGGAGCAATCGCAGGGCTTGCCGGACCAGAACGGGGCGCCAATCTGAAACTCTGGCTCAAGGAACGGCCCGGCCTGGTCATCGGCCTTTTCATCATTCTCGCGATCTATGCCTGGGACGCCTGGGTCTCGCCGATCCCCAACTATCCGCGTGACTGGCGCATTTCGCTGCGCGGTCCTGTGGATGACGCGGTGCAATGGCTGGCGGTAGAGCCGACCTTCATCGCCTTCACCAAGGGCTTCAAGGCAATCATCTATCTCTATGCGCTGAACCCGCTCGACAAGTTCTTCGTGGGCTTGCCGTGGTGGTATGTGATGGTGGCCTTCTTCTTCATCTGCTGGCGGTCCGCGAGCCTGAGCTTTGCTCTCGTTGTGGTGGCATCCCTCGCCTTCACCGGCCTTGCCGGCCTGTGGGACGTGACCATGTATACGCTGGCCGCGACAATCGCCTCGGTCGCTATCTCGGTGATCATCGGCGTTCCGCTCGGCGTTGCGGCGGCCTATAGCCGGACGCTCGACGCCATCCTGCGGCCGGTTCTCGACGCGATGCAGACGATGCCGACCTTTGTCTATCTGATCCCTGTCTTGATGTTTTTCGGAGGCAATCCCGTGACGGCGGTGATCGCCACGGTGATCTACGCCCTGCCCCCGGTGATCCGCATGACCATCCTCGGCCTGCGGCAGCTTCCCGAAGAAATCGACGAAGTTTCGGATGCCTTCGGTTCGAACAAGTTGCAGGCACTGTTCAAGGTGCGGCTGCCGATGGCCTCACCTTCGATCATGTTGGGCGTAAACCAGTCGGTCGTCATGGCCTTCGCGATGCAAGTCATCACGCCACTCGTCGCCGGTCTTGGCCTTGGCAAGGAAGTGTTCCACGCGATGAACGTGGCCGATACGGGCCGTGGCGTTGTCGCGGGTTCGGGCATCGTTCTTCTTGCGATTGTCCTGGACCGGCTCACGCAAGCCTGGACCAAGAACCAGCGCATCGCGCTGGGGCTCTAGAATGAAGGCTTGCCTTTTGGGCAGGCTGACGCAGGATTGGAAAAGGAAAAGACTGCCCCCGTCACAGGACGGATACCAAAAACCAGAAGAATACCAATAGGGAGACCCAAATGACCAAATACATGAAATTCAAGGCAGGTGCCGTCGCGCTCGGCCTGTCGGCCGCCGCCGCTGTTCCGGCGCAGGCCGATGTGTTCAATGTCCCCGACGCGGATTGGACCGGCGGCCTCGTGACCTGCCGTATCCTGACCACCATCATGGAAGAAGAGATGGGCCACAAGGTCCGCCACATCACCATGCCGAGCGGCGCCGGTGTCTATGAGGGCCTTCGCTCGGGCGATCTCGATTTCGCCTGTGAAGGCTGGCCGTCCTATTCTTCGTCCAAAGAGGAATATATCAGCGAATACGGCGGTGACGGTTCGGTCATCAAGTTTGGCAATGTCGGCGTTGTCGGCGCCTCGTCCTACTATGTGCCGCGTTACCTCGTGGAAGGTGACGGCGCCCCTGCCCCCGATCTCAAGACCCTGCAAGACCTCAACAATTACGTTGATCTCTTCAAGGCGCTCGAGACCGGCGACAAGGGACGTATCCTCGGCTGCCCCGTTGCCGCCTGGGAATGCGACGATACCAAGCGCATGGAGATGCTGGGCGTAAACTTCATGGCCGTCGAGCTTGGCTCGGAGACCGCTCATTGGGCAGAGGTTCAGGCCGCATATGCCCGCCACGAGCCGATCGTCGCCTATGCCTGGGAGCCGCACTGGATCCACGCCGAGCTTGATCTCGTGCCGCTGGAACTTCCGCCCTACAGCGACGAAGCCTGGCCGGCGACCGGCTGGCCCGAGGACGTGACCTACAACTATGGTCGTCCCGGCATGCTGACCGAACATCCCGATGTTGCGGCTCTTATCGCCAACTCGAACCTGACCAACGCCATGCAGGCCACGATGATCCATGCGATCGACGTAGAGGGCCGTGACGTTGACGAGGTTGTTCAGGAGTGGCTCGAGAACAACGAAGACATCTGGCGCGCCTGGCTGCCCAACTGATAGAGGCGGCATAGCGTTATCGCAGGCCCCCGGTTTTCGGGGGCCTGCTTTCTTTGAGGTGAGCCCGTGAGCCTGTTTGACCGAAAAGCCGTCCACTTTGCCTTGCTGGGCGCGACGGGTGCTGCCTGGGGCTTCACACACCCGCTTACCAAACTCGCCGTTTCCACCGGCTATGGCCCATTGGGCATTATGTTCTGGCAGCTCGTGATCGTGGCGACAATCTCAGGCATTGCCCTGATCTTTCGTGGTCGCCGCCCGCCGGTTCATCGTGAAGCGTTGATCCTCTACGCGATGATCGCCCTGTTGGGCACGATCGTCCCGGATTTCCTCATCTATACCGCGGCCGTTTTCATTCCTGCCGGCATCCTCGCGATCCTCATGGCTATCTCGCCGATGGTCTCGTTGCCGATTGCGCTCGCGCTCGGGATCGAGCGGTTTTCAGTCCGCCGTGTGAGCGGAGCGCTTGTGGGATTGGTGGCCATTCTTCTTATGATCGGCCCCGACGGCGGCCTTGCCAGCCGGACTGAGGCGTTCTGGGCGCTCGTGGTCCTTGCGGCGGTTGTTTTTTACGCCACACAGGGCAACTTCATCAGCTGGTATGGCCAAACAGATGTCGGCGCCATGCGGATGCTCTTTGGCTCGTCGCTCGCCGCGATGCTGGTGATCGGGCCTGGGGTCATTGCCAGCGGCCAGTTCATCGACCCGCGCATGGAATGGACCGCAGTCGAATGGGCCGTCCTCGGCACCGGCGCGCTCCACGCGCTCGCCTATGCGGGCTATCTCTCGCTCGTCTCGCACGCCGGGCCTGTCTTTGCCTCGCAGGTCTCGTATATCGTGACATCGACCGGCGTCTTGTGGTCGATGCTGCTCCTCAAAGAGGGATATTCCGGCTGGGTCTGGCTTGCCTTCGCGCTCGTCATGATGGCGATCACGCTGGTTCAACCACGCCGCGCCCCCGCAATACCGGGAGAAACCGCGCCCTAAAGGGCGGGCCTGCCGGCTTCGGGAATGAACATCTCGGGTGCTGTCATTTCGTATTGATAGGCCGCCTGGAAGACCGATTCATCCCTGAACGTTGGGCCGACGATCTGAATGCCGGTAGGAACGCCGTGGCGATCCCGCCCTGAGGGCACCGACATCACCGGGCAATTCGACAGCATATTGAACTGGTGGGTCAGCACCCATCCGTATTCGGGATCGACCACCTTTCCGTCTACCGTGAAATTTTTGTCCAACTGGTTGTGATCGGCACGGACAGCACCGATCGAAAGCGTTGGGCAGATCAAGACATCGTAACGCTTAAAAAGCGCGCCAATAGCCTGATACATCCGGTGCTGCACCTCCCACGAACGGGCAACGTCATCCGGTTTAAGATTGGCCGCCGCATCCGCCATGGCGGCGGCGTATGGGGTAAGCAGATCGCGGTGCTCTTTGGCTGACCAGAGCGCCTCGCGGCCGAAATGCATCGCCGTATACCAGCGCATCGAGGCTTCATCGACCTCCGGCCCCCAGCCGATATCGACCTCTTCAACCGTGCAGCCGCTGACGCGGAAGATATCGAGCGCTGCGAGGGTGTTCTCACGCACCTCCGGATCGACCGCCACATAGCCGAAGTCCAACGAATAGCCGATCCGCAGGGGCTTGGGTTCGGCCTCGAAGGGCAGAACGACCTTGTCACGCAGGGAATCATGGTCGCGCGGATGCGGGCCGGATATGACATTCTGCAAGAGGGCGGTATCCGCCACCCCCCGGCTCAATACGCCGCAATGATTGTAGCGATCGAAATTCGACGGAGGGCCATCGGGGTTGCGCCCATGCGGCGGCTTGTAGCCGACAAGGCCACAGGAGCTTGCCGGAATGCGGATCGAACCGCCGATATCGGTGCCGGTGGCGATGGGCGTCATTCCTGCGGCCAAAGCGGCCGCCGACCCGCCCGACGAACCGCCGGGGCCAAATTCGAGGTTGAATGGATTGCGCGTGATCCCCCAGAGCCGGGAGTTGCAGGTGCCCGACAGGCAGAACTCTGGCGTGGTCGTGCGGGCATGAAAAATGGCCCCCGCTTCTTCTAGCCGTTCGATCATCGGATCGGAATGATCGTCGATATGATCCTTGTAGACGAGCGAGCCCTGAGTCCGGCGCTTGCCCTTCATCCGCTGGATATCCTTCACCGCGACCGGAAGCCCCTCGAGCGGGCGCGCTCGTCCGCTCATATAGGCGGCTTCAGCCCTTTTGGCCGCGTCGCGGGCCTCGTCGTAATATGTTTCGGCATAGGCATTGATCGCCGGATTGACCTTATCCGCCCGCGCAATCAAAGCCTCCAGATAGGCAACCGGCGACAGGCTTCGCCGGCGAAACCGGGCCAGCGCATCCTGCGCCGAAATATAACAGAGGTCGGTCTCAGCCATCACGATCGCCTTTCAACACGGGTCGTCTTCATCGCACTCCGGATCAGCTCTTCGATTTCGGTCACGCTCGCTTTGCGAGGATTGGTCGCGGCCGCAGGATCGCGCGACGCCTTGAGCGCAAGCGAGCCTATCGCGTCTTGACGCACACCCAAATCTTCCAACCCTTGGGGTATGGTGCAAAGCTCGAGCAGGTGTTCGACCCCTGCGAGGAAGGTGTCGAAATCCGATCCATCCAGACCCATCGCCTCGCACATTGGCCCGACCTTGGAATCAATGTCCTTTGCGTTGAACCGCAGGGCGGCCGGCAGGAGGACGGCATTGGTAAGCCCGTGGTGGGTATCGAACTCGGCTCCGACCATATGGCTGATGGCATGAACCATCCCGAGCCCCTTGAGAAACGAGATCCCCGCAAGACAGGAGCCGACAAGCATCGCACCCCGCGCCTCGATCGAGGTTGGCGCTTGAAGAACCTCCGGCAAGGCCTTGGCAACCAACCGCAATCCCTCGAGCGCGACGCCGTCGCAGATGGGATGGGCGGAAGGGACACAATAGGCTTCGATAGCATGGGTGAGCGCGTCGCAACCTGTCCACGCGGTCAAACGAGGTGGCAGGCCAACGGTCAATTCGGGATCCAGAACCGCAACGATCGGCTTCTGCGCCGGATGCCAAACGCAGCCTTTGATGCCCCGGCTGGTATCGGTGATCATCCCGGTGCTTTCCGTCTCGGCGCCGGTGCCTGCGGTGGTCGGGATACAAAGGAGCGGCGGGAAATCCGCTTTGGTCAACTCATTTGGCGGAGCAACATCGAAATCGAAATCCCAAAGCGGATGGTTGGACCTCGCCAACAGGCTGACCGCCTTGCCCGCGTCCATACCTGAGCCGCCACCCAAGGCGATCACCGCATCGTGGCCGCCCAGACGAAAAGCCTCGGCGCCGTGCCCGGCCTCAATGTCTGTCGGGTTTGGGGACACATCGCTAAAGAGCGCGCATCTCAAGCCAGCCCCCTCCAAGGCCCCCATGACAGCGCCGACAAACGGTAGACTTGCGCTGGCCCTATCGGTGACGATCAACGGATTGGCGATCCCGTGTGCCGCGCAGATCGTGCCGACCTCGCGCACGCGGCCCGGGCCATAACGGATCGGGATAGGGATCTCCCAGTCCCAGTTCTGGAGGAACTGTTCGGGTTTCACTCGGCGGCCTCCCGCTTTTCGCGCGGCACCGGCCAAAAGCCTTCGATCCGCACGCCATTTCTCTCAAGAAGAGGGCGTATCTCATTGAAAACGCGCTTATACCGATACCACTGCACTCCCGGCATCATGTGGTGGATCAGGTGGTGGTTCTGCCCCAGAAGCAGGAGGTTGGCGAACGGAAAGAGCGACTCGCGCGTATCCTTGTAGCGGCCGGTGTCGTGGTGATCGTGGTGCGGTGTCCAGGTAAAGAGCGTGAGCATCACTGTCTGGCCAACCCACCAAGGAATGAACCACAAAACCAACAATTCTTTCCAATATCCGAATGCCAAAATGACCACAATAACAGTCCATTGCAGGGCGAAGGTGATCCAACTCACCGTGACCTGCCACTTAGGCACGCCAAACTGGATACAGTCATTCCGCAGGTTCCACGGCGAGAAATATGCGATCAGCGCCTTGGGGAGCCGCAGGAACACCCAGCCAAGGAAGCCGCCGCGCGCATAGATATCCGGATCGTCCTCGGTATTGGCCTTGGTGTGGTGAACCATATGTTGCTTGAGGTGTGGATAATAGAACAGGAACAATGGGATACAGGCCGCTGTGCCCACAACAAGATCAACCCAGCGCAGGTTCTTGCGCCGCGACGAGATATTGCCGTGGATCGCCTCGTGGACGACCGTGTAGAGCGCGTAGATGAAAACGGTGTTGATCACCGCCCCCCAGAAGTAACTGATGAGGCCGGTCATCGAGGCCCAGATCGCGAAGAAGAACATCGCGAAGAGGCCGAGAAACAGGAAAACGGTCGGCCAGCCGAAGTCGTCGGTCAGGCGGCGGCCAGCTTCCATTTCCTCTTTGATCGTGCGGGGTTGTGCCACGCTTTCGGTCATCGATGTCTCCACTCAAGGCTCCATTGTCAAAACGATCTTGCCCCGGCCAGCTTCAGACTGAAGGGCATGATGGGCGCTCGCAACCTCGCTCAAAGGATAGGTCGTCGCGATAATCACATGGATCTTGCCGCTGGCGAGCCAGTCGAGCGCCCGTTCCAGAATCCGTTTCTGCCGCCTGCGGTGCGCCGCAAGGCCCTTCCACATGGGCGTCAGCATCATCACGTTGTGGATCGTGAGGTTGTTGTTGTAGGCGGTCATGTCTTCCAGATCGCCGGGTGTGCCCATGAGCGTGACGAGCCGTCCATAAGGGGCGAGCGCCTTGATGCTTTCGAGAAAGACCTCGGCGCCGGCATTGTCGAGCACGACATCGAGGCCGTGGCCTCCGGTCCAGTCCATCGCCGCCTCGACGAAATCCTCATCGCGATAGCGGATGATCTTTTCGGCCCCTGCCCGCGTGGCGATGGCGGCCTTTTCGTCGGAACTCACCGTCGCCGCCACCCGCGCACCCAAGGCGCGGGCGATCTGGATGGCGATGTGGCCGGTGCCACCCGCCCCGCCGTGGACGAGCACCCGCTCGCCCTTTCTCACCCGGGCGCGTTCCTTGAACGCCTCCCACCCCGTGATGAACACCAAGGCTACCGCGGCGGCCTGCATCGCTGTCACCCCGTCGGGGATTTTCGCGACAAGCGATGCAGGCACGACCGCATGGTGGGCATAGGTTCCGTGAGTGCCGCCCACCCCACCATTACAAAACGCAACCCGGTCACCGGCCTTGAGGCCCTTGACCCGCGCGCCAATCTTCTCGACCACCCCCGCGCCGTCATGGCCGAGGACACAGCCCTCCGCCTCGCCGACATAGGGGCCATATTCGCGGAAATAGAGATCGGCGGGGTTGATCGCCGCCGCCTCGAGCCGCACGAGAACATCGGCACCATCCGGGTGCCAGGGAAGCTCGACCGTTCCCGGCTGAAGCACTTCCGGTGCCCCCGCGCCGCGCATGACCATCGCCTTGGTGCTGAAACTCATCCCTTGATCCTTTCGCCTTTGGGGTCGTAGGGCGCCTTGAGCGCCACCTCGACCGGATAGCGCTTCCACGCGACCTCGACCTCCCAAGTGCCCGTGGCGAGCCAGTCGGCGGTCACGCCCGCCTTGCATTCGACATAGCCCATGCCGAGCGAGGCCCCGATCCGGTGACCGTAGGCTCCCGATGTGACCGACCCGACGATCACGCCATCGCGCAGGATCGGCTCTTGATGGTAGAGCATCGGCGCATCCGCCATCGGCAGGCGCAGCTGCACAATCCGCCGCCGCTGGGGGGCGGCCCTCTGCGCCATCAAAGCCTCACGGCCAATAAAGCCGCCCGGCTTGTCCATTGCCACGGCAAAGCCAAGGCCTGCGTCAAAGGGCGTATCTTCCTCGCCGATGTCGTGGCCCCAGTGGCGATAGCCCTTCTCCATCCTGAGCGAATTGATCGCGAAATAGCCGCCGTGGCCGAGGCCGAAACCTGCGCCCGCCTCGGTGATCTTGTCGAACACATGGGCGGCAAATTCGGCCGGCATCAGGATCTCATAGCCTTGCTCGCCCACATAGGTGATCCGCGTCAGCCGCACGCGGGCATAGCCGAGGTCGATCTCGCGGCTCGTGCCGAAGGGGAAGACCGCGTCGGAGAGGTCCTCTGGCGTGAGGGTCTGCAAGAGCGCCCGCGCCTTCGGCCCCATCAGCGCCAGCATCGGCAGGCCCGAGGTCATGTCGCGGGCAAAGCACTGGGCGCCTTCGGGGATGTGGCGGGTGAGCCAGGCGATATCGCGCCGCTGCGAGACGGCGATCGAGGTGACAAGGAACGAGGTCTCGCCAAGACGGATCACCGTCACATCCGCCTCGATCCCGCCCGCCTCGTTGAGCCATTGGGTATAGACCACCCTGCCCGGTTCCACGTCGATATCGTTGGCGCAGAGGCGGTTGAGAACGGCGCATGCATCGCGGCCATCGACCGCGTATTTCACGAAACACGACAGATCGAAGAGCGTCGCATTCTCGGCGGTGTTGCGGCATTCGGCGGCGACGTTGTCGAACCAGCTTGCGCGCCCATAGGAATAGGCAATCTCCGGCGTATCGCCGGGCTTGGCGAAGAAACCGGGCCGCTCCCAACCCGCCGCCTCGGCCATCCAAGCGCCAGCAGCGATCAGGCGGTCATGAAACGGGCTGCGCCGCACGCCGCGGGCGGTGGCGAATTGGCGCGAGGGCCAGTGCATATCGAAGAGAAGGCCGAGGGTCTCGGTCGTCCGGTCGTGCAGATAACTTCGGTTGATCTGGAAACTCTGCATCCGCCGCACATCCACGTCGGCCAGCTCCATCGGCGGCTTGCGGTCGCGGATCCAGTCAGCCAGCGCCTTGCCGACCCCGCCCGAAGACAGAATGCCGATCGAGTTGAAGCCCGTAGCGCAGAAGAGGCCCGGCACTTCGGGGGTTTCGCCCAGAAGGTATCGGTCGTCGGGGGTGAAGCTCTCGGGGCCGTTGAAGAAAAGCTGGATGCCGGTCCGCTCCAGAACCGGCACACGGTGGGTCGCCTGTTCCAGATGCGGGGCGATGTGGTCGATATCCTCGGGCAGCGTGCCGAAGGCGAAATCCTCGGGGATGCCCTTGTGGCCCCAAGGCTTGGCATTGGGCTCGAAGAAGCCCACCAAAAGTTTGCCCGCGTCTTCCTTGTAATAGGTCCATTCGTCGCCAAGGAAGAGAACCGGCAGGTCTTTGGGCAGATCGGGGATCGGCTCGGTGACGCAGTAGAAATGCTCGGCGGCATGGAGCGGCAAGGCCACCCCCGCCGTCGCCGCCAGATCCCGCGACCAGAGGCCGCCGCAGATCACGACCGTTTCGGCATAGATCGGGCCTTCGTCGGTCATTACGCCTGTGGCCTTGCCGTTATCGACGAGGATCCGCGTCGCCGACTTGCCTTCGAAAATCTGCGCCCCGCCCATCCGCGCACCCTTGGCATAGGCCATGGTCACATCGGCGGGGTTGACCTGCCCGTCTTGCGGAAACCAGAAACCCCCGACGATGCCGTCGAGGTTGATCGGCCCCCATCGCTCCTTGATCTGGCCGGGGCTGACCGCCTCGACCGGCAGGCCGAAGTTGCGCCCCATCGAGGCACCGCGGGCGAGTTCCTCGTAGCGGGCGGCCGTGTTGGCGACCCTTAGAGAGCCGCGCCGCTTGAAGCCCGTGGCCTGTCCCGTTTCTTCCTCGAGAGTTCCAAACAGCTCGCCGGTGTATTTCGCCAGCTCCGTCATCCGCCGTGTCGCGCGGAGCTGCGTCACAAGGCCAGCGGCGTGCCATGTTGTGCCGCTGGTCAGCTGCTGCCGCTCCAAGAGGACCACATCCTTTATGCCGATCTTGGTCAGGTGATAGGCCACAGAACAACCCGCGACACCGCCGCCGACGATCACGACCTCCGCGCGGTCAGGCAATTTTGCCATTTTCTCAGCCCTTGGCCTTCATCACCGCCTCATAGGTCTCGGCGTCAGGATAGGGGAACCACCAGAAATCCTGGCTCTCCGCCGCCGGGTCGAGCATCACGAACTTGGTGTTCTGAAACTGGGCGAGGCCCTCGGGGCCAAGTTGGCGGCCCGTGCCGGTGAGCTTGGTGCCGCCGAATGGCAGCGCGTCGTTGTCGAGAAGTGGGGCGTTGATCCACAGGATCCCCGACTGGATCTCGCGAACGGCGCGGAACTGTTCGTTGCTATCAAGGCTGTAGAGGCAGGCGCCGAGGCCATAGTCCGAGCGGTTGGCCAGCTCGATCGCCTCGTCGAAGCTTTTCACCTTGCAGATCGGCGCAACCGGCCCGAAGGATTCGTTCTTGAGGATATCCATCCCCGGCTCGATCCCGGTGAGAACCGTCGGCTCCACAAACCAGCCCTTATTGAGTTCGGCCGGACGCGACCCGCCGGTGGCGATCTTGGCCCCCTGCGCCCGTGCCTCCGACATGAGCGCCTCAAAGCGGGTCCGCTGGCGCTCGGTCGCCATCGGGCCGATATCCACCTTCTGCAACCCGTTGCCGATCCGCAGCTTGCGGGTCTCGGCCACGAGCCGCTCGACGAACTCGTCGTGGATGGATTCGTGGACATAAAATCGCTCGGCAGAGGTGCAGACCTGACCACAGTTGAGATAGGCGGCGAAGGCCGCGCCGCGGGCGGCGATATCCAAAGGCGCCGAAGGCATGACGATGAAGGGATCGTTGCCCGAAGCCTCGATCAGGCAGGGCTTGAAGGTCTCGGCGCAGGTCCGCGCCACCATCTGCCCGATCGGCACCGAACCGGTATAGGCGACCGCATGGGATTTCTTTGAGCCGACCAAATGCTGCGCCACGCGCGGCCCACCGGTGACCGTCTGCATCAGGCCGTCGGGAAGCCCGTCAAACAGCTCCATGAACTTCAGCGTCGTCAGGCTTGTCTGTTCGTGCGGCTTGACGATCACAGCGTTGCCAGCGGCGAGCGCCGCCGCCGCTTCCCAGCACATCAGCACAAGCGGATAGTTGAACGGCAGAATGATGACGACCGTGCCCAAGGGCTCTTTTACCGCGAAATGAAACTGCCCCGGAACGGTCGTGCCGGCGATCCGCCCGGCCTCGTGGCGGGCGATCTCGGCGTAATAGTCCATCGCGGTCGCGCACCACGACACCTCGTCGAGCGCTTCCTTGAAGGGCTTGCCCTCTTCGCGGGTCAGGCATTCGGCATAAATCGCCTTGTCGCGGCGCATGACGGCGGCGATCTCGTGCATCACCACGGCGCGCGAGCGCATATCCATCGCGTTCCAGCTGCGCCCGGCATCCAACGCGATATCCAGCGCCTGTTCGACTTCAGCCTCGCTCGCGTCGGCGATTTCGCCGACACGTTCCTCGGTCGCCGGATCGACAACCGAGAAGTTTTCGGTGCTCTTGCTCGCGACATACTCGCCGCCAAGAAACAGCTTGCCGGACAGCCGATCGAACTCTTTCAATGCAGACACAGTCATACCCTCCATCGCCAACACAGTTAGAATTTTTTAAAATCTTGGCATTGATTTTTTTACATGGCAAGCTGCTTGCCAGCTGCATATTCACAGATTGTCAGCAATGGTTCGTTGCATCGCGGGCGCTTTCCGCCCAGACTTTTTCTATGACTACCTTTTGATTACGGAGTTCATGTTGACCGAAGCTAAGACCCCCAGGAAAGACGGATCGAAGACGTCGCGCGAGGAACGTTCGCGACAGGAGGCGAGCGATCTTGCGGTTGGCGCCCGTCTCAAAGCCCTCCGAGAAAAGCTTGGACTATCGCAACGCGAATTGGCCAAACGGGCCGGTGTTACCAACACGACAATCTCGCTCATCGAGCAGGAGGCTCACGCGCCGTCCCTCGCATCGCTCCATCGCATCCTTTCGGCGGTCTCGATCTCGATGGCGGATTTCTTCGCCCTGCCCGCGTCTCAACAGAATGTCATCTTCAACTCGGCGTCCGACATGATGGTGGTCTCGCGCGGCGCGGCCGACCTGCGCGTTTTGGCTCCAGAACGGCGCGACAAGGCTCTGCAGATGTTTCTCGAGCGTTATGAGCCGGGCGCCGGAACGGGTGATGCGCCAATCTCTCATGAAGGCGAGACGGCCGTCGTTGTGATCCGAGGCACGGTTGAGGTGACCGTGGGTGAAAAAACCCATCGGATCAGGGCCGGCGGTGGGTATCAATTGATCGGCCGGCAGCCTTACAGCCTCACAAACATTGGCAATGTGACTGCCGTAGTCGCCTGCGCCTGCACGCCACCAATGATCTAGCTCAGACAGCCGGAGTCCCTATGAAAACTGTCTATTCAGACAAGCACCTCGGCCATTCCGGCCACAACGAGCTCAGCGGCGGCCGCATCCTGCCTTCGTTCGAGTTGCCTTCACGGGCCGAGTATATCGTGACGCGGGTGCGCGAGCGGGGTTTGGGCGAGGTTTTGCCGCCGGTTGAACATGACCTGAGCACTGCTTCCAAGGTGCACGACCCGGCCTATCTCGCCTACTTGCCGACCGCATGGGAGCGTTGGCTTGCCGAAGGCAACTCCGGCCCTGCCCTGCCTTCCTCATGGCCCGCCAAGGGGCTGCGGCGTGATCTGGTGCCAACCTCGGCCACCGGCCTTCTTGGCCATTATTCGATCGACGCCTCAGCCTCATTCGTCGAAGGCACATGGGCGGCGGTCAAGGCGGCGCATGATTGCGCCTTGACCGCAGCGGGCCTTGTCGCGGCTGGCGAACGCGCCGCTTTTGCCCTCTGCCGCCCGCCGGGGCACCATGCAGGGACCGATTTCATGGGCGGCTACTGTTTCATCAACAACGCCGCCGTGGCCGCGCAATCCTTCCTTGATGGCGGCGCCAAGCGGGTCGCCATTCTCGATGTCGATTACCACCACGGCAACGGCACGCAGCAGATCTTCTACGAACGCAGCGATGTGATGGTCGTCAACCTTCACGCCGATCCGCGCGAGGAATACCCCTATTTTCTCGGCGCAGCCGAAGAGACGGGCGCGGGCGCGGGCCTCGGCTTCAACCACAACTACCCGATGCCCCTTGGCACCGCATGGGCCGGTTGGTCGGCCTCGCTTGAGGACGGCTGCCGGAAGATCACCGCCTATGATCCCGATGTGGTTGTGATTTCTCTCGGCGTCGATACCTTCGAGAAAGATCCGATCAGCGGTTTCAAACTGAAAACCGAGGATTATCCCAAGATCGGCCGGCGCATCGCCGCCCTCGGCAAGCCTACGCTTTTCGTCATGGAAGGCGGCTATGCGGTCGAAGAGATTGCGATCAATACCGTGGGTGTTCTGGAAGGGTTTGAAGAAGCCTAGTAGCCCAAGGCACAGCCATCCTTGCGCGGATCGGAGCCACCGATCAGCACTCCGTCCTCTCCCATGATGATCGCCTGCGCGCCGCCGAGCGGTTCGACCACTTCGCTAACGTTGTGGCCAAGATCGGCCAGCCTCTGCGCGACCTTGGGATCATAGCCCCGCTCGATGCTCAGCTTGCCATCCATGCTGAACCCGCGAGGCGCATCAATCGCGGCCTGAATGTCCATGCCGAAATCCTTGAGGTTCGACAGAAGCCGCACATGGCCGGTGGGTTGGTAGCTTCCGCCCATCACGCCGAAGGGCATCTCGATACGGCCATTCGTGGCGAGCATCCCCGGAATGATCGTGTGCATCGGCCGTTGGCCACCCGTGGCTTCGTTGGGATGCCCCTCCTCGAGGGTGAAACCCGAGCCGCGGTTCTGGAAGTTGATACCGAACTTGTCGGAAGCCAACCCCGCGCCGAAGCCGTGATAGATGGAATAGATCAGCGAGACAGCCATCCGGTCGCGGTCGACCACCGTCACATAGACGGTCTCCTTATGCAGCGCCTCGGTCGCGGCCTTGGGCGAAGGCATGGCGCGCTTGAGGTCGATCAGCGCGGCGAGTTTGGCCGCTGTCTCGTCGGCGATCATGTGATCGAGGCGCTTGGTGCGGTCGGGATCGGCGATAAACCGGTCGCGGGCATCGTAGGCGAGCTTGGAGGCCTCGGCCTCGAGGTGCAGCCGCTCGGCGCCAAAGGGATCGAGCGCCGCCACATCGAAATGCGACAGGATCTTCGCCAAGAGGATCGCCGTGGCTCCCTGCCCGTTCGGCCGGTGCTCGATCAGCTCGGTGCCGCGGTAGAGGCCCGAGACAGGCTCGCCCCAGGTCGCTTCGGTTGCCGCGAAATCGTCGAGCGTATGGGTGCCACCCAAGGCGCGCAGCGAGGCCACCATGTCTTCGGCCACTTCGCCTTCATAGAAACCGGCGCGGCCCTCATTCGCCACCCGCCGCAGCACCTCGGCCATGCCGGTGTGGCGGAAGACCTGCCCCACCTGCGGGATCTTGCCGTCGATCATGAACCAGTCGCGCGCAGCCCCTTTGAGAACGCCGCCATCCTCGTTCCAGTCAAAGACCACCCGCGGCGCGACCGGCACGCCCTCGTCGGCATAGCGGATTGCCGGGGCGAGGATTTCCGCAAGCGACAGCTTGCCGAACCGTTCCGAGAGGCGGCAGAAGGCATCCATCGCGCCGGGAACGGTCACCGGCTCGATCCCCGTCACCGGCATCTTCGACAGCCCCCGCGCCCGCAAATCGGCCGCCTTGAGCCCCATCGGCGCGCGTCCCGAGCCATTGAGCGCCGTGACCTTTTCCGTCCCTGCCGGTTTCACCAAGACGAAACAGTCGCCCCCAATCCCCGTCATCTGCGGCTCGCACACGCCAAGAAGGATCGCCGCCGCGATGGCTGCGTCCACCGCGTTGCCGCCTGATTTCAGGATCTCGACCGCCACCTGCGAGGCCAAGGGATGCGAGGTCGCGCACATTCCGTTTGCGGCATAAACGGCCGAGCGGCCGGGCTTTTGAAAATCCCGCATGTCTGATTGCTTTCTGTTTGGCCCGCATTTCGTGAAGGCATTGATATACAGCCCAACTTCCTTGGTCCATCGCTTCAAGACCGTTGCGGCGGAATGACCGGGTTAGATTGAAACGCGGGCGCCAATCTCCACCACACGATCCCTCGGCAGATAGAAATAGTCGATCGGATCAGCGGCCATGCGCGTCAGTATGACGTAGAGCCTGTCAAGGAAGGAACCCGGCCCCTTGCCGCTGCCCACAACTGTCCGGCGCCGACCGAGGAAGAAGCTCGTCATCATCACATCAAACTTGAGCCCATGGCGGCGACAGACCGGCAGGGCCCGGCTGACGTTGGGGCTTTCCATGAAGCCAAACCGCAGGGTCAGGCTCTCGAAACCCGGACCGAGCGACAGATATTGGCACCGCTCCTCCTCGGGCAGGTAGGGGCGGTTGGCAATGTCCACCCGCAAAAGCACGTTGCGCTCGTGCAGCACCTTGTTGTGCTTGAGGTTGTGCAGAAGTGCCGGCGGCACAGTGGCAGGGTCCGAGGTCATGAAGATGGCAATCCCCGGCACACGGGCCACCGAACTATGCGCCATCGAGCCGATGAAACTGTCGAGGCCCACGTTGAGGTTGTGGGCGCTCTCCGAGGTCTTGCGCGCCCCGCGCACCCAGGCACCCATGGCAATCATGGCAAAGGCGGCGATGACCAGCGGAACGTAGCCGCCGTCCAGAACCTTGAAGAGGTTCGAGACGATGAAGGCCAGTTCGATCCCCGCCACCGGCACCACTAGCGATGTAGCCGCAAAACGCGACACGCCCCGCACCTGAACCAGGTAGATCCAGCCAAGGCTCGTGGTGATGATCATCGAACAACTGACCGCGATGCCATAGGCCGAGGCGAGGTTCGAGGAGGAGCCGAAGCTGTCCATCAGGAGGATCACGCCGACCATCAGGATAGCGTTGAGCGCGGGGATGTAGATCTGGCCCTCATGTTCGCCCGAAGTGTGTAGCACCAGAAGCCGGGGCAGGAAGCCCAGTTGAAGCGCCTGACGGGTGAGCGAAAATGCCCCGGTTATCACCGCCTGAGCAGCAATGATGGTGGCCAGCGTGGCAAGAGCCACGAGCGCGGGTCGCAGACTTTCGGACACCAGTATGAAGAAAGGATTGGCCGCGGCCGCGGGGTCGGTAAGCACGAGCGCACCCTGTCCGAGATAATTCAGGACGAGCGATGGCAAGACGAACAGGTTCCATGCAAGCCGGATCGGCGCCCGGCCGAAATGGCCGAGATCGGCGTAGAGGGCCTCGGCGCCCGTCACGGCGAGGAACACACCCGAAAGCACGATGAGGCCGATTCCACCATGTTCAAGCAGGAAACCGATCCCCCAGTGCGGCGAGAGCGCATAAAGCATGTCGGGGGCATCCAAGAGCGCCTTCAGGCCCGTCCCGGCAAGGGTCAGGAACCAGATCGCCATCACCGGACCGAATACGAAAGAGATCCGCCCCGTTCCCCAGCGCTGCGACAGGAACAGCGCCACGAGAACAGCCATCGCCACCGGCAGGACATAGGGGTCAAACCCCGGCACGATGAACTCCATGCCCTCGACCGCCGCCAGAACCGAGATCGCCGGCGTCAGGATCGCATCCCCGAAGAAGAACGACGCGCCCGCGATTCCAAGCGCGATCAGAAGCGGCGTGCGTTTGCGCGACACCCTGACGATCCGGGCAAAGAGCGCCAGATCGCCGCCCTCCCCGAGGTTGTCGGCATTGAGCAGAAAGACCACGTATTTCAGCGTCACGATGATCATCAGTGTCCAGATCAGCAATGACACAATGCCGATGATTTCGGCCTCGGTGATGCCGTCGCCGGAGACGGCCCGCAGGGTCTCGCGGAAGGCATAGAGCGGGCTGGTGCCGATATCGCCATAGACGACACCGAGCGCGCCGAGCGTGAGAGCAGACAGACGCGCAGGCGATTGCGCCGAAGGCGCAGAGGCCCCGTTACTGGGCCCGGAAACGATCAAAGGTGACATGAGGAATGTTCAGAGCGAAACGGCGTTGGCAGCGCCGCACATCGTCGTCCCGTTAACAATGCGCGGCTGGGCGCATCATCCATGCCGCCCCCGTGCCCGACTCAGGCCCACGCGGCGACGTGGCACAGATACTCCTGTCTCGGGCCGCCTACCAGTGGCTGTTTTGGCGCTCTAGGCGGCTTTGCCCATCAGATTGGTCACTTCGCCTTCGCGGATCACTGCCGGATCCCAGGCCTTGCGGCCGAAGACTTCGCGTACCATCGGCTCGAAATGTTCAAGCGGCGGGGTCTCGTAGGCGGGATCGAAGGAGGACTGATCCCAACGTTCGCAGAACTCGGCGCAGGTGTCGAAGCAGGGATGACCGCGGAACTCTTCGCGGGCGTTCTCGTCCCAGCTGTAGTGATGCGCGTAATAGAGCATCTGGAAGATGCCGTGATGCTCAACTGTCCACGACACGTCCCAACGAACGAAGGGGCGGATCACCTCGGCCGAAAACCGATCATGGTTCTGCGGGGCAAGGCCGTCGCCGATGTCGTGCAGAAGCGCGGCGACGATCCAGTCGATATCCGCCCCGTCCTTTTCGGCGCGTGCGGCGGCCTGAAGCCCGTGCTGCATCCGGGTGATCTTGTAGCCATCAAGCGAAGTCTCACCCTGCCGGCGCAGCTCGGCCAGAACCCGGTCAGCCGTCATCCGGTGATAGGGTTTCTCAAGCTCGGCCAGAAGTTGATAGTCGTCTTTGGTGCCATCTTTCATCTGGGTGAAAGATACCTGACGTTCGTCTTTGCTCATGTGAGCCTCTTTGAGAGAAAAATCTGCCTGCCGCCAATCCTTTCTCAGCTCTCAGCCTTTCGCAAGGGGTTCGGCAATCCCAGACACTCGCCTCGCTTCGTTTTGTGTCCGCCTCGATTTGTAGGCCGCGCTTGCTCCTTTTGTCGGAAATTGGTGACATAGAAAGAACGGTGAGCCCGGCGGGCAAAGCAAAGATCCATGCCCGAGGAATGAAAAGAGGTTGGGATGACGGACAAGGCACTTCATATCGGCGTTGTGCAATTTGCGTGCAGCGACAAGATCGGGGAAAACATCGCGACCGCATCTCGCCTTGTCAGACAGGCCGCAGCCAAGGGCGCAAAGATCATCCTCGTTCAAGAGCTCTTCTCAGGGCACTATTTCTGTCAGGAACAGAAGTCCGAACATTTTTCGCGTGCCCACACGTTGAACGAAGACCCCGCCGTCAGGGCCTTGTCGGCGCTGGCAAAAGAGCTTGGGGTGGTGATCCCTATCTCGTTTTTCGAGAAAGCAGGTCAGGTCTTCTATAACACCGTTGCCATGGCCGATGCAGATGGCTCGATCCTCGGCATATACCGCAAGTCGCATATTCCTGATGGGCCCGGATACAACGAGAAATACTACTTCCGCAGCGGAGATACCGGCTTGCGGGTCTGGAACACGGCGCATGGGCGGGTTGGCGTGGGCATCTGCTGGGATCAGTGGTTCCCCGAGGCCGCACGGGCGATGGCGCTTCTGGGCGCCGAGGTGATCCTCTATCCGACTGCCATCGGGTCCGAGCCCGGCCAGCCTGATTTTGACAGCTCGCGCCACTGGCAGCGCACCCAGCAGGGCCATGCCGCCGCCAACATGATGCCTGTTGCCGCCGCCAACCGGATTGGCCGCGAGACAGTCGCTGGCAAAGTGCAGAGCTACTATGGCTCGTCCTTCATCGCGGGACCGGATGGCGCGCTGGTGGCCGAGGCGGGGCGCGACGATGAAGCCGTGCTGGTCGCAAGTTTCGACCGAGAGAAGCTGGCCGCCAATCGTGCAAGCTGGGCCGTATTCCGGGATAGGCGGCCGGATCTCTATGGCGTTCTTGGCAGCGCAGACGGAGGGCAAGCATGACCACAGGCTTCACCCGCAAGGATGTGACCCTCGAAAACTGGCGCATACGCCCTTATTCCACATGGGCCTTTCAGAATGTTCAGGAGGTCGTGCCTTCCGCAACCATCCGAGCCAAGGCGACCGCCGGATCGGAGCAAATCGGGGCAAGCGGTCTTGGCTCCCTTGACGCGACCGGGCTCCACGGCCGCAAAGTGACCCTGCTCGAATGGCTTGAACAGACAGAGACCGACTCGCTCGTCGTGATGAAATCGGGCCGGTTCGTTTTTGACTGGCACGCAGATCACCGCGATCCAAGCCGGCCGCACATCATCTTCTCGGTATCCAAGTCCCTCACCGGCCTTTTAGCAGGCGCTCTCATCGCGGAAGGGGCACTTGGCGCGGAGGATCCGATCATCCGGCATATTCCCGAAGCAAAAGGCTCGGCCTTTGCCGATGCCACTCTGCGCCACCTTCTCGATATGCAGGTGAGTGTCGATTTCATCGAGGACTACCTCGACAAGACCGGCGCCTTCGACCGCTACCGCCGCGCGACCGGATGGAACCCGTCCGCCCCCGGCGAGCCTTCGGGCGACCTCTTGTCATTCATGTCAACCATTCAAAAAGGTGAGTCCGAGCACGGTGTGAACTATGCCTACCGCTCGCCCGACACTGATCTCATGGGGGTCGTGCTTGAACGGGCTGGGGGCGATCGGTTCCACCGGCTTTTGGAACGGTATCTGTGGCAACCAATGGGCGCACGAAGCGATGCGCAGATTACCGTAGACCGGATCGGCACCGCCCGCGCGGCGGGAGGTATTTCGGTGACAACCCATGACATGGCGCGGGTGGGCGAATTGGTGCGCCAGGGTGGCGCTGGGGTCATCCCAGAGCGCTGGATCGCGGATATGTGGAGCGGTGGCAGCAATGCCGTGTGGCAGCGCGGCGGGCAGACCACCCTCTTCCCCACCGGGACCTATCGCAGCTTCTGGTATACGACCGGCGAAGGAAAGATGTTTGCCCTCGGGATCCACGGGCAATGGATATGGATTGATCCCGCCAGCGAGGTGGTCATTGCCAAGCAATCGAGCCAGAGCCAACCGATCAGCGATCCGATGAAAGCGGCCAATGTCGCCAGTTTCCGGCAGATTGCTCGCAGTCTCTGACCGTCATATCTCCACAAGCTGCGCCACGAAGCGCAGTCGTTTGATCAAACATTTCCTTGATTTGCAGTGGCTGCGCCCCCTAACGTGAACTCGTCTAGGAGGGAGAACTAGATGACAAATAACATAAGCGTCGACGTCAGATCGGCGCGCAAGGTCTACGACGCGACCTCGGGGACCGTGGTTGCGCTCGATAGTGTCTCTGTGCAGATCCGCAAGGGCGAGTTCTTCACCCTGCTCGGGCCC
Organism: uncultured Paracoccaceae bacterium; assembly: GCA_937138255.1. Classification (GTDB taxonomy): domain Bacteria; phylum Pseudomonadota; class Alphaproteobacteria; order Rhodobacterales; family Rhodobacteraceae; genus RFZI01. The sequence goes on from CAKZOU010000063.1 coordinate 40,525, forward strand.
TCGGGCTGTGGCAAGACCACGCTTCTGCGCCTGATCGCAGGGTTTGAATCGCCGACCGCGGGGGAAATCCTGCTCAACGGCACCGATATTTCCGGCAAGCCGCCGTTCGAGCGGCCGGTGAACACGGTATTTCAGAGCTATGCGCTATTTCCGCACCTGACCGTCCGGCAGAATATTTCCTTCGGCCTCGAAATGCTGGGCCGGCCAAAAGACGAGGTTGCCCGCAAGACCGACGAGGTGCTCGAGCTTGTGAAGATGACCGCCATGGCCGACCGCAAGCCGCAGCAGCTTTCCGGCGGCCAGCAGCAGCGCGTGGCGCTGGCCCGTGCGCTTGCGCCCGAGCCTGAGGTGCTTCTCCTCGACGAGCCGCTCTCGGCGCTCGATCTCAAGCTCCGCAAGGAGATGCAGCATGAGCTGAAGCGGCTTCAGCTCGAGACCGGCATCACCTTCATCTTTGTCACCCACGATCAGGAAGAAGCGCTGACCATGTCGGACCGCGTCGCCGTCATGCGCGACGGGCGGATCCTGCAGGTGGGCAACCCGCGCGATATCTATACGCGCCCGGTTGACCGCTTTGTGGCCGATTTCATCGGCGAGACAAATTTCCTGAGTGCCACGATCGACGGCAAGAAGGTCCGCCTCGCCACGGGCGACACCGTTGCCGCCTCAGGGGTCGAGGCCCATTCAGAGGGCGCGGCGGTCACACTGGCGATCCGGCCCGAGCAGGTGCGGGTTGACGACAAGGGGGGCCTTGCCGCCACCGTCGCCGAAACCGTCTACTTCGGCACCGACACGCACCTTCACCTGACGCTTGGCGATGGGTCAGAGCTTGTGGCCCGCCTGCAAAGCCCGCCGAGCGGCGAGATCGGCCTTTCGCCGGGGGCCAAGGTTTCGGTCTCCTTCACCGAAGGCGCGGTTCAGGTTCTGGAACACTAGATGGCCCAGACAGCGGAACAGAAAAAGGCGCGCGAAGGCTGGCTTCTTTCCCTGCCGGCGCTGACGCTTCTGATCCTCGCGGCCTCTGGCCCCCTGATCATCATCGCGATCTATGCCTTCCTGACAGCAGGCGAATATTCCGGCGTGATCTGGGATCTGTCGTTCAAGGCGTGGTTTCAGGTTCTCTTCGAGAAAGACATCTTCGACGGCACCGTGAGCCTCGCCGACGCGCATCTGACGATCTTCTGGCGCTCGGTGCGGCTCTCGCTTCTCACCACGCTTCTGACTTTCACCTTCGGCCTGCCCACCGCTTGGTTCATCGCCACCCGCCCCCTCAAACAGCGGGCGCTGTGGCTTTTCCTGATCACCATCCCGTTCTGGACCAACCTTCTGGTCCGCACCTTCGCGATCATGGAGGTGCTGCGCGTCGAGGGCATCCTCAACAAGATCCTGACCGGCCTGCATATCATCCCCGAGCCCTTGCAGATCCTCTATACTGACACGGCGGTTTTGATCGGCATGACCTATGTCTATCTGCCGCTCATGGTCTTGCCGCTTTTCGCCGCCATCGACCGGTTCGATTTCCGGCTGATCGAGGCCGGCTACGACCTCTACGCGGGGCGCCTGACAGTCCTGCGGCGGGTGATCCTGCCGATCATCCGGCCCGGTATCGTCGCGGGCTCGATCCTCGTCTTCGTCCCCTCGCTCGGCGCCTATGTGACGCCCCGCGTCCTTGGCGGCGGCAAGAAGATGATGATCGGCAACTTCATCGAATTGCAGTTCGGCGCGGGCCGCAACTGGCCCTTGGGCTCGGCTCTGGCGTTGATCCTGCTGCTGATCGTCGGGATCGCCCTGATCTTCTATGTGCGCGCGTCGGCCTCGGAGAACAAAGATGGCTAGCAAGCGCACAAAGACCTTCTCGATCACCACGATCCCCGGCTTCACCTTCATGGCGATCGCAACTTTTGTGATCCTCTACGCGCCGATCGCCACACTCGTGATCTATTCCTTCAACGGCGGCACCTCGGTCGCCGCCTGGGGCGGGTTCTCGACAAAGTGGTACGCTGTGGCTTGGGAAAACTCGCAGGTGCAAGAGGCGACCCTGCGTTCGGTCTTCATCGCAACGCTCTCCTCGGCCATCGCCACCACGCTTGCGACCATGGCCGCCCTCGGCACCACGCGGCGCGGCAAGTACAAAGGCTGGAATTTCATCTATCTCTTGATCAACCAGCCAATCATGGTCCCCGAGATCGTCACCGCCGTGGCGCTTCTGATCTTCTTTGCCTCGATCAAGGTCGCCACCGGCTATACCGGCCTCGGCTATCTGATCGCCGCGCATTCGGCCTTCTGCATCCCCTTTGCCTATCTGCCGATCCGCGCGCGGCTCGAGGGGATGGACCTGACGCTCGAGACCGCCGCCGGCGATCTCTACGCCCGCCCCTTCACCACCTTCCGCCGCATCACCCTGCCGCTTCTGACACCGGGGATTGCGGCGGGGGCTATGCTTGCCTTCGTGATCTCTCTCGACGACGTGATCATCACCGAATTCGTCAAATCCGCGGGCCAGGATACCCTGCCCACCTATATGCTCGGCCAGCTCCGCCGTGCCGCCACACCCGAGGTCAACGCGATTTCAACAGCCCTTCTGGTGCTCACGGTGATCCTGCTGACCGCCTTCTTCCTACTAACCCGAAAGCGGGACTAACCCGCGCAATTCAACCAACCAACGAGGAGATAAAGATGAAAAAGACACTCGTCCTCACCGCGATGGCGTCCCTTCTGGGATCGTCCGCCTTCGCCGCGGGTGAGCTCAACATTTTCAACTGGGGCAACTACACCAGCCCCGAGCTCATCGAGAAATTCGAGCAGACCTATGACGTGAAGGTGACCATCACCGACTACGACTCGAACACCACTGCGCTGACCAAGATCGAAGCGGGCGGCCATGGCTTCGATATCGTGGTTCCGACCCATTCCTATGTGCCGGTCTTCATCGAGAAGGGCCTCCTGATGGAGACACGCCCCGACCAGATGGAAAACTTCAAGAACATGGATCCGAATTGGGTCAACGTCGATTGGGATCCGGGCCGGCATTATACCGTTCCGTGGCAGTGGGGCTCGACCGGCATGGGCGTGAACACCTCCGTCTATAGCGGCGATGTCAACACCTCCGCGATCTTCCTCGATCCGCCCGCCGAGCTTCAGGGCAAGGTCAACGTGGTGCCCGAGATGGCCGATATCATGTCGCTTGCAATCTACTATGTCGGCGGCACCGATGGCTGTACCGACGACATGGAGATCCTCAAGAAGGCCCGCGACGTCTTGATGAATGCCAAGCAGCACTGGCTGTCGATGGACTACGGCACGACCGACAAGTTGTCGTCAGGCGAGTGGGTAGCTTCGGTCAACTGGAACGGCTCCAACTTCCGCGCGCGTCTGGCGAACCCGGATGTCGTCTACGGCTATCCGGTCG
>CAKZOU010000064.1 GCA_937138255.1 uncultured Paracoccaceae bacterium
ACCAAGTGCGCCCTAACTTAACCGGCGCGCCTGCCCGTCTCTGCCTCTGATTTTCACCGAACCTTCCGCGTTACCGCTTTCCGTCCGGGCCGTTGCAGCGTCGCCGCCGCTTCGGTGAGGGGGTATTTACGTCCGGGGTTCGGGGGCCGCAAGGGGTTTTTTCGATAGAATGCGATTTTTTTGATTTTTGCCGAAAATCGCTTGTTTTGAGGGTGTTAGGGTTTGATCGCTTCGTAGATGGTGGGCTTGGCGAAACAATATTACAGCCCGGCGCATCAATCTGGATCAATATCTTGGGTTATCCACAGAGCCATCCACTAGGGCGCAGGAATTCAGCCTGTCTGAGGCTGATTCATGCGGGAATCGGGCGGCGCTTCCACTTCAGACGCAGCGCCAGAAGCCCGAGGATCACCAGAAGATAGAGCAAGGGGCGAATCTGAAAGCCCTTCACCAGCCAGATGAAGTGAAGCCCCGCAAGCACGGCGACCGGATAGGTCAGAAGATGCAGCTTGCGCCACGCAGCGGCCCCGAGCTTGCGAAGGCTGCGATCATTGGAGGTGATCGCCAGCGGCAGCATCAGAACGAGCGAGGCCATACCGATCGTCACATAGGGCCGTTTGACGATGTCGGCCCAGACGCGGGCGAATGTCTGGACATCGAGAATGGCCCAGACGGCGAGATGCGCGACAACGACAAAGAAGGCGCTGACGCCGATGGCGCGGCGGAAGCGCAGAAGGTTGAGGCCGGTCCATTTCCGCAGGGGCGTAATGAGCAGGATCGCGACGATGAGTTTCAGCGCATAGATGCCATAGGCGTGCTCCAGCGCCTTGATCGGCTCGGGGCCCATCCGGCCTGTTGCCGCCAGATAGAAGAGCCAGCCGCACCATGCGGCGCTCGCGACATAGATCGCCCAAGGCGGCACCCGGCGCAGCGGTTTGTTGAGAAAGCTCAGCATCAGTAGAAGATCCGCAGGTCCATGCCATCATAGAGGCTGGCGACTTCTTCTTCATAGCCGTTGAACATCTGCGTCGGGACACGCTGCGAAAACAGGCCGCCGCCGATCTTGCGTTCGGTGGCTTGGGTCCAGCGCGGGTGATCCACCTTGGGGTTCACATTACTATAGAAGCCGTATTCGCGCGGGTTGAGCATCGGCCAGCTGGCGGGCGGCTCGTCTGCGACAAGGCTGATCCGCACGATCGACTTGATTGACTTGAAACCATATTTCCACGGCACGACCAGCCGGATCGGCGCGCCCGACTGGTTGGCGAGCTGTTTGCCATAGATGCCGGTGGCCAGTATCGCGAGCGGATGGCGCGCCTCGTCGAGGCGCAGGCCCTCGACATAGGGAAACGGCATCACCTTGCGGCGCACGCCGACCATGACATCGGGCTGCACCACCGTTTCAAAGGCGACATAGCGGGCCTCAGGCTTGACGCCGACACGATCCAGAACATCGTTCAACTCGACACCGTTCCACGGGACCACCATCGACCAGGCCTCGACACAGCGGAAACGATAGATCCGCTCCTCGAGATCAAGGCCACCGATCAGGTCGTCTATAGTATAGGTGCCGGGTCGTTCGACGAGGCCGTTCACCTCGATCGACCACGGCGATGTGCGAAGGCCGCCGGCGTTGCGGGCAGGGTCGTCCTTGCCCACGCCAAATTCATAATAGTTGTTGTAGTTGGTGATCTCGTCCCAGCTGTTGGGCTCAAGCGCCTCGGCGCTGGCTTCGCTGCCAAGGAGCGCGGCAGCACCCGTTGCCCCCGCGCCAGCCAGAATCTGGCGTCGGTTAAGCCAGAGATGTTCGGGCGTCACGTCCGCCTGTGTCAGCGTATTGGTCCAACGTCGTGCCATCGGGTCTTTCCTCTCATTTTTCGAGGACACTATAGACCAAGCGGTTGGGATGGTCCTTTCACGAGTGCGTAGGCGGGCCGTTATCAGCCGCGATGCACAATGAAATCGCTTGGAACGATCTCGCTTCTTCACAGTCGCTTGAAGGCTGCGCGATCAGATCGGGCTAATGGGCCTTTCTGGCTTGAGCCGCCCATCAACTCTGCCATTCGTCGGGCGCTTTGGCGTGATCCGCTCGGCACCAACCCCCGTAACCAGAGCACGATCAACACATGCTAGGGAGAAACCCATGATCCGCAGAACTTTTGTAACATTTGCCTCCGCCGCCGCGATTTCGTCGGCCGTCGCAATCACCAGCTTTGCGAACGCCAGCGGCAATTCGATGGATATCGTCGACACCGCCGTCAACGCCGGCTCGTTCACCACGCTCGTCGCCGCGGTTCAGGCCGCGGGCCTTGTCGACACTCTCAAGAGCGAAGGCCCCTTCACCGTCTTCGCCCCGACCGACGAGGCCTTTGCCGCGCTGCCTGAAGGCACCGTCGAAGGCCTGCTGGCCGACCCCGAAGCCCTTGCCAAGATCCTCACATACCACGTCATCGCCGGCAAAGTGATGTCGACCGATCTTTCGGATGGCATGACCGTAGCCACCGTGAACGGCGCGGAAGTGACCATCACCACCATGGGCGGCGTCAAGATCAACGGCGCCAATGTGATTTCCGCCGATATCGAAACCTCGAACGGCGTGATCCATGTCATCGATCAGGTGATCCTGCCGCCGATGTAATCGGTGCCAGTGGCCCCGGGCGCAAAGTCCGGGGCCAATACCGCAGCGCTTCAGGCGCGTTCGAATACCTGTGCGGCCAGAGTTCGCTGAGATTCAAATCCCAATCTGTGGTAAAAGTTTTCCACCTCGGGCTTGGTGGTTTCGACGTGGAGGAATGCATTGTCTCCCCGCGCCAGGATGCGAGCAATCAAGTGGCGGCAAAGCTGTTTTGCATAGCCTTTGCCACGGTGAGCCTCGTAAGTCGCCACGCCACTAATCTCGGTCAGGCCGGGCAATTTCATGCGTTCACCCGCCATCGCAACCAGTTGGCCATCAATCTTTATGCCCCAATACTCGCCCAACTCGTGCGTCCTCAACGCGAAGGGCCCCGGGTGCGCGTCGATGGCCAGTGCCAGCATCTGGTCGGCGTCTGCCGCACTCAGCCGCTCCAGCTTTGGGTCAATCTGCGCGAAAGAGGTATCCGTCAGATGCATTTGGTGAACGTAGAAGTGATGCACCATCTTGGCGCGGTCGGGGCAGGCAAACAGGCGGTCCTGAGCAATGACCACGCCGCCAAGTTCAGCGATCAGCGCCGATAAATCCGCAAGGCTTTGATCGCTTTCATCAGGAAGCCCGCCCAGCGGGCTGATCTGAGGCGAAAACCGCTTCGCCTTGCCTGCACCAAGTGCCTTGCCCGCGTGTCGCGTGACCAAGGTGCCCCAGATGGGATTGTCGAGGAAATGCACATCTGTAGTCATGGCAGTGCCCTTTCGCGTTTTGCGCTAGATGCGATCCAGAAACGGCTTTTCGCGTAATTCGTCTTCGAGGTGATCTAGCTGTGAGAGGATCGGTCCCCGCTGGTCGTCTAGCATCTGGGCCACACAGCCCTGAATCAGCGGCCAGACATTGGCCCTGCCATGTTCGACCAGCTCTTGTCCGTAGTCGGTCAGCGAAACGATCCTTTGGCGCTGGTCTACTGGGCCCGGCTCGGCCGAGACGACGCCCTTCTTGATCAACTGAGCCACAATGCGCGTTGCTCCAGGCTGGCTGATGCCCAGAGCCTCGGCGAGGTTGCCGATCGTCAGCGGACCGTTCTCGTCGATCGCCGCAAGGGTCGGATAGTGGTTGCCCTGTAGCGGCACTCCGTGGGCTTCCATGACAGATTGGGTTTCGGCCTGCAGCATTTCACCGATGCGGCGCAACCGTGAGCCAAGCGTCAGATAACCCCTGCGGCGAACCAGATCCTCGATCATCTCATTATTCCATGCATTGTTATATACCTAGTTATATACCCACGCATGGAAATGTCAACCGAGATGAAAACGCAAAGCCCCGCCGGTGAGGACGGGGCTTTGACGGCCACTTGCTGCGTTATCTAGTGGATCACGGCATCCTTGGGCTTTGGCCGACTGGAATTGCTGACGTGCCCCCCGACGATCAGGCCTTCGGGGCCCGCTGTCACAGACACATTGGAGCCATCCATGACTTCACCACCCAAAATCATTTCGGCCAGCTTGTCCTGCAAGGCACGCTGCATCACGCGCTTGAGCGGGCGGGCGCCGAAGATCGGATCATAGCCTTCATCGGCCAGCCACTTTTGTGCACCGGCGTCGAGGTCGAGCACGATGTTGCGACCGGCCAACCGCTTTTCAAGCCGCTTGAGCTGGATCTTGACGATGCCGTCCATGTCGCCACGGCTCAGGCGATCAAAGATGATCATGTCGTCAAGCCGGTTGAGGAATTCCGGCCGGAAGTGCGACCGCACCGCCGCCATCACCTCGCCCTTGGCCATCTCGGTCGACTCGCCTTCGCCCACGTTGGAAAGCGCCTGCGTGCCGAGGTTGGAGGTCAGAACGATGAGAGTGTTCTTGAAATCCACCGTCCGGCCCTGACCATCGGTCAGGCGACCATCGTCGAAGACCTGCAAAAGCACGTCAAAGACCTTGGGATGCGCCTTCTCGACTTCGTCGAACAGAACAACCTGATAGGGCCGGCGGCGCACCGCCTCGGTGAGGACACCCCCCTCGTCATAGCCGACATAGCCCGGAGGCGCGCCGATCAGGCGGGCGACCGAGTGCTGTTCCTGAAACTCCGACATATCGATCCGGGTCATCGCCTGATCGTCGTCGAACAGGAATTCGGCCACGGCCTTGGTCAGCTCGGTCTTGCCGACGCCGGTCGGTCCGAGGAAGAGGAACGAGCCCAAGGGGCGGTTCTCGTCATTCAGGCCCGCACGCGCACGGCGCACGGCGTTGGACACAGCATGAACCGCTGCCCTCTGGCCGATCACGCGGCGGCCAAGCTCGTCTTCCATGCGGAGGAGCTTTTCCCGCTCGCCCTCAAGCATTCTCGAGGTCGGGATACCGGTCCAGCGTTCGACCACTTCGGCAATCTGCTCGGGGCGGACCGCCTCTTCGACCATCAGGCCATCTTCCTTGGTCTCGGCCTCGGAAAGCTCGCGCTCGAGCTGCGGGATGATGCCATAAGACAGCTCGCCCGCCTTGCCGAGGTTGCCCTCGCGCTTGGCGATCTCGAGGTCGGCCCGCGCTTTGTCGAGCCTCTCTTTCACATTGCGTGCGCTTTCGAGCTTGTCGCGCTCGGCCTGCCATTTGGCGGTCATGCTGCCGGATTTCTCCTGCAGGTCGCCCAACTCTTTCTCGAGTTTGCCCAGCCGGTCTATCGAGGCGGCGTCATCTTCTTTCTTGAGCGCCTCTGCCTCGATCTGCATTTGCAGGATCTGCCGATCAAGCGCATCAAGCTCTTCGGGCTTACTATCCACCTCCATCCGCAAGCGGCTCGCCGCTTCGTCCATCAAGTCGATGGCTTTATCAGGAAGGAAGCGGTCGGTGATGTAGCGGTGCGAGAGGGTCGCGGCGGCAACGAGCGCCGAGTCGGAAATCCGAACGCCGTGGTGCAGCTCGTATTTCTCCTTGATGCCCCGCAGGATCGAGATCGTGTCCTCGACCGTCGGCTCCTCGACCAACAAGGGCTGGAAGCGGCGGGCGAGGGCTGCGTCTTTCTCGACGTATTTGCGGTATTCATCGAGGGTCGTCGCACCCACGCAGTGCAGTTCGCCCCGCGCCAGCGCCGGCTTGATGAGGTTGGCGGCATCCATCGCGCCATCGGTTTTGCCCGCACCGACAAGCGTGTGCATCTCGTCGATGAAGAGGATGATCTCGCCCGCGGCGCTTTCGATCTCTTTCAGGATGGCCTTCAGCCGCTCCTCAAACTCGCCACGATATTTCGCGCCGGCAATGAGCGCCCCCATATCTAGCGCCAGAAGCTTCTTGTTCTTAAGGGATTCCGGCACATCGCCATTGACGATCCTGAGGGCAAGGCCCTCGGCAATCGCTGTCTTGCCGACGCCCGGCTCACCGATCAGCACCGGGTTGTTCTTGGTGCGGCGCGAGAGAACCTGCATCGCGCGGCGGATTTCCTCGTCGCGGCCGATGATCGGGTCGATCTTGCCCTGTTCGGCGGCCTCAGTCAGATCGCGGGCGTATTTCTTGAGCGCGTCATAGCCCTCTTCGGCGCTCGCCGTATCGGCGGTGCGGCCCTTGCGGATATCGTTGATCGCGGAATTGAGCGCCTGCGCCGTCACATTGCCCGCCTCGAGCGCCTCTTTGGCCTTGGATTTGACCATGACAAGCGCCATCAGGATCCGCTCGACCGGCACGAAACTGTCGCCCGCCTTGGTGGCGAGCTTTTCGGCCTCGTCGAGGACCTTGCCTGTGGCGCTATCAAGATAGACCTGCCCCGCATCGCTCGAGACCTTGGCCTGTTTCGAGACCGCAAGATCAACGGCCTCGCGAACCCGCGCGGCATTGCCGCCCGAGCGGGTGATCAGATTGGCGGCCAGCCCCTGATCGTCGTCCATCAGAGCTTTCAGAAGGTGTTCGGGCGCGAGCCGCTGGTGGCTTTCCCGCATGGCGATGGTCTGGGCTGCCTGAACGAACCCGCGCGACCGCTCCGTGAACTTCTCTAAGTTCATCGCATTCTCCTTTTCAAAGCGCCCTGTTTTCCGGTGCCCGACTTTGCGGCACACCCTCTTTCGGGCCTCTACTCTGAGATGGGAAGCCAGATCGCCCGCTGCAAGTGTGCGTGGCAGAAAACCGATTCAAAACAGGGGCATTCGCCCCCACCCTTGACAGGGCCGCCCCGCGGGATCATGTGCCCCCGAACCCCGCAGAGAAAGGACCCACGATGTCGAAGCCGCTTGCCGACGACCGCCTGATCGTTGCCCTTGACGTTCCCAACGCCCTTGAGGGTCTGAAACTGGCCGAGCAGCTGGGCGACGCTGTCAGCTTCTACAAGATCGGCCTCGGGATGCTGACCGGCGGCGGGCTTGCGCTTGCCAACGAGCTCAAGGGCGAGCACGGCAAGAAGATCTTCCTCGACATGAAGCTCTTCGACATTGGTGCAACCGTCGAGGCCGCCGTCCGCGGCCTTGCTCAGTTCGACCTCGATTTCCTGACCGTGCATGGCGATCCCCATGTGGTCCGCGCCGCCAAGGCGGGCGCGGGTGGCAAAGACCTCAGGATCCTCGCCGTGACGATCCTCACCTCGCTCGACCGCGCCGATCTTGACGCAAGCCTCATCAAAGAGGGCGCGCTGGCCGATCTGGTCGTCGAACGTGCGGGCCGCGCTTTCGAGGCCGGTGCCGATGGCGTTATTGCCTCGCCGCAAGAGGCCGCATTGATCCGCGCCCTGCCCGAGGCCAAGGGCAAGCTGATCGTGACCCCCGGCGTCCGCCCCGCAGGCGCGGCGCTTGGCGACCAGAAGCGCGTGATGACCCCTGCCGAAGCGATTGCCGCTGGCGCCGATCACGTCGTCGTTGGTCGCCCGATCTGGACCGCCCGCGATCCCCGCGCCGCAGCCGAGGCTGTCGTGGCCGAGATCAACTCGCCCCAAGCAAAGCGGCCGAACCACTAGCGCCAAGTCTTTCCATTGAAGGCATTGGGCGCAAGGCGTATCCTCTCCGGGCCATGCCCGCCCTTTGCCGCGACTGCCTGACCACCTTTGATGCCGGCGCCCGCTGCCCGGCCTGCCGCAGCCCGCGTGTGTCCTCGCACCCCGAGCTTTTCGACCTCACGATCGCGCATATGGATTGCGACGCTTTCTATGCCAGCGTCGAGAAACGCGACAATCCCGAGCTGCGCGACAAGCCGATCATCATCGGCGGCGGCAAACGGGGGGTGGTTTCGACCGCCTGCTATGTGGCGCGTATCAAGGGCGTCAAATCGGCGATGCCGATGTTTCAGGCCTTGAAACTCTGCCCCGAGGCCATCGTCATCCGCCCGAGGATGGAGGCTTATGTCGAAGCCTCCCGCGCGGTTCGGGCGCTCATGGACGAGCTAACGCCGGTGGTCGAACCCCTCTCGCTCGACGAGGCCTTCATGGACCTCACCGGCACCGCCCGCCTGCATGGCGCGCCACCCGCCGTCATGCTGGCGCGGCTCGTGAAGCGGATGCAGAGCGAACTGGGCCTGACCGGTTCGATTGGCCTGTCGCACAACAAATTTCTCGCCAAGGTCGCCTCCGACCTCGACAAGCCGCGCGGCTTTTCGGTGATCGGCAAGGCGGAAACGGTCGAGTTTCTCCGGCACAAGCCCGTGCGCCTGATCTGGGGCATCGGCCCGGCCGCGCAGGAATCGCTCGAGGCGGCGGGCATCCGCACCTTCGACGATCTTTCGCGCTGGGAGATCGATGCTCTGCGCCAGCGGTTCGGCGGCATGGGCGAGCGGCTTTGGCATCTGGCGCGGGGCGAGGATGCGCGGCGCGTATCGGCACATACGCCGATCAAGAGCATCTCGAACGAGACGACCTTCTATGAGGACACTGCCAATCCCGTTATCCTCGACGGCCATATCTGGCGCCTGTCCGAGCAGGTCAGCGCCCGCGCCAAAGCCCGTGAATTGGCTGGCAATGTGGTGACGCTCAAGCTCAAGCGGGCCAACCACCGCTTGCTGTCCCGCCAGCTGGCCTTGCACCAACCGACCCAATTGGCCGACACGATCTATCGCACCGCCCGCGGCCTCTTTGATCAGGTCGGAGCGGAAGGGCCATACCGCCTCCTGGGCGTTGGCATTTCCGATCTGGTCCCGTCGAAAGACGCCGACCGCGAAGGCGATCTCCTCGATCCCGGAGCCGGGAGGCGTGCAGACGCGGAGAGAGCGGCGGACAAGATTCGCGCTAAATTCGGGAAGGACTCGATCGTGAAAGGCCGCGCGCTGCGCTAGCTATTCGGCGGCCAAAGCATCTGGTTCAAATCGTCCGATGCGAGAGATTCGAGCGACAACGCCCGACATGATTTCCTGAAAGGATGCGAAGTCAGAGTTCATGGTGATCGTTGCTTCATCCATGTACAAAGAGCGATCTATCTCTATCTGGAGCGCCTGTTGGCCGCGAGAGGGGCGGCCATAGGTCTGGACGATATAGGCGCCAGCGAATGGGATGTTTCGCGCAACTCTCAGCCCTGCATCCCGGAAAATTTCCTCGACCTCATCGACCAGCTCGCGCGTCGCAGTCGAGCCGAACCTGTCGCCCAGCACGATCTCGGCTCGGGTGCCGCGAGAGCCGCCGAACTGAGCGAGCGCATCATGCGGCATAGAGTGGCAGTCAATCAGGATTGCTTCGCCAAATGCCTTGAAATTCTCGTCGAGAAGCGTTTGCAGCGCATCGTGGTATGGCCGCCAATAGCCGTCGATGCGGGCGTGGGCTTCATCAATCGAAATTTTGCCTCGATAGATCGCGCGGCCGTTGGCCACGACGCGCGGGATCACCCCAAGGCCGCTGGCGACGCGCGGATTGCTGGATGCTCTGGCAATACCCTCGATCAGCGCTGGATCAAGCTCTTCGGGCGACCGGTTGAGATCGATGAACGCGCGCGGCGCCCGTGCAACAAGAAGGGCGGCCCCATGAACGGGAGCGCAGGCAAAGAGCCGATCGACATAGGCGTCCTCCGACGACCGAATCTCTGTCGCGCCAAGCTCGGCGGCCGAAAGAAAATCCGCCGGATAGTCGATGCCCGAATGCGGTGCGGCAAAAACCACGCTGGTGGAGCGAGCCTGCGGGAGTTCGATATGGTACGCAGGATGCGTCAAATGCTGTCTCCTTTGCCTTTACGATAGAACACAAAAGAGATTTTCCAAAAGCCCTTGATCACCCCTCCGACTCCTTCTATAGACCCCACACCCGACGCGGATCAGCCCGCGTCCTTATTCGTTTAGGGATGCGCTGTTCGTTAGGGTCATGGGCGGTTAGCTCAGCGGTAGAGCACTACGTTGACATCGTAGTGGCCACTGGTTCGATCCCAGTACCGCCCACCATGAATTCACCGGGCCGCTAGGCCTGAACCGAAACCCAAGGCGCAATCGCCGCGCCGCGACATTGGAGAGATGGATATGAAAGTCCGCAACTCGCTCCGCTCGCTCAAGCAGCGCCACCGCGATTGCCGCATCGTGCGCCGCAAGGGCCGCGTCTACGTCATCAACAAGACGCAGCGCCGGTTCAAAGCCCGTCAGGGCTAACGAGCACCGGCCTCACAAGGCCGAAGGTTTCAAACCCCGCCCTAACCGGCGGGGTTTATCTTTTTCGTCAGGGATTTTTGAACTTTCCGGTTTCGGGTCTGGCCAGGCTGCGGGCCGAGGGCGTAGTCTTCGGCCAACCGCTTTTTCGGAGGGACGCGATATGACAACCAAGACAATACGGGCCGGGGCAACATTGGCGCTTCTGCTTGGATCTGCATCCCCCCTGGCGGCCCAGAGCACTTGCGCGGGAATCGGCGACGATGGCGTCTGGATAGGTGGCGCCGAAACATCGTCTGACATTTCGAGTGCCGGCACTTATCAGGAACAGATGGCCTTGGTTCTGGGTGGCGGCGAATACACGGCCCTCTTCACATTGTCGTCGCCGGCCGATCTTCGCATCGAAGCGGCGGGCCGCGGCGGCACCGATCCCGTGATGGATCTTTTCGACGAGGCCGGCACGCTCGTCGCCACCGACGACGATTCGGGTGGCAATGGGGCCGCAAGGATCGAAACCAGTCTCGAGCCGGGGTTCTACTGCGCCGTTGTGCGATCTTACGACAACGCGCCAATGACAGCATTTGTCCGGGTCGGCCGGAGCGAACACGAGCCGCTCACCGAAGGCGCGAGCGGCGAGGAAATCTCGATCGACGACAGCGTCCGCCCTTGCGATTCAGATACCTACGCCGAATCCCTGACGCTTGGCGTGCCAGGCATCGCCTCCTCCTCGGAAGTCCCCTATTGGCGGTTTGATCTTCCAGAGGGCGGCGCACTGACGATCACCGCCGAGAATGAAGTCGCCGATCCCTTGATCACGCTCTTTGATGCGAGCGGCGCTTGGGTCGCCGAGAATGATGATGCAATCGGCCTCAATTCGCGGCTCGACCTCGCCGATCCTCTGCCGCCCGGAAGCTATTGCATCGCAGTTCAGGCCCTCTCCGATGCAAGCGCACCTATCACTCTGAAAGTTGGCGATTTTGATGCCACCGGCGCGATGCAGGTCCAGTTCGAGACAGGCAATATGGCCCCTCCTCTCGACGGCAGCTATCCTGTGATCAATGCGGGATCCCTCCAGACCCGCCTGCGCCAAGACGCCATGATCGACGGTGCGACCACCTGGTTCAGCTTTGACGTGCCGGAGTATGGCCTTGTCGTCGTCGAGGCGATTGCCGCCTCGGAAGGTGGCGATCCGCACCTCGTCCTCTTCGACGATCTGGGGCGCAAACTGACCGAGAATGACGACACCGGCGAGGGGCTCGATTCGATGGTTGCCGCGCGGCTCAATCGCGGAACCTATCTCTTCGGGGTCAAGGATATCGCCAGCTCGGCGCCAGTTCCGGTGCGTCTGGCGCTCGAGCGTTTCGTGCCTGCCGAATAGCCTAGCGGTTGATGGTGATGCCGGTATCCGCGAGGATTCGGATCAGCGTCGCTTCGTTCAAATAGCCGGTCACGGTAAGGTCTCGAGATGCCTGATACCGGCGCAGGGCGCGGCGGGTGCTATCATCGAACCGCCCGTCAACCGCACCCGGATCAAAGCCGAGGGTTTTTAGACGCGCCTCGACAAGGCGTGCGGTAATCGGATTGAGCTTGAGCCGCTGCTCCGCCTCGGCCGCCGCCGCGATTGACGAGGCATCCGCCTGCGACCGGTTGAGTTCGGTAATCTTGGCCCGGGCATCGCTTGCAAAAGCGCCATTAGGATAGAGCGTCAGATAATTCTGATAGGAGGTGACTGCATTGATCGCGCGGGCAGCATCCCACGAGGCCCGCTCTTCTACCGAAACGTTCTGGCGCTTGGCGAGGGCAATCTCCTCAAGGGCGGCTTGCGCCTGCTCCGAATGGATCCCGTCGGGATAGCGTTCAAGATAGGCCCGCAGACCTACCTCGGTTCCGCGCGCTCCGGTTTCTTCCCAATAGGCTTCGTCAAGCCGCGCCTGCTCGGCCCGCTTGCGTTCCGCTTCGGCTTCAAGTTCGGCGGCGCGAACGCTCGCCTGTGCGTCAAGGCGCTGGATTTGCTCGGCGCTAAGGTAGGTCGTCTGTGGATAGCCGTTGACCTGCTGCCAATTGGCAATGGCGCGGCGGGTTCCCTGACCAAAGATGCCGTCGATACCGCGGGTGTTGTAATCAAGGATCGTGAGGTCGCGCTGAATCTCGCGGCGGGCATCGAGCGCCAGGCCGAGGCTGTCTTCAATCGCCTTGGGATCCGAGGGGTTGGGCTGCGGCAAGGGCGCCGGGGCTTGCGGTTGTGCTTGAACCGGCTGCTGAACCACCACGTTTTCCGGCTCGCCCGCGCTGATCCGCCAGGAAAGGGGCGCAAAGCCCGACAGGCTCAGCGACGAATTTTCCCGCGCCGCCGCCGCAATATCGGCGCCGGGCTCGATCAGGAAATCCTCGGCAAAATTGGCAAGCTCGCGCGGCTCGCCGCGGATGACCATGACGCCTTGCGGAATCTCTACCGCGCCGATCCCCTCGGAAAGCCAGGGATCCAGGCTGGCATCATCGTCGAAGCTGCCGATCATCAAAACGGCCCTGCCGGGCGCGGCCGAGAGAAGGCGAAGCAGGCTCTCAATCGAGACAGCGGTGCCTCCAAGCGAAAACAACCCCGGATCGCGGGCGTCTGTGGTCAAAAGCCAGCTTCTTGCGCCGTCGGTCACAAAATGCCCGGTTAGAATTATGACCACAGCATCGGCCCCAGCCGCGGCTTCGGAAAAATCGGCAAGGGCGCGGGCCGTATTGCCGGCCTCACCATCACTTAGCGCGAATACTTGAAAACCCAGATCGACGAGCCCTTCGCCCACCTCAAGCACATCGTCGCCACGGCTCACGCGGTCAAGATCTTCATAACGTTCGTTGCCAAGGATCAACGCGGCGCCATCGGCCAGACCTGCCCCTGCCAAAAGAAAGGTCAGAGCGGTGGTGAGAAGCAGCTGTCGCATTGTTTCGTTCCTGTTTTGCACCCCAATGGGCAATGTCCGGCCGCCGAAAGGGCGGCCCCACAGGCACAGTCTCGCATGGATCAGGAGATATTCAATAACATCGCCCAATCAGGGGATGAATGCGTTGTCATTTGCCCCTCTTCGTCCTAGGTCAAAGGCTCGAGCAAGGAGCATCAGATGGGCACGATCACCCTCGTCCGACACGGCCAGGCCAATTCCTCGGCCAAAACCGAAGAAGACTATGACCGCCTCTCGCCCCTTGGCCATCAGCAGGCGGCTTGGCTTGGCGACTGGCTCGCGCAGGGCGGGGAAGGGTTTGATCTGGTTCTCAGCGGCAGCCTGCGGCGCCACATCGAAACCGCCGAAGGCATGGGGCACAAGACGCCCCAGATCGACACGCGATTGAACGAGCTCGACTATTTCAATCTCGGCAAGGCGCTGGAAGACAACCACGGCATCCCGATGCCCGATGGTTCGGGCTTTGCCGAGCATATGCCAAAGGTCATGGAGGCCTGGCACCGCGCCGAGATCATGGGAAACGAGACCTTCGCCGATTTCGAGAGCCGGGTGGTAGGCGTTTTGCAGGAGGCCGTGCAGCCGGGGCGCAATATCCTGTGCATTACCTCGGGCGGCGTTATTTCGATGATGGTTCGGCACTTGCTCGAACTCGATCCGCGCCGCATGGCCCATATTGCCCTGCCGATCTACAACACCTCGCTGCACCGGGTGCACGTCAGCCCGGTCGGGCCGATCCTTGCAGGGTTCAACGCGATCCCGCATCTGGAAGACCACGACCGGCGCACGGCGCGGACGCATTTCTAGGAGAGAGCCATGACGCATATCTGGGTCCGCGCCGAAGAGCGCCCGCACGAGGAACGCTGCGGGGCTACGCCAGAAGGCGTCGCGAGGCTTTTGGCCGCTGGCTACCAAGTCACCGTCGAGGAAAGCCGCCAGAGAGCCATTCCGATCGACGGCTACCGCGCAACAGGGGCCACGATCGCACCGGAAGGAAGCTGGCGAACCGCGCCGCAGGACGCGATCATCTTTGGCCTCAAAGAGCTTCCCGACGACGGCACGCCCCTGCCGCACCGCCACATCATGTTTGGCCATGCCTACAAGGGCCAGCCTGCGGGCAAGGTGCTTTTGGACCGGTTCCACGCAGGCGGCGGGGCGCTCTACGATTTGGAGTATCTGACCGACGACAGCGGACGCCGTGTCGCGGCATTCGGCTACTGGGCAGGGTTTGCAGGCGCGGCTGTGGCGGCTCTCTGCTGGGCGGCACAGGCGAAAGGCGGGATCGCCGCGCCGGTTTCGACCTTTCCGAACTCGGACGCTTTGATTGCCCATGTCGCTAAAGAAATTGGTTCCGGTCGGCCGGACGTTCTGATCATCGGCGCGCTGGGCCGGGTTGGCACGGGCGCGGCCGAGCTTTGCGAGCAGGTCGGCCTGTCTGTCACCAAATGGGACATGGCCGAGACCCAAAGCGGCGGGCCTTTCCCCGAGGTTCTTGCCCATGGCATCTTCCTGAACTGCATCCTCGCCCGCCCCGGCACCCCTGTCTTCCTACCGAAATCGGCGCTCACGGCACCCCGCGATCTGCGGGTGATCGGCGATATCGCCTGCGACCCCGACAGCGATTTCTCGCCCATCAAGGTCTATGATCGGGTGACGGATTGGGAACACCCAGCCCTGCGCGTCTGCGATGATCCGGTGCTAGACGTGACCGCGATCGACAACCTGCCGTCGCTTCTTCCCAAGGAAAGCTCAGAGGATTTTGCAGGCCAGCTTCTGCCGCATCTTCGGGCGCTCGATGCCATCGATTCAGGCGTCTGGGGCCGTGCGCGGGCGATCTTCGACGATCACCTGCGGTAAAGCTCGTCCTCTTCGTCGGAACTGTCGATGCCAAGCGCCTCGAGGCCAGCTTCGAGATGGTCGGGCAAATGGGGCGACCCTTTGAGGTATTCGGCGGTCGGCGTCGTCGCCTCGTTTAGTGCGGTCTCGATGGCGTCGGGCAACTCTTCCGGCTCATAGGTGCCACGGCCGATCCAGAAGATTGCCACAAGGCAGGCCTGCTCTTCGACATTCAATCGCTCGATAAAAGCGTCGAACTCGGCCTCCGCTCGGTCCAGCTCTCGGGCGAGGATGATAACCTCGGCAACCTTGTCTGCAGTAATATCGAGCATTTTGACCTCTTTCGAACGACAGCTTTGAGCATTTTGTACAAATGTTCGGGTCGCTCTTTGATACAGCGCAAACCGCGGCGTCTTCGAATCCCAGTTTGGCAGATTTCGGCAGAAACTCGACTCAAAACGAGTCCCGCAACTGATCCGGTTCCTATTCTGCTGCGTATCGGTGCCATGAACATTCAGATGAACATCGTTGGTAAAACGGGTGCACAGGCAGCTTTGGGCTCCTATAGTGCAAATCATAGTCTGTGTGTTCGTGTGCCGGGGAAGGTTCAATTGACCGAAAAGGATCAGAGCGCGTCGCCCCAATGGGCCACCGAAATCTTGGCCATTCGCGACCGTCAGGATCAGGTTGCATTTGCCCGGCTATTTCAACATTTCGCGCCTCGGATTAAGGGCTTCCTGATAAAGTCCGGCAGCCCCGCCGATGTGGCGGAAGACTGCGCCCAAGAGGTCATGGCGACGGTCTGGCGCAAAGCCGCGCTGTTTGATCCCAGCCGCGCCAGTGCATCGACCTGGATCTTCACGATCGCCCGAAACAAAAGGATCGACGTTGTCCGCCGCGAGCGTCGGCCCGAGCCCGAAGACCTTCCCTGGGGGCCAGAAGCCGAGGCCGATCAGGAAGACGCCCTCGCCCTTGAGCAGGAAACCGAAAGGCTGAGCAAAGCCATTTCCGCGCTTCCCGAAAAGCAAAGGGCCCTTATTCAACGCGCCTATTATGGCGATCTCAGCCACCGCGAGCTTGCCGAGGAAACCGGCCTTCCGCTCGGCACCATCAAATCCCGTATCCGTCTGGCGCTTGACCGTTTGCGCCACGAAATGAAGTAGCCACCATGTCCCAGATCAATCATCACCTCACCGACGCACTCTTGATGGCCTATTCGGCCGGCACGCTCCCCGAAGCGTTCAGCCTTGTTGTCGCGACCCATATCTCCATGTGCGACGAATGCCGTGCGCAAGCCGGATCGTTTGATTCCGTTGGCGGCCAGATTCTTGACGACGCCACCAGCGAAGCCATTTCGGACGACGCCCTTGCCGCCACCCTTCGCCTGATCGGCGGCGCAGCACCCGAACCACGGGCGCCCTCGACCCGACGGGCGCCTTCGACCTTCCCGCTGCCGCTTCAGGATTATGTCGGCGGAGATGTCGATGCCGTGCGTTGGAAGCGCCTTGGCGGCGGGGTGCGGCAGATGATCCTGCCCTCCTCGAGCGAGGCCAGCGTGCGCCTTCTCTATATCCCCGGCGGTGCGGCAGTGCCCGATCACGGCCACCGAGGAACCGAGCTGACTATTGTCCTGCAAGGGGCCTTCCGCGACGAGACCGACCGTTTCGGCGTGGGCGACATTGAGGTCGCGACCGAGGATCTTGAGCATAAGCCGGTGGCCGAACCGGGTGTGGCTTGCATCTGCCTTGCCGCGACCGACGCGCCGTTGAAGTTCAACAGCGTGATCCCGCGGATGCTTCAGCCTCTCTTCAAGATATAGCCAGCCAGACAGCAATAGCCGGAAGTTCAGCCACCTCTACCGCTTCGTCGGTGAGCAGAAGGCGGGCGAATTCCGGCCAATAGACCGCAAGAATTCCGGTATCTGGGTCGAGCAACCGCCGACCAGCGACAACTTCGACCGTTGGTCTTGGCAGGCTCCGGTCGGTCATCACGTTGAAATCGTCCGAAGGGGCGGCGACGCCCGAAGCAGCGACCGGAACATCCCCCGGAAAGGCGACCGGACTATAGGCCCGCGCCTCAAGAGAAATCCCGTCTCCAGTGAGGCTAAAGCCCGGACCGGTCAGCACCGTCAGATTCCGTTCGATGCCAGGAAAGATCGAGAACGGGCCATCCTCGACCACGCTCGCCCGTGACAAGCGCCAAAGCATCCGGCCTTCGCGATCCTCGCGGGCAAGTTCGGTCGTTATCCCCTTGCCATTGGCCCAAGGCATCTGCCGGAAATCTTCCGGCCCGAGGATGCGCCTCATTCGGCGGCCTCGGGGCCGAGTTGCGGAAGGCTGTCGCTTGCGGGCGCAAGTTCTTCGAAATCGAAATTGTCGAGTTTGGCGGCCCGCTTTCCTGCCCGCTCGGCGGCGGTAGAAATCCCCTCAAGGTCGGCCCGCGCCTGCCCGAAATGCGTATTCAGCTTGTCGACCCGCTCGGCCACCAGCTCCACGTCGCGGTGCAGAAGGCGCAAGGTGGTGCGGATCGCGCCCGCCTGTTCACGCATCCGCGCATCCTTGAGGATCGCCCGCATGGTATTCAGCGTCGCCATGCAGGTGGTGGGCGAGACGATCCAGACCCGCGCCGTGAACCCCTCGCGCACCAGCTCGGGGAAATTGGCGTGAAGCTCAGCATAGACTGCCTCGGACGGCAGGAACATCAGCGCCCCGTCTGCCGTTTCACCCTCGATGATGTACTTCTCAGAAATGGCCTTGATGTGGGTCTTCACCGCCGTTCGCAGCTCGCGCGCGGCGGCAGCCAGATCGCTATCTGCCTTGGCGGCGCGCAGGCGCTCGTAGGGTTCCAGCGGGAATTTGCTGTCGATCACGATGGGGCCGGGCGGGTTGGGCAAATGGATCAGGCAATCGGCCCGTTTCCCGTTTGAGAGCGTGTGCTGGAAGGAATAGCTGTCGGACGGAAGCGCCTTGGAGACGATATCGTTAAGCTGGATTTCGCCGAAAGCGCCACGGGTCTGTTTGTTGGACAGGATATCCTGCAAAGACAGAACATCGCCCGAAAGCTTGGTGATATTCTCCTGCGCCTTGTCGATGGTCTTGAGCCGCTGCTGCAATTCGCCAAGCGACTGGGCCGTGTTGCGGGCCGAACTTGTGAGGTTTTGGTTAAGGCTTTCGGTCACAGCCTGAAGCCGCTTTTCCATAAGATGGATCGTCTTGGCCTGCTGCTGCGCTTGGGCTTCGGAGACGGAGGTGAGGCCGCCGAAAAGCTGATGCTGACCGTCGGAAAGGGCCTGCACCCGCTGCGCCATGCCGCCCATCTGCTGCGCGAGGATTTCAGCCACATCCGCCGACCGCCCCGCGCGGCGCATGACCGACAGAAGAAGGAGGATCAACAGAAGAAGGCCGCCCGCCCCGACGAGCGCGACGATCACCAAGGGATCGCTGAAGGAATAGCTCTGCTCGCCAATCTGGATCATGTGCGCCCGAAAAGCCTCTCGATATCGGAAAGCTTCAGTTCCACATAGGTCGGCCGTCCGTGGTTGCACTGGCCCGAAAGGGGCGTGGCTTCCATCTCGCGCAGAAGCGCGTTCATCTCTTCGGCCCGCATCCGCCGCCCCGACCGGATCGAGCCATGGCAGGCCACGCGGCTCAGGATCGCGTCGATCCGCGCGCGCAGGTTGCCGCTTTCTTCAAGGTCGGACAGCTCGTCGAGAATGTCCTGCAAAAGGCCCTTGGCATCCACCTCGCCCAACATCGCGGGCGTCTCGCGCACTGCGATGGCTCCGCCGCCGAAGGGCTCGATCACGAGGCCGAGGTGGGCAAGGTCGTCCGCCAGATCGAGAAGGCGTCCGGCCTCAGCAGGCGACATTTCGACGATATCGGGAATGAGAAGCGCCTGCGAGGCGATGCCCGTTTCCGCGTATTGCGCTTTGAGCCGTTCATAGACCAGCCGCTCGTGCGCCGCGTGTTGATCGACGATAACGATGCCGGTTTCGGTCTGGGCGATGATGTAGTTTTCGTGCACCTGCGCCCGCGCCGCGCCGAGGGGGAGCGTTTCGCTCTCTTCAGCTTCAACGGGCGCAGGCTCGAACCGCGCCGAAGGGGCGGTCATCTCGGCAAAGCCGGGGGTCTGCGCCTGATAGGCGGCGGCGCGGCCAAGCTGGGAGGGGCGGTCCATCTGGTAGATGCGCGCCGAGGCCGGTTCGGACCGGAGGGCGTTGAGCGTGGCTGCGCCAACGGTCGTCGAGGCGCGGTGGCCGGCGCTGGCAAGCGCGTGGCGCAGGCCCGAGACGATCAGGCCGCGCACAAGCGCCGGTTCGCGAAAGCGGACCTCGGATTTCGCGGGATGCACGTTGACGTCCACGAGCTGCGGATCGCAGGTGATGAAAAGCGCGGCAGCGGGATGCCGGTCGCGGCTCAGCACATCCATATAAGCCGCGCGCAGGGCACCGATCAAAAGTTTGTCGCGCACGGGGCGGCCGTTGACGAAAAGGAACTGCGTCACCGCCGAGCCGCGCGAATAGGTGGGCAAGGCGGCATAGCCGGTGAGGCGCACGCCATCTCGCAGGGCATCCACAGGCACGCCGTTGTCGGCAAATTCGCGGCCCAGAATCTCGGCCAGCCGCGCCTCGGTCGCGCCGAAGAAATCGCCCTGCTCGGCGTTGAGGCGGATCACGTCGCGGGCCTCGCCGCCCGAGGCATCGCGCAGGACAAAGCCCACTGTCGGCTCGGCCATGGCAAGGCGGCGCACCACATCGGCCACGGCCTGCGCCTCGGCCCTGTCGGTTCGCAGGAACTTGAGCCGCGCGGGCGTGGCGAAAAACAGGTCTTTCAGCTCGACCACGGTGCCGCCCGAAAGCGCCGCAGGGCGCACCGGCTCGATCCGGCCACCCGTGACCGCGATCACGGCCGCCTCTTCGCCTTCGGCGCGGCTGGTGATCGTGAGCCGCCCGACCGCGCCGAGCGACGGGAGCGCCTCGCCGCGGAAGCCGAAGGAGCGGATATCGAGAAGGTCGGAGCCGTCGATCTTGGAGGTCGCGTGGCGCGAGAGGGCCAGCGGCAGGTCGTCCGGCGTCATGCCGCAGCCATTGTCTGTGACCCGGATCAGCGTCTTGCCGCCATCGGCGATGACCACCTCGATGCGCGTGGCCCCCGCATCCAGCGCATTCTCGACAAGCTCCTTCACCGCTGAGGCTGGCCGCTCCACGACCTCACCCGCCGCGATCCGGTTGACGGCAGCATCGTCCAGCTGCCGAATGATCGGGCGCGGGCGCATCTTGAGGTCGGTCTGAGCCATGCCACAATCCCTAGCATGGCACTGGCCGATTCTGCGAGGGATTAAATGCTGCGCGCGCTAGTTGGCGGGGGGCGCTGAAGGGGTCTGCACACCGGCCGCGCGGAAGCGGAGAAGCTCGGCAAATGCGTCAAGCGCCTGCTGGGCGTAGACCTTGAAATAGGAGCTGCGCGTGATGAAACCGATGAAGCCGCCATCGGTTGCGCGCTTCAATAGCGGGGCGTCCTCGGAGGCCACAACCGCGCGGATATCGGCCGGGACGCCATAGCGCGAAACCGCAGCCACGAGGGCGGCGTCAGAGGCCGGTACGCCGCCAGCACTCGCCGCTGACGGTCGCCCGCCTAGGGCCGCAATCGCGTCGGCGCCGGGGTTGGGGTCGGTGATATTCGTCCCGCCGGGCGTTGGCGCAGGTAGGGCAGAATAGCTCTCGGGCATTTCAAGCGGACGGGCGGGCAGGACCGAGAACTCGTCGGGGCCCTGATTGATGGCGTCCTTGTCGACAGAGTTCGACGCACGGCTGCAAGCAGCCATAACGATCAGTGCCATCAGGGCGATTTTCGCTCCGTGCATACCTTCCCCCCCTCGGGTCGCCTGCCCCCTGTGTAGCGCGTGACCCGAGGCTCGTCACGGGGTCTTGTGCCCTTGGCGCGATTCATCCTTGCCGCCAAAGATCACAAGCAGGATCGCCCCGAGGAAGATGCCCGCGTCCGCAAGGTTGAACGCATAGGGATTGTCGATGCCGCAACAGGACATATTGAGGAAGTCAGCGACCGCCCCATAGATGATCCGGTCGATCACATTGCCCAGCGCCCCACCGGCCAATAGCCCGGCACCGATCTGCGCCCAACGGTTGCCTCCTTCGCGACGGACCCAGATCAGAACGGCAGCTGTGATCACCAGAGCGACGGCAATCAGAACCCAGCGCATATCGGCCCCCGACAGAAGGCCGAAGTTCACGCCCGTGTTCCAAGCCATCCGAAAGACAAGGAAAGGTGGAAGAACCTCGATCCTGCCAACATTGGCAAGATCGAGTGTATGAACGACCAGATATTTCGACAGCTGGTCGATGAGGAACACCCAAAAACCGGTCCAGAAGGTCAGGCGCATGGATGGTCCTTTCTCATCAGTGACGGAAGTGGCGCATTCCGGTGAAAACCATGGCGATGCCCGCCTCGTCGGCAGCGGCGATCACCTCGTCGTCGCGCATCGAGCCGCCCGGCTGGATGACACATGTCGCCCCTGCGGCGGCGGCTTCGAGAAGGCCGTCGGCAAAGGGGAAGAAGGCATCGGAGGCCACGGCCGATCCCTTGGTCAGCGGCTCCGGCAGGCCCAGCGCCTCGGCCATGCGCTCGGCCTTCTTGGCGGCGATCAGCGCGGAATCGAGGCGGCTCATCTGGCCCGCGCCCACGCCCACGGTCGCGCCGGCCTTGGCATAGACGATGGCGTTGGATTTGACGTGCTTGGCGACCTTCCAGGCGAAAAGGAGGTCGGCCATCTGCTCGTCGGTCGGCGCCCTCTTGGTCACGAACTTGAGGTCAGACAGATCGACATGGCCGCTATCCTTATCCTGCACGAGCAGACCACCCGAAACCTGACGGATCGCAAGGCCGGCCTCTTGCGGGTTGGGCAGGCTGTCGGTGGTCAAAAGGCGCAGGTTCTTCTTGGCGGCGAAGATTTCCTTGGCCTCGTCGCTGGCGCCGGGGGCAATCACCACTTCGGTAAAGATACCGGTGATCTCGCGCGCGGTTTCGGCGTCGAGTGGCATATTCAGCGCAACGATCCCGCCGAAGGCGCTGGTTCGGTCGCAATCGAAGGCGGCCCTATAGGCCTCGAGCATGGTCTTGCCACGCGCCACGCCGCAGGGGTTGGCGTGTTTGATGATCGCGCAGGCGGGGCCGTCTTTGGGATTGAACTCCGACACAAGCTCGAAGGCGGCGTCGGTGTCGTTGATGTTGTTATAGCTCAGCTCCTTGCCCTGAAGCTGAACCGCGGTCGCAACGCCGGGGCGGTTCGAGCCATCGGTGTAGAAGGCGGCCTTCTGGTGCGGGTTTTCGCCATAACGGAGGGTCTGCGCCAGGGTGCCAGCAAAAGCGCGCCGGCGCGGGGCTCCGACGCCAATCGCGCGCGCCATCCATGTGCTCACCGCCGCGTCATAGGCCGCGGTGCGGGCATAGGCGATCTGCGCCAGCTTCTTGCGGAACTTACGGCAGGTCGCGCCGTTGTGCTGATCCATGTCGCCGATAAGGCGCTCATAGTCCTCAACATCTGTGACAACGGTCACAAACGCATGGTTCTTGGCCGCCGCGCGGATCATCGCCGGGCCGCCGATATCGATGTTTTCGATGCAGGTGTCATAGTCGGCACCGGCGGCGACGGTGGCCTCGAACGGATAAAGGTTGACGACCAGCAGGTCGATCGGCGCGATGCCATGCTCGGTCATCGCCTGAACGTGGCCCGCATCGTCGCGCAGCGCCAGAAGGCCGCCGTGAACCTTGGGGTGGAGCGTCTTGACGCGGCCATCCATCATCTCGGGGAAACCGGTCACGTCCGACACATCCTTGACCTTCAGCCCCGCCTCGCGCAGCGCCTTGGCCGAGCCGCCGGTCGACAGAAGCTCGACCCCGCGCGCATCGAGCGCCTTGGCCAGATCAATGAGTCCGGTCTTGTCGGAGACGGAAAGAAGGGCGCGACGGATGGGGAGCGGTTCGGTCATGGGATCCTCGGGTCAGTCCTGATCTGCGTCCGCCGCGTCGTCTTCCACAAGATCCCGAAGGACATTGGGCGTATCCTGCGCCTTGGTCAGCGACCAGCGAACGCGGGTCGCATATGACATCGTGCGGCCAGATAAAACTATCTGTTGTGTCGCACGGGGCTTGAGCCGCCCGTTTTCCAGATAAACCGATGGCTCGAGGGTCATCTCAGCGGTGCCGTCATGCCGGAACACCCAGATTTCCCCGCTTTTCAGCGTCAGCGAAATTGCCGCCCCGCCCAGATCGACCTGGGGGTCGGCCTCGGGGTGAAGATGGAAGCGGAGCGAAAAGGCGATTCCCTGAAGGCCCGCCCTGTCCATCGCCCGATCAAACCTAAGCTGATCGGCATCAGACAGGGTCGCCAAAAGTTCTTCTCCGGCAAGACCACGGCCATCGGAAATCAGATCGAATATCCGGGCATGGGTCAGGCCGTGGGTACGGCGATAGCCGTCATGGGCAACCTCGAGCCGGGTTCCATCGTCGAGGGCGCTGAACTCGACCGGCACCTTGGACGGCGTGTCGGCCAACAATTCGCCCCTCAATCCGTCGAGCCGGCTCGGAGCGCCGAGGCGCGACGAGGAATACCCGTCGAGTGCCAAGGTAGAGTGGCTTCCGGTCGCTCGGCCTGCACGCCGCCACTCGGCGCCGAAGCTGCGGCCAGAGCCGCAATTGACGATTACCGGCCGCCGCCCCGAGGTCAGCTCGAACGCTAGGGTCGAGGCATGGGCGTCATAGCTCGCTTCGCCCTTGGGCGGCGGCGAGGCATCGACGATAATATTCGTCCGGCCCGCCTGAAGCCGGGCATAGCCCATATGCAAGCCCTCGGCGGGCCGCGTCTTGATCCCTGATGAGGCCAGCGCGTGGTCGAGCCGCCCTTCGATCCCGCGCCCGCCGCCATGAAACCGCGCCAGTCCGCCGTCGGTATGACGAAGCGCCCGCAGCGTGGGCGCGATCCGCGAAATGGCCGAAATCAGCGCCTCGGGCGGATGCCTGTCGGATTCGTTCAGCGCCTGTGCCGCCCATGTGAGCAGGGTGAAGACGTCCAAAAGCTCTTCGGGATTGCGGGTGGGAATGCCGCCTTGGGCATCAACCTGCGTCCGGCAGTCCTCTTCGAGAGCGGTAATCGCCTGATCCACATGGCCCGACATTCCTTCGAGCGACAGGCCCGCATAGATCATTCCGGTCAGCGCTTCAAACCGTGGAAGGCCGGGGCGCGCCGTTTTCCAGCGGCGCGACAAAAAGAGGGTCTGGCGAGCAAGAGACAGGAAAAAACGGTCTGTCGCCTCGCGATCCTTGCCGCGCAGGATCAGAAAGCCGTGGTTGATCCAGCGGATCAGGCGGCGGCCGGTGAGGTCCGGTGTCCAGCCGGGGCCTGTCCCGTTGCCGTAGAGATCAATCCACTCGAAAACCCAAGCCTGCGCCCGTGCCCGCGCCTTGGCATCTGCTACGGCGGCGAGATCATCGAGCCATCCACAGCCTTGCAGCTCGTCGATCACATGAGGCGCCTCGGCTGCGATGCTCCAGATCGAATCTCCGGGGGCTTCGATCAGGTAGCCGGAGAACAGGAAATTCCCGGCGATCAACTGCCGACCCTTGGCATAAAGGCCGATCGAACGGGGCTCGGGCTGTGAGACAAAGCCTGTGGGCAGCTTGGCGCGCGAGGCACGGCGGGCGTGCCAACGGTGCATGAATGCCGTCTGCCGGGCACGCCATGTCTGCGGTCTGGCCAAATCTACTGCCTCTGTTGCGTCTTGCTTGCGTCTTTTGCCGGCATGATAGGGAGGCCAGCGGTTCAAGTCACGCAGGCTTTCGCAACAGGATCATGTAAAAGCCGTCCATGCCGCCGAGATCGGGCCAGAAGTCGGGCCGAAGGCGCAGGCCCCCTTCGGCGGTGATCCATGCCGGATCAATGCCGTCGATTTCGAGCGCGGCGGGATCGGCGGCAAGCCCTTCGTGCCGCTCCAGCGCCTCGTCGGCCTGCACCTCGCCTTCGTCGGGCAGAAGCGAACAGGTGCAGAAAAGAAGCCGCCCGCCCGGTTTGAGGAGGGTCAGCGCGTGGTCGATCATCTCGGCCTGAAGGTCGATCAGGGCGCCGAATTCGCTACCATCCTTGGCGTAGGGCAAATCGGGATGGCGGCGGATCGTGCCGGTGGCAGAGCAGGGCGCGTCGAGAAGGATCGCATCCCATCCGCCCTCGGCAACCTCAAGCGCATCGCCAGCCACGACCTCGGCCGTCAGGGCCGTCCGAACGAGATTCTCGGACACCCGCTCGAGCCGCCGTTCCGACAGATCGAGCGCCGTGACCTTCGCCCCCGCTGCGGCGAGCTGCATCGTCTTGCCGCCGGGAGCGGCGCACAGATCAAGGATCTTTTCGCCTTTCTTGGGGGCAAGCACTTTCACCGGCAGGGCGGCTGCGGCATCCTGAACCCACCAGTTGCCCTCGGCATAGCCGGGAAGGGCCGAGACTTGTGCGGAGCCTTGGAGCCGGACCGATCCGGTCGGCAAGACAGTGCCGCCAACGGCCGTTGCCACCGACTGAGGATCGCCCTTCGGCGTCAGATCGAGCGACGCGCCCGCGAAATGCGCGTCTTCCATGCCTTCGACCGCCGGCTTGCCCCAAGCCTCGATCATCGGCCCCCTCAACCAATCGGGCAGGCGCGGAACCGGAAGCCGATCCCACGCGCCGGGGCGCTCTTCGGAGATGCGGCGGAGCACGGCATTCACCAAGCCCTTCATGCCTTGGGTGTGCTTGTCTTGCCCGACGATGTTGACACAGGCATTCACCACCCCGTGCGCCGCCTCGCCCGACCAGATCTCGATCGTCCCCATCCGCAAGACGTTGCAAACCGTCAGCGGCGGGCGCTTTTGCAGGAAGGGTTTGAGCATCCGGTCGGCGCGGTCCATCCCGCGCAGGGTTTGCAGTGCGAGCCTTTGGGCGCGGGCGCGGTCTTCGGGGGCGAGGCGCGCAAGCGTGCCGGTGGCCAGAGCCTCGGACAACAGAAGGCCATCGATCGTCACCTGATCGACGAGATCATGGGCGGCGCGGCGGGCGGCTAGTCCGGGTTCGGTCATCTGGTCCTCTTGAGCTGATGGCTCCTGCCCTATAACACCGGATCATCCGGGACAAGGAACGCCAGCATGACCGACAG
The DNA here is from genome assembly GCA_937138255.1 of uncultured Paracoccaceae bacterium. Taxonomy (GTDB): domain Bacteria; phylum Pseudomonadota; class Alphaproteobacteria; order Rhodobacterales; family Rhodobacteraceae; genus RFZI01. The sequence continues at coordinate 26,119 of CAKZOU010000064.1, forward strand.
TGATCCCACCCTGCCCCCTGCCGCCCAGCGCGCGCTGGCCGAGGCGGCCGAGCGGCGCAAGAAGGCGAAAGAAGCGGAGCGCCCGATCGAGCTTGGCGGGCGCGATGGCCCTGATCCCGTGCGCTTTGGCGACTGGGAGAAAAAGGGCATCGCGATCGACTTCTAGGGTCTCAAAGCCCCAGAACGTCGACCATATCGTATTCGCCTGGCGCCTGGTTCTGCCCCCAGAGCGCGGCCTTGAGCGCGCCACGGGCGAAGACCGCCCGATCCGTCGCCACATGACGCAAGATGATCCGCTCGCCCGCGGCGGCGAAAATCACGTCATGCTCGCCCACGATGTCGCCCCCGCGGATCGCGGAAAAGCCGATATCGCCCCGCTTGCGGGCGCCGGTGATCCCATCACGGCCACGGTCGGACACCTCGTCAAGCGATACGCCCCGCCCTTCGGCAGCGGCTTCGCCCAGCATCAGGGCGGTGCCCGAGGGCGCATCGACCTTCCGGCTGTGATGGGCCTCAACGATTTCGATATCGAAATCGGCGTCGAGGGCGGCGGCGACCTTCTTGGTCAGCTGGGTCAAGAGGTTGACCCCGAGCGACATATTCCCCGCGCGGATGATCACCGCGTGGCGGGCGGCGGCGTTGATCGCCGCCAGATCCGTGCCGCTGAGGCCGGTGGTGCCGATCACATGAATGGCGCGGGCCTGCGCGGCGAGGCCGGCAAATTCGACTGTGGCGGCGGGTGCGGTGAAATCAATGACAGCCTGCGCCTTGGCGAAGGCCTCGATCGCATCGTCGGTGACAGTCACCCCCAGCGGCGCACCGCCCATCGCCTCGCCCACATCGCGGCCGACCCAAGCGTGGCCCTTACGCTCGACCGCGCCGACCAGATGGCAAACCTCAGATTCGCTGATGGTTCGGATCAGCATCTGCCCCATGCGCCCCGAGGCGCCTGTAACCACGATTCCCGGTGTCTGCGACATGGTCTGTCTCCGCGTTTTTCGGCTGGTCCCTGCCTGCACTCCAAAGCCTCGCTTGGCAAGGGGGCGGAACCGGCATATGTGCAGCGCATGGCAAAGAACAGGTTCTCAACGGGCTCAGGCCCTTCGCAGCGGCAGCTTCGCGTTGGTGAAGTCATCAGGCGTGCGCTTTCAGACGTCCTCACCCGTGGTGACGTTCACGACCCCGATCTTTCGCGGATGTCGATCACCGTGGGAGAGGTGCGCTGTTCGCCCGACCTCAAGCAGGCAACCGCCTATGTCCTGCCGCTTGGCGGGCAGGGCAAGGACGTGGCGCTGGCCGCCCTTCGCCGCAACAAGGCCGAGATCCGGCACCTTGTGACCAAGGGAATGACCTTGAAATTCGCGCCCGATCTGCGGTTCGAGATCGACGAAACTTTCGACAAGATGGACGAGGCTCGCCGTCTGTTCGCGGACGAACACGTTCGGCAGGACCTCGACGACTGATGTTCCGCCTCGCCGCCCTGCTGGTGCTTTTGGCAGGACAGGCCGCTGCGCTTTCCTGTGAGCAGGTTGAATGGCAGGACGCGCGCTTCTCTCTCTGTCGGGTTGATCCGGCCACGGATGACTTGAGGCTATTCCATTCCGGCGCGGATGGCGCACCTCTTGGCGATTTCTCCCGCATCGGGGCCGAGACGGGCCGCACCCTTGCCTTCGCGATGAATGCGGGGATGTATCACGACGATCTGCGCCCCGTGGGCTATTACCTCGAGAACGGCGAAGAGAAGATGTGGCTGGTGACGCAGGCCGGCCCCGGCAATTTCGGACTTCTGCCCAACGGTGTCCTCTGTATCGGCGAGAGCACCGCACGGGTCATCGAAACACTGGCTTTCAAGGTAGAAGCGCCCGACTGCGCCTATGCCACCCAATCCGGCCCGATGCTGGTGATCGACGGCCAGCTGCATCCCCGCTTCCTCGCAAGCGGCACCTCGCGCCTTATCCGTAACGGCGTCGGCACCAGTGCCGATGGCAGCGAGGCGATCTTTGTCATGTCTGACACGCCGGTGAATTTTCACCTCTTCGCCAGCTTCTTTCGCGATTACCTCGGCCTGCCGCAGGCGCTCTATTTCGATGGCCGTGTCTCGCGCCTCTTTGCGCCTTCGCTCGGCCGGTCTGACATAGGTTTCCGCATGGGGCCGATGGTCGGCGTGCTGGAATAGGTTGACCGCGCCCGCCCGCTTCGGCTAGCAGCGCCTCTCACGAAAACGGAGCGAACCATGGGCAAGCGCAAGGGCCGCGATATATCGGGCTGGCTGATCGTCGACAAACCGGCGGGCATCACCTCGACGGCGGTCGTCAACAAGGTGCGCTGGGCTTTGGACGCCAAGAAGGCGGGCCACGCGGGCACCCTCGATCCCGAGGCGACCGGCGTTCTGGCCGTGGCGCTGGGCGAGGCGACCAAGACCGTGCCTTTCGTGACCGACAGCCTCAAGGCCTATGCCTTCATGGTCAAACTTGGCGAGGCGACGAATACCGACGACGCAGAGGGCGAAGTGATCGCCCGCTCGGATACGCGCCCAAGCGACGACGCCATCAAGGCCGCCCTCGGCGCCTTTGTCGGCGATATCATGCAGGTTCCGCCCAAGTTCTCGGCCGTGAAGATCGACGGCGAGCGCGCCTACAAGCTCGCCCGCGACGACGAAGAGTTCGAGATTGCCGCCCGCCCGCTTTGGGTCGAGGAACTGGTGATGACCGACCGGCCGGATGCCGATCGCGTGGCGCTCGAGATGACCTGCGGCAAGGGCGGTTATGTCCGCGCCATTGCCCGCGATCTGGGCGCGGCGCTTGGCTGTTATGGACATGTTCAGTGGCTGCGCCGCGTCTGGTCGGGCCCGTTCCGCGCCGAAGAGGGCATCACCCTTGACGAGATCGACCGTCTGGCCCGCTCGCCCGAGCTCGATGCGCGGCTTCTGCCGACCGAAGTTGGCCTTGCCGATCTGCCCGAAGTCCGCTGCCCGCCCGAAAGCATCGCCAAGCTGCGCAACGGCAATCCGGCGATGGTTTTCGCGCATGGGCTTGAGTATGGCGACGAATGCTGGGCGAGCTTCGAGGGCCAGCCCGTCGCCGTCGGCAGCTATCGCGGCGGCGAATTGCACCCGAGCCGGGTCTTCAATCTCTAGAAACGTGCGGCGAATGCGGCTACCACCGCAGGGCCATGATCACGCGTGAATTCCTCAAGGGCGATGCCCATTCGACCGCCATCTATTCGGATTGCGAGAGGTATCGCTATCTGCTGACCCGCGTCTGGGAGCCTGCGGGGCGCAAGGCGCTTTTCGTTATGCTCAACCCCTCGACCGCGACCGAGGTTCAAAACGATCCCACCGTCGAGCGCTGCGAACGGCGGGCGCGGACCTTGGGCTTTGGCGCCTTCCGCGTGACCAATATTTTCGCCTGGCGCGACACCGATCCGCGCAAAATGCGGGCGGCTGCCGATCCGGTGGGGCCGGAGAATGACAATTCGATCCTTCAATCGGTCGGCTGGGCAGATCAGGTGATCTGTGCCTGGGGCACGCATGGGAGCCACCTCGAGCGCGGCCCTGCGGTCGAGGCCCTCTTGCGCGAAACCGGCGAGCCGCTGTTCACGCTGGGCCTGACCAAGGACGGCCACCCCAAGCACCCGCTCTATATCGGTTATGCCGAACAGCCCAAAGGATGGCCTGCCCCATGATCGAAGGTTTCACGCAAAGCCGCGTCTCTTGCGGCGAGGTCGAGCTTTCGGTCCATCGCGGCGGCAAAGGCGAGCCGCTGATCCTGCTTCATGGCTATCCGCAGAACCACCACTGCTGGGAACGCGTCGCGCCCGAGTTCGCCAAGGAATTCGACGTGATCGTGCCCGATCTGCGCGGCTATGGCGAGAGCGACGCACCGGCCGATGACGAAGGCCACACCGTCTATTCCAAGCGGCAGATGGCGCAGGATATCGTTGCCCTGATGGATGCGCTCGGCATCCCTTCGGCGCATATCCTCGGCCATGACCGCGGTGCTCGGGTGTCCTATCGCCTTGCGCTGGATCACCCCGCCCGCGTGCGTCGCCTTGGCATCATCGAGATCGTCCCTACGGGGGATTTCTGGGCCAACTGGAACGCCGATCTTGCGATGAAGGCCTATCACTGGACCTTTCTCGCCCAACCCCACCCCTTGCCCGAAAACATGATCGGTGCAGACTCCGATGCCTATCTCAGTTGGACCCTCTCCGCATGGACCCGCGCCAAATCGGTCTCGGCCTTCTCCGAGAAGGCACTCGCCGCCTATCTCGCGCAAGGGCGCGACCCGGCTCACCTGCATGCCATGTGCGCCGACTATCGCGCCGGGGCGACGTTTGACCGGGCGCTCGACGAGGCCGACCGCACCGCCGGACGCAAGATCGCAGCGCCGGTCTATTTCCTCTGGTCCGATATCGGCTTTCCCGCGCAGACCGCCGATCCCCTCGACCTTTGGCGCGCTTGGGCCGATGATGTGCAAGGCATTTCCTGCACGGGCGCGGGGCATTTCGTGATGGAGGAAAACCCGCAAGCGGTTCTCGATGCCTTTCTGCCTTTCTTCCGCGAAGGCTAGAGCCCCAGAATCTCCTTTTCTTCAAAGGGAATTGCCTCTATAGGCACGCATCCGCAAAGGGAATCCCTTGGCGGACCCCTCCATGGGCCCTGCTGGACGACATCCCGGCTTGCGCCATAACCCTTTGATCCGAAAGGAGACCCCGATGTCGATTACTGTGGAAGAAAAAGCCCGCCTGATGAAGGAATTCGCAACCAAGGAAGGCGACACCGGTTCGCCCGAAGTTCAGGTTGCCATTCTCACCTCGCGGATCTCGACCCTGACCGAGCACTTCAAGACCCACAAGAAGGACAACCACGGCCGCCGTGGCCTTCTGATGATGGTCGCCCAGCGCCGCAAGCTTCTGGATTATGTCAAAGGCAAGGATGAGGCCCGCTATCAGAGCCTGATCGAGCGCCTCGGCATCCGCCGCTAAGCGATACAGGTTCGCGAAAACGATGCGCCCGCCCCAATTGAGGCGGGCGTTGTCGATTCTGGACGTGTCTATTAGGCGTCGTCGGTCAGATCGACGATCTTGGCCTCGGGCGCGTTCTTCTTGACCGATTCAATTCCGTTGTCGCGGGCAGAGGCGCTGGAATAGGCCTCGGAGGTGCCGATCACCTGTCCGTTCGTGGCCTTGAGATTAAACATCTCATTGCCTGCCTTGTTGGCCTTGCGCTCATAGCGATCGTCGTTAGGCGCATTCCGCTTTACAGAAGCGATCCCGTTCTCCGCGCTGGCACGGGCCTTATAGCCCTCGCTGGCCAAGATCGGCTCTCCGTTGCCTGCCTTGAGGCGAAAACGAAATTCGCCTGCCTTATCCTTATAAAGCTCAAACTTCCCAGCCATCAAAAACTCCTTTTTCGGTCAAAACATATTGGGTGCCCATTTGTCCGACAGGCGGCAGGTTCGGGCAACCGAAAATTTCGGTAGAAGGGCCATTTCCGCCGATTTACCCCGAAAACAGACTTCTTTCCAAACCAGCCATTCCCATGTATAGGCCGCCCATCTGTGACGTGAGCCCTGCCCCCGGGCGCATGCGAAGGATTGGGGGCGGCGGCAATGGGGCCGCCATATCAACGGGAGACCCGGAGGGCCGGGAGCGCTCCCTAGAGGAAACGATTGATGTTTAACGAAGTGAAAAAATCCATCCAGTGGGGCGAGGAAACGCTGACACTGGAAACCGGCAAGGTTGCGCGTCAGGCTGACGGCACCGTGATTGCCACCCTTGGCGAAACCTCGGTCATGGCCAACGTGACGTTCGCCAAAGAACCGAAGCCGGGCCAGGACTTCTTCCCGCTGACAGTTCACTACCAAGAGAAATACTATGCCGCCGGCAAGGTTCCGGGCGGCTTCTTCAAGCGCGAGGCGCGTCCCACTGAGAAGGAAACGCTGACCGCGCGCCTGATCGACCGTCCGATCCGCCCGCTGTTCGTCTCGGGCTTCAAGCACGAAGTCCTCGTGATGTGCACCGTGCTGAGCCACGATCTTGTCAACGATCCCGACGTTGTTGCGATGATCGCCGCTTCCGCCGCGCTGACCATTTCGGGCGTTCCGTTCATGGGCCCGATCGCCGGCTGCCGCGTTGGCTTTGTCGATGGCGACTATGTGCTGAACCCGACCGTCGACGATATGCAGGGCCTGCGCAACAACCCCGAGCAGCGGCTCGATCTCGTTGTCGCCGGCACCAAAGACGCCGTGATGATGGTTGAATCGGAAGCCTATGAGCTGACCGAAGACGAAATGCTGGGCGCTGTCGTGTTTGCCCACGAGCAGATCCAGCCGGTCATCGACCTGATCATCTCGCTGGCCGAGACCTCGGCCAAAGAGCCGTTCGACTTTTCGCCGCCGGATTACTCGGCGCTCTATGAGACGGTCAAAGGCCTTGGCGAGGCGCAAATGCGCGCTGCCTACTCGATCCTCGACAAGCAACAGCGCGTTGCCGCTGTTGCCGCCGCGAAAGAGGCCATCAAGGCCGCCTTGAGCGAAGAGCAGCTGGCCGATGCCAACCTCGGCACCGCGCTCAAGAAGCTCGAGTCGAGCGTTCTGCGTGGCTCGGTCGTCAAGGACAAGAAGCGTATCGACGGCCGCGCCCTCGACAAGGTCCGTTCCATCGTGTCGGAAACCGGCCTTCTGCCGCGCACCCACGGCTCGGCGCTCTTCACCCGCGGTGAGACGCAGGCTCTGGTCGTGACCACGCTCGGCACCGGCGATGATGAGCAGATCATCGACGCCCTGCACGGCAACTTCCGTTCGAACTTCCTGCTGCACTACAACTTCCCGCCCTATTCGGTCGGCGAAGTTGGCCGCGTGGGTTCGCCGGGCCGCCGCGAAATCGGCCACGGCAAGCTTGCCTGGCGCGCGCTTCAGGCGGTTCTGCCGGCTGCGACCGATTTCCCCTACACGATCCGCGTCGTGTCGGAGATCACCGAGTCGAACGGCTCGTCGTCGATGGCCTCGGTCTGCGGCGGCTCACTGTCGATGATGGACGCCGGCGTTCCGCTCAAGGCGCCCGTTGCCGGTGTGGCCATGGGTCTGGTGCTGGAAGACGACGGCTCCTATGCCGTGCTGACCGATATCCTTGGCGACGAAGATCACCTCGGCGACATGGACTTCAAGGTAGCAGGCACCGCCGAAGGCATCACCTCGCTGCAGATGGACATCAAGGTTGCCGGTATCACGCCGGAAATCATGAAGCAGGCTCTGTCGCAGGCCAAAGACGGCCGGATGCACATCCTTGGCGAGATGTCGAAAGCGCTGAGTAGCGCCAACGCCTTCTCGGTCCACGCACCGCGCATCGAGACCATGCAGATCCCGACCGACAAGATCCGCGAAGTGATCGGCTCGGGCGGCAAGGTCATCCGCGAGATCGTCGAGGTTTCGGGTGCCAAGGTCGACATCAACGACGACGGCGTGATCAAGATCGCCTCGTCGAATGGCGATGCCATCCAGAAGGCCTATGACATGATCTATTCGATCGTGGCCGAGCCGGAAGAAGGCAAGGTTTACAAGGGCAAGGTCGTCAAGCTCGTCGACTTTGGCGCCTTTGTTAACTTCTTCGGCAAGCGTGACGGCCTCGTGCACGTCAGCCAGATCGAGAACCGCCGCCTGAACCATCCCTCGGATGTTCTGAAGGAAGGTCAGGAAGTTTGGGTCAAGCTTCTGGGCTTTGACGATCGCGGCAAGGTCCGCCTGTCGATGAAGATCGTCGATCAGGAGACCGGTCTCGAGATGCCGAAAGAAGACAAGGCCGACGCCGAGGAGTAATCCCCGCGCATGGCAAGGATTGGGCCCCGGTGGAAACACCGGGGCCTTTTCGTTTCAGATGATCTCGTCTTCGTCGAAGAGGGGCTGTGCTTCGAGCTGTTCGGCAAGCGCCCCAACCGCCGCCTCGGCCTTGGCGGGATCGGGCATCTCGGCGATGTGGAAAAGGGCGTCGCCCTCGTTGACCACCGGAAGGTTGGCGCGGCCAACGATGATGCCGCCTTCGGTCGCCACGACCTCGGTTTCATTCTCGCCGAAGGGATCGGAGATTACGCCGATCACATCGCCCGGCACCACCTTGTCGCCCGACTGTCGGAACATACGGATGAGGCCCCCGGCGGGCGCACGAAGCCACGAGGACTTGCGGCAGAGAATCGGCTTGACCCTCGGCTTGGCAATGCCCTTGGCGCCGATCATGCCAAGTTCGTGCATCACCCGCAGGATGCCCATGACACCCGTGCGCGCGCCGTATTCGTCAAACCGAAGCCCTTCGCCCGCCTCATAAAGCAGCATATCGACCCCCGCCTCGCCCGCCGAAAGCCGCAGCGAACCATCGCGCTTTTTCGAGGTGATGATCACCGGCGCGCCGAAAACCTCGGCCATATGGCGCATCCGGTCGCTGCCGGGGCTGATGCGGACTTGGGGCAGGTTGGTGCGGTGGATGGCGGCGGAATGCAGGTCGATGCCGAAATCGGACCGCCCGACGATCTCGGTCAGGAAGAGATTGGCGAGGCGCGCGGCCAGTGAACCTGCCGCCGAGCCGGGAAAGACCCGGTTGAGATCGCGGCGGTCGGGCAGATAGCGGCTCTGGTTGAGAAAACCAAAGGTGTTGACGATCGGAATGGCGAGAAGCGTCCCCGCCATCCGGTCGAGCGTCGGCGTGCGCAACAGGCGGCGCACGATCTCGACGCCGATCACCTCGTCGCCGTGGATCGCCGCCGAGACAAACATCACCGGCCCCGGCTTTTTCCCGTGGATCACATGGACCGACATGGTGACGGGCGTGTGGTCGGTCAGCGTGCTGACCGGAAGGTCCACCGTCATCCTCTGGCCGGGCGCAATCCGCCGCCCGGCGATCTCGAATGGCTTGCGAATGTCCGGCATCAGCCCTTGCCCTTGGTCCGGGTGCTGTTGGGCTTGGCGTTCTTTTCGATGAACTCGATGATCTTGCCGGCAATGTCGATGCCGGTCGCGTTCTCGACCCCTTCGAGGCCCGGCGAGGAATTGACCTCCATCACCACCGGCCCGTGGTTGGAGCGCAGCATATCGACGCCACAGACATTGAGGCCCATCGACTTGGCCGCGCGGATCGCCGTCGCCCGTTCCTCGGGGCTGATCTTGATCGACATGGCCGATCCGCCACGATGCAGGTTGGAGCGAAACTCGCCCTCTGCTCCGGTGCGCTTCATCGCCGCGACGACCTTGCCGCCCACCACAAGCGCACGGATATCCGTGCCGCCCGCTTCCTTGATGAACTCTTGCACCATGATGTTCACATCCGCCCCGCGGAAGGCCTCGATCACCGATTTCGCGCTGCGCTCGGTATCGGCAAGCACGACGCCAATGCCTTGCGTGCCTTCGAGGAGCTTCACCACCACCGGCGCGCCGCCGGCGAGGCGGATCACCTCTTCGGTTTGCTTGGGATCATGGGCGAAGGTCGTGACCGGCAGGCCGATCCCATCCCGCGCCAGAAGCTGCATCGAGCGGAGCTTGTCACGGCTGCGGCCGATGCCCACGGATTCGTTCAGGGGATAGACCCCCATCATCTCGAACTGACGCAGAACGGCGAGGCCGTAGAAGGTCACGCTCGCGCCGATCCGGGGGATCACGGCATCATAGAGGGGCAGCTTTTCGCCGTTGTAATAGATTTCGGGCCTGCGGCTGACGATGTTCATATAGCAGCGCAGGGTGTTGATGATGTCGAGCGTATGCCCCCGCGCCTCGGCGGCCTCTTTCAGGCGCCGATGGGAATAGAGGTTGGCGTTGCGGGCCAGCATTGCGATCTTCATCGGCATTCCTTTCCAGCGGGCGCGACCAGAAACGAGCGGCCCGGGTTAACAAGTATACCGCGCTTGCGGATGGCCGTCCTGCCCAGAATGAGGGGCATCGACATGGCGGCGCGGTCAGCCAGAGAGACGTCAATCGTCCACTTGCGGCCGCCGAGGGCAAGGCGGGTCGAGATGACCAGCCGTTCCTCGGGAACGCCGCTTGTGTTCTTGATCTCGCGGCTGTCGACCAGCGGCGCTTCACAGTCCACCGCCTCGGCCAGCCCGGCATGGGGCACATGGAAACGGACCCACGGCGCACCGTCGCGCTCGAAATGGCGGATGCGCGTGGCGTGAAGCGCCGAGGTGCGGGCGCCCGTGTCGATCTTGGCCACCGCCTCGGCGATGCCAAGGTCGGGCAGCGCGACGGTCTCGCGCCAGCCGATCATCATCGGAACAGGTTTTTGTTTCGTCGTTTTCATTCAAACCTTTCGGGCGATTTGAGCCCTGCCGCCCATGTTGCGTTTCCCAAGACAAAAGGAAAGCCTGCAGGTGCAGGCCATAGGGTTGAAATTTCGCATCTCGAGCACGACCTTGCAAATCGCAGGCGCCAGTGGCAGTGTGCGTCGAATTTGATCAAATTACCGGAGAGTCGTCATGATCGAAAAGCGCGAGTTCTATATCAACGGCAATTGGGTCGCTCCGGCCAAAGCCCGCGACTGTGCCGTGATTGATCCTTCAACCGAAGATGCCTGCGCCGTCATCAGCCTTGGTGATCAGGCCGATACCGATGCCGCCGTTGCCGCCGCCAAGGCCGCCTTCCCGGCTTGGGCCGCGACCGATCCGCAGGTGCGCCTTGGCTATGTGAAGGGCATCCTCGAGCAATATGAAAAGCGCGCCGACGAGATGGCGCAAGCAATCTCGATCGAGATGGGCGCACCGATCGACATGAGCCGCGACGATCAGGCCGAATGCCTGCCGTGGCACCTCAAGAATTTCCTAGCCGCGTTCGAACATATGGAATGGGTCCGCCCGCTGCGCCCCGACACCCCGAACGACATGATCGCGCTCGAGCCCATCGGCGTGGTCGGCCTCATCACACCGTGGAACTGGCCGATGAATCAGGTCACGCTCAAGGTGATCCCGGCGCTTCTTGCGGGCTGCACCTGCATCCTGAAGCCCTCGGAGGAATCGCCGCTCTCGTCGATGCTCTTTGCCGAGTTCGTCCACGATGCGGGCGTGCCTGCCGGCGTGTTCAACCTCGTCAACGGCGATGGGATGGGCGTAGGCAGCCAGCTGTCGAGCCACCCGGATGTTGAGATGATCTCCTTCACCGGCTCGACCCGCGCCGGCCGTGCGATTTCGGTGGCCGCTGCCGCTACGCTCAAGCGCGTGACGCTTGAGCTGGGCGGCAAGGGCGCCAACCTGATCTTCGCGGATGCCGATCCCAACGCGGTCAAGCGCGGGGTTCGCCACATGATGAACAACTCGGGCCAGAGCTGTAATGCGCCCTCGCGGATGCTGGTCGAGCGGTCGATCTACGATCAGACCGTCGAAGCCGCCGCCGAGATCGCCAGTTCGATCAAGGTCGGCCCGGCGAGCGAGCATGGCCGCCATATCGGCCCCGTGGTCAACAAGCGCCAGTGGGAGCAGATTCAGGGCTATATCCAGAAGGGCATCGACGAAGGCGCCCGCCTTGTCGCCGGTGGCCTCGGCCTGCCGGAAGGGATGAACAAGGGCTTCTACGTTCGCCCGACCGTCTTTGCCGATGTCAAACCCGGCATGACCATCGAGCGCGAGGAAATCTTCGGGCCGGTCCTGTCGATCATTCCCTTCGATACCGAAGAAGAGGCCGTCCGCATCGCCAACGACACGCCCTATGGCCTGACCAACTATGTCCAGTCCGAGGACGGCGCACGCCGCAACCGGCTTGCCCGCCAGCTTCGGTCCGGCATGGTCGAGATGAACGGCAAGAGCCGCTCGGCTGGCGCGCCCTTTGGCGGCATCAAGGCCTCGGGCCGCGCGCGCGAGGGCGGAACATGGGGCCTTGAGGAATTTCTCGAGGTCAAGGCCATCTCCGGCTGGGCCGCCGAGTAAGAAATCCGGGCGCCCGCATAATCACGGGCGCCCGTTTCGATTTATGCGCGCACAGAAACGGTGCGCTGCTGCCGGTTACATCGGCGCCTGAATCTCTTATCTTGCGATCAAAGCAGAAAGAGAGCTCCCATGCTGAACCAGATCCAGGGCATCCACCACGTCACATCGCTGGCCTCCTCGCCCGTTGCCAACAACCGCTTCTTCACCGAAGCGCTGGGGCTGCGGCGGGTCAAGACGACCGTCAATTTCGACGCGCCCGAGGTCTATCACCTCTATTACGGCGACGAGGTTGGCACGCCCGGCAGCGTGATGACCTATTTCCCCCGCCCCAACTCGGCCCGAGGCAAGGCAGGGGTCGGCGAGATCGGGACCACGTCTTTTGTCATCCCTGTCGGGACTTCGGGTGCATGGCAAAAGCGCCTTGCCGAGTTTCGCGTTGCCGGCATCTCCAGCGATACCCGCTTTGGCGAGGCGCGCGTTCTTTTCTCTGGCCCCGATGGCGAAAGCCTCGCGCTTGTCGAGCGCGACGACAGCCGCACGCCTTGGACCGGCGGTGGCGTGAGCCAAGACATGGCGATCCGTGGCTTTCACTCGGCCTCTATGCGCCTGCGCGATGGCGGCGCCTCGGCCGAGCTTTTGCGCTTCATGGGCTATGAAGAGATTGGGACCGAGGGCACCGTGACGCGCTTTGCTATCGCGGGCGGCAATCCCGCCAATGCGATCGACATCGAGACAGTCGCAGGCGGCAAGCGTGCCAAACAGGGCGCAGGATCCGTGCATCACATCGCCTTTTCGGTGGCAAACGCCGAGGCCCAACGGGCGGTGCGCAAGGCGCTGATCGAAACAGGCTATCAGGTGACCCCGTCGATCGACCGGGATTACTTTCAGGCGATCTATTTCCGCAGCCCCGGTGGCATCCTCTTCGAGGTGGCGACCGACGAGCCTGGCTTTGACCGCGACGAAGATCGCGCAAGCCTTGGCACCGCGCTCAAGCTGCCCAAGCAGCACGAGCATCTGCGCGCCGAGCTTGAGGCAGAGCTCGAGCCGCTCGACTAGGCTAGAACGGCGCCTTGGCGGTAAAGCGCACGCCTGCCCCGCCATCGGGATGGCGGAATTGCAGCGTCTCGGAATGCAGCATCATCCGCGGGTAATCGCGTGCTGGGCCCGTTGCATAGAACGGATCGCCAAGGATCGGGTGGCCGATCTCTTTCATATGGACGCGCAGCTGATGCGAACGCCCCGTTTTGGGATAAAGCCGCACGCGGCTTTCGCCGCCGCCGGTTCGCACCACCCGATAATCCGTCAGCGCAGGCTTGCCGTTGACATGATCGACGTGCTGTAGGGGCCGGTTCGGCCAATCGACGATCAGCGGTAGGTCAATCGTGCCGGTCTTGGTCGTCATCTCGCCCCAGACGCGGGCGACATAGGTTTTTTTGGTATAGCGCTTCTCGAATTGCAGCCCGAGGTGCCGCTGGGCGTGGGGCGTGAGCGCAAAGACCATGACCCCCGAGGTGTCGCGGTCGAGCCGGTGGACGAGGAGCGCCGTGGGAAATACCGCCTCGATCCGGCTCATCAGACAATCGGCCAGATGCTCGCCCTTGCCCGGTACGGAAAGAAGCCCCGCCGGTTTGTCGACGATCAGGATCTCGTGGTCCTGATGCAGGATTACCAAAGGATCCTGCGGCGGGTCATAGCCTTCGAGCGGCCCGGTCATCTGGTCCGCCGGAAGATCGAATAGAGATAGATCGCGACCGAGGCCCAGATCAGCGGGAAGGCAATCGCCCGCGCCGCGCCGAAGGGCTCTCCGAAGATGAACACTGCGGTCAGGAAGATCATCGTCGGCGCGATATATTGCAGGATGGCGATGGTCGAAAGCCGCAGGCGCTTGGCCCCGTTGGCATAGAGCATCAGGGGGCCGGCGGTGACTGCGCCAAGGCCGAGGAGCATCAGCGTGTCGAAGGTTGTCCCGCCGAAATGGCCTTCTCCCGACAGGGTGAGCTTGGCCAGATACACAAGGGCGAAAGGCAGAAGGATCAGGACTTCCAGCAGGAACCCCTGATTGGGGCCGATGGGCAGCCGCCGCTTGAGAAGGGCGTAGATCCCCCATGTGAAGGTCATCCCGAGCGCGACCCAAGGCGCCTTGCCTGCCGCGACAGTCAGGACGATCACGCCAGCCGCCGCGACGGCTATGGCGATCCATTGCAGCCGCTTCAGCTTCTCGCGCAGGATGATTGCGCCGAGCAGAATGCTGAAGAGCGGATTGATGTAATAGCCCAGCGCCGCCTCGATGGCGTGTCCCGAGCCGATCGACCAGACATAGAGCCCCCAGTTGACCGAAATGAACGCGGCAGGAGCCGCTGCCATCAGGATCAACTTGGGAGAGGTCAGCGCCGCGCGGATATCCGAGGTGCGGCGCAAGAGGATCAGCACGACGAGCGCGAAAGGCACCGACCAGAGGATGCGGTGCGCCACCACTTCCACCGGCGAGATATGCCCGACCGCCTTCATATAGAGCGGCAAGAATCCCCAGAGGAAATAGGCCGAGACCGCGAAGGCAAGGCCAGCAGGGGAATCTTCGTGTTCGGAGGCGCGGGGGGCGGCATCTGTCATGATGCCGCCTCCCTGCCTGAAACACCGCCCCGCCGCAAGCGGCGTTAGGCCTTGGTCCGCTCGGCGCTGGGATCATACATCGGCTTGAGCGATACCTCCGCCCTGACCCGCGTGCCCATCACATCGACCTCGTAGGTCGAGCCAAGCACATCCGCCGCGCTTTCGCCCGCGCAAGGAATGTAGGACATACCCATCGCGCCGCCGAGGTGGTGGCCATATGCGCCAGAGGAGATGTAGCTGACGATCTTGCCGTCCCGCAGAACCGGCTCGTTGTGATAGAGCAAAGGCTCGGGGTCGGTCAGCCGAAGCTGCACCATCCGTTTCTTGAGGCCCGCTTCCTTCTTCTTCAGCACCGCCTCGCGCCCGATGAAATCGGCCTTGTTCATGCCCACGGCAAAGCCGAGGCCCGCCTCGAGCACATGGTCTTCCGAGGTGATGTCGTGGCCGAAGTGGCGGAAGGCCTTTTCGATGCGGCAGCAGTCCATGACATGCATCCCGCAAAGCTTGAGCCCCATGCCCTCGCCCGCCTCGTAGAGTGTCTCGAAGGCGTGGCCCGCCATGTCGGAAGAGACATAGATCTCCCAGCCGAGCTCGCCCACATAAGAGACGCGGTGCACACGGGCGAGGCCCATACCAAGCTCGATATTCTGCGCCGTGCCAAAGGGATTGACGGCATTCGAGAAATCGTTGGGCGAGACCTTTTGCATCAGATCGCGCGCCTTTGGCCCCATGATGGCCAGCACCGCCTCGCCCGCCGTCACATCGGTGATGACGACGTGCTCGTCGCGCAGATGGCGGCGCATCCATGTCTCGTCGGCCAGCCGCGCGATCGCGGGGGTGACGACAAGATAGGCTGTCTCGGAAAGGCGGGTGACGGTCACATCCGCCTCGATCCCGCCGTTGCGGTTAAGGAACTGGGTATAAACGATCTTGCCGGCCGGCACCGAAACATCCGCTCCACAGATCCGGTTGAGGAAGCTTTCCGCGTCGCGCCCCTCGACCCGGAGCTTGCCGAATGAGGACATGTCATACATGCCCAATCCGGTGCGGATTGCCTTGTGTTCCTCGGCCACGTTGTCGAAGAAGTTCTGCCGCCGCCATGAGTAGCGATACTCGCGCTCTTGGCCCTCGCGGGCGTACCAGTTGGCCCGCTCCCAACCGCCCAGTTCGCCAAAGACCGCGCCGCGCTCGGCAAGGTGATGGTGGAAGGGCGTGCGCCGCACGCCGCGGGCGGTGGCCTTCTGGCGATAGGGGAAGTGATCGGCATAGAGAAGGCCGAGGGTCTCTTTCGAGCGTTCGAAGAGATATTTCTTGTTGCCCTGAAACGGCTGCATCCGCGAGATATTCACATCGCCGATGTCGAAGGGCTTTTCGCCCGTATCCATCCACTGGCTGAGGACCATGCCCGCGCCACCGGCCGACTGGATGCCGATCGAGTTGAAACCGGCGGCGACCCAGACGTTGTCCATCTCGGGCGCAAGGCCAAGGTGATAGGCATCGTCGGGGGTAAAGCTTTCGGGGCCGTTGAAGAACGTATGGATGCCCGCCGAGCCCAGAAGCGGGAAGCGGTTCACGGCCTTCTCGAGGATCGGCTCGAAGTGGTCGAAATCCTCGGGCAGTTGGTCAAACTCAAAGCTCTCGGCGATGCCGTTCATGCCCCACGGCTTGGCGTGCGGCTCGAAGGCGCCCACGAGCATCTTGCCCGCGTCTTCCTTGTAATAGGTGCACTCGTCGGTGACGCGCAGCACCGGCAGTTGCTTGAGCCCCTCGATCGGCTCGGTCACGATGTAGAAATGCTCGCAGGCATGGAGCGGCACGTTGACGCCCGCCATCCGGCCAACCTCGTGCCCCCACATCCCCGCGCAATTGACGATCATCTCGCAAGCGATGTGGCCGGTGGCGCCATCTCCATCCGCCCAATCAACGCCCGTCACACGGCGCCCCTCTTTGGCAATGCCGGTGACCTTGGTGCGCTCGCGCACAATCGCGCCGCCCATGCGGGCGCCCTTGGCCATCGCCAGCGCGATATTGGCCGGATCGCCCTGGCCGTCGGTCGGCAGCCAAACCCCCGCCTTGACCCCGTCGATATTGAGATGCTCGTAGCGGTTCTTGACCTCGGCAGGCGAGATTTCCTCGACCGGAACGCCAAAGGCCCGCGCCATGGCGGCGCTGCGGAACAGTTCTTCCTTGCGGTCCTCGGTCAGCGCGACCGAGATCGAGCCGACCTGCCGCATCCCCGTGGCCACGCCCGTTTCCGCCTCGAGCCCGCGGTAAAGCTCGGCCGAATAGCGGGCGAGGCGGGTCATGTTGGCGGTGGCGCGCAACTGGCCTATCAGGCCCGCGGCGTGCCATGTGGTGCCGCTGGTCAGTTGCTTGCGCTCCAGCAGGACAACGTCTTTCCAGCCGAGTTTGGTCAGGTGATAGGCCACCGAACAGCCGATAACGCCGCCACCGATGATGACAACGCGGGCGTGAGTGGGAAGGTCGCTCATTGGGGGATCTCCGGGGGTATGAGAACGAGTTTTCCAGGGTATGTCTTGCTCATGAAATCGGCCTGTGCAGTGCCGATCTCGCGGAGCGGATAGGTTTTGGAAACCAGCGGGCGCACTTGGCCCGCGTTGATCATTAAGACCAGCGCCGCAAAGACCTCGGGCGGCTGATATGTGCAGCCATGCAAGGTTATGTCGCGCAAGTAGATGCGCCGAAGATCGGCCTCGACCATGGGACCGGCAATCGCACCAGAAACGGCGTAGTGACCGCCGGGCCTGAGCGAGTCGATCAACCCCATCCAGCCGGGGCCGCCAACCACGTCGATCACGATATCGAAGCTGTCTTTCGGCAAGGGTTCACCCCGCGCGATTGTGGCTTCGGCTCCAGCTTTGCCAACGGCGCCCGACTTGGTAGCTGCGCAGATCCCTGTGACTGTAGCGCCGAGAGCTTTGGCAAGCGCGACCGCTGCTAACCCAACACCACCCGAGGCTCCGGTAATCAGTATCCTTGACCCCGCGCTTGCGCCGGCACGGGACAAGAGGTTGGCGGCGGTCCCGAAGGCGCAGGGCATCGCGGCGAGTTCGATATCGCTCAGGGGCGAGGTGGTGACGTCATAGAGCTGATCCACCGACACGCAGCAAAACTGGGCGAATGCGCCGTCATACTCAGACCCGATCGCAACAAATCCAAAGGGATTATCAGCGGTCGGGCGGGCCTGATTGGTCGGACAGATCACACGCGCTCCGAGAGCGGGACCAACGGTATCTTCACCCAGCGCGACAACATGGCCGCAGAGGTCCGCGCCCTGAATGCGCGGAAACTCCAACGCACCTGCCCATCCACCGCTTTCCGCTGTCGCGCCTTCTTCTGTCGGGCCGCTGACGTCAGGAGAATACCACCCGGTTCGAGTGTTGATATCCGTATTGTTCACCCCAGCCGCAGCGACGCGGATGAGAGCCTCACCGCACTTGGGGCGCGGAACCGCGATCGTGTCGGACCAGACGAGCGCCTCCGGGCCGCCGTGGGCGACCAGAAGTATTCCACTCATCTGCTCCGGCAGAGTCATGCTTCGATCTCGTGTCCGGCCTCGCGCAGGCGGCGGGCGACTTCGGTGATATGGGCGGGGCCAACCTCGCAGCAGCCGCCGACGATGGTCGCGCCCTGATTGACCCAGCCCATGACGAAGTTGGCGTAGGTCTCGGGGCCGAGGTCGCGGCGGGGGCTCAGGGCGTCGACGGTCGGGGACTCCTTGAGGAAATCCTTGGTGATCATCGTAAAGCCGTTGGCATAGGCCCCGAAGGGCAGGCCCGCGGTCTTGATGACATCAAGCGCCGCTTCCATCGCCTCGGGGGCCGAGCAATTCGCCAGAAGCGCATCCGCGCCGCCCTCCTTGGCTATGCCGACAACCTCGGCCACAGGTTCGCCCGAGCGCAGGCGCGCGCCGTCTTCGTCATCTACCGTCACTGAAAGCCAGACGGGTTTGCCCGCCGTTTTGGCGCCTTCGAGGATCGAGCGGGCATGGGCCACGGAGGCGACCGTTTCGCACAAGAGAAAGTCGACGTGCGGCGCGAGCTTCCGCGCCACCTCGGCATATTTCGCCACGGCCTCGTCATGCGGCGGATGCACGTCGGGGCGATAGCTGGCCACCAAGGGGCCGATCGAGCCCGCGATCTTGCCATGTCCTGCCGCCTTGCGCGCGGCCTTGGCCTCTTCCACCGCCGCCTCGTGCAGCTCTTCAAACTTGCCGTCGATGCCGGTTTTCACCAGCCGGTCGTGGTGGATGCAGTAGGTGTTGGTCGTGGCAATGCCCGAGCCTGCGCGGAAATAATCCTCATGCACGGCCTCGACCATGCCGGGGTGATCCATCATCACCTGCGTCGACCAAAGCGGCGTGGGCCTGTCGCCCGCGCGGTGGATAAGCTCTTGCCCCATGCCACCATCGAGAAGTGTGATCTTGGTCATGCGCGGATCCTTTCGTTCGTGGCATCCCACAACGGCTGGTCTTCCTGAACCACCGCGCGGCAGCGTTCGCCATAGATTTCAACTTCGATCTCGGTGCCGGGCACGGCAAGCTCGGTCCGCAGCATCCCGAAGGCGATCGAAGCATTCACCCGATAGCCCCAGCCGCCGCTCGTCGTCTCGCCGACGATCTTACCATCGTGCCAGAGGGTCGACATATAGGGCGCGTCGGCCTCGCCCGCGTCAACAACGAGGGTGACAAAGCGTTTCTTGCTGCCCCGCTGCTTCTCGGCCAAAAGCGCCGACTTGCCGGGGAAATCCTGCGGCTTGTCGAACTTGACGAAGCGGTCGAGCCCACCTTCCAGAAGGCTGTAGTCGGTCGAAAGATCGCCTTTCCAAGCGCGATAGCCTTTCTCGAGGCGGAGCGAGTTCAGCGCCCACATCCCGAAGGGCTTGGCACCAGCAGCCAAGATCGCCTCATAGATCGCGGGCTGATCGGCATTGGCGCAATGCACCTCCCAGCCAAGCTCGCCAGCAAAGCTGACACGAACGAGTGTGCAGGGCTTGCCAGCAACCATCGCCTTTTGATGGCTCAGCCAAGGCAGGGCGAGATCGGCGTCAGATCCGATCTCTTCAAAAAGGGCCCGCGCCCGTGGCCCGGTGACGATCATCGTTCCAACCTCGCGGGTGTGATCGGTCAGGGTCAGGCCCGCAGGGAGCGCCTTTTGCAGAAGCTCGAAATCATGCCATTGCGCCGCGCCAGCGGTAATGAGGGTAAACTCGTCCTCGCCATGCCGCATGACCGACATCTCGGTCAGGATGCGGCCACGGCTGTCGGGGAAATAGGCAAGGTTGATCCGCCCCTCTTTGGGGAGCGCCCCGGCAATCATCCCGCGCAGCCATTCGGCCGCACCAGCGCCCGATAGGTCAAACCGGCTAAAGCCCGGCAGATCGAGAACGCCAACGCCATCGCGCACCGCCTCGCATTCCTCGCGGATGCGCTCGGCCCAAGGGCCCGCGCGGTTCCACGTCTGGGTGCTTTCCTCGCTCAGATCGTCGCCCGGCTTGGCAAACCAGTTGGCCCGCTCCCACCCGTTATAGGCGCCCATGACGCCGCCGAGGTCTTTGACCTTGGCATGGACCGGCGAGTGCTTGCGGTCGGCGCCAGCCGGCCAGCGGTGCCACGGGAAGTGCATGGCGTATTCGTGGCCATAAATCTCCATCCCCCGTTCAACGCAATAGTCGTGGTCGGTATAGTCGGTGAACCGGCGCGGATCGCAGGACCACATATCCCACTCGGTCTGGCCTTCGGTGATCCACTCGGCCAAGACCTTGCCAGCCCCGCCGCCCTGGGCGATGCCGAAGGTAAAGACGCAGGCCTCGAACGCATTGGGCACACCCGGCATCGGGCCGATCAGGGGATTGCCATCGGGGGCATAGGGGATTGGACCGTTGATAACCCGCGCAACGCCAGCCTCGGCCAGAAGCGGAACCCGCGCCATGGCGTCTTCGATATAGTATTCCAGACGGTCAAGATCGTCGGGATAAAGCTGGAACGAGAAATCATCCGGCATCGGATCGGTGGGCGTTGCCCAATGGGCGCGGCAGTTGCGCTCGTAGGGGCCGAGGTTGAAGCCGTTCTTTTCCTGACGGAGGTAGTAGGAGGTATCCACATCGCGCAGAAGCGGGAGCTTCTTGCCCGACCCTTCCGACCATTTCTTGATCTCGGGCACCTCGTCGAAAACCATATACTGGTGGCTCATCACCATCATCGGCACGGTGCGCCCGCCATAGGGTTTGAACCATTCGCCCACCCGCTGGGCATAATAGCCCGCCGCGTTGACCACATATTCACAGCGGATATCGCCCTTCTCGGTATGGACGATCCATTCGCCATTCTCGCGGCTGACGCCGGTCGCAGGCGTAAAGCGCAGGATCGTCGCGCCCAGATCGCGTGCACCCTTGGCAAGCGCTTGGGTCAACTGCGCGGGGTCGATATCGCCATCTGCGGGATCATAGAGCGCGCCCTTGAGGTCGTGCGTCTCGATGAAGGGATATTTGGCCCTGATCTCGTCGGGCGAGAGAATGTCGATCTCCATCCCCTGATAGAGGCCCATACCCTTGGCGCGCTGAAATTCCTGCATCCGCTCTTTCGAATGGGCGAGGCGGATCGAGCCGGTGACGTGGTAGTTCATCGGGTAATCGACGGCCTCTCCCAGCCCGCGATAGAGCTCGGTCGAATAGCGCTGCATATTCATCAGCGACCACGAGGTCGAAAAGGTCGGGACGTTGCCGGCGGCGTGCCATGTGCTGCCTGCGGTCAGTTCGTTCTTCTCGAGGAGAACACAGTCGCTCCACCCTGCCTTGGCAAGGTGATAGAGCGCCGAGACACCGACGACCCCGCCGCCAATGATCACAACCCGCGCTGTTGTCGGAAAATCTGCCATGTCTGTCTCCTAGTCCTGTCTTTGCGGAAGCCCGTCCGCGAGTTCGTAATAATCGCCCTTGAAGCCCACGAAGATGTGGCCCGCGAGCATGGTTCCGGTCGGCCCGTCGATCGAGCCGGGGGCCACTTCGATGATGTCATGGCCCAGCGGCTTGAAGAAAAGCGAGGCGCCGCATTCCTTGCAAAAGCCGCGCTCGGCCCACTCCGACGAGCGATACCACTTGAGGCCGCGATCCTCGGTGAAGCGGAAATCGGCGTTGGCAACCGGAAAGGCCGACCAGTAGTGCCCGCCCGACTTGCGGCAGGCGGTGCAATGGCAGGCGCGATAGCTTTCCGGGATCTTGTCGACCTCGAACGCCACGGCCCCGCAAAGGCAGCTTCCCTTCATCTCAGACCCTCCCTGATGCGAAATTGGCGGAGCCGAGCAGGGCTCCGTAGATGACGAAACAGATCGCCATGCCGCGCCGCACCCAGGTATGGCCGACAGCGCCCAGCGCCGCGCGGCCAAGAAGCGCGCCAAGCGCGGTGTAGGTCGCGTAGCTGAGGCTCGTGAGCGTCAGCGCGGTTGGCACGATCACCCACATCTGCTGGCCGATCGGCACGTCGGGCTGAACGAACTGGCTGAAGGCGGCGAGATAGCCTGCAACGCTCTTGGGGTTGATCGTCGCGATGGCGAGAGCGCGGCCATAGATCGAATGGGCGTGGCTGGCTCCCTGTTTGAGGGGCTTTGCGGCGTTGATCCAGCCGCGAATGCCAAGCCAGACCAGCACAGCCGCGCCGAGATACTGGAGGATCGAGAAGGCAAAGGGCGAAGCCTTGATGAGCGCGGTGATGCCCAAGGCCGAAAGGCCAAGAAACAGGCTCGCCTGCGTCAGTATCGCCAAAACGCCCCAAAGCGAACGGCCAAAGCCGTGGGTCATGCCGTTGTTGATGCAATTGACGGCATTGGGGCCCGGCGTGGTCACGAAGACCAGCCAGAAAAGCGCGAATATGGTCCAGGCCTCAAAGCTCATGGCCAGCCCCTAATAGACCGGCGGCGCGATCACCCAGATCGCGACGGCAGGTTCGTCATAGGGGTTTTCCCAGCGGTGCGGCTCACCCCGGATGCGAAAGCTGTCGCCGGGGCCAACAGTGAAGCGGGCGCCGCCGATTTCGAGGTCGAGCCTGCCCGAGACGACAAAGGCCACTTCTTGGGTCGGGCGGGTCACGGTTTCGCCGATGCTTGAATGGGGCGCGAAGGTGGAATGGACCATCTCGAAATCGTCGGTCAGGTCGGGAGACAACAACTCTTCAACAAGCCCGCCATCGCCTGAGCCGATCGACCGCCGCGCGCCTTTGCGGACGATCAGTCCCGCCTCCTCGGCGGGTGCGCCGGGCTGGCCGAAAAGGATCGAGATCGGAACCTTGAAGAACCGCGCCATGCGGCGCAGGTCGTCGACCGAAGGGGCGGAGAGATCGCGCTCGACCTGACTGATCCAGCCGACCGAGCGGCCAAGATAGTCGGCCAGCGCCTGAAGCGTGACCCCGCGCGCCTTGCGCAGGGCGCGGATATCCGCCCCCAGAGTGCGCGCTTTGGTTGGAGAATCGTGTTTCATGGCTCGCGTGAAAAAACCGGTTCGAATTTCACGATGCCATGCGGCCGTGAAATTTCAAAGCGGAATTTCACGGAGTGTTCAGCGCCCGAAGACCTCGCGCAGAATCCGGCTCAGGCCCTTGTCATCCGCCTCGTCAAAGGCGTCTGGCTGATCGCTGTCGATATCGAAAACGCCCAAGAGCGAGCCATCCTTGCGCCAGACCGGCAAGACGATTTCCGAGCGGGTCGAGCTGGAACAAGCGATATGGCCGGGGAAAGCCTCTACATCCGGCACAAGCTGGGTCTCGCCCGTCCGCGCCACCGCGCCGCAAACGCCGCGGGAAAAGGGGATCACAAGGCAGCCATGACCGCCCTGATAAGGGCCGATCTTGAGGAGCTCGGGCGCGACAACGCGATAGAAGCCGGTCCAGTCGAAGCGGTTGTCGGCGTTGTGAACCTCGCAGACAACCGTCGCCATGAGGGCAACCTCGTCGGTCTCGCCCTCGGTCAGGGCGGCGATGGCCTTGGAAAGCTCGGTGTAATCGACCCGCATCCTAGCCCCTTTCTATGGCAATGGCGGTGCCTTCGCCGCCGCCAATGCAGATCGCCGCTACGCCCCGCTTGGCGCCTCGGGCTTCCATCGCGTGCAGAAGCGTGACGATGATCCGTGCACCCGAGGCGCCGATCGGGTGGCCGAGCGCACAGGCGCCGCCGTTGACGTTGATCTTGTCGCGGGGCACGCCCATCTCGCGCATGAAGGCCATGGGCACCACGGCGAAGGCTTCGTTGACCTCCCAGAGATCGACATCGGCCACTGACCAACCCAGACGATCAAGCAGTTTGCGCGCCGCCGGAACCGGCGCGGTGGTGAACCAGCCCGGTTCTTGCGCGTGGCTCTGATGGCCGCGGATCACGGCACGAACAGGCATCCCCGCCGCCTCGGCCGCACCGCGGGAGGCGACAATGAGCGCCGCAGCGCCATCCGAGATCGACGAGGAGTTGGCCGCTGTCACTGTGCCATCCTTGCGGAAGGCGGGCTTGAGCGTCGGGATCTTCTCTGGCCGTGCTTTGCCCGGCTGTTCGTCTTCGGCCACGATCACATCCCCCGCCCGAGTGCGGGCCGTGACAGCGGCGACCTCGGTCGCGAAAGCGCCCGACTCGATGGCCCTTAGCGCATTGGAGAGCGAGCCAAGCGCATAGGCATCCTGATCCTCGCGGGTGAACTGAAAAGTCTCGGCGCAATCTTCGGCAAAGGTGCCCATCAGGCGGCCCTTGTCATAGGCATCCTCAAGCCCATCAAGGAACATCGAATCCTGCACCTGCTGGTGCCCGATCCGCGCCCCGCCGCGCATCTTAGGCAAGAGATAGGGCGCGTTGGTCATGCTCTCCATGCCGCCCGCCGCGATCACATTGGCGCCGCCCATGGCGATCTGGTCGTGGGCCATCATCACGGCCTTCATGCCAGAGCCGCACATTTTGTTGAGCGTGGTGGCCGGAACTTCTTGCCCTAGCCCAGCGGCAAACCCCGCCTGCCGCGCCGGCGCCTGCCCTTGGCCAGCGGGCAAAACGCAACCCATGAGCACCTCGTCCACCGTCGAAATCCCCGCGCGCTCCATGGCTGCACGAATAGCTGCGCCGCCAAGGTCGGCGGCGGGCACGTCCGACAAGGCACCCTGAAATCCGCCCATCGGCGTGCGGGCCGCGGCCACAATTACGACATCATGCATTCTGCATCCTCCTGTTTCCATTCAGGATACGCTTTCGCGCGTCAGGTGCAATTGGATGCAAATGCCGCAAAAGCGTCTGAATGAGTCCGTGATGCTGCCGGAATGGAATCAGAGAGTGGCCCTGTAGCTGCAAAGGCTTCCCTCGGCATCGCGCACGTTATTAGCCCCCACCCAGTTGTGCGATGTCGAGGACTTTGCTGCTCCGCCAAAAGGCGGTCAGTTCATCTGGAAATGAAGCGGATAGTGGCCGTCTTCGAAGGCGCCGAAAAGGTCCGGCAGATCGGGATGCTGTACCGGTTCACCCGAGTAATCGGCGACAAGGTTTTGTTCGGAAACGTAGGCCACATAGTAGCTCTGATCATTTTCGGCCAGCAGATGGTAGAAAGGCTGATCCTTTGAGGGACGGCTCTCTTCGGGGATCGCTTCATACCATTCGTCGGTATTGCTGAAGATCGCATCCACATCGAAAACGACACCACGAAACGGATGCTTCCGGTGGCGGACGATCTGGCCGAGATGGTATTTTGCACGAGTCTTAAGCATCATGTGGCTTCCCCCACCACATTTGATACCAATTTTCGCCACAAAAAGTCCACGATTCACCTGCGATTCGTTTGGAAACAGTCTGTCGAATCATACCCGACAAAGCAGAGCCGGCCTTGCCAGCGCGTTTGCCCGTTTTCAGATCCGGGTCTTTCGGCTAGACTGAAAGAAAATAAAAGCGAGAGGCAGATGAGCAGACTCTTTCTCGCGGTGATGCTAGTGGCGGTGTTGGGTAGCTGTGGCGCCCGCAACGGCTCGGCGCCGCGCAATCTGGACAATGCGTGCACCATCTTGATGGAACGGTCGGACTTCGTCCGCGCCTTCCGCGATGCTGATCGCAGATGGGGCGTCGAGCCTCATGTGCTGATGGCGATGATCTATCAGGAGAGCAAGTTCAAGGCCAACGCGCGGACCCCGCACCAATATGCGCTGGGCGTGATCCCGCTCGGTCGGCAATCGTCGGCCTACGGCTATCCTCAGGCGCTCGACTCGACTTGGGAGGAATACCAGAAGGCAACGGGCAGCAGGGGCGCCCGGCGTGACGATATCCGTGACGCGGCCGATTTCATGGGCTGGTATATGTCGAAGACGACCGAAGTCACAGGCGTCAGCCTTGGCGACGTCCGCAACCAGTATCTCGCCTATCATGAGGGGCGCGGCGGATTCCAGCGCGGCACCTACAAGGCCAAGTCCTGGCTCCTGCGAATTGCCGCCGAGGTCGCCGACCGGGCGCAGGTCTACAAGAGCCAGCTTTCAAGCTGCAAGGTGCGCCTCTAGCGCCTAGCCGTTGCTTTCGCGCCGGGCGATCTCGGCGCGGATGTTGAAGATACGGTCGTCCACCCTCATTCCGGTTTCCACGGAATCGAGGAGGATCGTCGTCTCTCCACCGCCGCCATCGGTCAGAACCCATTGGCGCAGCATGATCGGCGCATCGGTAAAGACGAGGCGGATCTCGCCGTATTCGGGATGCTCGGGATCTTCGAGGCTGACGATGGTTACATCAGCGTCCGACTCGATCCCCTTGACCATGTCGCTGGCGGCGAAGTCCACATCGCGATCAAGCACAACCCGAAGGGGCGTCTGCCAGAGTGGATAGCGCTCGGGGCCGGAATTGGAGCGCGGATCGAAGATCGCGAGCGACCCCCCACCGACGATCACCAGAGGGGCTTCCTCTCCTTCGTATTCAAACCGGATGCGGCCGGGGCGGTGCATCGTCAGCAGGCCGCTGACGATCGAGCCGTCCTGATGCACCTGCGTAAAGGGGCTTTGCAGGGTCTCGGTGGCGTTGAGCCAGGCCGAGATATCATCAAGCGTCAGCGGGTCGGCCATAGCGCCGCCCCCGGCCAGAAGGCCGAAAGCCAGAGTTGAAAGCCAGAGGCGCGGTTTGTTCATCGGTTGGCCTTTCAGAGGTCTGCCCTATGAGATGGCATCACTCCGGCAGGTTTTGAAGCGCTAGGCGATAACACGAGCGTGCAACGGCCTAACCGCCGTTCAATGCTGCTCGGGCACGAGGATCTCGCGCTTGCCGACATGGTTGGCCGAACTGACAACGCCCTCGTCCTCCATCTGCTCCACCAGACGCGCGGCCTTGTTATAGCCGATCGCCAGCTTGCGCTGGATGTAGGAGGTCGAGCATTTGCGATCCTTGATCACAATGGCCACGGCCTGATCGTAGAGTGCATCTTCGCCATCGGTATTGCCGCCAAGCCCCAGCACCAGATCAATATCCGATTCCTGATCCTCGGCCGGGCCTTCGACAACGCCCGACATATATTCGGGCGGGCCAAAGCCCTTGAGGAAGTTGACGATTTCCTCGACCTCTTCATCAGAGACAAAGGGCCCGTGCACGCGGGTGATCTTGGCGCCGCCAGCCATGTAGAGCATATCGCCCATGCCCAGAAGCTGCTCGGCGCCTTGCTCGCCAAGGATCGTGCGGCTGTCGATCTTGGAGGTGACCTGAAAGGAAATCCGGGTCGGGAAGTTGGCCTTGATCGTGCCGGTGATCACGTCGACCGAAGGCCGCTGGGTCGCCATGATGAGGTGAATGCCCGAGGCGCGGGCCATCTGCGCGAGGCGCTGAATGCAGGCCTCGATCTCTTTGCCAGCAACCATCATCAAATCGGCCATCTCGTCGACGATGACGACGATATAGGGCATCTTCTCGGGCGCGAATTCCTCGGTCTCGAAGACCGGATCGCCGGTTTCCTCGTCAAAGCCGGTCTGAACCGTGCGGCTGAACATCTCGCCCTTGCCGAGCGCGTCAGCCACGCGGCTGTTGTAGCCTTCGATGTTGCGCACGCCCATCTTCGACATCTTGCGATAGCGCTCTTCCATCTCGCCCACGGTCCACTTGAGCGCGACGACCGCCTTCTTGGGATCGGTCACAACGGGGGAAAGGAGATGCGGGATGCCGTCATAGACGGAAAGTTCAAGCATCTTGGGGTCGATCATGATGAGCCGGCATTCCTCGGGCGTGAGCTTGTAGAGGAGCGACAGGATCATCGTATTGATCGCAACAGATTTGCCCGAACCGGTGGTGCCGGCGATCAGGAGGTGGGGCATCTTGGCAAGGTTGGCGATCACAGGATCGCCGCCGATATCCTTGCCCAGCGCCAAGGGCAGCTTCATGTTGCTATCGCCGAAATCGCGGGCGGCGAGGATCTCGCGCAGGACAACCTTTTCGCGGTTGACGTTGGGCAATTCGATGCCGATCACGCTGCGGCCCGGAACGGTCGAAACGCGAGCGGACAGAGCCGACATCGAGCGGGCAATATCGTCCGACAGGCCGATCACACGGCTGGCCTTGAGGCCCGGCGCAGGCTCGAGTTCATACATCGTAACAACGGGGCCGGGGCGGACCGAGACGATCTCGCCCTTCACGCCGTAGTCGTCGAGCACGCTCTCGAGCATCCGCGCGTTTTCCTCGAGCGCCTCGTCCGAAAGGTGATGGCGCTGAATCTCGATGGGGTTCATCAAAAGGCTGAGCGGGGGGCATTCGTAATCCGACGGGCTGTCGTCAAACTTGAGGCGCGGCTGCGCCTCGGCGCGGGCCTGACGCGAAGGAGCGGCCTGCCGCTTGGTGCTGTGCTGGACAACCTTGCGCGCCTCGGGCGCTTCGGTCTCGAAAAGCGGGCGGGCCAGCATCGGCTCTGGCTGATAGTTATCGTCAAGGATCACAGCCTCGTCGAGTTCGTCGTCGCTCTCGAAAGCGCTCGGTCCCTGATCGACGATCAGTGGCTTCGGACCGCGCATGACCGGCGGCTCGGAGCGCGGGGCGTCTGCGGCAGAACGATTGCGGATCGCGTCCGAAATGCGGGCGCGGATGCGGTCGCCGTCTACGGCACCGTCAAACATCGGCGGCTCGGCGGTCACGAGCTCGGCCTCGGGCATCGGCTCGGCCTTGTGTCGGAGCGACGGCATGAATCCAAAGAACCCACCCGATCTTGTGGGCTCCACCCGTTCACGAACCGGCGCAACAAGCGGCATCTTGGGCGGCATTGTATGGTCGGTCGGCATCGCGGGGTTGGCCCGCACGACCGAGGCGACGCGCTGCTTTTCGGCTTCGCTCACCACCACGGCATCGGCGCGACGGGCCTGAACGGCGGCCACACCGCCTTGCGCCGCGCGCAGCGAGGCGCTGGCGCTGCGGCCGATCAGCTTCAGCACCAGCGAATAGATCAGGATCGTTCCGATCAGCAGGAACCGCCCGATCGCCTTCAGCTCGCGCTTGTCGAAGCCAAGAACAAAGGCAGCGGCGGCAATGGTCAGGACACCAATCAGAAGCGACGCGACCTTCACGGCAATCGCGGCCTGCACGGGCACCAGGGTCAGAAGAATTGCCAGCACCGTATCGCCGAACAGCCCGCCAACGCCAAAGCTGTGGACCCAGTTCGCCGAAGGAGCGAGGGTCGACGCATAGACAGCGGCAAAAGCGATGGCGATGGGGACAAAGATCACCCGCCCGAGCGCACGATCGGCCCCGCGATGCAGGGCAAAACGGCCTCCCCACACAACAAAGCTGGCCGAAATGCCCCAAGCCGCCCAGCCAATGATCATCACCAGCGGCGCGGCAAGCGAGGCACCGAACGACCCGAGCCAATTCTGGATCGGCGCATCCGAGGCCAGCATCCAGTTCGGATCCTCAGGGCTGTAGGAAGCCAGCATCATTCCAGCCATCACGCCCAGAACCATGAGGCCGATCCCCAAAAGCTCTTTGCCGCGTTTCTCGATCGCGGCCTGCATGTTGCTGTCCAGAAGCGGATCACGCTGTCGGGTGGTGTATGACGCCATAGGCTCGTTCCCTCACTGATACAGGCAGTCGCGGAGAAGGGTCAGCCCGCGCTGCATTTCTTGTGTTGGGGCCACCATGGCGACCCGGATATATCCCTCGCCGGGGGTCTTGCCCCCGACCTCGCGGGCGAGATAGGCGCCGGGCAGAACCCGCACCCCCGTCTCGCGCCAAAGCCTCAGCGCCGCCGCTTCGCCATCCTCGACCGGCAGCCAAAGGAAGAATCCCGCCTGCGGCGACATATAGCCCGGCACCTTGCCGAGAATACGGTCGGCGACCTCGTATTTCTGATGATAGAGCGCCCGGTTCTCGATGACGTGGGTCTCGTCGGCCCAGACCTTCTCGGCCACTTTCTGCAAGGGCAGCGGCAAGGGCGCGCCGGCATAGTTGCGAAGCTGGCGGATACGGGCGATCGACTGTTTGCCACCGGCACAAAAGCCAGAGCGCAGGCCCGGCAGGTTGGACCGCTTGGACAGCGAATGGAAGATCACCACGCGTTCGGGATCCGCGCCCATCCGCGCGGCCACCTCGAGCGCGCCGACGGGGGGCGCATCGCGGTAGATCTCGGAATAGCACTCGTCAGCGAAGATGCGGAAATCGTGCTTTTCGGCCAGCGCGATCAGGGTGCGCCAATAGTCCTCGCTCGCCACCGCGCCCTGCGGGTTGGCGGGCGAGCAGATATAGGCGATCGAGGTGCGCGACAGGATCTCGTCGGGCAGAGCTGCATAGTCGGGCAAGTGCCCTGTCTCTTCGGTCGCGGCCACATAGACCGGCTCGGCCGAAACCGAAAGCGCCGCCACGGCATAGACCTGATAGAAGGGGTTCGGCATGAGGACGACCGGTTGCTGGCCGTTCTTCGTCTCGGGGCAAAGCGCCATCGCCGCGTTGTAAAGCCCCTCGCGGGTGCCATTCAGCGCCATGATCTGATCCGGCGTGACCGAAACCCCATAGCGCGTGGCGATCCAGCCCGCGATGGCCGCCAAAAGCTCGGGCGTGCCTTCGTTGGGCGGGTATTTCGCGAAACCAGACAGGTTGGCCGCAAGCACATCGCCCACCCAAGAAGGGAAGGCGTGTTGCGGCTCGCCAATGGTCATATGAATGGGATCGCCGCCCGCTTCATGGACGTCGAGAAGCTTCCGCAGGCGCGGAAACGCGTATTCCGGTAGGTTCGAAAACCGCTCGGGAAAATCCATCACTGCCTCAATGCGCGGGATCGTTTTCGCCCCGCTTTGCCCGAACATAGGGCCAAGGCGGCCCGCCTGTCCAGAAAAAGCGGAAGGAATCAGGGGCTTGGGGCGGGGTTTGTGGCTTTTAGGCCAAGGCCTGTTCGGCAGCCGCAGCAAGGCGCAACAGGCGTCCCTCTTGGCCCGCCTGCCCATTGAACATGATCCCGCAGCCCGGAACACCGGTTGGCAGGGTGATCGAACAGAGGCCCATGAGGTTGCCGACCCGTGTATTGCGAAGGGCCATGAGGTTGGACGAGACGAAATAGGCGTCGTCCTTGGCCAACCGCTCCAGGTTCGGCGCCATGATCGGCATCGTCGGCAGGATCACCGCGTCAAACCCTGCCGTCGCGGCGGCATATTCGGCGCGAATTTCCTCAAGACGCGCCCAGTTGGCGATGTAATCGGCCGCCAGAACCTCGCCGCCGGGGCGGATGCGCTTGAGGATCTGGTGATACATCAGATCTGGCCGCGCCTCGATCGTCTCGCGCCAATAGGCATAGGCATCGGCGGTGAAGAGGCCGCCGGCCATCGCAAAGGCCTCCCGCAGGGGCTCGAACGTGATGTGGCTGATTTCCGCCCCCGCATCGTTGAGCCGCGCCACGGCGGAGCGGAACGCTGCGCGGGGCTCGTCCTCGAGGTCTTCGGTGCCGATGGTGTCGAGAACGGCCAGCCGCACGCGGCTCAGATCGGCGCCGTCCAGACCGACGGCATCGCCGCCCAAGATATCCCAAAAAAGCGCCGCGTCTTCGACCGTTCGGCAGAGCGGGCCGACAGTGTCGAAGGTCTTGCAGAGCGGCACCACGCCCTCGAGCGACAGACGGCCATGCGTGGTTTTCAGACCGACAAGATCGTTCCACCCCGAAGGCACCCGCACCGACCCGCCGGTATCCGAGCCTATGCCAGCGGCGGCAAGGCCGAAGGCAACAGAAGCCGCAGCACCGGAAGACGAACCGCCCGGAACCGCCTCGGGATCGACCTTGTTGGGCGGCGTGGCGGTGATCGGGTTGTAGCCAAGACCCGAGAAAGCGATCTCGGTCATGTGGGTTTTACCGAGGCAAACCAATCCCTTGCCAGTGGCAAGGCGCAGAACCTCGGCATCCTGCTCGGGCGTGCGCCCCTTGAGATAGGCCGTCCCGGCTTCGGTGGCGATGCCGGCGGTATCGAAGAGGTCTTTCCAAGAGATCGGCACGCCGTCCAAGGGCGAAAGGCGGTGGCCAGACTTGGCGCGGGCGCTCGCGGCGCGGGCCTCGGCCATGGCGCGATCCGCTGTGACTCGAGCATAGATGCGGTCGCGCATGGGGTGGGCGGCAATGGCATCGAGATAGGTCCGTGCCAGATCGACCGGATCAATCTCGCCCTTGCCGATCCCGCGCCCAAGCTCTGCCGCGCTTTTCCAAAGCCATTCCTGCATCCGATCCTCCCTGATTGCCGCGACGGTAGCGGCACTGCCGCGCATGGACAATCCCGGCCGATTGGGGATAGTGCCCTCATGGCTCCGGAACATGACATCCTGATCGTCGGCGGCGGGCTTAATGGCCCCGCCCTTGCCCTTGCCTTGGCGCAGGCAGGCTTTCGTGTTGGCGTGATCGACAGCCTCCCCCTCGATACCCGCAAGGACCCCGGCTTTGACGGCCGCGCCTATGCGCTGGCGCTTGCTTCGCAGCGCCTTCTAAAGGCGATTGGCGTCTGGAAAGCCATCGCCTCCGAGGCCGAGCCAATGCTCGAGATCAAGGTCACCGACGGGATCGCCGGCCAAGGGCCGAGCCCCTGGATGATGCACTTCGATCACGCCGAGATCGAAGAAGGCCCGATGGGCTATATGGTCGAAGACCGCTTCCTGCGCCGCGCCTTCCTTGATGCGATGGCGGCGGAAGAACGGATCACCCAATACCCCTCGGAGACCGTGGTGGCGCAGTCGGTCATTGATGGCGCCGTGCGCGTCACGCTGGCTTCCGGCAAAGAGCTTTCCGCCCTTCTCCTGATCGGCTGCGATGGTCGCAAATCCGGCACAGCCGAGCGCGCGGGGATCGGCCGGACCGGCTGGGGATATGGCCAGACCGCCATCGTCTGCGCCGTGGCCCACGAAAAGCCGCACCGCGGCATCGCGCATCAGTTCTTCATGCCGCACGGCCCCTTGGCGATCCTGCCCTTGCCGGGCAACCGCAGCTCGATCGTCTGGAGCGAGACCGACGCCCGCGCTGCCGACTGCGCCAAGATGGACGACGAGACCTTCCTTCAGGCGCTGCGCCCCGCTTTCGGATCGTTCCTCGGCGAGATCAGCCTCGAAGGCGCACGGTTCACCTATCCCCTGAACCTCACCCTCGCCAACAGCTTCATCGCCCCGCGCCTCGCCCTCGTCGGCGACGCCGCCCACGGGATGCACCCCATTGCAGGCCAGGGCCTCAACGCTGGCCTGCGCGATGTGGCGGCCTTGGCCGAAACCCTCTCGGAAGCCCGCCAGCGCGGCGAGGATATCGGCAGCGATCAGGTTCTGAAGCGCTATCAACAGTGGCGCCGCTTCGACACGGCAACCCTGGCCATCGCGACAGATACCTTCAACAAGCTGTTTTCAAACGACAATCCGCTTCTTCGCGCGGCCCGCGATGTCGGCATGGGCGTGGTCAACGCAATCCCCGCCCTGCGCCGTGGCTTTGTCCGCGAGGCGGCGGGCCTGACGGGCGAGTTGCCGCGCCTGATGCGCTAGAGATCCAGCCGCCGCGCCTCGTCGACCAGCATGATCGGAATGCCATTGCGGACCGGAAAGGCCATCTTGGCGGCCTTTGAGACCAGCTCCCGCTTTTCCGCGTCATAGCTCAGCGTCGTCTGGGTGACAGGGCAGACCAGCGCCTCGAGCATCTTGGGATCAAACTCGGTCTCGCTCATTGCAGTCTTTCCTCTCCACCGCCCGCCAGGGCAAATTCGATCAGGGCCACCAGCGTCTCGCGCCGCGTTTCCAGCGTTGGCGCCTCAAGAAGCGCCTGTTTATCTTCGGGCTCAAAGGGGCAAAGAATCGAGAGCGAATTGATCAAGAGCTCGTCCTCGGCCGATCGCATCGCCTCCCAGTCGGTCGACAAATCCCGCGCCTCGAAGAACCGCGACAGAAGCGAGATCAGCGCATCCCGATTACAGGCCGGGTCGCTCTCTGCAACGCCCAGATCGGCCTCGAACCCTTGCCAGCCAATATTGGCGCGGCGATAGGGTGTGAAACCCTCAGTCTCGCTCAAAAGCCGGAACCGCGACACGCCAGAAAGCGTGATCATGTAGCGCCCGTCATCCGTCTCAGCGAAACTCGACACCCGCCCGGCACAGCCGATCTTGTGAAGCTCGTCGCGCCCCTCGAATGGCTGGATCATCCCGATCAGCCTGTTGTTTGTCTTCAACACATCATCCAGCATCGCCAGATAGCGCGGCTCGAAGATCTGCAACGGAAGCCGCGACCGGGGCAGCAGGAGCGCCCCGGGCAGCGGGAATAGCGGGATCGTGTCGGGCAGATCAGCGGCCTTGATCATGACCCAGACCTATCACGCCGCCCATTTTCAGGCAAAGATCATCGACGACAGCTTGCGCCGCCCGTTCAGCGCCACAGGATCGGTCGCTTTCAGAGAGTTGAAGATCTCGAACAGCTGCGCCTTGGCCGCGCCATCGTTCCATTCGCGGTCACGCCGGAAGAGATCGAGAAGCTCGTTCACAGCCTCCTCGACCTTGCCCGACGCATGAAGCGCGGTGGCAAGATCGAACCGGGCCTGATGATCGGCCGGATTGGCCTCGAGCTTGGCCCGCAACGCATCGACCGGCCCCGCCTTTTCGGCCTTGCGGGCAAGCGCGAGCGCCGCGCGTGCAGCCTCAACCTCGGCAGTGGTGGCGATTTCGGCCGGCGCGCCGTTGAGGATCGCCTCGGCCTGATCAATATCCTTCATTGCAAGGTAGGCACGCACCAGCCCGCCGTAGGCCGCCGCATTGGCCGATTCTTCCTGAAGGATCGCCGCAAAGGTCTCGGCCGCATCGGCGGCCGCGCCTTCTTCAAGCATCTGCTCGGCTGCTTCGATTGCCGCGCTCAGATCCTCGTCCTCACCCGCCGCACCATTGCCCATTCCGGCAATCTTGGCGACAAACTGATCAACCTGGCTCGGCGGAAGCGCCCCCTGAAAGCCGTCCACCGGCTGACCCTGCCAGAAGGCATAGACCGTGGGGATGGACTGCACACGCAGCTGGCCCGCATAGGCCTGATTCCGGTCAACGTCGATCTTGACCATCTTGACCGCGCCCTTGGACTTGGTCACCGCCGCCTCGAGAGCCGGACCAAGCGTCCGGCAGGGGCCACACCACGTCGCCCAGAAATCCACGATAACCGGAACCGTCTTTGACGCCTCGATCACATCGTCCATGAAGGTCGCGTCGCTGCCTTCCTTGATCAGATCGCCCGCCGGGGCCGCTTTGGGGTCGAGCTCGAGCATGGCTGCTCTCCTTTGCGAAAACTTTGCCCCTATATGTGGCCGCCCGCCCCCGACTCCAAGAGGCAATTTCATTGCATTGTCGCGACACTCCGTCCAGTTTCGGCTGAAAATGCGGAGGCTGCCCAATGCCCACAATCCTCACCTACGGCGATAGCAACACCCACGGCACACCGCCCACCCCGAGCGCCGACCTCTATCTCCGCCTCGGGCCAGAAGACCGCTGGCCCTGCGTCATGCAGCGCGCGCTCGGGCCCGATTGCACCCTGATCGAAGAGGGCCTGCCGGGGCGGACCACCGTGTTCAACGATCCGGTCACCGGCCCCACGATGAACGGCCTCCTCGGCCTGCCGATGGCACTCAGAAGCCACGGGCCCATCGATTGGCTGACGATCATGCTCGGCACCAACGATTGTCAGATCCACCACGGCGCCACCGCCGAACAGATCACCGGCGGCCTCGCCGCGCTCATCGCCTTCGCCCTCTCCCCCGAAATGCAGACCCGCCACGCCGGCTTCCGCATCCTCCTGATCGCCCCGCCGCCGGTCGTCGAAATTGGCACATGGGCCGCCGATTTCCACCGGGGCGCCGCCAAATCCCAAGCCATGATCCCGCTCTACCGCGATCTTGCCGCCTCGCGCGGCCTCGCATTCCTCGACGCGAGCCAACACATCGCCGTCAGCCCCGTCGACGGCGTCCATTTTGACGCCACAGCCCACCACCGCCTCGGGCAAGAGGTGGCCAAGGCCATCGCCAAAGCGGGCTAACCCCTTCTTTTGGCCTCAAATACTCTCGGGGGTGAATGCGCGGCCCAAGCCGCGCAGAGGGGGCAGACAGCCCCCTTATTCATAAATCAAACGACGCGAAAACCGGCGCGTGGTCGCTCGGCTGCTCCCAACCCCGCGCCTCGCGCAAGACATAGCTGCCGTGCCCCGCGTTCGAGATATCCGGCGTCGCCCAAACATGATCGAGCCTGCGCCCCTTGTCCGCCGCATCCCAATCCGCCGCGCGATAGGACCACCAGCTATAGAGAAGCCCCTCGGGTATATCCTGCCGGGTGATATCGACCCAAGCCCCCGCCTCTTGCGTCTGCTCCAGATGCTCCACCTCGATCGGCGTATGGCTGACGATCTTGAGAAGGTTCTTGTGATTCCACACATCATCCTCGCGCGGCGCGATGTTGAGATCGCCCACAAGGACCGCCTTTTGCGGCTTCTCCTTGCGGAAATGGTCGCGCATCTCGGTCAGATAATCGAGCTTCTGGCCAAACTTGTCGTTCACCTCGCGATCCGGCACATCGCCCCCCGCCGGCACATAAAAATTGTGGATCGTGAGCCCATTCTCGAGCTGCCCCGCAATATGGCGGGCATGGCCAAGGCTGGCGAAATCCTCAGATCCCACCTCCCGGATCGGCGTTTTCGACAGGATCGCTACGCCGTTATAGCCCTTCTGCCCGTTGGCAATCATGTGGCGATAGCCAAGCTCGGCAAAGCCGTCGGTCGGGATCTTCTCGACCGGGCTCTTGCACTCCTGAAGGCACAAAACGTCCGGCGCCTCCTGCGCCAGAAGCTTCAGAACCAGCGGCTCGCGCAGCCGCACCGAATTGATGTTCCATGTGCAGATCTTCATGGCAGCCCCCGTGTTTCGCGAACATATCGCATCCGGTGCGACGATGGACCAGAGCCGGTCCAAAAATAAAAGCCCCGGCAGGGAGGTGCCGGGGCCAGAAACAGGGAGTTGAGGCACAATTCGTTGCCACACCTACCGTCTAGACAGGAGTCACCAGACGATCTTTGACCTAGATCAAGCGACCAAACGATAGCCGCCGGATTCCGTGACAAGGATCTGCGCGTTCGAAGGATCGGGCTCGATCTTCTGCCGCAGGCGATAGATGTGTGTCTCAAGCGTATGGGTCGTCACCCCTGCGTTATAGCCCCAGACCTCGTGCAGCAGCACGTCACGCGGCACCACGCGCTCGGAAGCGCGATAAAGGAACTTGAGGATATTGGTTTCCTTCTCGGTGAGCCTCACCTTCTTGTCGTTCTCGGTGACAAGCATCTTCTGCGCCGGCTTGAACGTATAGGGCCCAAGCTGGAACACAGCGTCTTCCGATTGCTCATGCGTCCGAAGCTGCGCGCGAATGCGGGCGAGAAGCACGGGGAACTTGAACGGTTTGGTCACATAGTCATTGGCGCCCGCGTCAAGGCCGAGGATCGTGTCGGCATCGGTGTCATGGCCGGTCAGCATCAGAACGGGGCATTTGACCCCCTGCTTTCGCATCAACTTGCACAACTCGCGCCCATCCGTATCCGGCAGGCCCACATCGAGGATCACCAGATCATAAAGCTCGCCCTTGACCCGAGACATCGCCTCGGACCCGCTGGCCGCTTCAAAAACGTCAAAGTCTTGGGTCATGACAAGTTGCTCACCCAGTGCCTCGCGCAGGATGTCGTCGTCGTCGACCAGAAGAATCTTTCTCAGTTGTGCCATCTTGGCCTCCCTTGCCTGATGACGATGAGATGAGGGCTTATCACCCTTGCGGCAAGATTTGCGACAATCGCTTCACGCCGAGTTGTCGAAACCGCGCCGAATGTTTCAATCCGACACGGAAACCGCTATCTGGGCAGAAACACTTGGCGGATTTCATGGCCTTTGCACCGGACATCAACGAAAAGCTCGCGCGGGCGCGCGCCGATATCCGGATGGGCGTGCCTGTGGTGCTGGTTGCGCCGTCTGGCGACGGGAGCCTCGTGCTGGCCGCCGAAACGATCGACGCCGCCCGTCTGGCCGAGCTGCGCGCCCTTTCCCCCTTGGCTGTGATTGCGATCACCGACCACCGCGCCGAAACGCTCAAGGCCCGCGCCTATGATGGCGATCTGGCGCGGATCATGTTGCCGCCCGATGCCACACTGGCTTGGGTGCGCGGCATCGCCGATCCGGCCGACGACCTGCGTTCGCCGATGAAGGGCCCGCTGCGCTCCGAGCGCGAGGGCCGCGCCGATCTGCACCGTGCGGGTATCGCGCTCGTCAAGGCGGCGCGGCTTTTGCCTGCCGTTCTTGTCGCGCCGTTGAGCAACCCCGAAGCCTTTGCCGCCGACAACAACCTGACTCTCCTGCCCGCGCAGGCCGCGCTCGACGAGGGGCTGACGCCGCTGCATCCGGTGATCTCGGCCCGCCTGCCGCTGGATGTGTCCGAGGCCGGTCGGCTGCATATCTTCCGCCCCGAAGATGGCGCCGAAGAGCACTATGCCGTCGAGATCGGCCAGCCGCGCCGCGATGCGCCGGTTCTGGCGCGGCTCCATTCCGCCTGTTTCACCGGTGATCTTCTGGGGAGCCTCAAATGTGATTGCGGCCCGCAGCTGCGCGGCGCTCTGGCACAGATGGGGGCCGAAGGGGCGGGCGTTCTCCTCTATCTCAACCAAGAAGGGCGCGGCATCGGCCTTGCCAACAAGATGCGCGCCTACAGCTTGCAGGATCAGGGGTTTGACACGGTCGAGGCCAATCACCGCCTCGGCTTTGAAGACGACGAGCGCGATTTCCGCATCGGCGCCGAGATCCTGCGCCGCATGGGGTTCACGCAGGTGCGGCTGATGACCAACAACCCCTCCAAGGTCGCCCGGATGGAGGATTGCGGGATCACCGTGACCGAGCGCGTGCCGCTCAAGGTCGGCCATACGCGCCACAATGCCCATTACCTCGCCACCAAGGCGAAGAAATCAGGGCATCTGCTTTAGGCGTAGTCGCGCGCGCCGAAAATCGCCGAGCCGACCCGCACATGGGTCGCGCCAAAGCTGATCGCCTTTTCGAAATCGCTGCTCATGCCCATCGACAGACCTGCAAGGCCGTTGCGGGCCGCCATCTTGGCGAGAAGCGCGAAATGCATCGAGGGCTCTTCCTCGACCGGCGGAATGCACATGAGGCCCTTGATCGGCAGGTCGAGCTTGCGACATTCGGCCACGAAACCATCCACATCCGCAGGCGCGATCCCCGCTTTCTGAGGCTCTTCGCCGGTGTTCACCTGAATGAAGAGGTCAGGACAAGCGCCACGCTCTTGCGCCAGCCGCGCCAGCGTTTCGGCCAGCTTGGGGCGATCGACCGAGTGAATCGCCTGTGCCAGATCCATCGCCTGCCGCGCTTTGTTGGTTTGAAGAGGGCCAATGAGGTGCAGCTCGATCCCGTCATAGCGCTCGCGGAACATCGGCCACTTGCCCGCCGCCTCCTGCACCCGATTCTCGCCGAAAATCCGGTGCCCGGCCATCAAGACATCTTCTACCCGCTCGTTCGGCTGGGTCTTGGACACGGCAATCAGCTTGACCGACCCCTTGGGGCGGCCCGCCTCAACCTCGGCTTTGGCGATACGGGCTTTGATTTCTTCAAGACTCACGGGTTTTCCCTCAATCACCGGAATTCGCTGTTATTATGGGGGATAAGGCCTGGCGGCGGCCAAGTCACCCGGGATTCGCGGCAAGGTGTGTGACCTTGTTGCATCAATTCTGCCAGACTCTCCCGCGCCCCAGCCAAATCGCTTGAGAATCCGCAACACCGGGCGCAAAACCACCCTCAATGCTGGACTACTGGCATTTTTTGGAATGCAAACACGAGGGAATATCCATGAAAAGCATCCTTCTCGCTTCGGTCTCGGCCTTCGCCTTCGCTGGCGCCGCCGCTGCTGAAGTCTCGTTCGGTGGCTCTGCCTCCGCTTCGTACAACACCATTGATGGTGTTTCTACATCTGTAACCCTTGACGCCGCAGCTTCGCTCGCGGGCGACTGGACCTTGAGCACTTCGATCAGCATGAGCGACGACGGCGACTGGTCAACCGGTTCAGTTTCGATGACCGACGGCACCTCGACCCTGACCTTTGGCCCGAACCACGCGTTCGGCGCTGCTGGCCTTGACGACGAAGATGAAGACGACGAAACTGCTGACCTCTCGCTCTCGACCACCCTTGGTGGCGTTGGCGTGACCGCGACCATGGACGACGCTGTCGACGGCAACACCGAAATCGGCGTGACCATGTCGGCCGGCGGCGCTGACATCGAAGCTGGCTTTGTTGCTGCTGGTGCCGACGCTGGTGACTTCCGCCTCGGCCTTTCTACTTCCTTGAGCGGTGCCGATGTTGAGTTCAACACCTCGAGTGTTGGTGGCGATACCTCTTGGGAAGCGAGCCTCGGCATGAGCGTGGCGGGTGCTGACCTGTCCTTCTCGACCGACGATAGCGGCGATTATGATGTTGGCGTCTCCTACGCGATGGGCGACCTGACCGTTTCGGCCGGCATCGACGAAACTCCGGGCAACTACACCGTTGGCATCGATTATGCCATGGGCGGTGTTGGTGTCAGCTTCTCGACCGACCAAGACAGCGCTTGGGAAGCCAGCGTTTCCTATTCCGAAGGCGCGATCTCGTTTACCGCAGCTTTCGATGTTGACGGCCTCGGCGCTATTGAAGGTTCGTATGACATGGGCGGTGGCGCTGTAGCGATGTTTGGTATGATCGATACCAATACATCCTACGTTGGACTCGAGTATGACCTCGGCAACGGCGCTGCACTTACTGCGAGCTATGCAACTGCCGATATCGATAGTGATGACTACGCAGTCGGCTATGCCGAAGGCGGCACCGTCGCGGTTTCCTTCGACTTCTAATCGAACGCACCCAACGGGTAAGTTTGAGCGGTCCTTCGGGGCCGCTCATTCTTTTTGGGCCATCGGCTTTTGCCCTTGGGCCTTGTGAGGCGGGTGGGCCGTTGCTGTGACCTTGGAAGTCGACGCTGACACCGACGGAGATGCGGCTTGGAGCCTGTCGGCTTCGACCCCGATTGGCAAAGCAGGCAGCCTGTCGGCTGCGATGAACTCGACAGATGCCATGAGCCTGACCGCCGCCTTCAAATTCTAAGTAGACAAAACAGTCTAGTTAGTGCTCAAAATCTAGATAAGGGCGGCGCGCAAGCGTCGCCCTTTTTCGTCAAACGAAAAGATAACAGCCTGAGGCTCACTTTTTTCGGTTTGTAGTCCGAGGGAAGGCTTGCACGCATCTCAGCAGCGAATGCCAAGAATTCACCTCAGGCCCTTCGCAGAAGGGATGTCACATTGGCGCGATACAAAGAAATTAAGCCAAATCTGGCGGCGAACAGCGGCAGCCTGCTGCTGCACCATTTTTTTGATCGCAAGTATCTCCCATTTGCAAAAGCTACCAAGCGTCGAAGTGATTTGGATGAGTACACCTTCGGCAAACATATCAGGGAAACTTTTGGCAATCGGGAGCTGCGCTCGATAACCTCAGAAGAAATCGACCAATGGAAGCTACTTCAAGTTCAACAGGGCTACAAACCGGCCACTATCAATAAACATTCTAGCGTACTCCGTCGGATCCTTTCCCTCGCAAAAAAGTGGCGCCACATTGAAAGTAACCCTTACGATAATGTAGTGATCAAGGACCTTGATGTAGGTGATTTTGTTCAGCGATTTCTTACTCCTGATGAGATTTCTCGCCTTCTCTCGGAAGCGAAGCGCTCCAAACATCCGTACATTTACCACTTGATACGGCTTCTTATCTTGACGGGCGCGCGCAAAAGCGAGGTGCGGTTGGCCCGCTGGTGCGATGTAAACTTTTCAAATCGAGAACTTTTTGTCCCAGTAAGTAAGAATGGCCGAAGCCGAAAGGTCGTACTCAGTACCGAAGCCATTCGGGTACTCGGTGAGATACGCATCACCTCAAATGAGCTTGGTTTAACTCAGGGCAATAGGGATTGGATCATAACCAATCCGAGAACTAAAAAGCCATATACCTGCTTTCATCACGCTTTTGATAGGGTTCGAACTAAAGCGGCTCTCCCATCTATTAGGATCCATGACCTAAGGCACACATTTGCAAGCCTCCTTGTGAATAATGGAGCAACTATCTACGAAGTGCAGAAATTGTTGGGGCATCATCACATCTCTATGACCGAGCGGTATGCCCACCTCTTCCCAAACACTTTGTCAGACCGTGTTGAAATCATCGCACAAGCCATCGATTGGCCGACTAGCAGGGACTGAGTGGCCGAACCGTAAATGAAATGTGTCCTTCAGTTTCAGAAATCGTCAACATTGGTTGGTGAACATAACGCTGCATCAAATGAGGTTGTGGTAGCTCAAGATCTGGGCTTTGAATCTTCCCGAGTGAAGCGGTGAAGCCAGTGAAGCGATTCCCATAGACTTTACGCAGTGCCAACGCAGTGTCTGCGGCTATTTCCCAATTCACCCGTAATCTGCGTTTTAAACCAGTAGCTTGGGCCCTTGTTATAAGTTGCCATAGAACTGCTACACTGGCTTCACTGCTTCACCCTATTTGGCGCGACAAGCGC
>CAKZOU010000065.1 GCA_937138255.1 uncultured Paracoccaceae bacterium
CCTCAGACGCGCATCGGCATGACGACGTAGACGGCGC
The DNA here is from genome assembly GCA_937138255.1 of uncultured Paracoccaceae bacterium. Classification (GTDB taxonomy): domain Bacteria; phylum Pseudomonadota; class Alphaproteobacteria; order Rhodobacterales; family Rhodobacteraceae; genus RFZI01. The sequence continues at coordinate 38 of CAKZOU010000065.1, forward strand.
TTGTGTCATTGCCTTCGCGCATCAGGGCCGGATCGCCGGAGGAATTGAACATGAAGACGGCGTTTTCACGGTCGACCTGGCTGGCAATCTCAAGAAGATACTTGGCGTTGAAGCCGATCTCGAGCCGCTCGTCGCCATAGGCCACGGCCAGCTCTTCCTCGGCGGCGCCGCTGTCGGGCGAGTTGACCGAGAGGACAAGGCGATCCTCATCAAGGCTCAGCTTCACGGCGCGGGAACGTTCGGAGGACACGGTCGCCACACGGTCGACAGCCTTGGCAAACTCGGCGGCATCGACCTCGAGGCGGCGGGTGTTGCCGGAGGGGATGACGCGGGTGTAATCGGGGAATGTCCCGTCGATGACCTTGGAGGTGAGCGTGATGTCGGGGGTCGCAAAGCGGACCTTGGTTTCCGAGACGCTGACCGCGATTTTCATCTCGTCGTCTTCGAGAAGCTTGCGCAATTCGCCGACCGTCTTGCGAGGGACGATCACGCCGGGCATTCCGGCCGCGCCCTCGGGCAGATCGGCGTCGATGCGGGCAAGGCGGTGGCCGTCGGTCGCCACACAGCGGAGAACCTTGCCGCCATCGCTATCGGAGACGTGCATATAGACGCCGTTGAGATAGTAGCGGGTTTCTTCGGTCGAGATCGCAAACTTCGACTTGTCGAACAACCGCCGCAGGACCGGCGCCGGGGCCGAGAAGTTGGAGGCATAGTCGGACGAAGCCATGACCGGAAAATCTTCGCGCGGCAGGGTGGCGAGCGAGAAGCTCGAGCGGCCCGCTTCGATATTCAACCGGCCGGTGGCGCCATTTTCGGTGAGGGTCACGAGCGCCCCGTCGGGAAGTTTGCGGACGATCTCGTTGAGCATCACGGCGGCGACCGTCGTGGCGCCCGGCCGCTCGACCTTGGCCGGGGCGCGGTCGACCACTTCGATATCGAGGTCGGTGGCGCGAAACTGGACTGTATCGCCCTCGGCCTCGATCAGAACGTTGGCGAGGATCGGAATGGTGTTGCGCCGCTCGACGACCGACTGGGCCTGAGCCACCGCTTTGAGAAGGGCTGCGCGTTCAATTGAGAATTTCATTTTTCTTGCTCCGCATTCCACGGCACTGCGCCGGTCGGGAGGGAAAACCTAGCGGTTTTTCCCCCAGAGGCTCAAGTGCTTTTCTCAACTGTCGAAGAGGTTTGCTGCGGCGTCAAGCTTCGAGCGAGCGGCGCAAGAGCTCCAGATCGTCGGCGATCTGGCTATCCTTGTTGCGCAGCTCTTCGATCCGCTTGACCCCGTGCATGACCGTTGTGTGATCGCGCCCGCCGAAACGGCGGCCGATTTCCGGCAGCGAACGGCTGGTCAGCTGCTTGGCGAGATACATCGCCACCTGACGCGGGCGGGCATAGGTGCGGACGCGCTTGGGGCCGATCATGTCGGAGAGGCGGATGTTGTAATGCTCGCTGACCTTGCGCTGAATCTCCTCGACCGTGACCTTGCGATCCGAGGCCTTGAGGATATCGGCAAGGCAATCCTGCGTCAGTTCGAGCGAGATCTCGCGGCCAACGAGGCTGGCGAAGGCGAAGAGGCGGGTCAGCGCGCCTTCGAGAACGCGGACGTTCGTCGAGATGCGGTGGGCGAGGAATTCCAGCACCCCATCGGCCAGAACGAGGCCCGGATACTGGGCCTGATAGAAATGCGCCTTAGTCTGGAGGATGCCGAGGCGCAGCTCGTAATCGGTCGGGTGAAGATCGACCACAAGGCCGCACTGAAGCCGCGAGCGGATGCGATCCTCGAGATCCTTGATCTCGCCGGGGGCGCGGTCGGCTGAGATGATGATCTGCTTCTGGCCATCCACCAAGGCGTTGAACGTATGGAAGAATTCTTCCTGCGTGCTGTCTTTGCCGGCGATGAACTGAACGTCATCGACCATCAGCACATCCACCGAGCGGAACATTTGCTTGAAGTCGATCATCTTGCGTTCGCGCAGCGCGGTGATGAAGCGGTACATGAATTGCTCGGCCGAGAGATACAGCACATTCAGATCGGGCTGGCGGCGCTGAAGTTCGTGGGCGATGGCGTGCATCAGGTGCGTTTTGCCGAGACCAACGCCGCCATAAAGGAAGAGCGGGTTAAAGGTGACCGGGCCGCCTTCGGCCACGCGGCGGGCAGCGGCATGGGCAAGCTCGTTAGGCTTGCCGACGACAAAGGTGTCGAAAGTGAAACGCGAATCGAGCGGTGCGCCGGGAATCTCGTCGGAGTCGGCAGCGGCTTGGGCAACAGGCCGGCTCTGGGCCACAGCGCGCGTTCCGCTGGTCGACGGCACGGCAAAACTCAGGCGCTGCACGGCGGCACCGGCACGGTTGAGCTGATAGAGAATCTGATCACCGAAATTCTGGGCGACATAATTGCCGATGAAGTTGGTCGGAACATGGAAGATCGCAACGCCATCGCCAAGCTTGGCGAACTCGAGGGGTTCGATCCAGTTCGAATAGCTATTCGCTCCGAGCGTGCCGCGAAGGATATCGCGGACGTCCCCCCAAATTTCGTTCGTCATCTTCAACCTGTCCCGTTCTCTATTCTTTCCGGGTTATACGGCCCCGGCCCGACGGTTCACTCTGCCTGTCTCAAAGCGTCACAAGGCCTTTGGCCAAGCTGTCCCGACGCCGAAACATGGCTCCTTGGGGGAAAGGTGGAATACCACCTTATCATCTGGCGCGCTGCCGGACCTTAGGCCTCTGAGCAGAAACCACGCATCTCGCATAGTCGCGAAATGGTACACCAAACAAAAACTGCAGGGGTCAATGCCTGAAGGCCAATCTGTCCCTGCGCCACCCTGTTCCCCCAGGAACGATGTGAATCGCAATAGCAAGCTAGCAAGTCGGATTGGGCTCCATCAACACAACAACGCGCTTGACTCTGGGTTTGGTGAAAAAGAATCTCCCCGCCCCCTATTGCCGCCACGAATGTATGGCCAGGACGGACGCAAAGAGGGCGCGCCGAGACCGGCACGCCCTCTTGGATCAACGGTAGCCGAGGCTATCGAAGAATCAGTTGATCGCCTTAACGCGCGAGGCAAGACGCGACATCTTGCGGGCGGCGGTGTTCTTGTGAACGACGCCTTTGGTGACGCCACGCATCAGCTCGGGCTGAGCGGCGCGCAGGGCGGCGGCGGCGGCATCCTTGTCGCCCGAAGCGATCGCTTCTTCGACTTTGCGCAGGAAGGTGCGGATGCGCGAACGGCGCATCTTGTTGATTGCAAAACGGGTTTCGCTCTGGCGAGCGCGTTTCTTGGACTGGGGCGTATTTGCCATGTTTCGGTTCCCTTAGGTTCGGGTCAATGTTCAATAGCTGCGCAATCGGCCCGACCGGGTTTTAGAACCGGCTGATTCTGGCCTAAGCGGGCCTCACGCGCATGGATGGGGCGGCTATAACCATAGAACGCCCCGCTTGGAAAGCCCTAAAGCGCCTTATCTGTCGCGGAATTGGGCTTCGCGCTTTTCAAGGAAGGCGGCCATGCCCTCTTTCTGATCCTCGGTCGCGAAGAGCGCATAGAAGAGCGCGCGTTCAACGCGCAGGCCCTCGGCCAGCGAGGTTTCGAAGGCGGCATTGACGGCCTCTTTGGCGGCGGCGGCGGCCAGAAGCGATTTCTCGGTGATCTTCACCGCGGCAGCGAGCGCCTCTTCCTTCAGTTTCTTGACCGGAACGACGCGCGAGACGAGGCCGCAACGTTCGGCTTCGGCGGCATCCATGAAACGGCCTGTCAGGTGCATATCCATCGCCTTGGCCTTGCCGACATAGCGCGGCAAACGCTGCGATCCGCCGAGGCCGGCGATGACGCCGAGGTTGATCTCGGGCTGGCCGAATTTGGCGTTTTCAGCAGCGATGATGAAATCGCACATCATGGCCAGCTCGCAGCCACCGCCCAGCGCATAGCCCGACACGGCCGCAATGATCGGCTTGCGGGTCTTGTTGAAACGCTCGCCCTCGTTGGCGAAAAGTTTTTCGGTGTAAACATCCACGAAAGACTTTTCCGACATCATCGAGATATCGGCGCCCGCCGCGAAGGCCTTTTCCGATCCGGTGATGACGATGCAGCGCACCTTGTCGTTGGCGTCGGCCTCTTCCAGCGCATCACACAGCTCTTGCAGGAGAGTGAGGTTGAGGGCGTTCAGGGCATCGGGGCGGTTGAGGGTGATGTAGGACACATAGTCGTGCATCTCTACGATCAGGGTTTCATAAGCCATCTTCGGGCCTTCTGTTATGAGCAGTCGGGCCAGTGCTTAGCATTGCGGCCGCCGCGATCAAGCTATCTTTGACAGCGCGGGCAATAGAAGGTCGACCGACCGCCCTGAACGATGCTGTGCACGGTGCCGTCGCAGCCGGGCGTCACGCAAGGGGCGCCTTCGCGGTCGTAGACCCTGAAAACGTGTTGAAAATAACCGAGTTCGCCATCGGCCTGCCGATAGTCTTTCAGCGATGATCCGCCCGCCTCGATCGCCTCGGACAGCACCTCGCGGATGATAGGCACAAGCCCGCCGACCCGCGCCTCGGAAATCTGCCCGGCCTTGCGGCGGGGGTTGATTCCGGCCCGATGGAGCACTTCGCAGACATAGATATTTCCGAGGCCCGAGACGATTCTCTGATCGAGAAGCGCGGTTTTTATCGGGCTTCCTTTGCCTTTCAGGCGGGCGGCCAGATAGGGGCCGTCAAAGCTGTTGCCCAAGGGTTCGGGGCCGAGATCGCGCAAGAGCCAGTGATCCTCGGCGGCTGCGGTGTCGAGGAGGTCCATCGCGCCGAAGCGGCGGGCATCGTTGAAGGTCACCCGCGCGCCGCCTTCGAGATCCAGGACGACGTGATCGTGCTTTTGCGGTTCGGGATGATCGTCAGTGACGCCGACGTCTTGGTGAAACCCCCCAAGAACGCGGCCCGAAACAAGCATCCGGCCCGACATTCCAAGATGAATCAGAAGCGACTCGCCGGACGACAGATCCGCGAGGATGTATTTCGAGCGGCGGCGCAGGGCGAGGACGCGCTTGCCCTCGAGCCTTTCGCGCATCCCTTCGGGGAAGGGCCAGCGCAGATCGGGGCGGTTGATCTGCGCCCGCTCGATCACGCGGCCCTCCATCGCGGGCAACAAACCGCGGCGGACCGTCTCGACTTCGGGCAATTCGGGCATGGCAGGCTTCCTATGGGCGGGGGTCCGGTGTATGCCCCTTTCGGCGCCCATTGTTTCGGCCCCGATTATTCACGGCAAGAGGCCATGACGGAAACAGCAGACAGAACAACGCATTTCGGCTTTGAGACCGTTCGGGAAGAGGAAAAAGCCGGCCGCGTGCAGGGCGTTTTCACTTCGGTCGCCTCGAAATACGATGTGATGAACGATGTCATGAGCCTTGGCATTCACCGCGTCTGGAAAGACGCGATGATGGATTGGCTCGCGCCGCGGCCGGGGCAGAAGCTTTTGGATGTTGCGGGCGGCACGGGCGATATTTCCTTCCGCTTCCTCAAGCGTGCGGGCCGCGGCCATGCGACCGTGCTTGATCTGACCGAATCGATGCTGGTCGAGGGGCGCAAGCGGGCCGAGGCGGCGGACATGGCCCAGAGCCTCGACTGGGTGGTGGGCGATGCGATGGCCCTGCCCTTCGCCGACAATACATTCGACGTTTACACCATCAGCTTTGGCATCCGGAATGTGACGCGCCCACAAGAGGCGCTGAACGAGGCCTATCGCGTCTTGCGCCCCGGCGGGCGGCTCATGGTTCTGGAATTCAGCCAGCTGCCCAATCCGATGATGCAGAAGGCCTATGATCTTTATTCCTTCAACGTGATCCCCCGCATGGGGCAGGCCATCGCCAATGATCGCGACAGCTATCAGTATCTCGTTGAATCGATCCGCAAGTTTCCCGATCAGGAGACCTTCCTCGGCATGGTGAAGACCGCCGGTTTCGGCAACGCCGCCTATCGCAATCTGTCGCTCGGCATCGCCTGCCTGCATTCGGGATGGAAGATCTAGGATGCGCGGGCCCCATAATATCTGGCGGCTGATCCGCACCGGCGCGACGCTTGAGCGGGCGGGGGCGATGAACGTCGTGCTCGACGCTTTCGAGGCCGGGCCGATGCTGCGCTTTGCGGCGCGGACCTTTGCGCTGCCGTTCAAGTGGCTCGGCTATCGCGGCGATCCTTCGCTGCCGCCGGCGACGCGGGCGATCACGGCGCTGGGGCCGGCCTATATCAAATTCGGCCAGATCCTTTCGACCCGCCCCGATGTGGTGGGCGATGATCTCGCCAAAGAGCTTCGGGTTCTGCAAGACAAGCTGCCGCCGTTTTCGACCGATGCGGCCAAGGCCGAGATCGAGCGTGAGCTGGGGGTCAATGTTGACGAGGTGTTCAGTACCTTCTCCGAGCCCATCGCCGCCGCCTCGATTGCACAGGTGCACCGTGCGACCCTGAAGGCCACGGGCGAGGATGTGGCGGTCAAGGTTCTCCGCCCCGGGATCGAGCGCGCCTTTCAGCGCGATATCGACGCCTTCTATTTCGCGGCCAATGTGATCGAGTTTCTCTCGCCCTCATCCCGCCGCCTGAGGCCGCTCGATGTGATCCGGCATTTCGACGGGGTGGTTCAGGGCGAGCTCGACCTGCGGCTTGAAAGCGCCGGCGCATCCGAGTTTGCCGAGAACACCAAGGGCGATCCGGGGTTCACGGTGCCCAAGATCAAATGGGGACTGTCGTCGCGGCGGGTGATGACGCTTGATTGGGCGGAAGGGGTCAACGCAGGCGACAACGCCGCGATTGATGCCGCCAGGCACGACCGTGTGGCAATCGCCGCGCGCATTCTGCAGATTTTCCTGCAGCACGCGCTGCGCGACGGGTTCTTCCACGCCGATATGCATCAGGGCAACCTCAAGGTCGCCCCGAATGGCGATGTGGTGGCCTTTGATTTCGGGATCATGGGGCGGATCGACGAATATACCCGCCGTGTCTATGCCGAGATCCTCTACGGCTTCATCAAGCGCGATTATGTGCGCGTGGCGCAGGTGCATTTCGAGGCGGGATACGTTCCGGCCGACCGCGACGTGGACGAGTTTGCCAATGCCCTGCGGGCCGTGGGCGAGCCAATCTTCGGCATGGACGCAAGCCGTATCTCGATGGGACGGCTTCTGGCCTATCTCTTTGAAGTCACAGAGCGTTTCGGGATGCAGACGCGGACCGAGCTGATCCTTCTGCAGCGCACGATGGTGGTGGTCGAGGGCGTGGCGCGGTCGCTCGATCCGCATATCAACATCTGGGAAGTCGCCCGCCCCGTGGTCGAAGCCTATATCAAGGACAGCATCGGCCCGAAGGCCGCGATCCGCGATGCGATCCGCACGATGCGGGTCTTGTCGCGGTTTGGGCCGAAGCTGCCGAAGCTGGCCGAGGAGTTGCTCAGTCGGCAAGGCAAGGCCGAGCCCGAGCCTGAAGGGCCGAGCCTATGGCTTGCGGCATCGCTGATCCTTCTAGGCGCAGCTGCGGCGACAGCAGGCTTCATCCTGTCGATCAGCGTCTGGGGCTAGGCGCGCGACTAGACGCCTGCGCGCACGCCTGTAACCTCGGAAAATGGCACTTCGATTCCGCCGGGCAGGGTAAAGACGAGCCCGTCATCGCCCGCCCGGACTTCGCTGACGCGTGCATAGACGGCGGCCGGTGTCTCCTCATAGCTCGCGTCGGCCGCATCCCGAACCGAGAACCGATAAAGCCCCTCCGAAAGGCGCTGGCCGTAGGCATCGGTTCCGTCCCAATCCACGCTTGCCGCACCCGGAGGAATCGGCCCGGTCGCAACCACTGCGCCGCCTGCATCGCGCACGATCAGCGCCAGGGATTCGGCGCGGCGTGCGGCGGGGATTTCGATTGTCAGCGGATCGCCCGCAAAGGACGCGGGGGCAACGGCCAAGACATCCTTGCCGATCCACTGCGCCGCCTGTCCAAGGCCACTTCCGCCCAGAAGTTCGCTCAGATCGGAGAGGATCTGGTTGGTACGAACCTGTTGCTCCACACCTGAGAAAGTGGCGAGCTGAACGGCGTAGTCGGATGAATCGATCGGGTTGAGCGGATCCTGGTTCTGCATCTGAACGGTCAGCATTTTGAGGAATGTCTCAAAATCCGAGCTGATTGTAGCGGACTTTCGGGGCGAAGAAAGCGCGGCGGGCGCTGCCGAATTGGGTTGGATCTCCATGACTGCCTCCTAAAGCCGCAGGTCCAACCCGCCGGCTCGAGCCGGGCGGCGTGGAGTGATTGTGCCCGCGTCGGGCAACGGCGCTGTATCCGCTGAGGCGACCTGGACTGGAACATCTGGCTGGCTTTTGTGCCCCTGCTGGTTTTGACCCTGGGCAAAATCAAAGGCCACTTGCGAATAGCCTTGCTGGCGCAGGTCATTGGTCAGCGCGTCGATATGCCTTCGGATAAGATCAAGCGTTTCAGGACGCTCGACCATGACCGAGACGGCAACGCGCGTATCATGTGGGGTCAGTGTCAGCCGAACTTTGCCAAGCTCTTCTGGCTCAAGGGTGATTTCGATGTCGCCACCTTCCGATCGCCGTATGGCAACAGCAAGTTGCTGAATGGCGCCGTGCCCCAATCCGGGGCCCGAGGTCGATGCAAAAGCGGGTGTAGCCGACTGGGCAGAGGCGCCCGAGGCGCCGGAAATCTGACCCTCGGCCTGCCGGATCGCTGTAGCATCCTCAAGGGGAGCCTCGGGCGCCTGAGGCATTGCGAGTGCTGGCTGAGCGGGCCTGTCCTTGTCGGGCTGTGACGTCTGGGCGCCGCTTGCCTCGAACTTTCGATCCTTTGAAGATTCGTTTGGGCCTTCGTTGCCGCGGAGAGCCTCGGCATCGGCTGACGGCGGGATATCCTTGGCTCGGGCCGGCAATAGCGGGTCCGTTTTGTCAGGCTTGGCGCCGGCATCGGTCATATCCCGGGGCGCTTCGCGCACTCCTTTGGCAACGGCTGACTCTGGCAAAGCCTCCTCACCTGCGAGTCCTGGCGCCCGCGCGAGACCCAAGGCTTTGGCTTGCTCCGGCGGCATAGGCTGTGCAGCCGCGGGGCCGGAGGAGAATGCAACAGGGGCTTCGGCGGGTTGGTCTTGGCTCGCGGAAACCGCCTTGGAGGGCAGAATAGGCCGTGCATTGACGGGGCCCGCATCTGTGGCGATCCGGGCGGCAGCCGTCTCAGGGCGCTCGATTCGGGCCCCTTCCGCTCGTGTTTGGCGTGGCTCCTCAGGCGTCTGGCCAATCCGGGAATGATCAAGTGGCAGCTGGCCCACCCGCACCTGATCCGATTCCAGCCTCAGTTCAGACAGGGCCATGGGGGTGCCGCGCTCAACAAGATCGCGGGATTCTATCGGATCGGCCACAACCGGCCCGACCTTGGAGACATCTTCCAGAACCAGGTCAGGCACCTCGGTGGGCATCTGCGCCCCATCAGTCCTGCCTTCGGCAAGATTGATCACCGGCACAGAAAACGGCAGACCAACGCCGACCTCCCCCTCCGCCGCGCCCTCTTCGATCCTTGCGGAGATATCCGGTTCGCCGGGATCGACAGCGCCGGCAAGGTGTCGGGCGAAATCCCGCGCTGCTCGGAAAGGTTGGCCAACGGGCGGCATCGCCACCTCGGAAACATCCGTGGCTGGGGCCTGGGCGAGGAAGGAATGAATCTGCATTCGTGTCTGATCCTTTCTGGAACCGATGTGCAGTCTGCCACAACAAAGTTACTCGAAATTTACCGCCGCCCTGCAACCTGAGCCGACTCGGAAGATTACAGGAGCCTGCGATGATCTCGGGTTTGAACGGATCGGTAAATTCTATCCTCGCCGCCGAAAGCGCTGAGCCCCGGCTTCGCAAGGCAGCGCAGGATCTGGAGGCGAGCTTTCTGAGGGAAATGCTCAAGAGTGCCGGTCTCAATGCCACACAATCCGGCTTTGGCGGGGGCATCGGGGAAGACCAGTTTGCCTCGTTCCTGACAGAGGCGCAGGCCCAAGAAATTGCCCGCGCAGGCGGCATCGGTCTTGCTGAAACAATTTTCGAAGCCCTGAAAGGGAGAATGAATGACACAGTCGATCATGAATGAACTTCTGTCCGGCCTCGATTCGGAACGGAAAGCAATCTTGACCGGAAGCTATGCGACCCTTGCCTCGGTGGCCGATGCACGGGAACGGCTGATGGCCGGAGCGTCAAAGCTATCGGCAGAAGAGGCAAGGCTGTTGCTCGATCGCATCGGACGCAACCAGCGGCTCTTGTCGTCGGCAATTCGCGGCGTACAGACCGCCATCGGACGGATCGCCGACATAGATCGCGCGCACACCCGACTGGGCACCTATCGCAAGGATGGCACGCCGGGCGAGGAAGGCGGCCGAAGCGGACGGCTAGAGCATCGCGCATAGAGATTTGAATCAAATTCACCGCATTTGCGGGGCCGCGATTCACCCTCCGTTAGGCACAGATGGCAGAGATTTCATTTCGTGCAAAGCACAGGCCGGTTCTTCCGGCACGGGTCAGAATGACAGATCAAACGCCGCTCAGCGGCTTTCCTGAAAACCTGGCGCAAAACGCGCCACCCATCATAAGGAAACGCTCCTATGTCGAGCATTCTGACCAACAATAGCGCAATGGTTGCGCTTCAAACCCTCAAGACCATCAACGGTGATCTTGGGAAAACCCAACAGCTCATCTCAACCGGCAAACACATCTCGTCGGCCAAAGACAACGCGACGGTCTGGATGACCTTGGCGTTCGAAGAATAGGCGCGTTGTGTCTGGATCAGCTGGGTCAATTCGCCCGCCACATCCGTGGCGGATTCCTCTCGGGCAAAGCTGACAATATCGCCGGTTGGACCATCGCCAGCATCCCACAGAAAGAAGCTGCCGCTTTCGGGCGTCGCGCGATAGGTCTGATAATCGAGGGACTCAAGACCGTTGACGTTGGAGACGTTGACCAGCGGAATCTGATAGATCACCCGGTTGATGCCGATATCGAAGGACGCGCGGACATAGCCGTTTGAGTCGACCGATATCGAGGTCATATTGCCAACCGGCGTTCCGTTTTTCGAAATCGAGACCGGTGCAAAGGCATCCGACAGCTGCGTAAGGCCGGTCGAGCTTCCGAGCGTTCCGATACCGACCGCCATCGGCCCGCCCAGTACCGAAATATCGATCATGCCCGTAGCAGAATCGTAGGTTCCGCCCGAAATCGGCGTCACTGAAAGAAGCGTGCCGCCCGCAGCGCGGGTATCATCGAAGACGAGCGTGAATTCCCCGACAACCGCCCCTGACTGAGCGCTGTCGCGCAATATCATCGTCCATGTGTTGGACGAACCAGAGGCTGGTACTGTCGGAACAAACTCAACAGACAGGCTTTCGGACTTTCCGAGATTGTCGAAGTATTCAACCGAGAGCTCTTCGGTTTCTCCTGTCGACGCCGAGTCGGTCGAGGTGGCCGGAAGGTTGACCGAGAGCTCCATCAGCGTCGTCGCCTCGCCGGCAAACTGGTTGGAATTGATCCTGATCGGCTCAAGGCCATCCGCGGTATCGCGGGGATATGTAGGCACGGTTCCATCTGGAATCGCGGGCCAGCCCATCAGAACCAAACCGCTCGTCGTTGTCAGGTAGCCGAGATCATCCGTTCGGAAAGACCCCGTGGTGGTCAACATCAAGGGAATGTCCCCGTTGGCAACTTCGACCGCGGTTGCCGTTGTGACCGGCAGCATTCCTCGGCCCCGAACAGCAAGGTCTGTGGCGTTCGAGGTGGACACAAGCGAGCCGCGCTGATCGATCAGACGAAGATTCGTGGTTCTGACGCCGCCTGCCGAATACGTCCCGGCACCGCTTTCGATGACCATGGAATGGAAATCGGTGATCGTACGCTTATAGCCGTAGGTGGCAGAGTTGGCGATGTTGTCGGAAATGGCGGCCAGACGTGTGGCGTTGGCGGCCAAGCCTGCGACCGAAGCGTTGAGAGAGGATGAGATCGTCATGTTGAGCCTTTCTGCTGCAATTTCCGATGGAGCTTTGAAGCAGAACTAGACCACGGCGGCTTAACATATGGCTAATTTGCGCGGGCGCTCATTGATCGGATCGCAACAGGATGATCTCGATCCGATTGTTCCGCGGGGCCATCGGGTTCTCGGTCGCGGGTTTGGTGTCGGCGTAGACGGTCACGCGCGAAAAGCGATTGGTGGGCAACCCGCCATTTTCGAGCAGGGCCCGGACCCGGCCCGCGCGCGCTGAGCTTAGCTCCCACTTGGGATTGCTGCGCAGGATGATAGGTCGGGCGGCGACATAACTGCCGACGGCCACCCCGTTTTTGACGGTTCCGAAAACGCGCGCCAGCCCACCGATGATTTCGACCATGACAGGTTTGGGTTCGGCTGAAGCGCCATCGAAGACCGAGGCGTCCTCGCGATCAAAGATTTCGATCACAAGGCCTTCATCGGTCAGGCGGGTAATCACATGACGAAGCGCTTTTTCTGACAAGAAGCTCTCGCCGCCTTGGCCAAGCAGTGCCTCTTGAAGCTCTTTCAGTGCCCCCACCATTGGGTCTTCGGTTTCCACGCCGTCGCCCTTTGTCGTATCGCGCGGCGAGGGCTTGCCTCTTGCGACCTGATTTTCCCCCGTTCCCATTTCGGCGATGAGGATGTCGGACATGATATCCGACCCGCCAAACATCCCATCCCCGCCGCCCGAAACCCGGTTGATCGGAACGGTGGGCGAGAAATAGTCCGCAATGCCTTTGCGCTGCTGTTCGGTGGTGGCGTTGAGAAGCCACATCAGCATGAAGAAGGCCATCATCGCGGTCACGAAGTCGGCATAGGCGACCTTCCACGCGCCGCCGTGGTGGCCATCGCCCCCCGAGACCTTCTTGCGTTTGATAATGACCGGAGCAATCGCGTCCGCGCCCATAGCCTCACCCTTTTCTCACCCAGCGACAGGTCTATCAGCGCCGGGTTGAGAGGGGCTTAACAGGGGTCAGAGGCTCAGCGAGCAGCCGTTTTGGCGATCCGAGTCTTCGGCTAGATCAAGGACGGCCTGCAACTGGGCACCGCGGCGGAAATCGGGGCGCTCTGTGCGGCCCTCGCGGATCGCGGCGATGAACCGCTGATAGTTGGTCTCGACAGGCGGTGTCTCGATATCGGTCCATTTCGCGGCAGGCATATCTTCGCCCAAGCAGCCGCGCAGGAGGCTCACGTTGTTCTCATAGCGAACATCGAGGCCGCCCTTGGTCCCGTAGATGCGAAGCGACAGGTCGTTCAAATGCCCCGAAGCCATGCGGCTTGCGTGGACGACCCCGACCGCACCGTTCGCCAACTTAAGGTGCATATTGAAGCTGTCGTTGGCGTCGAGGGTATAATCCCCGATCCGCCCGCCGGGCGCCTTGTCGAAAGTGGTGAGGCGGCAGCTGACGGTTTCTGCCGGGCTCCCTGCTACGAAGGTTGCGTAGTCGAGGATATGAACCCCGATATCGCCCAGAACACCCTTTGATCCATGCGCCGTCGACAACCGCCAGAGCCATTGGCTTTCCTTGTCCCAATGGCCCCATGCGGGCTGGGTGAGCCAGCTTTGCAGGTAGGCGGCCTCAAAGTGACGGACCTCGCCGATTGCGCCTTCCGCCACCAGCCGCGCGGCGTGGATCAGCGCAGGCACGTTGCGGTAGGTCAGGTTGACCATGTTCACCACGCCCGCCGCCTCGGCGGCGTCGGCCATCTCTTCGGCGTCAGCGCGATTGGCTGCGAGGGGCTTTTCGCACATGACGTGCTTGCCCGCCGCGAGAAGCGGCATCGTCGTGCGATGGTGCACGGCGTCGGGGGTCACGTTGGTTGCGGCATCGAACTGGCCCCAAGCCAGAGCCTCGTCGAGGGATGCGAACCGATTGGGAATCTGGTGCTTGTCGCAGAACGCGGCGAGGCGCTCGGGGCTCGTATCGACCCCGCCGACCACTTCGACGCCCTCAATGGCGGCAAAGGCTTCAGCATGGGCATTGGCCATACCGCCGGTGCCGACGATCAGAACACGCAAGCTCATCTGAAGCCCTCTTCACCATCGTGATGCAGGCGCGGCCCGCGCTCTTCGAGCGGTTCGAGCGCCTCATTGATCGGCACGTTCGGCGCGTCGGTTACGCCGGTCAGGCGCGGCGCGGAGTTGTGCGCCCACTTCACGGCGTTCTTGAGAACGCGGCGCACGTTGGCATCGAAATAGGTCGGATAGGCTTCGTGGCCGGGGCGGAAATAGAAAACGTTGCCCGCACCGCGCCGGTAGGTCACGCCCGAGCGGAACACCTCACCGCCCTGAAACCAGCTGATAAAGACGGTTTCCATCGGCTCGGGGATACCGAAGGGCTCGCCATACATCTCTTCGTTTTCAATCTCGAAGTGATCCGGCAGGCCCGCCGCAATCGGATGGCTCCGCGAGGCTACCCAAAGCCGCTCGCGCTCGCCCGCCTCGCGCCACGAGAGGTTGCAGGGCGTGCCCATGAGCCGCTTGAAGACTTTGGCGAAATGGCCCGAGTGCAGGACGATCAGGCCCATTCCCGCCCAGACCTGCTCGATCACCCGCTCGACCACCTCGTCGGCCACATCGCCATGCGCGGCATGGCCCCACCAGATCAGAACGTCGGTCTCGGCAAGGCGCGCGGCGGTCAGGCCGTGCTCGGGCTCCTGAAGGGTCGCCGTGGTCGCGGTGATCCCGGCGTCTTCGTTCAACCCTTCGGCGATACAGCCATGCATCCCCTTGGGATAAAGACCAGCAACGATCTTGTTGGTCTGCTCGTGGACGTTCTCGCCCCAGACGGTGACACGAATAGCCATGGATACCTCATTTCTCACGCCCCAGCAGAGCAGATTTGCGGCACTGTTAGCGCATGACAATCGGGCGGTCTATGCCCTTCTCACTGGCTCTGGGCGATCCGGGGGCGCCCCTGCGCGGTCACGCGGACCGTGGCCTCGATAAACATCGGCTGGCCCTCGATCTCGACCTCGCGGACCTCGCTCTCGGCCTTGATACGAATCTCTTCAACACCTGCCGCCCTTGCGCGGGCCGTCGCATCCGCTTGCAGCTCGGATGTCAGCGCCGCGATTGCCTCGTCGCGCCCGCCGAACTGCTGCGGGCCCGCGCCGAGGTGGGCCACGAAAATGCCCGGCCCCGGCGACGTCACCGTCCCGCTCGCGCGCATTGCCACTTGGCCGACGACCGCGCCAATGGCATTGGCCACGCCCGCGTGCTCTGGCAGGATCATCCGCGTGTTCAGCCGCTCACCGACCGCGCCATAATAGGACGGGGCCGAAGCACCGAGGCCGATCACCGGAACCCCGAGGTTGAGGCTGAGGCTGACGACACCCTGATGCCGGTCGAGACCGGCCAACGTCAGGGGATGGTCGGCCAATCCGGCAGGATCGGCCCAATCGCGGCTGTCCTCGGCGAAAGCCGCTTCGAGAAGGCAGGCAACGGTCTGGCGCGTGAGTTGGTCGATGATCTTGGCGGCCAGCGCCTCGGCGCTTTCGGCCACCCGGTCGCCGCTGCCTTTGCGCCGGAACGAGAAGAGCCGCAGCGCCTTTTCCGCCGCCCCGGCATCCCAGGCATCAACCCGCCCCAGAACGTGCGAGGCATCCGACGGCGTGATCCCCGCCATCATCACCTGCCCCCGCGCCACAAGCCGCGACAGCGCCGGCCCTTCCATCCGCGATTTTACCGCATCGCCGAGCTTGAGCGGCCCGACCGCAAGCCTGAGCGCAATCGCCTCTTCCCGCGCATCGAGCCCCTCGGGCATCTCGTTCCACACCGGAACCACAAAGCGCCCGCCGTCCTCCGAAGGCAACCCGGTCGCCAGCGCCAGATCGAGCGCCTTGTGAACCACCTGCGGATGATCCCGCGCCAGAAGCGAAATCGGCATGACCCGCTTGGGCCCCAGCCGCAGATTGCCTTCCAAGCCAGCCGTCAGATGCACCTCGCTGTCGCCACCGAGGCCCCAGGTCCGCATCGCCACAGCCTCAACCATCGTCCGATAGGGCCCAACCCGGGCGCCCTGCGGATCAATCGCCGGACGGCCATCGCGCAGAAGGCAGATGTCGGTCGTCGTGCCACCAATATCGCTCACCAGCGCATCGGCCTCGCCAGTGAGCCAACTTGCCCCGGCGATCGACGCAGCCGGGCCGCTCAGGATCGTCTCGATGGGCTTCTCCCGCGCCAGCGCCGCCGAAACGAGCGCCCCGTCGCCGCGCACAACCATGAGCCGCGCATCGACGCCGATCTGGCGCAGGTGATCCTCGCAAGCCTGAATGAGCCGCGCGATCAAACCGATAAGCCGGGCATTCAACACGGCGGTCAACGCCCGCTTGGGCCCGCCCAGCGCCGAAGAAAGCTCGTGCGAACATGTCACAGGTTTGCCCGTCACCCGCCGGATCACCTCCCGCGCAGCCACCTCATGCGCCGGATTGCGGGTTGCAAAGCTTGCCGCCACAGCAAAACCGGTGATTCCCTTCGGCAATCCGCGCAATGCTTCCTCTAAGGCTTCGAGGTTAAGCGGGACCACTTCGCTGCCCGAATGGCTGTGCCCCCCTGAAAGGCGGATCACCGGATCGCCATGCAGCGCCTCCATCAGGCCCGCACGGTTCAGCTCTTTCTCGTCAAACCCGATGAACACCAGCGCCACGCGCCCGCCCTGCCCTTCGACAAGCGCGTTCGTGGCCAAGGTGGTCGAGAGCGACACCATGGCGATCTGGGAAGGGGCAACCCCCGCTTCGGCAATCGCCGCATCAATGGCCCGGCCCACGCCCAAGGCCAGATCAGGCCGCGTGGTCAGCGACTTTGCGCTGGCGATCACCCGATCCGCCGCCTCGTCGATGACCACCGCGTCGGTATAGGTCCCGCCGGTATCAACCCCCAGCAAATAGGCCATGGGAAACTCCGCTCCTGTTCGCCCGCCCTCCATACAGCGGCGCACGGCCCCGACAACAAAAACCTTTCTTTTGGCCCCAAATACTCCCGCCGGAGGCCTTTGGATCGGCGCAGGCGATCCAAACGAAAACGCCCCGCCAAAGGCGGGGCGCTTCCTTCATTTCCTTGCGGCTCAGTTCAGAGCGGCGTCGGTGATGGCATGGGTCCAGGCACCGACCGGCTCCATCGTGATGACCGGATCCGAACCACCCGCCAGAAGGGTCTGGACGGTGCGGTTGTAGTCCGCCTCGTCCAACGTGCCGTTCGATCCGGCGGTCAGCTTGGCGATCTCGCCCATCATCCGGACCTGATGCGCCTCGGTCTGCGCGCCGGTCTCGTCATTGTCGAGCACGATCATCGCCGCATCCTCGGGATGCTCTTCGGCCCATTTCCAACCCTTCATCGAGGCGCGGACGAACCGAACCATGCGATCGGCAAAGGCCGGATCAGCAAGGTTTGCTTCCAGCGCATAGAGCCCGTCCTCAAGGGTCGCGACGCCCACATCCTCATACTTGAACGTCACAAGCTCGTCGGTGCTGACACCTGCATCCAGAACCTGACCAAACTCGTTGTAGGTCATGGTCGAGATACAGTCGGCCTGCCGTTGCAAGAGCGGATCGACGTTAAAGCCCTGCTTGAGGACCGTCACGCCATTGTCGCCGCCGTCGGTCGGGATGCCTTCCTGGCTCATCCAGCTCAGGAACGGATATTCGTTGCCAAAGAACCAGACGCCGATGGTCTTGCCGCGGAAATCCTGTGGTCCGGTGATGCCGGTGTCTTTCCAGCAGGTGAGCATCAGGCCCGAGGTTTTGAACGGCTGGGCGATGTTGACGATCGGCAGGCCCTTTTCGCGGGCCGCAAGTGCGGAGGGGAGCCAGTCGATCATGACGTCGGCGCCGCCACCGGCAAGGACTTGGCCCGGAGCAATGTCGGGGCCACCGGCGAGGATCTTCACATTCAGATCCTCCTCGTCATAAAAGCCTTGATCGAGGGCGACATAATAGCCCGCGAACTGAGCCTGCGTGACCCACTTCAGCTGAAGCGTCACGTCATCGGCCGCCCATGCCGGGGCGCCCAATACGGCAGCAAGGGCCGCCGTGCTTACCAACTTCTTCATTTGTCTGACCTCCTTGTCAGGTTTGCTTGATACCTCCGGCCTTTTTTGCGGCCGGTATTCTTATTTGCGTTGCGAGGGATGCCAGAAGGTCATCCGCCGTTCGAGCCATGCGACGGCTCCGTAAAATGCTGTTCCGGTCAGCGCCGCGACGACGATCACCGCCCAGACAACGTCGAGGGCCAGGGTGCCGACCGAGGTGGAGATTCTGAAGCCGAGGCCCCTTGTCGGAGAGCCGAAGAATTCCGCAACGATAGCACCAATCAAGGCGAGCGTGGTGGCTATCTTGAGGCCATTGAAAATGAACGGCAGCGCCGCAGGGAAGCGCAGCTTGAAGAGCGTCTGCCAATAGCTCGCCCCATAGGTCCGCATCAGATCGCGCTGCATGGCGCTCGTGTCGCGCAGGCCCGCGACCGTGTTCACCAGCATCGGGAAAAACACCATGACGACCACCACGGCCGCCTTCGATTGCCAGTCAAAGCCGAACCACATCACGAGGATCGGTGCGGTGCCAACGATCGGCAATGCGGCCATGAAACTGCCTACTGGCAAGAGCCCACGGCGCAGGAAATCGTAGCGATCGACAAGGATCGCCGTCAGAAGCGCCGCGCCACAGCCGATCACATAGCCGCCGAGGGCGCCCTTGGCGAAGGTCTGGACAAAGTCGGGCCAGAGGATGCCGAAATTGCCGAAGAAGGCCCCAACGATAGTGCTGGGCGGCGGCAGGATCACCGCCGGAACGGCAAGTCCCCTCACGATCATTTCCCAGACGACAATCACCGTCGCGCCGAAGATCAGCGGCACGGCAAGGCGCACCGAGGCGAGGCCCGAGAAGCGGCCATTGGCAAGCCAGCCATTGAAGGCCCATGCGCCGATCCAGACGGCAACAGCTGCAAAAACGAGGATCATGGCGTGACCCCCATCCGCCGCAGCGTCTTGCCCTCGATCCAGCCGATCAGCCAGACGAGGATCGCCGCCATCGCCGCGGCAAAGAGGAGCGCCGCCCAAAGCTGTTCGGTCTGGCCATAATAGCTCCCGCCCAGCATCCGCGCGCCGAGCCCACCGCGCTGAACCGGAAGTTCACCGACGATCGCGCCCACAAGGCTTGCCGCGATGCCAATCTTGAGCGAGGCAAAAAGATACGGAACCGACGCCGGCAGGCGCAGCTTCCAAAGGGCCTGAGGCTTGCTGGCGCCATAGGTCCGCAACAGGTCGGTCTGCATGGCGTCTGGACTACGCAAGCCCTTCACCATGCCGACGACGACCGGAAAGAAGCTCAGATAGGCGCTGATCACCGCCTTGGGCAAAAGCCCCTCGACCCCGATGGAATAGAGCACGACAATGATCATCGGCGCCAAAGCGACGATAGGGATCGTCTGGCTGACAATCGCCCAAGGCATGACAGACATATCCATCGTCTTGCTGTGGACGATGCCAACGGCCAAGAGGATGCCAAGGCCCGAACCGATCAGGAAACCGACGATGGTCGCGCCCAGCGTGATCGAGCCGTGATAGATCAGCGACCGGTTCGACAGGCTCCCCGATTTCACGATCCCGCGCCGACCGTTGATCTCTTCATCCCAGGTCGAGGCCCAAAGCTCCTTCACCACCTGATGCGGCGCGGGCAGGCGGGCGCGCTCCATGCTCCAGCTTTCGGCGAGGTGATCCGCGTTTTTCAGAACAAGGGCAAAGCGGCTCACATCACGCCGGTTCATCGCGCCTTCCGGCTCGACCACCGCGCCCGCGCGTTCGGCCTGCGTCAGAACCTCCTGGATGTTCATCGGCACCGCCGCCGCATACCACAGCGCGATGATCGCCGCGACGACCGCGAGGATGGGGCCCAAAGCCTTCATGCGCGCGCCTCAGTCATCAATATGCCCAGCCCTGAGGCCATCACGGACGCGATGGGCGATGGCGATGAACTCGGCGCTGTCGCGAATATCGAGCGGGCGCTCGCGCGGCAGGGTGCTTTCGATCACATCGGTGATCCGGCCCGGACGCGGGCTCATCACCACGATCTTGGTCGAGAGATAGACCGCCTCGGGGATCGAATGGGTGACAAACCCGATGGTCTTGCCGGTGCGATCCCAGAGCTTGAGAAGCTCTTCATTCAACCTGTCGCGCACGATCTCGTCGAGCGCGCCGAAAGGTTCGTCCATCAACAGAATATCGGCGTCGAACGCCAGCGCGCGGGCAATCGATGCCCGCTGCTGCATCCCGCCCGACAGCTGCCAGGGGAACTTCTTCTCAAACCCCGCAAGGTCAACCAACTCTAGCGTGCGCTTCACCCGCTCGGCCTGTTCCTCCCTGGAAAAGCCCATGATCTCGAGCGGCAGGCGGATATTGCCGCCGATGGTCCGCCACGGATAAAGCCCCGCCGCCTGAAACACATAGCCATAGGCGCGGCTCCGCCGGGCGGCATCGGGCGAAAGGCCATTGACCGTGAGCGTCCCGCCCGTCGGCTCTTCCAGCCCCGCGATACAGCGCAGAAAGGTCGTCTTGCCACAGCCCGAGGGGCCGATGAACGAGACGAACTCGCCCTTGCCGATATCGAGCGACACATCGCGGAGCGCATGAACCGGCCCGTCGTTCGTCTGGAACGTCAGATCGAGGTGCGCGGCGGAGATGACGGGTTGGTTCATTGGGCCTTCTTCTTATGGTCTTTGGTCAGGTCAAACGCCGCTCGCCGGTATCCCGCTGCGCTCGACCGGGCGCGGCGAGGTCAGCTCTTTCCAGGTGCTCAGCGCCTTGTTCACCGCCGCATTCGGCTGGCGGGCAACGAACTGGCCGTGGCCCTCTTCAGTGCGGATCTCGCCGTCATGCACAGCGACCTTGCCACGGGTGAGCGTAAAGCGCGGCAGGCCCTTCACCTTGTGGCCCTCGAACACGTTATAGTCGATGGCCGATTGCTGGGCCTTGGCGGAAATCGTCTTTTCCTTCTCGGGATCCCAGACCACAAGATCGGCATCCGCCCCCACCAGAACCGCGCCCTTGCGGGGATAGCAATTGAGGATCTTGGCGATATTGGTCGAGGTCACGGCGACAAACTCGTTGGGCGTGAGCCGCCCGGTGCCGACGCCTTGGGTCCAGAGCATCGGCATCCGATCCTCAAGGCCGCCGGTACCGTTGGGGATCTTGGTAAAATCGCCCACGCCAAACCGCTTTTGATCGGTGGTAAAGGCACAGTGGTCGGTCGCCACGACCGAGAGGCTGCCGGATTGCAGGCCGGCCCAAAGGCTGTCCTGATGCTTCTTGTTGCGGAACGGGGGGCTCATCACGCGGCGGGCCGCGTGATCCCAGTCGGCGTTGAAATACTCGCTTTCATCCAGCGTCAGGTGCTGGATCAAAGGTTCGCCCCAAACGCGCTTGCCCTGCATCCGCGCCCGCCGGATCGCCTCATGCGCTTCCTCACAAGAGGTATGCACCACATAGAGCGGCACGCCCGCCATGTCCGCGATCATGATGGCGCGGTTGGTGGCCTCGCCCTCGACCTGCGGCGGGCGGGAATAGGCATGGGCCTCGGGTCCGGTATTGCCCTCGCGCAAGAGCTTGGCCGAAAGCTCGGCCACCACATCGCCGTTCTCGGCATGAACAAGGGCTGTCGCCCCCAATTCGCCGAGGCGCTGGAACGAGGCATACATCTCGTCGTCGTTCACCATCAGCGCGCCCTTGTAGGCCATGAAATGCTTGAAGGTGTTGATGCCCTTGTCGCGGACGACGGTCTCCATCTCGTCAAAGACCTTCTCGCCCCACCATGTCACCGCCATGTGGTAGGAATAGTCGCAATTGGCGCGGGTCGATTTGTTGTGCCACATCTGCATGGCATCAACGAGGCCCTGCCCCTGCCCCGGCAGCACGAAATCGACCACCATCGTCGTCCCGCCCGACAGCGCCGCGCGCGTGCCGCTTTCGAAATCGTCGCTCGAATAGGTGCCCATGAACGGCATCTCGAGGTGCGTGTGCGGATCAATCCCGCCCGGCATCACATAACAGCCCGTGGCGTCGAGCACCTCGCCGCCCTTGAGCCCCTGCCCGATCTCGATAATCCGCCCGCCCTCGATCAGGACATCGGCCTTATAGGTCAGATCGGCGGTCACGATGGTGCCGTTCTTGATGACTGTGGTCATGGCTCTCTCCCTATCCTGGCCCGGCCTTGGCCCCTATTTCTTTTGGCCTGAAATACTCTGGGGGTCCGGGGGCTAGCCCCCGGCCTTGCCCTAACTCTCGATCCCGGCCGTTTCCAACACAGCGTGCATCAACACATCCGTCCCCTTCGCCGCCCAGTCGGGGCTGATCTCTTCGGCCTCGTTGTGCGACAACCCGTCGACGCAGGGGCACATGATCATCGCGGTGGGCGCGACGTCATTGATCCAGCAGGCATCATGGCCTGCGCCCGAGATGATATCCATGTGGCTATAGCCGAGGCGCTCGGCGGCGTTTCGCACGGCAGCAACACAGCCCTCGTCGAAGGCGGGCGGCTCGAACTGGCCGACGATCTTGGCCTCGAAACTCACGCCTATTGTCTCGCACACCCCCGGCGCGCGCGCCATCAACTCGTCGACCATCCCGTGCAGCTTGTCGGGCAGGTGCGAGCGCATATCCACGGTAAAGACAACCTTGCCGGGGATCACGTTGCGGCTGTTGGGATAGACGTCGATATGGCCGATTGCGCCCACCGCACCCGGCTGGTTCTTCATGGCGATCTCGTGGACAAGCTCGGTGATGAGGGCAAGGCCGCGGCCCGCGTTTTTCCGCATATGCATGGGCGTCGATCCGGTGTGGCTGTCCTTGCCCGTCACCGTGCATTCGATCCAGCGCAGGCCCTGCCCGTGGGTGACAACGCCGATCTCTTTTCCCTCTGCTTCGAGGATCGGCCCCTGCTCGATATGCAACTCGAACATCGCGTGCATCTTGCGCTGGCCGACCTTCTCGGGGCCCTTCCAGCCGATCCGCTCCAACTCGTCGCCAAAGCGCTTGCCCTTGGCATCAACGCGGTCATAGGCCCAATCAAGGCCGTGCCTGCCGGTGAAAACGCCCGAGGCCAGCATCGCCGGGGCAAAGCGGGTGCCTTCCTCGTTGGTCCAGTTGGTGACGACGATGGGGTGCTTGGTCTTGATCCCGAGGTCGTTCATCGTGCGGATCACTTCAAGCCCACCGAGAACACCGAGAACGCCATCATACTTGCCACCCGTGGGCTGGGTATCGAGGTGGCTGCCGATATAGACCGGCAGGGCCTCGGGATCTGTCCCTTCGCGGCGGGCAAACATATTGCCGATCTCGTCAACCGCCAGGGTCATGCCGGCCGCCTCGCACCAGCGCTGGAACAGGTGGCGGCCTTCTCCGTCTTCATCGGTCAGGGTCTGGCGGTTGTTGCCGCCGGCAACGCCGGGACCGATCTTGGCCATTTCCATCAGGCTGTCCCAAAGCCGTTCGCCGTTGATCTTGAGGTTTTCTCCGGGTGCGGGCATCGGGCCATCCTCCTGTCGTCGCGGCAGTCTTGGTGCGCCTGCGAAAAAGCTTGATTTGACCAAGTGGTCAAAGGCACGCTAGCAGAGGTGAACCACCAGTCAAGTTTTCCGCGAGATCGGCGGCCAATTCGCTTGCCACTTTCGCGGATGACGCCATGTTGGGCACAAGTGACCAAGGTTTGAGCATGACGAAAAGCGCCCCGCGGACCCGCATCCAGGAGAAGAACCGCTCCGCCATCCTTGAGGCCGGGCTGGACGTTTTTTCACAGTTCGGATTTCGCGGCTCGACCGTAGACAAGATCGCCGAGGCGGCGGGGCTTTCGAAGCCGAACCTGCTCTACTATTTTCCCTCCAAGGAAGCGATCTATCTCGAGCTTCTGAACAGCCTGCTCGACACCTGGCTCGATCCGTTGCGGGCGCTGAATGACGACGGCAGGGCCTTGCCCGAAATCCTCGACTATGTCCGCCGCAAGCTAGCCATGGCGCGGGATTACCCCCGCGAAAGCCGCCTCTTCGCAGGGGAAATCCTGCAAGGCGCCCCCCGCATCGAGGATGCGCTGAAAGGCGATCTGAAGACGCTGGTCGACGAGAAGGCCAAGGTTATCCGCCACTGGATCGCCGCCGGAAAGATCAAGGAAGTCGATCCCTATCACCTGATCTTCTCGATCTGGGCGCTGACGCAGCACTATGCCGATTTCGACACCCAGGTGAATGCGGTTCTGGGCGGGAAAGATCCCTTCCCCGGCGCTGAGCTTTATCTCGAGCAGTTCTTCACCAGCCTCCTGAAGCCCTAGCGCCGAATCCGGTGGAAAACCGAATCTGCTTGCCAACTAACCGACCAGTCAGTTAGTTATCAACCCATGGACGCCACCGACTCCCCTGCCCCCAAATTCCGCCGCCGTGCCGATGCAAGGCCCGACGAGGTCTTGGACGCCGCCATCGCCCTTTTTGCAGAAAAGGGCTATGCCGCAACGACCGTTCAGGAAATCGCCACCCGCGCGGGCCTGTCGAAAGGGGCGGTCTATCTCTACTTCCCGTCAAAAGCCGCGATTCTCGAAGGGCTGGTCGAGCGGGCGATATCGCCTGTCGCCCAGACCGCCCTCAGCCATATTTCGAGCTTCAGCGGTGATCCCCGCCCGTTGATCGCGCAGATCCTGCGGATGTTTGCTGCCCGCCTGCGCGATGCCGACCTGCTCGCGGTGCCCCGCATCATCATCCACGAGGCGGTGGCCGCGCCCGAGATCGCGCAGATGTATCGCCGCGCAGTTCTAGACAAGGCCGTGCCTGCCCTGACCACGCTTATCGCCAAGGGCGTCGAAGGCGGGTTCATCCGCAAGGTCGATCCTGAAATGACGGTGCGGTCCGTGGTCGGGCCGATCCTCGTTCACGTCATGCTGGACGAGGTTTTCGATTTGAAGCCCAAGGGCGGGCTGCAAATCGAGCGCCTGATCGACAACCACCTGACCATTTTGCTTGCGGGCCTTGCGCCCGAGAAAGACGGTGTTTCATGAGTGAATTCCTAGCCACGATCCTGTCGGCCCTCACCGCGCTCTGGCCCGGTGGAGATGAAACCAGCGCCTTGATCTACAACGGCTATCTCGAAGGGGATTTCGTCTATCTCTCTGCCGCTGCGCCGGGCAAGTTGACCGAGGTGCGGGTGGCCGAAGGCGATGTTGTCGAGGCCGGTGAGACCCTGTTCCTCATCGAGAACACGCATCAGATCAACGCTCTGGCCGCAGCCCAAGCGCGGGTGGCGATCGCCGAGGCCAATCTGGAGAACCTGCAAACCGGCGGGCGCGGGGCCGAGATTGATGTGGTTCGCGCGAGCCTGCAGCAGGCCGAAGCCGACCAGACCCTCGCCGCCACCAACGCCCAGCGTTCGGCCGAACTCTTCTCACGCGGGCTGGCGCCGCAGGCCAAGGTGGATGCCGATCAAGCTATGCTCGACAGCGCCAATGCCCGTGTCGCCCAGCTTCGCGCTCAGCTTGCGGTGGCCGAACTTCCGGCACGCGACGCGCAGCGCATCGCTGCCGAGGCCGCGCTTGATGCGGCCAAGGCCGAGTTGGCCGAAGCGCAGACGGCGCTGGCCGACCGCGAGGTGACAGCGCCCGACGCGGGAACGGTTGACCGCGTCTATTTTGACAAGGGCGAACTTGTCGGAGCAGTTGCACCTGTCCTCTCTCTCCTGCCACCCGATCACATGAAAGTCTTGTTCTTTGTCCCCGAAGCCGATCGCGCGGGGATCGCTTTGGGCGATCTCTATGAGGTCGAGTGCGAGGGCTGCCCGGAGGGCCTCACGGCGCGCATCACGCGCCTTGCCTCGACGCCGCAATATACCCCGCCGATCCTCTATAGCCGCGACGAGCGCAGCCGCCTCGTGTTCCGCGCCGAGGCTTTTCTTGACGATCCCGCGGGCCTTTTGCCGGGCCAGCCTGTCAGCGTCTGGCCCAAGCCATGAGCGAACACGCGATCTCGGTTCGGGGGCTGACCAAGAGTTTCAGCGGGCGCAGGGTCGTCGACAATCTAGAGATGGTCGTCCCAAAGGGTTCGATCTATGGCTTTCTCGGCCCCAACGGCAGCGGAAAGACGACGACGATCCGCATGATGTGCGGCCTTCTGACGCCCGATGCGGGCGAGGGAGATTGCCTTGGCTTCGACATCCTGCAGCAGTCGGGGCAGATCAAGGAAAACATCGGCTACATGACGCAGAAGTTCTCGCTCTACGAGGACCTGACGATCCGCGAAAACCTCGATTTCGTGGCGCGGATGTACAAGATGACGAACCGCAAGGCGCGGGTCGACAAGGCGCTTGAAGATCTGGGGCTGGCGGATCGCGCCAAGCAGCTTGCCGGGACGCTTTCGGGCGGCTGGAAGCAGCGGCTGGCGCTCGCGGCTTGCATGATCCACGAGCCTGAGGTGCTTCTCCTCGATGAGCCGACCGCCGGTGTCGATCCCAAGGCGCGGCGGGATTTCTGGGACGAGATACGTCGCCTCGCCGGCAAGGGCGTCACGGTTCTGGTCTCGACCCACTACATGGATGAGGCGGTTCAGTGCGATTACATCGCCTATATCGCCTATGGCAAAAAGCTGATCGACGGGCTTGCCCGCGAGATCCCGTCGATGGTGGGCCTGTCGACATGGCTGGTTGAAGGACCAGAGCTTGGCGCCCTCGAGGCCGCGCTTCGCAAGGATCCCGGTGTCGGGCAGGTCGCGCGGTTTGGCACGGTGCTGCATGTCTCGGGCATCGACACAGCGGCGCTTGAAAAGGTGGCCGAGCGCGAAACGGCCAAGAAGACTCACGACTGGACCCGCAAGGAAGCGGGGCTTGAAGAGGCTTTCATCTACCTCATGGCGCATTCGCAAGACAATTTCGGCAGCGGAGGGCAGGCGTGATGCGCTTTTCCCTCGCCCGTTTCCGTGCCGTTCTGGTCAAGGAGTTCATCCAGATGCGGCGCGACCGCATCACCTTTGCCATGATGATCGGCGTGCCGATCATGCAGCTCCTCTTGTTCGGCTATGCGATCAATTCCGACCCGAGGCACCTGCCGACCTTGGTCGAGATGGCCGACGATGGGCCGGCGAGCCGGGCGATCCTGATGGGGATGCAGACCTCCGGCTATTTCGAGGTCGAAGGCATCGTGACCAGCGCCGAAGAAGGCGACCGCGCCCTGCGCGACGGCACGGCGAGTTTCGTCGTGGTGATCCCGCCCGATTTCGAGCGCGATGTGGTGCGGGGCCATTCGCCCCAGATACTGCTTGCTGCCGATGCCTCTGATCCGGCCGCCGCCGGAGGCGCCGTTGCGGCCATCAGCGGGATTGTCACCACCGCCATTTCCGAGACCCTGAGCGGCGCCCTGACCTATGCGGCAAGTTCGCCGCCACCCTTCAGCGTGGTCGTGCATCGCCAGTTCAACCCCGAGGGCCAAACCTCGACCAATATCGTCCCCGGCCTTCTGGCGATCATCCTGTCGATGACGATGGTGATGATCACCGCTGTCGCCATCGTCCGAGAGACCGAGCGTGGCACGATGGAGACCCTGATCTCGACCCCGGTCAGGCCGGGCGAGGTCATGCTTGGCAAGATCTTTCCCTATGTGTTCGTGGGCTATGTGCAGACCGGCGTCTTTCTCGCCGCTGCTCGTATCCTGTTCGATGTTCCGTTTCTTGGAAGCCCGCTCGCCTTCTTTGTCGGCTTCAATCTCTATATCATCGTTAATCTCGCCCTCGGCTTTCTGATTTCGACCATCGCGCGGAGCCAGATGCAGGCGATGCAGATTTCGTTCTTTACGCTTTTGCCGACGATCCTCCTTTCGGGCTTCATGTTTCCCTTCGCGGGGATGCCCGGATGGGCGCAGGCGATCGGCTCGGCGATCCCCGCCACGCATTTCCTGCGGCTGGTTCGGAAGGTCATGCTCAAGGGGGCCGAGATGGCCGATATCGCGACCGACCTTTGGCGGATCGGGATCATCATGGCGGTGATCGTGCTGATTGCGCTCAGACGCTATCGCCAGACGCTCGATTAGCGCAGGCGGATCACCGGCCCGCCTGCGGCTTCGGCGTCTTGCGGGTCGTGGGTGACGAGGAGGGTCGGCAGGCAACGCGCCTTGGCGTGATCGAAGACAAGCGTGCGGATTTGCGAACGGAGCTCGGCGTCGAGCGAACCGAAGGGTTCATCAAGCAGGAGCGCCCGAGGCTCCGACAGGAGAGCCCGCATCAGCGCCACCCGCGCCTTCTGGCCGCCCGAGAGGGTCGCCGGATCGCGGTCGGCGAAGCCCTCTAGCCCAACCTCGGCGAGCGCCCGCTCGACCCTGCCCCGCCGCTCGGCGCGGGTGCCGCCCGGCGCGAGACCAAGGGCGAGGTTGCCGCCAACCGAGAGGTGCGGGAACAGGAGGTCGTCCTGAAAGAGGATGCCGATGCGCCGCTTCCAGGCGGGGAGTGTGGCAAGGTTCTGGGTGCCCAAAAGGATATCGCCGGTGGCTGACAAGCCTTCGGGAAGTGTGCCGGTGATCGCGGCGAGGATGCTTGATTTGCCAGAGCCCGAGGGGCCCATGAGGGTCGTGATCTCGCCGGGGCCGGCGGTCAGGCTGACCGAGACGATGGGAGTCGCGCCTGCGGAAATCGCGAGGGTTTTCAGGTTTAACGGTTCAGCCATGCAGCATCCCCCGCCGATTGCGCCAGACGATGCGCGGCAGAAAAAGCGCCAGCGCGAAGGGCGCCAGCGCGGCCATGGCCTGCGCCAGCCCATAGGCGCCGATCACCCGCCGGTCGCCCCCCGCGGCGAGGGCCAGAGCTTCGGTCGTGAGCGTGGGCACACGTCCGCCGCCGGCTAGAAGAGTTGGCAGGTACTGCCCGATGGAGACAGCCATGCCGACGGCGACGGCTCCGGCGATCGGCGTGAGGAGGAGCGGCAGGCGCAGGCGCCAGAACTGGCGCGCGGGCGAAAGGCCGAGGCCCCCGGCGACGGTGCGGTAGCGGGGATCGAGGGCGTCGTAAGGGTCGGCGAGCACCAGAAGAAGGTAGGGCAGGACGAAGACCAGATGCGTCAGGCCGACAGGGAGGGCGCCACTGCTAAGGCCGATCTTCAGGAAGGCGGCCTGAAGGCCTGGCAGGAAGGTCACCTGCGGGACGATCAGGGGAAGGTAGATGAGTGCCGCAAGAAGGCGGCGGGAGGGCTTGGCCTCGAGGCTGCCGAGGGCGAGGGAAAGGGCGATGGCAACCACGGTAAGGGCCAAGAGAAGGGTCGCTATGCCGCTCTCGAGGAGCGCCGTGCTGTGGCTTGCCCAGATGCGGCCCGTAAGAGTTTCGGGGAGGAAGGCGGGGAAAGGCCACGGGCCAGCGACCGACCAGAGCGCGAGGATGGCAAGGCCGGCGATGAAGGCTTTGCCGGCGGTAGCGGCGAGCGTGGCCCCGGCGATTTCCACGCCTCTCTCGCCGCCGCGCTGGCCGCTTTCGGCAAGACCTCGGCCAAGATGGGCCACGGCGATCTCGCCCAACCGCCAGAGCGCTAGCCCGACCACGACAATTCCAAGCTGCACAAGCGCTCCTGCGGAGGCGAGGGCGCGCAGGGAAAGGTCGGGGTCGGCGGCCCAGCGCAGGATGACTATGGCGAGGGGTGGCGGGGTGGTCGGGCCGAGGATGAGGGCGGCGTCGACGGCCGACATGGAGTAGGCGAAGACGACGTAAACCGGCAGACGAACCTGCCGATAAACCGCTGGAAACACGGCTAGAAGCCAGCCTCGGGCCCGGCCATATCCCAGCGCGGTGATCACCGCCATCGACGGGGCGGCCTTGGCCTGCGGGAGAGCCGCGATCATCATCAGAAGGAGGAATGGCAGTTCCTTCACGACGAGGCCGAGAACCATGGCAAGGCCAAGGGGATCGCCCAAGATCAGAAGGTCGGGCGGCCTGTCCCAACCTGTCGGCCAAGGCGAAAGCGCGCGGGCGATCCAGCCGGAGGGGGCGATGAGGAAGGCGATGCCAAAGGCAGCCGCCGCATGTGGCACGGCGAGAAAAGGTGCGAGCCAGTGGCGGAATCTGGCGAAGGATCTGGTGCCGGACCAGCCAGCCATGATGAGCGTCGCCGAGGCGAGAGAAATCAGGGCGGCGAGAAGGCCGGTCCAGAACGAGAGGGCCACGGAGCGGCCGATCCCCGGCCAGTTCCCTACCGCGCCCCAGACTTCGGAAGCGTGCATTGCGCTTTCCAGCCCCGGCACATGGCCCAGCGCCCCCGCCACGACGCCGATCATTCCGGCGAGGACCGGCCCGCCCACGACAAGGACGGTCAGCCAGAGGAAGAGGCGCGAGGGGGACAGGGTCATGCCGGTATCTCCCCGTGCCAGTCGTTCCGAGTCAAGCCGTGCTAAAGGCCTGCGCCATAGCGGCGCTGCCAGTCCGCGGCGATGCGGGTCATCCAGTCGGGGTGCGGCTCGGGCTGGGCAGAGCCAAGCTCGGCGGGGCTGAGTGTGGCAATGCCAAGATCGAGCGCGTCAAAAGCGGCGCGGTCAGTGTCAGACAGTTTCGCCATGTCGAGCACGGTGCCATATCCTAGGATCGCCGGATCCTGCGCGCGCAGCTGCGCCTCGGGCGAGAGGAGGAAATCGGCCACCACCATCGCGCCTGCGGCGGCATTGGCGTTGTAGGGGATGGCAACGAAAGAGGCGTTGCCGATGGTGCCCTTGTCCAGAACCGAGGTGCGGACGGAGTCGGGCAGAAGACCGTTGGCAATCGCGGCGGTGGCCTCGCCGGGGCTGAAGGAAATCGCGAGGTCGATCTCGTTGTCATAGATCAGCTGAAGCTGCGCCGGGCCGGTCGCCGGATAGGCGCGGCCAGAGCGCCAGAGATGCGGCGTCAGCGCTTCGAGATAGGCCCAGAGCGGGGCGGTGACGGCCTCATAGGCGGCGTCGCTTTCCGGCGCGGCGGCGAGGGCCGAGGCATCGTCGGTCAGATCGACGAGCATCTGCTTGAGGAAGGTGCTGCCGAGGAAATCGGGCGGCTGGGGATAGGTGAAACGGCCCGGATGGGCGGCGGCCCAATCGAGGATTTCGGCGGCCGAACCGGGGGCCTCAGGCAGATCGGCGGTATCGCGCATGAAGACGACCTGCGCCATGGCCCAGGGGCTTTCATAGCCTTCGGTCGGCACCGTGAAATCGGTGGTGACGGTCTTGCCCGCGCTATCGACAAAGGCCCAGTTCGGCAGGCTTTTGGCAAACGGGCCGAAAAGCAGCCCCTCGGATTTCATCGCCGCGAAATTGGCACCGTTGATCCAGATGAGATCAATCGCGCCGCCCTTGTCGATGCCCGCTGCCCGCTCGGCCAGAACGCGGCTCACGGCGTCGGCGGTGTCGCTCAACTTCACATGGACAAGCGAAACGCCATAGTCGGCCTCGACCCGATCGCCCACCCAGTCGATGAAAGCGTTGGTCGCGTCCGAGCCGCCCCATGCATTCCAATAGACGGTCTGGCCGCTGGCCTCGGCCAGAACCGAGGGCCAATCGGCGGGATCGGCCGCATAGGAAACCTGAGGCGCGGCCAGAGCCGCCGCCAGTGCAAGTGCGAGACGCATATCAGTCCTTCCCGAAGATCTTGCGCGCACCGAGCACGCGCATCACCGCCGTGACAAAACACAGCGCGCCAAATATCCATGCAAAAACTGCGAAATATGCGGGTAAAAGACAAATAAGGACAAAAAATATGATCGTCTCTGTCCCCTCCAGAATCCCCTCAGAGAAATAGAGCGACTTCTTGCCGTGAACTTCGGTTTTCATCTTGTGGCGCTCGGCCAGAGCCGAAAACCCAAGGAAGGTCGCGCCATTGACGTAGAAAGACGCAAGGAGAAATCCGCCCGCCGCCCCGTTGGCAGCGGGATCGGCAAATATGAAGGCCAGCGGCACAGCGCCGTAGAAGAGAAAATCGGCCGTTATGTCGAGATAGCCGCCGAAGTCGGTCGACCGGCCAGCGCGGGCGATAGCGCCGTCGAGGCCATCGGCCAGCCGCGAGGCGAAGAGAAACGCCAGCGCCAACGAATAGAGCCCAGCCGCAATAAACGCCGCTGACAACAGCCCCATTGCGAGGCCAACCAGCGTCACCGCGTCGGCCCCGACACCCAGCGCCGCCAGGCGGCGTCCGATCGCGTCGAGCGGCGGATCGATCAATCTGCGTGCGGCTGCGTCGAGCATGAGGATTCCCTAATATCTCGCCCCTTTTGCGCGACCTTGGCCCTCTCTGCAATCGGGGCCAACGCGAATGTGACAACGCGTCAGCCTCATGACAGAGCGCCGAACATCCGCTAGTCTCGGGCCGAGCAGAAAGACGGCACACAGAATGACCGCCAAAAAGACACGCAAGCCCAAGGCGAATCCCCCCGAAAAAGCGGCGGACCCCTCCTATTCGCCGTTTTTTGGGTCGGTGCCCTTCAAGCTGAAACAGCACATCAGCCCGCATGGCCGGGTGACGGCCGTTTCGATGATGAAGGACGAGGGGCCATATCTGATCGAGTGGGTCGCCCATCACCTAGCTGTCGGGTTTACCGACCTTGTCGTCTATACCAACGATTGCAGCGACGGCACCGACGATATGCTCATCAGGCTCGAAGAGCTGGGCCTGGCCCATCACCGTCGCAACGACATTCCAGAAGGGCTCAAGCCGCAGCCTTCGGCGCTCAACTATGCACAAGCGGAGCCTATCGTTCAGCAATCCGATTGGGTCATGGTGTTTGATGCCGACGAGTTCCTTTCGATCCGCTATGGCGACGGCACAATCGACGGGCTGATCTCGGCCGCAAAGGATCGTGGCGCCAACGGGATTGTGGTAACCTGGCGGATTTTTGGGTCTGGTGGGGTCGTCGAATGGTCGCGCGCACCTGTGACCGAGCAATACCTCATGGCCGCCCCGACCACCTGGAACAAGGGCTGGGGGGTCAAGACCCTTTTCACTTTCGATGCCGACTATTGGAAGCTGGGTATCCACCGCCCGAAAATGAAGAACCGCCATATCGACACGCCCTTCCCCGATACGGTGCATTGGCTGAATGGCTCGGGCCTGCCAATGGAGGATTACTTCAAGTTCCGGGGCTGGCGGTCGATCACCCGAACGGTCGGTTATGATTGGGTTCAGCTCAATCACTATGCTGTCAAATCGGTCGACAGCTATGCCATCCGCAAGATGCGCGGCAACGTGAACAACAAGAAGGACAAGTATAATTCCGACTACTGGTCTTTGCAGGATCGCAACGAAGTCCGCGACGAGACGATGCTGCGCTATACGGCCGAGCGGAACCGGATCATCGACATTCTGCTGGCCGATCCTGTTCTTGCTGAATTGCATAGGGCTGCGGTTGAGCGGGCCGAGGCGCGGCTCACCGAGTTGAAAGCGACCGACGCCTATCACGAGCTCGTGGCTGATCTGGCAGCGGCTTCGGCAGTTCCGATTTCTCAAATCGTCGCCAAGCCGCCGCAGCCGCGCGACAAGGAGAAGATCGCGGCGCTTATGTCGGAGGTGGAAAAACGGCAAGGTGACGCCGCCAAGGCAAAGCGCAAGGCCAAGGCCCAGCCGCTGGCGGGCGATCTTGGGACCTATGCCGCCAGCCCGATCGACATCATCGCCGAGGTGCCGCTTGAATGGGTTCGCAATGGAACGATCGAGCTGCCGGTCGATCCTCGCATTTTCGCGCCGCCGGTGCTGAAAGCCATCTCTGCGGGCAAGTTCGAACGCAAACTGGCGCGGCGGCTGCCGCAGATTATCCCCGATGCGGTGCGGCTACTCGAAATCGGATTTGGTTGTGCCTTCCACGCGCTTCATCTTTCCGCTTTGCGACCCGATCTCTCGATCACAATTCAGGAAGATGATCGTGGGTTTCATGCGGTTCTTGCGGCGCTCATATCGCGCAACGGCTTTACGGGCCCCAATCCTCGGATCCTGTCCGAAACGCTTGGCGCCGCGTTTGTCGCCTCAGCGATTGCCGTGGCCTCGCGCGAAGCGCCGGATGTTCTGTTTCTTTCAGACCCGCGTGCAACGCCAAGCGCCGCAGAGCGCATCCTAGCCGGGCTTTCGAAGAACGCGCCCGAGCTGGTCGTTGTTCTGGGTCGAGCAATCGAGGCGTCGATAGCCGATGTCGAGGGCTATGCCCCCGCGCTCGCGCGGCTTGGATATGAGCCTGCCTTCGGGTTTGATCCCAAACTGGCGCAGGCCTTCAAACCGAGGTCGTCGCCGGAAGCCTGAGAAACGGTGCCAGCGCGGCTGGATCGGCGCACCCTTCCAGAACGACGAACGACAGTCCGCATTGGAGGATTAGCGCGCCATTCTCGACGATGATCGTCGGTGCGCCGGGCCAGCTGGACAGATCAATTACCGATCCGGGCGACCAATCGGTGATAACGCAGACGCCGCCCCAGTCGATTTGATAGGTCTTGTCACCCTGCCCGCCGGTGATCCTGTTCTCACCGGGGCCAATGTGAAATGTGTCGTTTCCCTTCCCCGACACGACCGAGTTGCGCCCCGGCCCTGTGTGGATCGTGCTCGTGCTATTGCCGACAGAGATCGTATCGTTGCCCGGACCGCCGAACACCTTCGCAAAGCCATCGCCTGCACGAATAACGTCATCCCCCGGCCCGCCATCAAGGAGATCGCGGCCATTCCCGCCGATGAGCGTATCATTGCCGGGGCCGCCATGGAATTCGTGGCGATCCTTGCGTCGGCTCGACCGCGCGACCAGCACATCATCGCCCTCGCCGCCATCAAAGAACGCGCCCGCATAGACCGGGCCGATCATCACATCGTCGCCCTTGCTTCCGGTGACATGGACACTCACGCGCTCTGAGGATTCGAAGGTGATCGCGCTGTCGGGATGGGCCACGATCCGGACGGCCTTGCCGACCGAAGTGTCCTCTTCGTTGCGGGCGACAACGGTTGCCATTCGGACAACTTCGATATTGGCCGGAACACGCAGGGTGTAGCCATCAGGGCCGGCAAGATACCAGAGCGTATCAAAGCCGCCGTCCGGCCGTTCGACAATCTTTTCGGCGGCTTCGCCATAGGCCCAATAGTGATTGTCGTCACTGCCTCCTTCGAGGATGACCGAGCCATCCATCGCCATGAGTGCATTGACCTCCGAGCTCCCGCTTTCCATGCCGCGCAGGTCGAGGCCCAGATCAAGTCCGGCGCGCACCAGCTCATCCCTAAGGAACTGAGTCTCGGGGCCAGAGACGATATTGGTTGTCTCGCCCGGATCGCGGACCACGTCATAGACGTGCTCTTCACCGTTGGGATAGCGGAAATAGCGCAGGTGTTCATAGCCTTCGAGAGAGGGCCGGATCGAGAGGGTTCCGAAAACAGTCGTGAGGGGCGATTTTGTTCGGTCGAAACTGCCGAAACTCGGGTCTATCAAGGGCAAAAGGCTCTGCCCGGAGACCCAATCCGGGCGTGGCGGCAGGCCCGCGATGTCCATCAGAGTCTTGGGCAGATTGTGCAGCGACACAGGGATTTCGACAGTCTGGCCGCCCTTCATTCCAGCGTGCCAGATCCCTAAAGGAACGTGCGCCGCCGAATCCCACTGGCTCATCTTGTGAAAGCTGTCGTGGGTTCCGAGGTTGAAGCCGTTGTCCGACAGCAGAACGACCGTGGTATTCGCGCCAATGGGCGAGGACCGCAGTGCATCCATGAAGCGGCCGATCTCGTGATCGACGTGGCTACAGGCGGCAAAATAGGCGCGGACGACCTGCCGCCAACCTTCATCGCCGGCCTTTTCCGGGGTCCATTGGCCGTTGACGATATAGGCCAACTCATAAACGGCCATGCCGGGTTGGGGGCCGGTGAAATCGTCGGGGTGCGCAGTTGCGGGCCAGCCGATCTGGGCCGGGTCATACATCTGATAGAACCGGTCCGGGCAAACCAGATTGTAATGCGGGTGCTTGAAGCCCAGCTGGATGAAATTCCGCCGCTCGGGATCGACGCGCGAAAGATGGTCAATCGCATTCTGGGCGACTGTGAAGTCATAAAAGGTATGGTCGAAAGAGCCGTCGTCGTTGGGATGGTTGACCCCGGCTACGCCCGGCCCCTTTTCGCCCAGATAGTGTTTGACCCCGTCGCGCCTTCCCCTGTCTTTGGCCTCGGGGTCAAAGTGAAAGAGAAGCCGGCGGTAGTCCTCGGGCATCGGTTTGTAATTGGCGTCGGTCTTGCCTGTGGTGAAGTTCACAAAACCGGCCTGCCGGAGATCATAGGCCCAATGCGCTGTTGGTGGGGCATCATCGCGCCAAAACCGGTTGAGATCGACCATGCCCGACCGGAAAGGCGACAAGCCGGTCGCAATCTCGGCCCGGCACGGCGCACACAAAGGCACGGTCGCATAGGCATTGGCAAAGCGGACCCCTTCGGCCATCAGGCGATCAATGTTGGGGGTCTGGATCGTCACCCCAAAGGCATCTCGCCAGGTGAAGATGTCGATCATGTCATCAATCCAGATGACGCAGAGGTTGCCCCCTTCGATCGACCTTCGATCAAAAGGCACGGGCCACGCCGATCATCTAGGAGCCTCGTTCATCGGCAGCTCGGCGGGAAGCGCCCAGCGGTGCAGGGGAACATCAGAACCCACACTGTCCGCCGACCAGCTGTCGCGAATGGCGCCACGCCTGGACGCGCCATCGTCTGCCAATCCGGGCAGGGCATATCGCAAAGTCGGCTTCTCGCCCTTGATGGTGGTTTTGGTTCTGAGAAGGATCGTTCTGGGATCTTTCGGATCGACCCGGACCGAGACAATCTCGAGCGGCTTTTTGGATCCGACGATCGCAAACCCGGCCGAGGGATCGTCGGTCAGCGCGGGATCGATCACCAATGGCTCCATCGCGCTGAACGTCACACGAACGTCCTTGTCGTCATATTCGGCCAACAGGGGACAAGGGCAGGCCCAGTCCTCACGCGCAGTAAGTGCGACGATCGCATGGGCGTCCATCTTGGCCATCCGCAGGCGGGCATCATCGGTGGGCCTCCCAAAGCGATCCTTATCGAAAGCGTAGCCGGGGGCGCTGATTGCGATGGTATGGCCGTCTTTGAGCCAACCGAGCCGCGAATGCGCGAGGATCGCCGGGTGATTGGCCGCCCCTGCATGACCGCCTTCACAGGCCAGAAGGAAGATCGGGCGCTGAAGGCCACGTCTGTGAAGCCCGGCTTCGATCTTGGTCATCAAGGCCGTGAGGCCGGTTTCAATCTCGGCTTGTGACGAGGTGGTGTCTTCGGCCCCGAAATCAATTCCAACAGCCAAGACCTTGGGCTCTTTGCCAAGCTTTTGCGCCGCGAGGCAAAGGCTATCAACCGCTGCAAAGAGATTATCGAAGGCCAGACCCTCGGACAAAGCCGCCGCTGTGGGTGAGCTATCGGTTTCTGTCCGGGTGAAAAAGAGGGGCAGCGCAGCCAGCCCCTCGGCCCGCCAACTGAGAAGGGACTGAGCGATGAGCGCATCTTGGCTACAGTGTGGTAGCTTTTGAAGCGCACCAGTCGGCTCGGCCCTGGCGCTCCCTTCCAGGCCAACGGCGCCAATGTGATCACCGGGCGCGAGGATGTGGTGGGGAAAGGCGGCGGGCCCGGTGTTGAACCCAGCGCGGCGTGCGCCTCCGATCGACAATAGCCCATAGAGTGGACCGGGGGCCACGGCGATAACGTCGCCACCGGCGGGATCGCGCAGATAATCTCGTGGGCCAAGCCCCGGATCAAGACGCCCGGTAAACCTTAGCCATTCTCCCTCCCGACGCAGGTTCCAGGCGTCGATGTTTCCCAGAACCTCGAGGGGATCCAGCGGGGTTGCGGTGCTGTGATCGGCCTTTTCAGACACCATTGCCGTCCTTTGAGACTTTGTTGCCACCTCTGAGGTTTTCACCCGTATTGGGGCCGGTCAAGTTCCGAACCCCAGCGGCATCCTAGCTTTCAAGTGCACCTGCCGGATCGAGCCCGATCTCTTCACACATCCGCGCGGCATATGAGTTGGGCAGCGGGACGTTCTTGCGCCACCATGGCCGGGTTCCGTTGGTGTAGAAATGAACCGAGAGGGTTTGATCTGTGAAATGGCCCTCCACGCGGCCGTGGGGATCGTAGAACACATCGTTCAGTTGAAACGGCACAGGATAGAGAACATCGGACGACTGGGCTTTTTCAAAATCGCCCGTCTGCTGGGCGAAATAGGTAAAGGCTTGTGGGCCGAATGCCGTGCGCTCGGCATTATAGATCCGCACGGCGTGAGGCAGGCTGGTGTCCTGACGTTCAAGCTTCTTGCGCTGCTGCTTGTTGAACCAAGCCGGGGCGTCAGGGAGGTTTTCGTAATAATCGAGAAGCTGGTCCATCAACTCGCCCTTTTGCGGGATATAGACGACCCCGCAATTCAGCGCCCCGCGAAAGCCGTGGCCGGCATAGATATTGTTCATCTCGTCGGGGAACGGGCGATGGCAGAAGGCATCGCAATCAATCCAAATGGCGTTGGTCTTCTGGATCATCTTGTAGCGAAAGACGTTGGACAGAAAACTAGCCGAAGTTTTTTCGACGATGTCCATGTCGATATCCATGATCTCGGTCGCGGGGCGGACTTCGATCCCCTCGGGCACATTGGTAACGTTGTCAGTGCAATAAAGCGTGGTCGGGTGTCCGTGCCGCACATGGCTCAGAAGGCAAAGATGGTTGAGATAATGCAGGCGGTCGCCAATCCAGAGCGACGCCACGGGCCGGCGGCGGGGAGCATTCATTTCGGGATACCCTCGACAGGTTCTGTTCTTGTTGGGGAGACAATGCCGCATGGGTCAGATTCTGTCCAGCGATCTGCCAAAGGGCTTTGATGGAACG
Source organism: uncultured Paracoccaceae bacterium (assembly GCA_937138255.1). Classification (GTDB taxonomy): domain Bacteria; phylum Pseudomonadota; class Alphaproteobacteria; order Rhodobacterales; family Rhodobacteraceae; genus RFZI01. The sequence continues at coordinate 38,875 of CAKZOU010000065.1, forward strand.
CGCACAACTTTGGGTTGTTTCCCCACCCGGGTTCATGCTCTGATCGCTTGGCAGGACTGATAAAGGATCTGGCATGACCCCGCCTCGAAACGCGCAGCAGGCCCGACGCCGCGTTGTTTATGCCTTTCCGACCTCGCTCCGCCTGAGGGCTGCGTTCCACGAGAAGTTGCGCGAGCGATTGGCGCAGGATGGTGTGATCTATGATTTCGTCTATTCCAGCGGGGATCCCGATCTCGGCAAGGACGACACTGTTCTTCTCCCTTGGGCGACCGATGTGCCTCTCCGAAAGCTGAGGCTCTTCGGCAAGACCCTTCTTTCTCAGCGGCTCGGGGCCTCAACATACGGGGCCGATCTTGTGATCGTGCAACAGCAGAACAACCTCTTGGCCAACTACTGGCTACAAACATGGCGGCGCCTTCGGGGGCAGAAGATTGCCTTCTTCGGACACGGACGCAATTTTCAATCCCAGCGGCCAGACGGCCTAAGAGAGCGGTTCAAGCGGATCTGGGCAGGACAGGTCGATTGGTGGTTTGCCTATACCGAAGGCTGTGCCGACCTTGTCGCCTCGTATGGATTTCCAAAGGATCGGATAACCGCCTTCAACAACGCCATCGATCTGAAACAGGTCGTCCGCCAGAAAGACCCTTTGACAGTGTCTAACATAGCCAAACTCAGGCAAACACTGGTTGGGGGAAGCGAGAATGTCGCCATCTATGTTGGCGGCCTATACGAAGAGAAGCGTATCGATTTTCTGATTGAAAGCGCCCGATTGATGCGCGAGCGCTGCCCCGATTTTCATCTCATCGTCATCGGGGGCGGCCCCGATGCCGACAAGGTCAGGAAAGCGGCCGGGCAGGAACCTTGGATCCATTATGAAGGCCCACAATTCGGACAGCGAAAGGCCGAGCTGATCACGCTCGCCAAGGCGTGGCTCATGCCCGGTCTGGTTGGGTTGGCGGTGCTCGACAGCTTTGCCTACGGCGTGCCGATGATCACAACAGACGTGCCTTTCCACAGCCCCGAGATCGACTATCTCGAAGATGGGAAGAACGGGCTCATTTTCCGGCCCGCCGACGATCCCAAACTTTATGCCGAGCGCGTCATTGCCCTTCTTGGCGACGATATTGGCAGAGATAGGCTCGTCGAAGGAGGGCGCGCCGCGCTCGACCTCTATTCCATCGAGAACATGGTCGAGCGCTTTGCCTTCGGTGTCTTGGCGGCGCTGGAGGCACCTCGCCGCCCCGTATGGAGCTTTACACGGTAAGAAGCGCAAGTTCGGCGTCGGTCACCCGTCGGGAATAGGCGGTGATCCGGTAGAACACCACATCGGCGGCCCCAGATGTCCGACCACGGGCAAGCCGGAGAACAGACAGGTTTTGCGCGACGCTGCCGGTTGTGTCCTTGAGCGCGGCACCTCCGCCGATACTTACGGCGAAGTCATTGCTGGCGTAGGCGATACCGATGCGGCGGGTCTGATTTGGGTTGATCCCGTATGTGGCGCTGCTGGTGCTGACCTTGAACTGCTGGCTTCCCGCCGTATAGGAAAGCGGAGTGAGCGAATTGCTCGTCGGCTCGAAATAGACCAGACGTCGATCGTTCTCGCCCACACCTTCATCGGCCTGCCATAGACGGGCATAAGACGACATGGCGGCCGTCGGTGCCGCCTCGACGATCAACGTGCCTTCAGTTTGGTTCCACCAAGACCCAAGCGGGACGTCAGCGATGTCAGGTGAAATCGCGCCGCCGCCTTTCATGATAGAAAGCCCTTTGCGACCGGTCGACCAATCGTAGGCAGGGGCATTATTTCCGTAGGTCAGGACCTCGCCCTGTGGGCCAATCGCAGTGCGGCTGCTTGCGCGGGAAAAGGTAATCAGTTGGGTAAACGTTTTTTTGCCCTGTGCATCCCCGAATATCCCGGCTTCGAAATCAAGGACGAGGCTGGGCAGACCCTCGACCCCGGCTCGGGCATAGGCTGCCCGCCAGTTTGAGGGCAATCGCCAGCCCAGACCCGTCATTGAAAAATCACGGGTAAACCTCATGCGAGGACGCCTGCGTGAATGCCTGTCGCGGTGGTTCCGGTGGCGCGAACGCGCGTCACCGCAAGCGGCACGGTAAAGTTGTTGGGCACAGAGATCGACCGGGTCGTGCCGGCAAGGGTAATGACTGAGAGGGTTCCGCCGGTCTCGACATAGAGGCCGATGGCAACTGTGCCGAGATCGGTTGTGTCGCTCGGCGTTACGGGAAGATAGTCGGTGGCTGGGCCGGAGAGGGGCACGGTTCTGCCGACGAAAGGATTATGCATTGTGGCTCCTTGGCTGAATCAAAAGCCAATGCCATGGGCGGCCTTTGGCTGGTGGTGCAGCCTCGCAGGGTTCTCTTGACGGTTTGAAACCGGACAGTGCGGTGGGTCGCTAGTCGCGCGTTTCGGCCTTACCCAAGAGGTTGGAAAGGTCAGCGACGAAGACGCCACGAATGCCATCAGGAGCGGCGTTGAAGACCACTTTGGTCCCGCTGCGATCAAAGACCGGATGAGGATCGACCCGCCATGCATTCCCCGCGACCCGATGCGGCGGGAGAACAGGGACATGGGCAAGAATGCGTTCTTGCCCTGTCTTGCGATTGATCCACCTGAGGGGGGCGGTACCGTCCCCCGCGGCAACAGGTTCGCTCGGGTAGGCATCGGTCAGGACAAACTTACCGTTTGGATGCAGCGAGGGATGGCCCGATCCTTGCGCTTCAGGGATGAACTGTGGAGACGGCTCTTCGATATCAGTGTCTAAAAAGGCCAAAGATAGCCTTTTGGAAGGACTGTGATAGGCGACGCCGGCCCGCCTGAGGCCCGCCGCAAAGGCCCTGTCGATCTTCCCCAACAGACCGCCCGAGCCGCTTCGGCCAAGATTCATCACAACATGACGGCTATCCGGGCACCAGTTAGGATGATGTCCGAAGCCCCAGTTTTGAGCGTGAACCACAAGCTTCACGTTTGCCCCGCTTGCGTCGCACGAAACGAGGTAGTTACGGGTCTGTCGCGCACCGTCCTCGCGCCACCTCAGAAGAAGGAGCAGGCGCGCGCCATCGGGGCTCCATTTGACATGGAAACCGCTCAAATAGCCTTTGCTTGGGTCTAATTCGAGCCTTACCTTGCCAATCTGCCGCACGATTTCGTCAAGGCTCAAAATCAGTCGCGCCTGGCCGGTTTCAAGATCGGTGATCCACAACCCGTCGTCTTTTGGCCACCCTCTCCAACGCGGAATATGTTCCGGCGCAACGATCACGCCATAACCCGCCTGAACGCGAGGCAAAGTCTCGAGCCGAAACGACGCAGACAGGGCCCCGTTGTGCGAGACCATGTATATTTGCCCATTTAGGGTCTGTTCCGAGCCAACAAGCGGATTGGCAGCAATGCCATATGCCCTGTCGCCCTTTGCAGTCTTGCGGTTGAAGGCGAGGGTGGCATCGCTCATGCCCCACTGGATTTGGGCGCCAAGTTGGGTATCCCAGGCCGCCGTTCTCGTCCGGTAGATTTCGCTTCCCGTAGTCAGGTCCAAAACGACGATGTGCGCGGTGTCGGTCGGATCGGGGAGGCGATCATCAAAATCAGTCTCTAGGAAGGCAATATATCGCCCAGTTGGGCTGATTGGGCTCGTATCGAAAAAGCGATGGAACGCTTTCTGTTTGGGCCCCGACACGCGCCAAACCGGGACGGTCTGGCCCGCAAAGGCGAACGGTGCAAACGAGCTATGCATCGCGTAATTCCGGTTTCTTGTCTGGACCTTTCGCCGCGAAAGCGACGACGATCAGAATGGTTGCCAGATCATTGAACCGCAGCAGAAGATTTATCGCCGGCATGACGGCAAGAAGAAGAACAAGGCCCGCAAGGAGGCCGGCTTGCCCCCGCCGCGCTTGATTGACCAGAGCGCCCAGACAAATGGCAAGGGTTGCCAAGAAACCAACGATGCCGGTTTCCGCCAGCACCTGTAGATAGCCGCTGTGGAAATGCGGGGCGACATAGCCGCCATCGAAGAAGATGTCGGACGGGCCGGGGCCGCTCTCCGCAAATATCCCGCCATAACCCCAGCCGATCAGGGGCTTTTGTTCGAAGAACCAGATGGCCCAGGCCCAGAGATCCGTGCGCCCTGTAAGGTTATCGTCGCGCCCAAGAGCCGCGAGTATTTCGGATCGGTATGTGGTCGCGGCCACAGCAGCGATGACCAGCGCCGCGATTATGGGGCCGTATAGAACGAGGCGCCGTCTTTGCGTCTTGCCCAATGAGATGAGGCCCAGCACAGCCAACCCGACCGACATTGCCGCAAGGCCGGTCGCCGCGCCCGAGGCCAAGACACCCCAAACACAGAGCGCGGCGGCGGCCCATCGCACCAGCCCGCGCAGCGAGGCGAGGCAAAGGACGAGGCCCAGCGCGGCGTATACGCCGAGGAAATTCTTGTGCGAGAATATTCCTTGGACCATCTCGCCCCTAAGGATCGTCGTGCGGCGGAGCGAGTCGCGGTAAAAGCTGCTCTCAACCCCCAGCCCGACCATTACGAGGCTGATTGCCAGAAGAGCAAGGATAACGAGCGTAGTCTGCCGTTCGAATTCGGCATGACTCATCCTCTGCGCGACCGATACTGCGAAAAGCATATTTAGCGCGATGGCCGTTGCGAATTTGAGGCTTTGCAGCGGCAGCTCGGACCACAACGGGGCCAGGGCAATGTAGGCAGCCAAGCCGTAGACAAGCCACCCCCGCTTGGAAACACCTCGCACCAGGTCGGCCAGAATATAGGGGAGGCTCGCAAGATAGAGGCCCATCCAGAATAGATTGAAGAGATCGGGACGGGGCGTTTGACCTTCATTGAAGATGCCCGCCAGCGCACCCATCGCGGCAGCGGCATAAAAGCGAAAGAGCCAGAGGAAGCCGGGGGTCACGGTTTGGTCGCCCTGAATATTGGGAGCCATGACCGCCGCATGAGCCACATTGCCGCAAGGTAAACGGCCGAACCCAGCAATATTTCGATTAGGAGAGAGGCAATACCTGGATCGCTGGGGCCGGCGTGGATCAAGACGAGGATCGCCGCCATCACCAGGGTGGCGCGGAGTGGGGCCGAAATGGTGCGGGCCGTGTTCGTGAGGTGGCGCCGCGTTTCTTGCGCCGATCGAAGTCTTGAGCGCAGCACGAGATAGTAGCTCAGGGCGTATCGCAGGCTAAATCCAACCCCGAGCCAGAATAGGCCAAACGGCGCCAGCGGGAGCAGGATCAACCAACTGACTGCCAATTCAAAAACGCGCACGGCGAAGATGCGCGCTATCTCACCGTCATAGACCTGTTGCGCCCGTTCGATTGCAACAGCCGAGCGAAATACCCCACCTATCGCCATCGCCGGGACAAGCGATGCGGCAAGGATCCAGCTTTGCCCAAACAGGGCCGGAACAAGACTGCCCGAGACCAAGGCAAACCCCGCAAATGCCGGCAGGATCAGGATCGCCTGCCCCGCGACCGCGATCATGTAGATGTCGCCGGCAGCGCCCCTGCTTCTGGAGAGAAAGGAGACCAGCGCCTTATCGAAGGACGAAGACACAAGATCCTGAAGGATTTGAATCAACCGTTTGGCAAGGCCCAGATGGCCTGCCCCGCCTTGACCGAAAAAGGCGGCCGCGAGGATCACGTCGATCCGGTTGGTCATCACATTCAGCGCTGCCGAACCAAGGCCAAGAAGGGCATATTCGATTTGCTCGCGCGGCGCCTCTATCGTGTCGGCGCTGTTTGGAAGGATTGGCGCCCTGGTCACGATCGCTGCCGTGAGGTTGATCGCGATCTGTTGGCAAACGAGGCTCCAGATTCCAAGTCCACTGAAAATCGCGGCAAGACCTGAGACTACGCCGATGAGGTTTGCGATTGAAACGGTTGCTGCAAATGACTGCACCCGCCCCGCGCGCAGCAGCTGCCCTCGGCCAAGGCCAGAAGCGGCCTGCAAGATCGCGAGCCCAGCAATGGCCCAACAAAGCTGTGCCAGAAGCTCATATCCAATGGCCTGTGCGAGAATTCCACTGAGTGCCGAGGATGCGCCAATGACGACCGCGCCTATTCCGGCAACTAGACGTCCTGCCGCCGCCGCATCCGAGTCTGATCCTCGGTGGCGAACAATCGCGTGTTCGGTCACATCGGTCGAATAGACCTCGGACAAGATCAGAAAGGTCATCGCGATCGCATAGGCGCCATAGTCTGCGGGATCGACGCGGGCGACGATCACGGCAAACGAAATCAACGTCAGGAGATTATAGACCCAGCGTCCGGCGGCGATCCACATGACGCTTCTCAGGAATTCCATCAGCGGAGACCCACGGCTTCTGCTATGCCTCGAACAAGGTCTCGTTGCGCTTTCAAATAGGGCTCGAATTTTGCGGTATCCGACAGGTTGGTGTCTGTCTGGACCAGAGCAGTGCCGGTTTCGACGATGCGCGCCGAAAGGCCGAGATCCGCAAAAACTCCGCGGATCTTCTGGCCTTGACCTGCTGCTAGAACCGGAACTGCGTAGGCTCCCGCGCTCATGGCCAGAAGAAGGACGTGCAGGCGGTTGGAATAGACAATGTCGTATTGGCCATAGATGTCTCTGGCGCTCTCAATACTTTCGTCGAGGCGGTGGATCGACGCACGGTTTCCCATGCCAATCCAGTCTTCGCAGAGGCGCCTTTGGTACGGTGCGTCCGAGGCAACCTGCCATGCGAACTCCAGATCATAACCCGAGGGGAGGAGATCGCCGAGTAGACCGAGCGGATCGAGACCGGTCTGCCTGCGGAATGAAGCAAGGGCTTTTCGGCTTGGCTGACTGCGGCAAAGATGGGTTGGCAGAGCAAAAGCAAGATCCGGCAGAACTTTGCTGTAGGCTATTCTGTTTTCGTCGCAAAAGGCGGCGGTCTGGCTGCATCGCGGCGCATGAAAATCCAATGCGTTGGCTTGGGCCCGCAACGATCCAAGAAGGCGCGGCCCCAACCGCTCGTAAGACACGCCGACCAACATGGTTTTGCAGCCGAACCTACGCAATACGCGAAGACGGTATGCGCCAAAGAGCTTGGCGATCATGGCAGCCCTGCCGACCTCGCCAACATAGCCCCCAGGATTGAGCACCACCCAGCACTCTGTCTGCACGAACGGACGGCGGATGAGCGCCCAGATCAGCCGAAGCCAGTAGTCCACCGATCCGGTCCGGGTCGCGCCGGATGGGATGCCGTCTTCGATCCAGGCCCTGAACCTGGGCGGAGCCATTCCGAGATTGATGACCAGATGTCCGTGGCTTGCCAGAAGCCGGATCATTTCCCGATTGATCAGTGCGTCGCCAAGATTGCCGAATTGGGTTTTGACACGCAGGAAGAAGATCGGCCGGGGCATTTGCTAGGAAACTAACGAGCGCGCTGAATGCCAGACGAATTGCGGCGCAAGGATGAAGTAGCGCCTCCAAAGGCGGCGCGGCTCTGACAAGAGCCGGAATAGCCATTCCAGACCGCTCTTCTGCATCCAAGCTGGCGCACGGCGCACTTCACCAGACAGAAAATCAAATGCTGCGCCGACACCGATCAATGTCTGGGAGAGTTGATCAACATTGTCGCGCATCCAGATATCTTGCTTGGGGGAGGATATTCCCAACCAGACAATGTCGGCTCCCGAAGTCTTGATTGCGGTTAGAACTTTTGCGTTTTCGTCCGGCGTCATTGGACGAAACGGGGGGGTATGGCATCCGACGATCCGCAAACCCGGAACCGAGTTTCGATAACGCTTCGCGAGCTTTTCGGCGACCCCTTCTTTACCGCCGAGAAAGAAGTGGGTGAGCGATCCATCGCCTGAGGACCGAAGCAGATGGTCCATCAGGTCTGGCCCGCAGGTCCGCTCTAGCTGGTGGCCCCGCAGCTTTCCGAGCCAGACGATCGGCATTCCGTCAGGCAGATTGAGCGCCGCCTTCGCACCGATGTCATGCAGTGCAGGATCGTTGTGCAGGGCGACCGTGCTCGCTACGTCTCTCACGCCGATAAACCGCCCAGCGCCATCTTTGGCCCATTGGCGAACAAGGCCAGCGACCTCGGCTATCGAGGTCGCGGCGATCGGGGTTCCCATCGCGTCAAAGGTCGGGGGTCGAAAACTGGGCTCCACCACGCCACTCCACACATAGACAGTCGGGCAACTGCGGCAACAATTCTAGGTTGTATGATGTGAGTCCCGAGCGAGTTATGCAACCTGTAATTGAGCGACAGCAGACTGTGCCAAGTGGACTGCCAAAGACATTCCTCATAGGCTTCGGTCAAATCAGGGGAGACTGCTATGAACTGGGAAGACTACCTAAGCGCCAATCAGGACAGGTTTGTTGAAGAGTTGCGGGATCTTGTGCGGATCCCTTCGGTCTCGGCCAAGCCCGAGCATATGCCGGATGTCGAGGCCGCTGGTGAGTGGGTCGTTGCCCGCCTCAAGGCGGCAGGGGCCGAGAACGTCGCCATGTATCCGACCGCCGGGCATCCGGTCGTCTACGGCGACTGGCTTCATGCGGGGGCCGATAAGCCGACCGTTCTGCTCTATGGCCATTTCGACGTGCAGCCAGCCGAGCCGTTCGAGCTTTGGGAGACGCCGCCGTTCGAAGCGGCCCTGCGCAACGACCGGATTTATGGCCGAGGGGCCTCTGACGACAAAGGCGGGATGATGACGCCGATCATCGCCGCCGAGGCGCTTTTGAAAACCACCGGCAAGCTGCCGGTGAATGTCAAGTTCTTCTTTGAAGGGCAGGAAGAGATCGGCTCGCCCACCCTCGCCCCCTTCATCAGCGCCAACAGCAAGATGCTGAAGGCCGACATGATCATCTCGGCCGATGGCGGCCAATGGAGCGAGACCGAGCCCTGCCTGCTGCTGGGCCTCAAAGGGTTGGTCGGCTGCGAGGTGACGGTCACTGGCGCCAAGTCTGATCTGCATTCAGGGATGCACGGCGGCGGCGTGGCCAATGCGTTGCACGGGCTGTCGCAGATCATCGCCGAGTTGAAGGGGCGCGACGGGCGGATCAATGTGCCGGGCTTTTATGACGATGTGATCGACCTCACGATTGACGACCGCGAGGCCATCGCCCGCGCGCCCTTTGACGAGGCGGAATATATCGCCGATCTGGACGTGCCGGATGTCTTTGGTGAAGAAGGCTATACCACCCGCGAAAACCTTTGGGCGCGGCCGACGCTCGAGATCAACGGGCTTTGGGGCGGCTATCAGGGCGGCGGGATCAAGACGGTTCTGCCGCGTGAGGCCAAGGCCAAGATCACCTGCCGCCTTGTCGCCAACCAGACGCCGGACAAGATCTATGGGCTCTTGAAAGCGCATATCGAAACCCTGACACCCAAGGGCTTGCGCGTTTCGGTCGAGCGGCTGCCGGGCAATGCCGATCCGTTCCTTGTTCCCAACGGGCATAACGCCACGTCGGCGGTCAACGAGGTTCTCAAGGAAGTCTACGGGCGCGATCCCTATCTCGTTCGCACCGGCGGCTCGATTCCGGTGATGACGCTACTCCTCAAAGAGCTGGGCGTGCATGGCGCGGTCATGGCTTTCGGCCTTGAAGACGAGAACATCCACGCGCCGAACGAGTTCTATCGCCTGTCGAGCTATCGCAAGGGCCAGATCGCCTATTGCAAGCTCTTGGAGCGCCTCGGGGCCTGATTAGAGCCTATTTCGGGTGGCAAAGCGTTCGATCGTGATGCCGCCCGCGATGAGCCTTTCGCGGATCACGCGGGCCATTTTCGCCGCGCCGGGCGTATCGCCGTGCAGGCAGATCGTGTCGATCCGCGTTGGGATATGCTTGCCGCTTTCGGTGATGATCGCATCTGCGGCGAGCATCCCGAGCATCCGCTCGGCCGCCACTTCTCCATCATGGATCACCGCGCCGGGCTTGCGCCGATCAACAAGGGTTGCGTCGTCGTTATAGGCGCGGTCGGCAAAGATCTCGCCGGCCCAGTTGCAGCCCAGATCGCGCACCACGCGCTCCATTTCGGTCGCGGCAAGGACGACGATGATGATCTCGGGATCCACCCGCAGCGCCGCGCGATAGCAGGCCTCTGCCATGGCGGCATCCTCAGACGCCATATTGGCGAGCGCTCCGTGCAGCTTGAGGTGGCGCACCTCGGCCCCCACCAGCCGCGCCATCGCTTGGGCGGCGCCCAGTTGATAAGCGACGAGGTTGGCCAGTTCGTCGTGCGAAAGGTCGATCCGGCGGCGGCCGAAGCCTTGGGTATCGGCAAAGCCCGGATGCGCGCCGATACCGACGCCGCGCTCGGCAGCTATGCGCATGGTGCGGGCCATCACATCGGGATCGCCCGCATGAAACCCACAGGCGATATTGGCCGAGGTGACCACATCGAGGAGAGCGGCATCGTCGCCCATCTTCCAAGGGCCATAGCCCTCGCCCATGTCGGAATTCAGATCGACCCGTGTGACCATTTCAATAATCCTCTTCGTCTTGTCCCGAAACTACGCCGCCGATCAGCTGATACCCAAGCAAATCCGAAATCTCGCTCGGATCGCGAACCAATGGCGCGACGCGGGTTTTCGCCTCGGCTATCAGTTGCGCGGGCGTGCGGTAGAGGCGGTCGGCTTCTGCCACGCTGAGCAAAGTGAATTGCACCCGCCCGCCCAAGGGCAACTGCGCAATTCGGGGAAGATCGGCTCCGACTACTGTTCCGATGCGGGGATAGCCGCCCATTGTCTGACATTCGGAAAGAAGAACGTAGGGCACGCCATCGCCCGTCATCTGCACGTCACCGACGGCGATGAAGTCAGAGGCCAGGCCCGCCGCTTCGCCCGCCTGAAATGGCGCGCCCTCGTGCTCGAGCCTCACGCCCTGCCGGTTTGAGGCAGCGCCGCGAACAAACTCCGCCGTGAGAAAACGCGCAAGCTCGGCTTCTTCGAAAAGCCCGGTTTGCGGGCCTGGCATCATCCGCACAGGGCCACCCGAAAAGCGGGGTTCGGGAGAGATTCGAACTGGTGGTGCGGTTGGCGTGCGGTCCTGACGCAGGATCAGGCCATCGCCCGCGGCAAGGATCCGACCGATATTACCGACAAGGTGCGCCGAGCGGCTTCCCAGAACCGGCTCGGTGGCGATGCCGCCTGCCGTCGTGAGATAGCCATATACCCCCGAAAACGCCCCGCCGATCGAAAGCCTCTGCCCGGGCAAAAGGAGGTGTGTCTGGTTCCAGCCAATCTCTTTGCCGTCGATCTTGGCTCGCATCGGGGCGCCTGTGAGGGCGATCCGCATGGGCTGTGTGACGGCAAAGTCGCCCCCCATGCCCGCCATTTCGATGGCTGCGGGGAATTGCCCCAAGTTCAGGAGCGCCGCCGCTTCTGCAAGGGCTGTGCGATCGGCCGCGCCGCCCGTGGCAAGGCCCTGCGCTGTCAGGGCTGCGCGGCCCAGATCCTGGACCGTCATCTGCGGACCGGCGCGAAGGATTTGAAGAGCAGAGGTCATCGCGTTATTTCCAGCCTCGCTCCGCCCAGACCGTCGGTTCTTTCAGGAGCGAGCGCTGCGAGATCAGTCTGAGATACCGGCTCGATTCGGATCGCATCGCCAACCTCGAGGCGGAACGGGGTCGGGCTATGGGGCCAAAACGGGCGAAAGCCGGTCTGGCCGATCTGGCGCCATCCGGTCGTGCTGTCGTTGCAGAAAAGCACGAGCTGGCGGACCGCGACCACAAGTGCGCCGGCCGGAACCTTGGGTGTAAGCTGCGACAGGCGCGGCAGGTTCCAGGTGTCGGGGAGTAGGCCGATATAGGGCTGACCGGGGGCGAAACCGATGGCAAGGACGCGCAGATCAGCTTCGACAAGTTGTCGAACTGCGGCCTCTTGGGTCAAACCGGCAAGCGCGGCAGCTTCGGCGAGTTGGGGCCCTGCGTCCGCGCCGAAAGCAACGGGCAGATGCCAGCGTCGGGCTGGCGCCGGAAGTTCAGCATTAGGGCCCAATTCAGCCAAGGCCTTTTGGGCAATGGCCTCGATCCGGGAGCGCGGCGTTGCCTCCGGATCAAACCGGAGAAGCACAGAAGCCAGTGATGGGGCGACTTCCGTGATTTCGGAATGCTGTTGGCCGGCAAGGGCCGCCCGAAACCGTTGGGCCGCCGAAAGAGCCGACAGGTCGGGCTTGCGGGCAAAGCGCACGAGGACACCATCCTGCCCGAGTGGCAGGATCTCGTGAGTGGGTGTCTGTGCCTCTTGGCCGGCCATCCGTAGAAGCCTCTGTTGGTCCGCTTCGCATAGAGCGCGGGGATCGGGGTAGGGTCAACTGCGAGGAGTGCACAGCCACATCTTCCGAAGCATGAACCTGATTGCCGCAAGCGTGGGCCCTGCAATATGTCTAGGAATATGTCTATAATGTCGCCATTATGTCTGCGTTTGCTTCGCGAGGGATTGGATTTTGCCGCAACACACCACCTATCGCGACATCAAGGCCGACATCCTTCGCAAAATAACCAAGGGGGATTGGAGACCGGGCGCCTCGATCCCCAACGAGATCGAGTTGGCCGCGAGCTATGGCGTCGCCCGCGCGACAGTGAACCGGGCGATGCGGGAACTGGCGGAGGAAGGCATTATCGAGCGCAAGCGCAAGGCGGGATCGAAGGTTCGGATGTCGCCCCTGCGGCGGGCCCGGTTCGATATTCCGCTCGTGCGGCGCGAGATCGAGGATCAGGGGCAAGCCTATCGCTATGCCATGATTTCATCGGCTGTCGAAGGTGCGCCCGATTGGCTGCGGGCTCGGCTGAACCTCGATACAACGACCGAGGTATTGCACCTTGTCTGTATGCATTTCGCGGACGGAAGCCCCTATCAATACGAGGATCGCTGGATCAATCTTGCGCTCTTGCCCGAGGCGCGCGAGGCGGATTTCTCTGCGCTTGGGCCCAATGAGTGGCTTGTCGCGGCGGTACCCTTCTCGGATGCCGAGATCAGCTTTTCCGCGGCCACAGCCGATCAGGCACTTGCCAATCACCTAAGCTGTTCGCCGGGTGATCCGCTGTTTCAGCTTGAACGCTCGACATGGTGGCAGGATCGCGCGGTGACCTATGTGCGCCTCGTATATCGCCCCGGCCACCGGATGACGACGCGCTACTAGAGCCCGTCGCGCAAGCCGGCCACGGCCATGCGATAGGCTGCGGCAATCGAGGCGCGGTTGATGTGTTCGCCGCCACGCACCAGATGCCGCCCAGCAGACCAGACATCGCCGATCATCCCCGTGCCGCCGGCAAAGGCGAAGGTATCAAGCACCGTGTCGCCGCGCAGGCCGGATAGATCGGGATGGCTCATGTCAAACGCCAACAAGTCGGCCCAGTTGCCCTCGGCAATGACGCCAGCGCCGCGTCCGGCCGCTTGGGCGCCGCCTTTGGCGGAAGCCTCGAAGATACGGCGACCGGTTGATAGCTCGGGCGTTGCAAGTGCCGCGCGTGTATGATCGCGCAGGCGCTGGGTGGTATCGAGCTGGCGAATTTCTTCGGCCAACGAGATGCGGATGTTGCTGTCAGAGCCTAGCGAGATCGCGCCACTGGCATTGAGCCATCGCACGCCGTCAAATATCCCGTCGCCAAGGCTTGCTTCGGTGAGGGGGCACAGACCTGCAACCGTGCCGGTGCGGGCAAGGCTTTCTGTCTCGTGCGGCTGCATCTGGGTGCAGTGTATTAGACACCAATTAGGCCCAAGATCGATATTTCCGAGCGCCCATTCGACCGGCCGCGCGCCGCGAAAAGAAAGGACTTCGTCCACTTCGGGGATCTGTTCGGCGAGGTGCATATGCACGGGGCCGCTGCTTGCGAGGGCGGCGGTTTGAGCGAGGTGTTCAGGCGCGACCGCGCGGAGAGAATGGGGGGCCACGCCGAGGACGGTATCCGCAGGCAAGCCGCCCAGCACCGCGCGGGCGGCTTCGTGGAGGCGAGCGAACTGGTCGGGATCATTGCCGAAGCGGCGCTGGCCGGGGCCGAGGGCGCGCTTGTCACAGCCGCCGTATTGGTAGTGAACCGGAAGGAGCGTGAGGCCGATGCCGCTTTGGCTTGCAGCGGCGGCGATCCGCTCCGACATTTCGGCGATGTTGTCATAGGGCAGCCCGTCGGCCCTGTGATGCAGATAGTGAAACTCGACACTCGCGCCATAGCCGGCCTCGAGCATCTCCATCTGCACGAAGGCGGCAATGGCTTCGACCTGATCGGGGGTGATCTGGTCGAGGAAGCGGTACATGAGCGTGCGCCATGTCCAGAAGCTATCGGAGGCATTCTGGCCGCGCCGTTCGGAGAGGCCCGCCATCGCCCGCTGGAAGGCGTGGGAATGGGAATTGGCGGGTGCGGGAACAAGGCAATCGACTGTCTGGCCCTGTGCCGGGTGATCAGGGACGACCGAAGCGATGCGTCCGTCCGGCCCGATTTCGATGGCCACATCCGTGGCCCAACCATGTGCCAAAAGAGCTTGCCGTGCCCAGAGTTTCGTCATCCCAGCCCACCTTGACAGATATTATGTATGGACATAATACAGTATTGTTCACGCCAAACAAGAGGCGACTCCCGTGCTGCTGACCAATGCCACTCTTGCAACCCTGATCGGGCCGGAACGCTATGGCCTCATCGAGAATGGGGCCGTTGCGGTTGAGGGCGAGCGGATCGTCTGGGTTGGAAAGGCTGATGAGATCCCGGCGGAATACCGGGCGCAAGAGGCCCGCAATCTTGAGGGGCGTCTCGTCACGCCCGCCTTGATCGACTGCCACACCCACATCGTCTTTGGCGGCCACCGCGCCCGCGAGTTCGAGATGCGGCTCGAGGGCGCGAGCTATGAGGCCATCGCCCGCGCCGGTGGCGGGATCGTCTCGACCGTGACGTCGACTCGTGCAGCGGATGAAAAGTCGCTTCTGACCGATGCGCTCAAGCGGGCGGACGCCCTGATCGCCGAAGGCGCGACGACCATTGAGGTTAAATCCGGCTATGGCCTTGATCAAGAGACAGAGCTGCGGATGCTGCGCGTTGCCCGCGCCATCGGGCGCAAGCGGAAGGTGCGGATCAAGACGACCTTTCTCGGCGCCCATGCCATCCCCGCCGAATACGCGGGCCGCGCGGATACCTATATCGACGAGGTTGTGATCCCGACGATGCACGCAGCCAACGCCGAGGGCCTTGTCGATGCGGTCGACGGGTTTTGCGAGGGAATCGCCTTTTCGCCCGATCAGATCGCTCGGGTGTTTGACGCCGCCAAGGCGATGGGCCTGCCGGTCAAGCTCCATGCCGAACAGTTGTCGTGGCTCGGTGGCACGGCGCTAGCTGCCCGAAATGGGGCGCTGTCGGCGGACCATGTGGAATACGCCACCGCGGATGACGCCAAGGCGATGGCTGCGGCAGGCACTGTCGCAGTCCTCCTCCCCGGCGCGTTCTATACGCTCCGCGAAACCCGGATGCCGCCCGTCGCGGCCTTCCGCGAGGCGGGCGTGCCGATGGCGCTGGCGACCGACTGCAACCCCGGCTCTTCGCCCGTCACCTCGCTTCTTCTGACCATGAACATGGGCTGCACCCTCTTTCGCCTGACGCCCGAAGAGGCACTGCGCGGGGTGACGGTGAACGCCGCCCGCGCCCTTGGCCTCGACGATTGCGGCGTGATCGCCCCCGGCAAACGCGCCGACCTTGCGATCTGGGAGGTGGCCGACCCGTCCGAGCTTTCCTACCGCATCGGGTTCAACCCGATCCACGCCCGTATCTTTGGAGGCACCGAATGACCATCACTCTCAATCCTGGCGCGGCGACGCTCGATCTTCTGGAAAAGATCTGGCGCAGCGGCGCGGCTGTGCGGCTTGACGCCTCGGCCCGCCCCGGCATCGAGGCGGCTGCAGCGCTGGTTCGGTCGGCGGCGGAGGGGAATGCGGCGGTCTATGGGGTCAATACCGGCTTCGGCAAGCTTGCCAGCGTCAAGATCGCGGCGAAGGATACGGCGACGCTCCAGCGCAACCTGATCCTCTCGCATTGCTGCGGCGTGGGCAAACCGCTCGATCAGGCGACCACGCGACTGATGATGGCTTTGAAGCTTCTCAGCCTTGGGCGTGGCGCCTCGGGTGTCGCTTGGGAGACGGTTGCGCTCATTGAGGGGATGCTCGCGAAAGGCGTGACGCCAGTGATCCCCGATCAGGGCTCTGTTGGCGCCTCGGGCGATCTTGCCCCGCTCGCGCATATGGCGGCGACGATGTTGGGCGAGGGCGAGGCTGTGTTTGAAAGCGTCACCATGCCGTCTGCCGATGCCCTGAAGAAGGCGAGCCTCGCGCCGATCACCCTCGGCCCGAAAGAAGGCCTCGCGCTGATCAACGGCACGCAATTCTCAACCGCCTGCGCTTTGGTCGGGCTCTTCAACGCCTGGACGAACGCCCGCGCCTGCATCGTCACAGCCGCGCTTTCAACCGACGCGATCATGGGTTCGACCGCGCCCTTGGTGGATGCCATCCACACCCTGCGCGGCCATCGCGGCCAGATCGAGGTTGCCCGCGCGCAGACGGCGCTGATGGACGGCTCCGAAATCCGAGAAAGCCACCGCGAGGGCGATACTCGCGTGCAAGATCCCTATTGCATCCGCTGCCAGCCACAGGTTTCCGGCGCGGCAATCGACCTTCTGCGCTTTGCGGGCCAAACGCTCGAGATCGAGGCCAACGCGGTGACAGACAATCCGCTGGTTCTGGTCGACGAAGGCCTGATCGTCTCGGGTGGCAATTTCCACGCCGAGCCGGTGGCCTTTGCCGCCGACCAGATCGCCCTTGCCGTGGCCGAGATCGGCGCCATCGCCCAGCGCCGGATCGCGCTCATGGTCGATCCGACCTTGTCGTTCGATCTGCCCCCGTTTCTCACCCCCGATCCGGGCCTGAATTCCGGTCTGATGATCGCCGAGGTCACGACCGCCGCGCTGATGAGCGAGAACAAGCATCTGGCGCACGCCTGCTCGATCGATTCGACGCCCACCTCGGCCAATCAGGAAGACCACGTCAGCATGGCCGCCCATGCCGCCCGCCGGCTCGAGCGGATGAATGCCAATCTCAATGTGATCCTCGGGGTCGAGGCCATGTGCGCCGCGCAAGGCGTCGAATTCCGCGCCCCGCTCAAGACGAGCCCGACACTTCAGACCGCGATGGCGCATATCCGCGCCGCAGTGCCGACGGTGAAGGAAGACCGCTTCCTCGCGCCGGATATCGCGGCATCGGCCGAACTCATCGCCAGCGGCGCATTGGTCGAAGGGCTGGCCCTGCCGGAGCTTGGCGCATGACACCGGTCGAGGTGATCCACGGCGATGGCCCGATCGTTCTCGGGATGCCGCATACCGGGACATGGCTGCCCGAGGATATCCGCGCACGGCTCAATGCCCGTGGGCAGGAGCTTTCCGACACGGATTGGCACATAGACAGGCTCTACAAAGGGCTTTTGCCGGGTGTGACCATCGTTCGAGCCACCTTCCATCGCTATGTGATCGACGCAAACCGCTCACCCGCAGACGAGAGCCTCTATCCCGGCCAGAACACCACCGGCCTTGTGCCGACCACCGATTTCGATGGCGCGCCGATCTGGAAAACAGAGCCTAACAAGGCCGAGATTGCCGAACGGCTCGCTGCATACCATCGGCCCTATCATGCTGCCTTGTCCGTCGAGTTGGAGCGTGTCCGCGCCAAGCATGGCGTGGCGATCCTCTACGATTGCCACTCGATCCGCTCGCACATCCCGTTTCTCTTCGAAGGCACCCTGCCCGATTTCAATATCGGCACGGCGGGCGGGACGACCTGTGATCCCCGCATTGAAGCGGCGACCCATCGGATCTGTCGGGCGTCAGGTCGCACGGCCGTTCTGAACGGCCGCTTCAAGGGCGGCTGGACCACACGCCACTATGGCCGCCCGCAAGAGGGCATCCACGCGATCCAGATGGAGCTTGCGCAATCGACGCATCTGTCGAGCGAAGCCGCCCCCTATGCCTACGATCCCGCCCGCGCCGATGCGCTGCGGCCGATCCTCTCCGACATCCTTCACTCCCTGGCCGATCTGGCCCCCGACCTCAGAGGCTGACATGACCAATCCCCGCCACAACACCCGCGATATTTTTCCGCCCACCGGAACCGAGATCACCGCGAAATCCTGGCTGACCGAGGCCGCAATGCGGATGCTGATGAACAACCTGCATCCCGACGTGGCCGAGAACCCGCACGAGCTGGTCGTCTATGGTGGCATCGGTCGGGCGGCGCGGACATGGGCGGATTTCGACAAGATCGTCGAGGCGCTGAAGGGCCTTGAGGCCGACGAGACCCTGCTAGTGCAGTCAGGCAAGCCCGTCTCGGTGATCCGCACTTTCCCCGATGCCCCGCGCGTCCTTATCGCCAACTCCAACCTCGTGCCGCATTGGGCAACTTGGGAGCATTTCAACGAGCTCGATAAAAAGGGCCTGATGATGTACGGCCAGATGACCGCCGGCTCGTGGATCTATATCGGCACCCAAGGCATCGTTCAGGGCACCTACGAGACATTTGCCGAGGCTGGGCGCCAGCACTATGGCGGCGACCTCAAGGGTAAATGGATCCTGACCGGCGGACTTGGTGGCATGGGCGGCGCCCAGCCCTTGGCGGCCGTCATGGCCGGGGCCTGCTGTCTTGCCGTCGAATGCGACGAGACCCGCGCCGATTTCCGCATCCGCACCCGCTATTGCGATGCCAAGGCCCATACGCTCGACGAGGCGCTCGCGCTCATTGACCAGTGGACCAAGGTGGGAGAGGCGAAGTCGGTCGCGTTGATTGGAAACGCCGCTGACGTGTTCCCCGAGATCCTCGCCCGCGCCAAAGCGGGCGGGATGACCCCCGATATCGTCACCGACCAGACCTCGGCTCACGATCCGGTGCATGGCTATCTGCCGCAGCGATGGACCGTGGCCGAATGGCGGGCGAAGCAGGAAAGCGATCCCAAGGCGGTTGAAAAAGCCGCCCGCGCGTCGATGAAGGTGCAGGTCGCGGCGATGGTTGCCTTTCACGAGATGGGCGTGCCGACCGTCGATTACGGCAACAACATCCGCCAGATGGCGCTGGAAGAGGGGCTTGAAAACGCCTTCGCCTTCCCCGGCTTCGTTCCGGCCTATATCCGCCCCCTCTTCTGCAAGGGCATCGGGCCGTTCCGTTGGTGCGCGCTGTCGGGCGACCCCGAGGATATCGCCAAGACCGACGCAGCGATGAAGAAGCTATTCCCCGAGAATACCCACCTGCACCGCTGGCTCGACATGGCGGCCGACCGCATCGCATTCCAGGGCCTTCCGGCGCGGATCTGCTGGATCGGCCTTGGTGACCGCCACCGCGCGGGCCTGATGTTCAACGAGATGGTGGCCTCGGGCGAACTGAAGGCGCCGATCGTCATTGGGCGCGATCACCTCGATAGCGGCTCGGTCGCCTCGCCAAACCGCGAGACTGAATCGATGCGCGATGGCTCGGATGCCGTCTCAGATTGGCCGCTTCTCAATGCCATGACCAATGTCGCCTCGGGCGCGACATGGGTTTCGCTGCACCATGGTGGCGGCGTTGGCATGGGTTTTTCCCAGCACGCGGGCGTCGTGATCGTGGCAGACGGCACCCCGGATGCCGCCCGCCGTCTCGAGCGCGTCTTGTGGAACGATCCGGCCTCGGGCGTCATGCGCCACGCGGACGCAGGCTATGACATCGCCATCGACTGCGCGCGCGAACATGGGCTGAAACTGCCGGGCATCCTTGGCTAGGCCGTCAGCCAACCTTGCTTGCATCAAGCGCCAAGGCGAGCGCCTCGATGGCTTCGTCCATCGGGGTGTGATGGTTGCCGATAAAGAGGCCGTTGTCGTGGATGTGATCGGCGTTCTTGAGAGGGCCACTGATTTTGTGGTCCATCAGAGACATGACCTCGTTGCGGGCGAAGTTTCCTGCGACGATCGGGCGGCATTCGAAGCCTGCCTCGGTCAACCTCCGAACGAGGCGCGGCCGTTTCATCGATGATCCGGGGCGAATAACCAGCGAAAAACCGAACCAGCTGCTTTCGCCGACCTCGCGCTGCAAAAGGATGTCGGGGTGATCGCCGAGCACCTGAGTCAACCGCGCGGCGTTGGCGCGGCGACCCTCTATTAGGGCCGGCAACTTCTGCAATTGTTCGCGTCCGATTGCACCCGAAAGCTCAAGCGGCCGAAGGTTGTAGCCCGGAAGGACAAAGCGGAAGGATTCCTCGAACGGATCGTCACCCTTCGTTCCGACCAACCGGTTGTTCTTGGGAAGATCACGGGTCCAGCCGTGGGCGCGCAAGGCAAGGAGGATGTGACAAAGCTCCTCATCGTCGGTGACGACGACACCGCCTTCCATCGTCGAGATGTGGTGAGAGAAGAAACAGGAAAACGAGCCCATGACGCCGAAGGTTCCGGCCTGTCGGCCCGCATATCTGGCGCCCATCGCTTCGCAATTGTCTTCGAGAAGCCGGATGTCGCGCCCGGCGGTCAGGCGGGCGATGCGCTCAAACTCATTTGGGTTGCCGAGAAGATTCACCGCCATGATCGCGCGGGTCTGATCATCGATCGCCGCCTCGAGGGCGGCAAGATCATAGTTCAGGGTTTCCAGGTCGATGTCGACGAACTTGAGCCGATAGCCGTATTGCGACAACGGGTAGTAGGTGGTCGGCCAACTGACGGCAGGGACAATCACCTCGTCGCCGCGCGACAGGCGCAAGGCGGGGTTTTGGGTAAAAGTCAGCGCGGCCGCCATGAGGAGATTGGCCGACGAGCCCGAGTTGACCATCACCGCGAAGCGCGATCCAAATTGCTCGGCGAAGGCTGCCTCGAAGGCCGCCACCTCGGGGCCCATCGTATAGCGTCCGCCAGCCATGACCCGGCGCATCGCCCGTTCTTCGGCCTCGTCCCATGTCGTTGTGGCGAGGGGAAAGCGAAAGCTCATGCGGCAACCTCGGTCAGATAGTAGCGGGCGGTGCGTTCCAGTCCGTCGCGAAGGCTCACCTGAGCGTTCCAGCCAAAGGCGCGGAGGCGGGAAATGTCGGCCAATTTGCGCGCCATTCCCACGGGGCGATCCAGATCGAAGCGAAGTTCGCCTTGCCAACCCAGTGCTTCACCAACGGCGCGGTAATAGTCGGCAACATTGAGATCATGCCCAACGCCAACATTCATCAGATCAGGAGCCTCCTCGATCCGCGACGCAGCTGTCAGGATCGCCGAGGCCATATCGCCGGCATACATGAATTCCCGGCGGGCGGTTCCATCGCCCCAGACCTCGATCTGTGATGCGCCAGCGTTCTTCGCGCGGTGAATCTTGTCAAAAATCGCGGCTATGAGATGGGATCTCTCTGCGTGAAAGTGATCGTGCCGACCATAAAGATTACAGGGGATCAGCGTCTTGTAGTGGCGTGACGGATCGGCTGCCGAGATATAGCTGCACAGCTTGAGTACGGCCATCTTGGCCAGTGCATAGCCTTCGTTCGTCTGCTCCGGCGGGCCTGTCAGGATCGCATCCTCCCGAAGTGGGTTGGGCGCTGTGGGCGGATAGATGCAGGTCGAGCCAAGGTTGATCAGGCGCCGCACGCCGGCGTTGTATGCCCCCATCACGACATTGCGGCCCATCATCAAGTTGTCGTCAAGAAAGGCCAAAGGCGCTGCGATATTGGCCTGTATTCCGCCAACCCGACCAGCAGCGTGCACGACAAGATCGGGGCCCACCGCGGCCAAGCGCGCCGCTACGGCAACCGGATCGCGAAGGTCGAGCTCTGCAGAGGTTGGGGCGATGATCTCATAGACGCTGGCATCGGGATGTTCGCGCAGGTTGCGCCCGACAAGCCCGGTGCCGCCGGTCAGGAAGAGAACCGGCCTACCCATAGCAGGGAATAGAAACTGGGTGCCCGTGCGAGGTCAGCAGATGATCCCGCTGCGCGGCGCGAAGATCCTCGGCCATCATTTCGGCGCAGAGCTCTTGTGCCGTGATCGTCGGCTCCCAGCCAAGCCGAATGCGAGCGCGAGAAGGGTCGCCCAAAAGCGTATCGACCTCCGTGGGCCGGTAGTAGCGGGGATCGACCCGCAGTATCGTATCTCCCACCTTTACGGCAGGCGCACGGTTTCCGGTCTTGGCCCGTATGATCGCCGTTTCCGCCGGGCCGCTGCCATTGAAGGCAAGCTTCAGCCCAAGCTCGGCCGCCGCCCAGATGATGAACTGGCGAACCGAATGCTGTTGGCCTGTCGCGATGACGAAATCCTCGGGCTTTTCCTGCTGAAGCATGAGCCACTGCATCTGCACATAGTCTTTGGCGTGCCCCCAATCCCGCTTGGCATCTAGGTTGCCAAGATAGAGGCAGGTCTCGAGCCCCATCGCAATATTGGCAAGACCGCGGGTGATTTTACGGGTGACGAAGGTCTCGCCGCGGCGTGGGCTCTCGTGATTGAAGAGGATGCCGTTGCAGGCATAAAAGCCATAGGCCTCGCGGTAATTCACTGTCATCCAATAGGCATAGAGCTTGGCCGCGGCATAGGGTGAACGCGGGTAGAAGGGCGTTGTCTCGCGCTGGGGCGTTTCCTGAACCAGGCCGTAAAGCTCGGAAGTAGAGGCCTGATAGAAGCGGCAGCTACGCTCCATTCCAAGAATGCGGATCGCCTCGAGAAGGCGCAGCGGGCCCAGCGCATCGACATCGGCGGTATATTCGGGGGATTCAAAGCTCACGGCGACATGGCTCTGCGCGGCCAGATTATAGATTTCGTGCGGGCGGACTTCCTGAATGATGCGGATCAGGTTGGTCGCATCGGACAGATCCCCATAGTGCAGGCGCAGTCGGGCGTTTGAATGGTGCTGATCTTCGAAGATGTGGTCGATGCGTTGCGTATTGAACGATGAGGCGCGGCGCTTGATGCCGTGCACCTCATAGCCCTTCTCCAGAAGAAGCTCTGCCAGATAAGAGCCGTCTTGCCCGGTAATGCCTGTGATAAGTGCGCGCTTTGCCATGTTGATCCAATCCCGAGGCGGCGTTGGCCGATAGGGTGAATCAACGGTTAAATGGTAAAGGAGGGATTAACCCCGACTAGTTGACCAGATCGCGCGGGCGTTTTCCGGCGAAAAAGGCATCAAGATTGTCGAGCGCACGATAACCCATCGCATCGCGGGTCTTGCGGGTGGCCGAGCCGATGTGCGGCAGCATCATGATCCGCTCTTCGCCCGCCAGTGCCGGATTGCCCCCCGGTTCGACCGCAAAGCAATCGAGGCCCGCCGCCGCGATATGGCCCGACTGGATCGCCGCCAGAAGTGCCGCTTCGTCGATCAGGCCGCCGCGGGCGGTATTCACGATCACCGCCTCTTTGGGCAAAAGCGCTAGGCGACGTGTGTCCATCAGGTTGCGGGTCTGGGGCGTGATCGGGCAATGCAGCGACAGGAAATCGACCTGGCCCAGCATATCGTCAAGATCGGCGTGATAGCTCGCGCCTTTCGCCTGATCGGCCGAAAGCTCAGCGCGGTTGTGGTAATGGATTTCCATGCCAAAGCAGCGGGCCTTTTCCGCCATCGAGCGGCCAACGCGGCCCATGCCGACGATGCCAAGCCGCGCGCCGCTGACCTGTTTGCCGACCATGAAGGCGGGCGACCAGCTGTCCCAAGCGCCCGAGCGCACGATCCGGTCGCCTTCGACAGCGCGGCGGGCGGCGCCCAGCATCAGGAGCATGGCGATTTCGGCCGTCGCGTCGGAAAGGACATCGGGCGTGTTGGTCACGTCGATCCCGCGCGCACGCAGGGCGGGCAGATCGCAGTGATCGACACCGACGCTGTGGTTGGCGACGATTTTCAGGCGCGGATCAAGGGCGGCGGCGACCTCGGCGGTGAAGCGTTCCGAATGGCAGGGGATCATCGCGTCGACCTGAGCGCTCATCTCGATGATCCGCGCGGCAGAGGCCGGCTCGTCGAGCGGCTCTTCGATCACGTCATAGCTCGCGCGGGCACGTTCAAGAGTGGCCGCCGAAAGGCGACGCGGGATCCAGACCTTCGGGCGCGACATCGCTAGTCTTTCTTGGTCCAGGCCGAAGACAGCATATCATAGCCAGCGAGTGCAATCGTGAAGGCGATGACCAGAATGAGATCAAGGCTCGGCACGAAGATCGCGAGGATCAGCAGAAAGCCCGCAAAGACTGCGAAGGCGGCGAGTGACATCAGCTTGTCCATTGGACGCTCCAGTTATTGAGATTGTTCATCGATCCAGTTCCACAGCCAGCGGGCAGAGCGCAGGAGCCGCCCGTCATAGCCGCGAGGGCCGACAAGCTGGATCCCCATGGGCATCCCGCCATGAGAGGTGAGAACCGGAATAGTGACCGCCGGGGCGCCCATCATGGTCCAGAGGCCGTTGAAGATGGCGCTGCCGGTGGTGGTCAGGTCTTTGGGGGCAGGGCCGGGCGCGGCGGGGGTGAGGATCACATCGGCATGGCCGAAGATCTCCTTGAGGCCGGCGTAATAGACCTCGGGCCAATCGAGCGCGGCGAGATAGTCTTTCGCCAGCGTGGCCGATCCTTCCTGCATCGCCGCCTGCATCTCGGGCGAGAGCTTGTCGGCGCCGGCGCGGGCGTAGGTATAGTAGTTGCGGGCCATTTCGGCGAAGTTGATCCGCTGGCGCAGTTCGGCCGCGTGCTCGAAATGCTTGGGCAACGGGACTTCGAAGCACTGGCTTTCGCCCAGCGCCTCGGCCAGTTCGGCGAAGGCCTCTTTCATCTCGGGATCGGCATCGTCCCAACCCGGCGGTTTCACAAGGGCGAAGACAGGCTTGACCGGCGCTTCTTCGGAGGCGGCCTTGAGAAGCTGCGGATGTGGCGCGGGGCTGGTTGCCGGATCGGCGGGATGATCCCCGAAGAGAACCTCGGCGATCAGCGCGGCATCAAGCGGGCCACGGCCAAAGACGCCGACGGTATCGAGCGTCTGGGATTGTTTGAGGATACCGCTGCGCGGGATGGCGCCGAAGGTTGGCTTGAAGCCGGTCACACCACAGAAGGATGCGGGGCGGATCACCGAGCCGCCGGTCTGGGTGCCAACGGCGAGCGGAACCATGCCAGAGGCCACAGCCGCCGCAGAGCCGGAGGACGAGCCGCCGGGCGTATGATCGACGTTGTTCGGGTTCTTGGTCTTGGGAGGGTGGATATAGGCAAGCTCGGTCGTGACCGTCTTGCCCATGATGATCGCGCCAGCCGCCTTGAGCCGCGCCACGACGAAGGCATCCTCAGCAGGAATGCGCCCGCTGTCGATGGCCGTTCCGTTCTCGGTCGGCATCTTGGCGGTGTCGATGATGTCCTTGATGCCGACCGGAAGCCCATGCAACGGGCCAAGCGGGCGGCCTGTTGCACGATAGCGGTCGGCCATCTCGGCCTGTTTCATCACATGATCGGGGTCCAGGTGGGCCCAGGCCCCGATCTGAGGTTCGAGGGCCTGGATCCTGTCGAGACAGGCCTTCGCCAGGTCGACCGCCTTGAGGGCGCCGCTTGCAAGCCTGTCCCGAAGCTCGACCGAAGAGAGGCCGAGCAAATCCACTGAGCCCTTAGCCGCCATAGAACAGATCCGGCAGGTAGAAGACGATATCCGGGAAGATATACATCAACGCCATGGCGATAAAGACGCAGGCCAGGAAGGGCATGACGCCAGAGAAGATCTGGGTCAGCTTCACCTCGGGCGGAGCGATCCCCTTGAGGTAGTAGGCCGACATCGCCATTGGTGGCGTCAGGAACGAGGTCTGCAGGTTCAGCGCCACGAGGATGCCAAAGAACAGCGGATCGATCCCGAAGTGCGGCAGAAGCGGCAGGAAGATCGGCACGAAGATAATGATGATCTCCGACCATTCGAGCGGCCAGCCAAGCAGGAAGATGATCAGCTGAGCCAGCAGCAGGAACATCAGCGGCGACATATCGAGGCCGGTCACGAACTCGGAAATGATCTTTTCGCCACCGAGGTAGGAGAAGACCGACGAGAAGGTGTAGGAGCCGACGAAGAGCCAGCAGACCATCGCCGTGGTGCGGACGGTCAGATAAACGCTCTCGCGCATCCGCTGCCATGTCATCGCGCGATAGGCAAAGGCCAGAACGATACCGCCCAGCGCACCGATCGAGGCCGCCTCGGACGGGGTGGCAAGGCCGAAGAGGATCGAGCCGAGGACCGAGAGGATCAGGAAGGCCAGCGGGAAGAACGACGTCATGATCATGACGAAGAGCTTGAGGAACGGCACATCCGGCACTTCCTCTTTCGTCGGGCGCGGGGCGACCGAGGGCTGGAGGATCGAACGGCCAACCACATAGACGAGGTAGAGGCCGACGAGGGTAAAGCCCGGCAGAAGCGCCCCGGCATAGAGGCGCACGATCGAGACGTTCGACGCCGCGGCATAGACGATCAGCATGATCGACGGCGGGATCAGGATGCCAAGCGTGCCGCCCGCGCAGATGATGCCCGAGGCAAACGAGGTGTCGTAGCGGGCCTTGAGCATTGCCGGCAGAGCCAGCAGGCCCATCAGCGTCACCACGGCGCCGACGATGCCGGTCGCGGTTGCGAAAAGTGCGCAGGTGATCAGCGCGGCAACGCCCATCGAGCCGGGGATCCGCTTGGAAGCGATGTTCAGGGTGCTGAACAGGCGGTCGACGATGTTGGCGCGTTCGACGATATAGCCCATGAAAAGGAAGAGCGGCACCGCCGTCAGAACTTCGTTAGACATCACCGTATAGGTCTGGTTGATGAAGAGATCGAATATTCGGTTGTTATAGAACCCTTCAATCCAGAGGCGGGAGCTGTCCCACCAGCTTGCGGCTTCATCGAGCCGGTTGAAGGCCCGCCACATCCGGCCTGCGTCGAAATAAGCGTAGTAGCCGAAGCCGATGCCCATCGCCATCAGGGTAAAGGCGATCGGGAACCCGAGGAACACGATCAGGATGAACAGGCCCAACATCATGAGGGCCACTTGGGGGTCGGTCATACGTGGCCTCCGGTTTCGGCTTCGTGGGCTTTCTGGATCAGGATGTCTTCGGTTTCCATGACGTCCTCATCCGCCTTGATCCACTCATTGGTGCGGATCGCGTGGATGCAGCGCATGATTTGCGCTATGCCCTGAATGAAGAGGAGAAGGCCCGCGGCGACCATCACGGTTTTGAACTGGAAAATCGGGATGCCGGCGGGGCTGTTGATCGAGACTTCCGAATAACCCCAGCTGCGCGAGGCATATTTCCAGCCCGACAAGACCAACGCGATCACGCCGGGGAAGAAGAAGAAGATATAGAGGACCAGATCGACCTTGGCCTGCGTCTTGGGCTGCCAAAGGCGATAAAGGAAGTCGCCGCGAACGTGGCCGCCACGCGAAAGCGTATAGGCGCCGCCCATCATGAAGAGCGTGCCATACATGATGAACGAGACATCCAGCGCCCATGCCGTGGGATTGTTAAGAACATAACGGACAAAGACTTCATAGCCTGTGCCGACCGCCATCAGGACGATCAGCCATGCGAAGGCCTTTCCGAACCAAGCCGACAGATTGTCGGCGAACCGGATGTAACCAATCATGTGTCAGATTTCCGAGGTTAGTTTGCGAGAAGGCCCCGGCAAGTTTCCTTGCCGGGACCCGTAACTGCCGTCCGTGAGTGCTTAGAGCGCCAGTTTGCCGGGGAAGAAGTGATCGTAGGCCAGACCGTAGTCGGGCGCGTTCATCAGTTCGTAGTAGGCAACCTGCTCGGCCCAGGCCTTCTGGCTTTCGACGATACGCGCGAACATCGGGTCGGTGAGGAGATCCGGAAGGATCGCCGACCAGGCGTTGAGCTGTGCATCGAGGATGTCCTTCGAGGTCCGGCGAACGGTGACGCCGGCTTCTTCCTGGAGCCACTTGAGGTCGGCCGAGTAACGGCGCATGGCCTTGTTCGAGTTGGCCGTCGCAGACGCTTCGACCGAGTATTTCAGGATGGCCTGAAGATCGGGGTCCATGTCTTCGTAGGTGTCCTTGTTGAAGAGGAACTCGAACTGTTCAGAGGCCTGGTGATAGGACGAGAGGTAGTAGTTCTTCGCCACGTCCTGAGCACCGAAGTCCTTGTCCGACGACGGGTTGTTGAACTCGAAGGCGTCGATCACGCCGCGCTCCATGGCGGGGACGATTTCGCCGCCGGCGAGCTGAGCCACCGACATGCCCATCGACTGCAGAAGGTCAGCAGCCAGACCAACGGTGCGGTACTTGAAGCCGTTGAGTTCAGCAGCGGTGTTCACTTCGCCCTTGAACCAGCCAAAGGGCTGAGCGGGCATCGGGAAACCGAGCATACCGACCACGTTGAGACCAAGCTGGTCCTGGGTCAGTTCACGATAAAGCTCGGCACCGCCACCTTCGTAGAACCAGCCAAGCATGGCGGGCGAAGAGGCGCCGAATACAGGGCCCGTGCCGAAGAGCGAGGCCGCCTTCGACTTGCCATACCAATAGGCGCAAACCGTGTGCGCCGCGTCGAGAACACCATCATGCACAGCGTCCATCACCTGGAACGCGGCGACGACAGCACCGGCGGGCAGAAGGTCGATTTTGAGACGGCCACCCGACATCTGCTCGACGCGATCGGCGTAGTCCTGAGCGAATTCCTGCCAGATGTTCGAGGCGCCTCAGGACGTCTGCATCTTCAGGACAAGCGGAGCCTGGGCGAGAACGGCGGGTGCTGCGAGAGCACCAGCGGTCGCACCGCCAGCGAGTGCCGACTTCTTAAGGAAAGAGCGGCGATTAAGTTTCTGTTCAGTCATGTATTTCCTCCCATGAGATGGCCGAGGGACTCGGCTGAGAACCGCCTGGTCAGACAAGTTTGCTGACCACTTCCCTGCGGCTCACATTCGGCACGATATGTTGCGGGGCGGAGAAATCAAATGAAAATCAAGGCGTTGGTTCCGTTTAAGAATGTCCGGCGCATCTAATTGCTTAAAAACAATCGCAAAAATTGGTCAATAAACCTATCCACATGGGCCGAAATGTCGCGGATGCTGACCCTTTCCGGGGCTTCGCAGGGGGCTAAGGGCAGCTAAGCGGCCTCTAGGCCCGGTCACTCTGGCCACGGTGATTCGAAAAGATTAACGGTCTGACGAAATTTTCTTACGCTTCGCGACACAGTGTTGTTGGCAGGCAGCCGTCCCACTTCCATACCCAGACGAGCAACAATCGTCACATTCTACGAAAATTGGACATATTTTAGACTTGTTCAATGTCAGAAACCGACAAGTTGCTGCCCTGATATATCCACATTCGCTTGCAAATAATTAATGAAACACGACTCGCGCATGGGTCTGTTCGCTAAATGTATCCGAGCGCTCTGCCGTCGATGACACAGATCCGCCCGCCAATGACAGGACGTACCGATGAAGATACTTGCGGTAGACGACGACTGGATGATCCTCGAGCTGCTTGAGCAGGCGATGTCGGTCTCGGGCCAGCACGAGCTCACAACGGTCACATCCGGCGAAAAGGCGATCGAATTGCTCGAGCGGGGGGAACAGAGGTTCGACTGCTTCCTTCTGGACATCCAGATGCCGAATATTGACGGGGTCGAGCTTTGCCGGGTCATCCGCGAGATGCCCATGTACAAGCGTGCGCCGATCCTGATGGCAACCGCCATGTCGCAGAAAGCCTATATCGACCGTGCCTTC
Source organism: uncultured Paracoccaceae bacterium (assembly GCA_937138255.1). Classification (GTDB taxonomy): domain Bacteria; phylum Pseudomonadota; class Alphaproteobacteria; order Rhodobacterales; family Rhodobacteraceae; genus RFZI01. Next base: position 68,505 of record CAKZOU010000065.1, read on the forward strand.
GCCGCCGGCGCTTCGGACTATGTAACCAAGCCTTTCGATTTTGAAGAGCTCGAGACCAGGCTGACGACAGCTGCCCGCATGGAGCGCCACCGCGCACGCGGTACGACCAACAACAGCACGGTGGTTGCCTTCAAGGAAATCCTCAACCGCGCGCTTCGCCATAGCCTGAGCGAGCCTTTTGAGATCCAGGGCGTTAAACGCGCGGTCGGCTTTATGTCGTTCGAAAACTACGTTCTCACTCTGCCGATTGCTAACCTGTTCACCGCCTCGGTTTTCGCTGTCAAGATTTCGAAGATCAAAGAGGTCTATAAGGAACTCAAGCCGATCGAGTTTCACGAGCTGATTACTGATGTCGCCAAGGCGATCTCGACCGCAACGGAAGAAGCAGGGAGCATCTTCAGCTATCGCGGCAACGGAATGTTCATGTGTTTCGTCACTTCGAGCAGAGGGGTCGAATTCGAGAAGATCGAAGCGGCAGTTCAGCGCGAGATCGCATCGCTGCGGCTTGCTCGCTCGGTCTCGTCGGGTGCTACGAAGGTACTGAACGTTGTGGTCGGCGAACCGGCCACCATGCGGATCTTTAACCGAGCTACGCCGCTGAAGAAGGCAACCAGCTACGTTGAGAAGCGCAGCAAGGAACTAGAAGACTTTGGTATCGCGATTGCCAAAGCGTCTGAGCCTTTGGAAAATATGGATGAGGATTTGTCGGCGCGCCGTCAGTCCTACGAAACGATTCTGCAGGATTTCCTTGGCGAAGGCTCGGCCGACCTGAGATCACGCGTCGCCCACTAAGGGTTTCGGTCGCCTCCGTCAGGAGGCGAACCGGACCTCCTGTTCGCGCGGCTTTACGGACTCGAGCCTATGCGAAGCAGAGGGCCTATCAATCTCGGGCCGCTTCTCTTCTGTTCCATCGACAATCTTGGACTTGGCTTTGTCCTTGATCGTCTCTGTCTTTCGATAAGAATCTAGGTGCATCAAGGCAGCCTGGGTTTTCCATCCATCCAAATCCATGACCGGTCCGGCAGGCTCGGCCTTGAGGCCAAGGCGGCCAATCCAGCGCGACCAGACCGCAGGAACGAGCCCGATTACACGCTTGGCGCCAAGCTCGATCGCCGCATCGATCATACCTTGCATCATCAAGGCTTGAACGCGCGTCCGATCCTTTGCCTGCACGGCGTTGGTCACAAAGACCCGGGACGATTCCCAGACATCGGGATCGACCGGCGCTTCAAAGTTCAGAAGATTGGATGGAATCGTATCGAGAAGGCCCTTTTGAGCATCCCGGATCATGTAGGAATACATTCCACATTTGGCGGTTGTGGCCGTCAGACGAATCCCGGCCAAGACCTCGTCGCCATCGTGCACGGCAATCCACCGGCTCGCGGGCGTATCATATTGATCGTACTCCAAGCCTTCGGCCTGCGGCAGATCCCAGCTGTTCTTAACAATGAACGAATCGCGACGCGCACGGAGCAGATTGACCAGAAGCTGGCCATGCTCGTGCATATTGAAGAACGAGAGTGTCGTCGTTTGCATATGTCCTCCGACGGGCTCGATTTCCTTTGCAACCATACCTGCGTACCCACATTCGTTTGCGGCCACCGACAAGGTTGGCCATCCAAGAACAGAAGAGGCAGACTCGCACTAAACCGGCCGCTGATACGTCCCGCCTTGAGCACAAACGCCATCGCGTTTGTCCCAGGCCCGGATTCGCATCTACCGCCGCGCAGCAATTCGGGATCGTGAGCGTGCTTGCCTCAATATTCTTATTGAGATCACACTGCCTTAGTTTCGCCGCATTTTCTACAATTTTATCCACATTTTCCGGCTGTTAGGACATTTTGTAGCGCCCAGAAAACGAAGCATCTTTCGGCTGAACCGCTCTGTATTGGCCTCATAACAATATATAGCAGTTTGAGCGCACTGGGCCACAAGCGCCCTCGAGATGGATATTTCCTAACCTCAAAGCTGAATTAATCTCTTGATTGATTCGCTTAAGGTAGAATCGATCTGGGTCGACCTTCACAGAATTGCCTCAGATTCATCGAAGAATGCCTCAGTTTCATCGAATAACAACCATTCCCGCTCGATAATTTGATCGAGCCTGTTCAGGACGGAATCCTTTCGGAGGCCGGATTTGACAGGCGGGAACCGCCAAAACGAGTTTCAGGATGACCAACTATTTTGCATCTTTCCGGATTGTCGGCGAAGTCGTCGAAATGTTGCTGTGTGAGACCCCCGAAACACGGCTCTTGATCGACATCGCCGCCGAAGCCCCAAAAACAGAGGGGGAGGCTCCGGCTTTTGCCTGGAAGTCCACCTTCTCAATACTTGATCCCGAGCTGATCAGGGAATTTCGCGAAAAGGTTGGGCCGGGAGATGTCGTTTCGGCCGAAGGGCGTTTTTGGCAGGAATCCTATGTCCCGCAAGGCGGGGTGCATGTTGATACAACCTTTCTACTCCAATCATTTGATGTCGTTCGAAAAGGCGTAAACCGTCCACTTGGCTTCAATCCTTTTTGGGATCTGCAGCCCGATCGAGTGATTAACTAGATGCCCCGAGATCGGCAGCTCTTGATTTTGGCGCCTGTTACTAGAGGCACCGGGACAATTCTGTCGAAGGCGATTTGGCCTTTTTGCTTCAATTTCATGCGTTTTACTGGATCATAATATGGTGGACCACCCGATTACCGAGGTCTCGTTTTTGCGAAACGGTTTTGCGCCGTGGTTGAGGCATCGCGTCTCCGCCATTCTCAATCCCAGACCCAAGAGCCACGCAGCCGATCTCGCCCACGCTATGCGCCTGTCGCGGCAATTGCGCGACTTCGTCAATGGCAGCCGGTCGCTGTTCTGGACTCGTCAGGCGATGTATTTCGGCTCGAGCTTCGTGGCCGCCTATTACTACGATCCGACAATAGCCCTTTTCTGTTTCTCTTTCTGTCAGCTGACCGAAGCATTCGACAATATGGTTTCGGCGCGGGTCATGAACTGGGGCGGCGGAAGCCTAGCCCAAGCGCGTCTCTTCCATCAGTCGCTTTTGCTGACCTCAACGCTCAGTGCGGTCTCTGTCGCGCTTTTCACCCTGCTTGTGGCAAGTTTCGAAGCCCCCGGGGCGCACTTTACGCCGATCTTCTTTCTCTTCGCGGCCGGCCTTTTCGCCGCGGTGAACAATCATCAGCTGCCCTCGGTGCTGTTTGTCAGGCTCATCATCTACGGAGCGGTCTTTCTATATATTCCGATTGTCGAACTGGTCCAATTTGCGCCTCCTCTTGAGTCCCATCTTTGGTCTCAGTTTATAACAGTCGTTTTTGTTCTGTTTTTCGTCATCCAGTGCTCGATCATCTTCCTCAAGCTTTATCGCGACGGGCTTGATCAGATGGACGAGCTTCGTCTTGAACGGGACCGCGCACGCGCAGCCCTTGAAACCAAGTCTCAATTTGTATCGGTCGTCAGCCACGAACTGCGGACACCTTTGCATTCAATCATGGGGTCTCTGAGCCTTTTGAGCAGCGGCGCCCTTTCGACGGCACCCGAGCGCGAGGCGAAGGTCTTGAACATCGCACACCGCAACAGCCAGCGGCTGTCCAAGCTCATCAACGACCTGCTCGATCTTCAAAAGCTCGAGTCCGGGCAGATGGACTATGATTTCAACTCCAACTGCATGAAGACACTCGTCGAAGAGGCGATCGAATCTCTCAATCCTCTGGCCGAGTCTTCCCAGGTGAAGATCGAGAGCAATCTGCCAAGCGCCGAGATCTTTGCACACGTCGACCACAGCAAGTTCCTTCAGGTTCTGTGCAACCTTCTGTCCAACGCGATCAAATTCTCGCCCAAAGGCGCCGTGGTCGAGGTGTCGGTGTCACAGATGGCTGGCTCGGCGCTGGTTCGGGTTCGCGACCATGGCATCGGCATCCCGCCCAATTCCCGCGACAAGGTTTTTGGCAAGTTCAGCCAGATCGATTCTGCAGATGACCGGAACTACGAGGGCTCTGGCCTTGGTCTTAGCATTGCAGAACAGATCGTCAGCGCACACCAAGGCACAATCGACTATGTCAGTGAGCTGAAGAAGGGGACGACTTTCACGGTGGCGGTTCCGCTGTCCTAACCACAGCAATCCTGCCTAGGCCTTCGTAACTAGATCCATTGGCAAGCCGCGCGAAGCGAAGGCATTGCGCGTATCTACGACCGGGATCTCCAACGCCGCTAGTGCGCCATAGTCGATGGCATCATGATCAGTGGCGATCAGGATTGCCTGATAGTTCCGCGACGAGACATCTCCAGGTTCAACCGCGGTTCGGCCGAACAGGTGTGGATACTCACGCATTTTCGGCACCTCGGGCACATGTGGGTCTAGGAAGTCTACTGAGGCCCCCTGATCCTCGAGCATTTCAAGAAGCTTCACGGACGGGCTTTCCCGCATGTCGGGAACATTCTTCTTGTAAGAAACGCCGACCAAGAGAATCCGAGCACCTCGAAGGCCGACGCCCTGACTTCGGTCCAAGGCCTCACGAACCTTCGCGACGACGTAGTTGGGCATGTTGACATTGATTTCACCCGCAAGCTCGATGAACTTTGTGGTGTGCCCATATTCCCTGGCTTTCCAGGTCAAATAGAAGGGATCGATGGGAATACAGTGACCGCCGAGCCCAGGCCCTGGATAGAAAGGCATATAGCCGAATGGCTTGGTTGCCGCTCCATTGATGACCTCCCACACGTCAATCCCCATGGCATCGAATATGACTTTGAGTTCGTTGACGAGGGCGATGTTCACGGCCCTAAAGACATTTTCAGTGATTTTAACTGCTTCGGCAGCTGAGGAGGAAGACACCGGAACCACAGCATCAACAACATTGCCGTAGAAAGCCGCTACGAGGTCTCGCGCCTGGGGGGTGTCAGCCCCGACAATCTTTGGGATCGTAGCGGTTCGGTACTTAGCATTCCCCGGGTCCTCACGTTCCGGGCTGAAGGCAACCCAGAAATCTTGATTGGGTGTCAGATTGCTCTGCGCCAAAATAGGCTGAAGAACCTCGCTGGTCGTACCTGGAAACGTCGTAGATTCAAGCACGACCAGTGTGCCGGAACTCATGTTCTCCGAGACGGCGCGACCAGTCATCTCTACGTAAGACAAATCCGGCTCTCTGTACTTCGTCAGGGGTGTAGGGACGCAAATTACCACCACGTCGCATTCGGCGATGAGTGAAAAGTCGGCAGTATAGCGGCTTGTTCCGGCTACGGCTGCAAGCGCCTCAGACGAGACCGCGTCGATATAGCTCTCGTTGCGATCTAGTTGCTCGACCTTCTTCTGATCTACGTCGAAACCGATCGTAGGATAGCCGCGGCTAGCACAAGTGACGACCAGCGGCAGACCCACATATCCGAGACCAATTACACCGACTACAGCTTTTCGGGAACGGATCTTCGCGAGCGTTTCGTCGAAGGTTTCGCTGGTCTTCACCATACTAGTTCTTTCTAAAAATAAAGTTCCGCAGGGAGTCAATCAGATCTCCACCTGCGAACGGTTCTATCGCAGGGCCGGCAGCGCCACCAGACTGAAGAACCTTTTCTAGGAGGTCAGGAAGCTCGGTTTCATCTCGTGCGATCCAGAGCCCTGCCCTCTTTGGTAGATGGATAGCCGTTGCATATTGGTGGTCGTTGCGCGTCTCTCCGAGATGGCCACGACGCGGCATCACGATGATTGGCTTGGAGCGGGACAAGGCCGTCAGGATTGTTCCCATTCCAGCATGAGCAACGACGAGACTAGCACGTCCAAACTCCGCCTCAAACTCGGCAGGTGACAAATTGTCCACGGCCGCAAATCCCTTTGGCCGATAGCCAGCGCGCGCGGTGATCTGGCCCAGTATATGTGGCTTTTCCTTTCGTTTCTGACACCAGTCATCCACGGCGATAACCAGCCTGTCGAAAGGCTCATGTGACCCGACCGTCAGGAAAATCAAAGGACGGACCCCTTATACTGCGGGCCTTCTGGACCACTAACGTCGGGCCACTGCGTCAGCCAGAGATCGACAAAGCGACCCGCCTTCTTGCCTGAAAGGGAAAGCTCTTCAGCGTTGGCAATACTGTCGATCCAAACAGTTCTAGACCCAATCAGGCTCGCTACACGAACTGCGAAGTAGCCTGGCGCCGCTCCTGTCGTCACAACCACATCCGGACGAAGCCGAAGAACCACCCAGACGATCTTGAGAAGGCTTCGGACCAGCCGGATCTTGTCCCAGCGGTTGGCTTCGGGGACGACATAGAAATCGGGCATGGGTAGGTCGAGCGCCCGACAGAGCCCTTCACATTCTGGCTTCAATTCGGACTTGGTGGTCATGACCGAAAATCTGGCTCCGCTCCAAGCGGGCCAGAGCCTTGTTAGTTGAACCCAATGGCCACCAGCGGAGGCGACAACGAGCAATCTTGGCCGATCTTTCAATTCAACTAACCCAAATCAAGATCACCGAACGTGACAATTCTATACCCGTTTTCTCGCGAAAAGGCGGCAATCTTGTCAATCAGATCAATCACATATTCGCTATGACTCAGCGTGCCATTCTGTCCCTCTCCCCGATCGAGGTCGTGCAAGAGGACCACACCGCCTCCTTCCCGATCGAGTCGGCGCAAAACTTCATTGGCTGAAAGACGCTGCATCGTGTCCTTGGTATCGATCGTCCACCAGCAGAGTCTTGTGCGATTGGCATAGGCCTGGATCAGGCCGGCCAAAGAGAGCTTGCCGTAGGGTGGCCGGAACAGATGTGAGTCATCTCCCAGAATCCCGCGAACCTCGCGCCTGCCTTGGGAAAAATCTTGGGCCCAACGAACTGGGGACGATTTCCAACCGTTTGCGTGATCGAAAGTATGTGAACCGATCTCGTGGCCCGCTTCGGCGAGGGCTTGAGCTTGGGAGGGATCGGCGCGCACATTTCGGCCGAGTAAGAAGAAACTTGCCCGAATGTTATTTCTTTCAAGTGATTCAAGTATTTCCGCGGAAAGAACCTTGCTTGGCCCATCGTCGATACTGAGCACAATCGACCGAGAGTGCCTGCAGGCTGCGGCCAGTCGACGCTCAGATATGCGGCGCAACGCCATTGGCAGCAGGTACCAAGAAACCACGACCGAAAGAATGACAATGATCGAAAGCTGCAGGCTCATGCGGAGGAAACTACCTCATAGGGGACCCAATTCAAGCGGTACGAGACCGATGGCAACCGGTCATTTCCTTTTGCCTGATTTTATCCGGTAGGTCGCTTGGAGGGCGAAAGAACCTTCGTCTTGTAGATGTCGCCAATCGCAGGAAGAATGAAGCTCGCCGAACAAGCACGCACATGCTCGAATGAAGAAAGAGAAGTTCAAGCCCTTGTCCCCCTCAATCAAGACTGTTTCGCAAGGTAATCTCTGTTCCGGCTGTGGCGCCTGTGAACTCATTGCCGGGCCTAGCATCGAAATCCGAAACACGGCTGATGGCTTCATCCGACCGACCCAACTAGGAGAGCTGAGTTCTGATCAAGAAGGGCTCATCGCCAGATGTTGCCCTGGATTGGTTCAAGTATCTTGCGGAGGCGCCGGCGCTCAGCATCCTCTCTGGGGGAATGTCGCTTCTTTGTGGACCGGTCACAGCACGGACGATGACCTTCGCTTCCAAGCGTCCTCCGGTGGCGGGCTATCTGCGGCGCTGTTTTTCCTTCTGGGGTCGGGCAAAGTGGACGGCGTTGTGCAGGTCAGGGCCAGCGAAACGCTGCCCTATGCAAATGCTATCTCGATCTCGACGTCGATCGAGGAAATCGCAGAGGCTGCAGGATCGCGATACGCACCGTCCGCACCCTTGGCGGGGCTTCGGTCTCTGATGGGCTCAGGCAAGCGCTACGCCTTCGTCGGCAAACCTTGCGATGTGGCAGCGCTACGCGCGCTCACCGGACTTGAACCGGCTTTGGAGAACAGCTTTCCATATCTCATCTCCTTCTTCTGTGCCGGCGTCCCGTCGACCAAGGGCGCCGAAGAGGTCATCCGGAAGATGGGCGCCGCCCCTGAACAGGTGACGGAATTCAGGTATCGCGGCAATGGTTGGCCGGGCCGTGCGGTCGCGACGCTTGCCGATGGGACCACACGCTCAATGACATACCATGATAGTTGGGGCGGAATTCTCTCAAAGCATGTACAACACAGGTGCAAAATCTGTGCCGACGGGACCGGAGATGCCGCAGATATCGTGTTCGCTGATGCGTGGGAGGCCGACGAAAGAGGATATCCGCTGTTCGAAGAGCGCGACGGAAGAAGCCTGATCCTTGTCCGTACGCCGAAGGGTCAAACCATTCTTGAGGGCGCTGTCCGCGAGAGCCATATTGCTGTAGAACCCTTCGACATCGCGGAACTTGAGAAGATTCAACCGGGCCAAACGGGCCGTCGCAGAGCCTTGCTGGCCCGTCTTCTTGCACTTCGACTTCTTGGGAAGCCGACACCCCAATACCAAGGTTTCTCGATCCTTGCCGCGGCCAGAACTGGATCCTTTGCCTGGTCGGCGCGAAATTTCCTTGGGATGGTCAGGCGGATCCTGCTCGGGCGCGCGCCATAGCCCACTGTCTTCTATTGTCCATTCCCGTTAGGGCGTTCTAGGTTTACAGAAAAGACACAACTTGCTCATGAATATTGTATCTACGCCAATACCCGACCTTCTCATTCTCGAGCCTCGTCGCTTCGGGGATGATCGCGGGTTCTTTGCAGAAACCTGGAATGCCCGTGCGCTGGAAGCGGCTGGAATCCATGTCGACTTCGTCCAGGACAACCACTCTTTCTCTCTTCAAGCCGGCACCGTGCGGGGCCTGCACTTTCAGGCCCCGCCTCACGCTCAGTCAAAGTTGGTCCGTTGCGGCCGCGGACGGCTCTTCGATGTAGCCGTCGATATACGAAAGGGGTCTCCTTCCTATGGAAAGTGGTTTGGTGTTGAACTCAGCTTCGACAACGGACGTCAGCTCCTCATTCCGGCTGGATTTGCCCATGGCTTTGCGACCCTCGAGCCGGAAACCGAGATCGTCTACAAGTGCAGCGACTATTACGCACCGGGGTGTGAAGGCGCCCTTCGCTTCGACGATCCGGACCTCGCGATCGACTGGGGTATCGACGGTCCACCGTCGTCGATTTCCGATAAAGATCTGAAAGCACGAGGTTTCAAGGGCTTTCATAGCCCCTTTCAATGGGAAGGCCGCACTCCATGAAGATCTTGGTCACAGGGGGTGCGGGCTTTATCGGCTCCGCTGTCGTCAGGTTCGCGATCGAGCGAGGGCACGAGATCGTCAACTTGGATGCGCTCACCTACGCGGGTTGTCTTGAGAACGTGGCGAGCGTCGCGGACCAACCCGGCTATGTCTTTGAGCATGCAGACGTCCGCGATGCCGAAGCCGTAGAAAGGATCTTTGACGAACACAGGCCAGACGCAGTGATGCACCTTGCCGCCGAAAGCCATGTCGACCGATCGATCGACGGCCCCGCCGCATTTATCGAAACTAACATCGTCGGCACTTTCGTACTTCTTCAAGCTGCCCTGAAATACTGGGTGTCTGCCGGGCGCCCCGAAGGCTTCCGGTTTCACCACATCTCAACTGACGAAGTCTTTGGATCGCTCGGGGCAGAGGGGAAGTTTACGGAAGATACCCCCTACGATCCGCGTTCACCCTATTCGGCCTCAAAGGCCTCGTCCGACCACCTCGTTCGGGCGTGGCATGAGACCTACGGCCTGCCGGTTATCCTCACCAATTGCTCAAATAATTACGGGCCTTTTCACTTCCCAGAGAAACTGATCCCTGTGGTGATCCTCAGCGCACTCGCAGGAAAGCCGATCCCGATCTACGGCAAGGGTGAAAACATACGCGATTGGCTTTTTGTCGAGGATCATGCGGACGCGCTGCTACTGGTCCTTCAAGAAGGTCAGGTCGGGCGCAGCTACAACATTGGCGGCGAGAACGAAAGGAGCAACCTCAAATTGGTCGAGACGATCTGCGCAATCCTCGACAGGAAGCGCCCAAGAAGTGAAGGTTCCTACAAAGACCTGATCACCTTCGTTGTCGACCGTCCCGGGCACGACAAGCGATATGCCATTGACCCGTCTCGCATCAGAGACGAACTGGGTTGGCAACCGAGTGTGACCGTCGAGGAGGGCTTGGAAAAAACCGTCCAGTGGTATCTCGACAACGAAGATTGGTGGCGTTCTCTACAAGATCGGAACGGGGTTGGTGAACGGCTCGGGAAGACGTGATGCCACGCCACTTTTCGGAAATCGCTCGGGGCCGAGACAACAACCTTAACCTGATCAGGATGATCGCTGCCACCGCGGTATTGGTTTCTCATAGCTATCCGATTTCACTTGGTCACGCCGCAACTGAGCCTCTGCAGGACAAGCTCGGAACATCTCTAGGGCATGTGGCCGTGCTGATTTTTTTTGCGATTTCGGGCTTCCTGATTGCCAAGAGCTACGACACCCGTGGTGATTGGAGAACCTTTCTTCTCGCTCGCGCTGCGCGGCTCTTTCCTGCACTTGCCTTTGTCTTGTTGCTTACGGTTTTGGTAGGAGGTGCTTTTTTGACGGTATCATCTGCCGACGAATATTGGGTGGGGGCCGGCTCCTATCTCTTGAGGAATCTTTCATTGGCCAAGCTTCAATATGAGCTGCCAGGCGTCTTCCTCGGAAACCCGTACGGCCAAGCGATCAACGGCTCTCTTTGGACACTCTTCTATGAGGTGTTATGTTATCTTGCCGTCCTAATTGTCGGGCTTGCAGGTCTGCTCTCAAATAGGTTCGCAGCGCTCGCGCTGGCGTTGGCCAACCTTGTCTTTCTTGCGGTAATTCAGTTTGTGGAAATCCACGACCGGATAGAGGCGCTGACAACCCTTGCAGCACCTTTCTCGATTGGGGCCGCGATCTATGTCTGGCGCGATAAGGTTGCTTTTTCCGGATATATTGCTGCTTTGCTGTGGGTTCCGGCTCTGGCTCTTGCCAATTCCAACTTCTTTCCAGTCGTCTTCTCCGCAGCGCTTTCCTACAACGCCTTGTACCTTGGATTTGCACCATTCAAAAAGCTGCTATGGTATAATCGTCTGGGAGATTTCTCCTACGGCACCTATGTATTCGCGTTTCCAATTCAGCAATTGGTCGCGAGTTGGGGGATTTCGTCCCCGCACACAAATATCGTTTTAGCATTGCCAATTGTTCTGGTCATGGCTGCCCTTTCCTGGCACTTCGTTGAGGCTCCATCTCTCAATTTTTACAGGCGTTTGGCGAAACGCGGCGTGGTCTCATCATGATCCTCGTATTTGGCCAGTCGGGGCAGGTTGCACAAGAGATTGCGAGACGGTCTCAAGATGCGTTTCTTTTAGGCAGAGCAACCTGTGACATTGGTGAGAAAGGCGCCGCTCGCGCGGCGATCCTGGATGCAGAGCCTAGGTTCGTTGTGAACGCAGCGGCCTACACGGCAGTCGACAAGGCCGAAGTCGAGCCCGACCTCGCATTCAGAATGAACAGCGCCGCCCCTGGTGAAATGGCGAAGGCTTGCGCTGAGTTGAACATTCCTTTCGTTCACGTCTCGACCGACTATGTCTTCGATGGATCCGGAACAACTCCCTTCTTGCCGACCGATCCGACGGGCCCCCTCAATACTTATGGCCGATCAAAGCTCGAAGGTGAGGAGGCGGTTCGCGCTGCTGGCGGAACCTATGCAATCTTTCGAACAAGCTGGGTCTTTTCTGCGCACGGCAGCAATTTTGTGAAGACGATGTTGCGCCTCTCTGAGACCCGCGACCACCTGACCGTCGTTGCCGACCAGATTGGAGGGCCGACGCCTGCGGCCGATATCGCGGGCGCCTGTCTTAAGATAGCAGAGAACCTCGAGGTCGACCCGAAGTTGTCGGGAACCTACCACTTTGCGGGAGCGCCAGATGTCAGTTGGGCGGATTTCGCCCGCGAGATCTTTGCTCAGGCCGGTCGCGACGTCACCGTCGAGGATATTCCTACAAGCGCCTATCCAACGCCCGCCGAACGCCCCAAAAATTCCAGATTGAACTGTGATACTCTCTCAGAATTCGGCCTTGAGCGCCCTGACTGGCGCCTCGGTCTGTCGCGAGTTTTGGACGAATTGGGGGCTCGAAAGTGAGCAGACGGAAAGGCATTATCCTAGCGGGCGGGTCTGGGACCCGGCTTCATCCGATCACCATGGCTGTCTCCAAGCAGCTCTTGCCGATCTATGACAAACCGATGGTCTATTACCCTCTGACCGTCTTGATGCTGGCGGGGATCCGCGAGATAGCGGTTATCACCACGCCGCAAGATCAGGCGCAATTTCAAAGGCTTCTTGGCGATGGAGGCCAGTGGGGTCTGTCGCTGACCTACATAGTTCAGCCGTCGCCCGACGGCCTGGCACAGGCCTATATCTTGGCCGATGAATTCCTCGCAGGCGCTCCATCTGCGATGGTCTTGGGCGACAACATCTTCTTTGGGCACGGCCTGCCCGAAGCTCTTGCCGCGGCGGACGCACGCACTACTGGCGGAACTGTGTTCGGCTATCATGTCTCAGACCCCGAGCGTTACGGCGTCGTTGAGTTCGGCGTCGGCTGGACTCCGAAGCGGATCATCGAAAAGCCCAAGGTACCGCCCTCGAGCTATGCCGTGACGGGTCTCTATTTTCTCGATGCCGAGGCGCCGAGGCGGGCCCGGCAGGTAACGCCTTCCGAGCGTGGAGAGCTGGAGATTACGACCCTGCTTGAGGGATACCTCGAGGAAGGCCTGTTGCAGGTCGAGCGGATGGGACGCGGCTTTGCCTGGCTTGATACCGGAACCTACGGCTCGCTCCTCGATGCATCGAACTTTGTTCGCACACTTTCAACCCGGCAGGGGATGCAGACCGGCTGCCCAGAAGAGATCGCCTTTTCAAAGGGCTGGATCAGCACCGAGACCATGCTCGACCATGCGCGGCGGTTCGGAAAGACAGACTACGGCCGGTATCTGGAGCGGGTGGTGGAAGAAGCGAAAGGCGCGCAGGGCCAGTAGGCTACTGCTCCTGCGCCACCCAAAGACCATCAGACTGCGACGTTGACCCAGCATATGTGCCGTTCTGCCAGTTGAAGTTGGACAAGAAGCCACCGACCATGATTTGCCCGGTGGTACCACCGAAACCACCGTAGACATCAAAGATTTCGTAGTTTGCCGTCATGCTGCTGCCGGTGAGCGTACCGGAACCGGAGAAACTGATGTCGCTGCTGTTCCCGTTCTTGGTGAAATTCCCGAGAAGCGTGATCGTCCCGTTGGGGTTCTTGAAGCCGGCAACGGGGGTGAAGAAATTCGAGAGGTTGCCCGACAGCGTCTGCCCCCCGAAATCTGCAACCAGATAGAGATCAGCAAGATACTGCGTCAGGGGGCCATCGCCGCCAAACGAGCAAGTCTTGCAGGCACTGGTGCCTTCATATTGGCCGGTACTCGGATTGTAGACGGTATATTCCAGCGAGGCATGCACAATGCCATCATATGCGGGTCCCGCCAAACCGATGTTATCGGGGTTCGTGGGCCCAGATTCCGCAATCGTCAGGATTGCCTGAGCAAACGGAACATATTCGTCCTCTTTCGCCAGGAAAGAAGGCGTCGACGATGCCGAGACACAGGCAGTAAGCGCCCAGGCGCCGAGGAGGACGGTTGAGATCGAGAGCATCCGCATTATGACTTTACCCCTGCGCTTGCGAGCCGTTAGCCGCGCCACATTTTCGCCACGATGATATGAGGCCAAGGCGGCGTGGTCTACAGGAAGCTGGGAAACAATCGACAATATTGTAGTAAGGTCTAGTCTGGCGGGAAGGATGTTTCCCGTGTCCGGAGCTTCATGCTAGGTGAGGCTTGAAATTTTTGGTCAACCGCCGGATCTCCATGCGTCTGTCGAAATCCTTAGCCATTGTTATTTTGGCGCTTTTACTCAACGGAATCGCTGGAACGGCGGCCATATCGTCTGACGCGGCCGCGCTGCCGAACCCGTCGATGCCCGCGGCTATTAAGGCTCTGAGCGCGGCGGTTGCAGACGCCGAGGCGGGGCGGATTGACGACGCAGTCGAAAAAGCGCGGGCGATCTACTTCGGCAATGGCCCGGACGCGGTCCGTCTGCGCTCGGCTCTTCTTGTCTCGGATCTGCAAGCAAGGTCGGGCAGGTTCCTGTCTGCCAAGCTTTGGCTGCGGCGTGCGTTCGATCTGGCAAGCGACGCTGAGAGCCGAAACGCCATTGCGATGCTGCATCGGCAAGTCGCGGCAGCAAGCCCAATCGCGGCTTCGGCGCAGCTTTCCTTCGCGCCTTCGAGCAACGTCAACAACGGCGGCAAGACCAACATCATAGTCATTGGCGGCTTCCCCTTTGTCTTTGGCGGGAGCAGTCTGGAGCTTGCCGGGATCGAGGCGACGGGATCGTTCTCGCTTACCTATCGGCTCGGCCAGACACCCCTGTCCCGAACCGAAGCTTTCGCCGATGCCGGATTCCGCAAGGTCTGGCTCGATCCTTCGGCCGCCGAAATTGCCCCGGACGTCAGCAATTCGGATTTCGATCAGATCAACTTGTCAGCCGGCCTTCGCCACAGCTGGCAGGCCTTCTTGGCCATGGGGCCGACAAGCTTTTCTGCTAGCGCCGGGGGAAGCTTTCTCGCTGGTGAGAGGCTCTCGTCGTGGACGGCTCTCGATTTCGGGCAGATCGTTAACCAATCACCGACACATCAGTTGCGCGTTGAGTATCAGATCAGGTCGGAGGATCGCTTCGACGCCGAGATCAACGGCTCCCTCTCGCGGCGGATCGGAGGGATCTATCAAAGGCGTCTAGCGGGCGGCACAGAGCTGACCGTTCAATTGGCAGGCAGCGATGTTTCGTCGGAGTCTGCGCTGATCGAGAAGGACGAACTTGCGGCCGGGGTTTCGATTGCCGGGCTCAGGATAGGGCCATTCGCCGTTACATTGGGCCTCGACGCTGCCGTCGCCGACTATTCAAAGTGGATTCTCACTGCTGGCGGCCGGCGGGACATTTCATTGGGCGCCCGCCTTGAGGCGACCTATGGACAGATCTCCATTCTCGGGTTCAGCCCGTCTGCAAGTCTGACCGCCCGCAAGACCGACTCCAATGTCGACATCTTCGACCGGGAGACCCTGACCATCGGCCTGTCACTCAAATCGAATTTCTGAGCCTGTGGGCCAAGGCAGCCAAGCAACGGCCGGTGGGTTAGTCTTTCGAAAGGGATTCTGCCGTATTTTGGCCGCTATCTGTTGCTAGCCTGACCGAAGAACGCACGAATCACGTCTTTTCGACGGGACGACTGGACAAAGGCAGGGCGGGCAGATGCAGATCGGTTTACTCCTGATTGGATCCATGGTTGGCGCATGTACGGCCGCCGCGCTTCTTATGACCGGGCATTCCTTCATCGTGGCTCTAGCTGCCTACTCCCTCGCCGGCGCCCTAGGTACAGTGGTTGCGATGATCCTCGGCTGCGCCCTAAGTCGCGTTTTCGGGTTTGAAGGTGAGTTCCTGACCGAGAACTAGGGCGAATCACATCCCGCCCTCCACATCCTTTCCTTGCTGAATTGGAAACAGCTTCGCTTTGCTGAGGCTTTGTTTCCACTATCGACACGGGAGCCCCTCCGGCCTGCGGCTCCTTCACCACAAATCGTCTGAAATTAGCGGTTTTTGGAGCCGCCAACGCGGATTTTCTTGGCCTGCGTGAAAGATCGTGGCATAAATTGGGCAAGACTGTGGCGTATTGTGTCCGCGGCTTGGTCCAGCCCAAGAAAGTACAGGGTAGACCCAACAGTTTGGTTTTGGAGAGACTCCAATGAAGATGTTCGGATTGAAGGCACTACTGGCGGCTGGCGCTGTTTCGTTGTTCGCAGGTCAAGCAGGGGCACTCACTACTACTTTGGTGTGCCCCAACCCCGTTTCGCCCGATGATGCGGTTGTTCGCTATCTTCAGGTTGAATATGATGCCGCAGCATCGGTCTTTTGTGCTGCAAGCGGGACGACTTGGAATGCGAATACGGTCCCGAATTTGGCCGCGCCAAATGATGGGTTTGTGTTTATTGCCGAGGCCACTTCTTCAAATCCAAACGGGCTCGCTGGTCTTATCGCTGCAAGTGTTGACAGCCTCCTCTACGGCGGTAATTCCGGTGTCTTGACCTTCACCAAACCTAACCCTTTGACCTACGGCTCGTACGGAATTCTTTGGAAGTTTGGTGCGAACACTCAGGTTGCGGACGGCTGGTTCCTCCTGAATGTGGCGTTCAATCAGTTGACCTCGATCACCTTCGATTGGAAGACGGTCTTTGATCCAAACACAACCACAAAGGATCAGTGGGCGCTTTCCCATGTGGCCCTTTATGGCAAGGATCCGACTACGATCCCCCTCCCTGCTGGTGGTGTTCTCCTCCTGACGGCGCTGGGTGGCATGGCTCTGGTGCGTCGCCGGAAGTTGGTTGCGGCCTGAGGAAAACCTCATAGAATTCGCGAAGGGCGGCCCTTGGGGCCGCCCTTTTCGTTTGCCCACTTCAGATGACACCGATGAAGCTTGGTATACGGCACGTTAACGGCTATCCCCGAAGATCAAGCTCAGCCGCGCAATGCTGGCGTAGTTCTGTCAACCGTGTTAGTTCTTGGCAAAACAAGAGCATTGGGCGCTACTCGGGCGGTGTTCATGAGGGAAGAGGCGAGTTCAGACAGTTTGTCCTACCGGGCCGCACTCAGCCGGCTCCGGTCGCCCATTCTCGTGGCAGCCCTCTTCTCGGCTGCGGTCAATATCCTGATGCTGACCGGCCCGGTCTATATGCTCCAGATCTACGATCGCGTCCTCTCGAGCGCTTCTGTGCCTACTCTCCTCGGGCTGATGGTCGCGGTAATCGTTCTCTACAGCTTTCTCGGGGTCTATGATTTCCTGCGCAAACGCCTTCTTTCGCGGGCCAGCTATCGGCTTGATGCGCTGATCGGCGATCGCGCCTTCGCCGACCGGATCGGCGGCGCCTCGGGCAATACCCTGCGCAATCTCGAAGCGATCCGCAGTTTCATGTCGAGCCCCGCGATCATTGGGCTTTTCGACCTGCCATGGATCCCGATCTTCCTCTTCGTCGTTTTCCTGATCCACCCCTTCCTTGGTTGGCTGACGCTCGGCGGTTCGTTGGTCGCCGTAGTTCTTGCCCTAGTTAACGAGCGGGTCACCCAGAGGTATGGCCCCGACGTCCAATCGCGCGACTTGCGCGAGAGAGTCTTTGCCGAAGCTGGGCAGCGCAACACCGAGATGGTTCAGGCACTTGGCATGCAGGGAACGGTCTCAGTGCGCTGGCGACATCTTCATAATGCGAGCCTCGCCGTCCAGCAGCGCAGCGGCGATCTGTCAGAAATCTTTTCGTCGGCCTCGCGCGCCTTCCGGATGCTTCTGCAATCGCTGCTCTTATCCGCAGGCGCCTATCTGGCGATCAAGGGGCAGATTTCGTCGGGCATGATCGTGGCAACCTCGATCCTCTCGGGCCGCGCCCTCTCGCCGGTTGATCAGGTCATTGGCAGCTGGCGGACCATATCACGCGCACAAGAGGCACATCGCGCTCTAAAGAAAGGCCTTGGTGAAACCGCACGGCGTTCAGCGGTGTCGCTCCCCACTCCGAAGGGCCATATCACCCTCGACGGCGTTGTGAAGTTTGTGCCCGGAACTGAAAAGATGCTGGAACGCCCCCGCATCCTCAACCTTGTCAGTTTCGCTCTCGAGCCGGGCGATGGGCTCGCAGTGATGGGCAATAGTGCCGCCGGCAAGTCGAGTTTGGCGCGCCTTCTTGTCGGAGCATGGAAGCCCGATATCGGCGATTACCGCCTTGATGGCGCAACGACCGACCAATGGCCAGCCGATGTGCTCGGGCGGCTTATCGGCTATCTGCCGCAGTCGGTCGAGCTTCTGCCGGGTACGATCGCCGACAATATCGCTCGCTTCGACGCCGAGATCGACAAGGAACAGCTTTTCACCGCCGCCCGCATCGCTGGGGTTCACGACATGATCCTGACGATGCCCGAAGGTTATTCGACCCGGGTCGGCGATATCGATCACGCCCTGTCCGGCGGCCAGATCCAACGGCTGGGTCTTGCCCGCGCGCTCTATGGCGATCCCAAGATACTCGTCCTTGATGAGCCAAATGCCCATCTCGATTCCGCCGGCGACGAGGCGCTGAGAAACCTCATCGCCATCATGCGCTCGCGCGGCGCGACGGTGATCGTCATGACCCACCGGCCAAGTGTTTTGGCCTCGGTCAACAAGGTTCTGGTGCTGCATAAGGGCCAGGTCGCGCATTTTGGCGACAAGGACGCCTTCTTCAAGAACAATGTCCGCCCGGTCGAGTCGCCGCGCAAAGTGGTGGGCTAGTCGATGACTGCGAGCCTTCTCAGAGCCCCGAAGATCAGCGCCGACGAGACACTTCGGCTGGGCGCGATCGGCAGCGTGGCGCTTTTCGTGATCATCGCCCTCTGGCTCGCGCTGACCAATATTAACGGTGCAGTTGTCGCCAGCGGCAAGGCCGTCGTGCACGGCAACCCGAAATCTGTCCAGAGTCTCGATGGCGGCATAGTGAAAGAGATTCTTGTCTCGGATGGGATGCAGGTTTCGTCGGGGCAGATCCTGCTGCGCTTTGATCCGACACTGCTCAAGTTGCGCCGTGATGTGCTTCGCAACCGGCTTGCCGCCGCCCTCGCCCGGCAAGCACGGCTTGAGGCCGAGTTCAGCGGCCAGAAGGCCGTGATCTTTGGCAAACTGCCAGATGGCATCTCCAACGATCTCTTCGAGGCCTATGCCGGGGGGGAGCGCAGCGTCTTCGACGCGCGCCGGGCCGTTCTTGATGGGCAGAAAGCCCAGACTGATGAGAAGCGGCTTCAGCTTGAGAACCGGATTTCCGGCGTCGACGCACAATTGATGGCCGTGCGGCGCCAGCATGACTCGGTCATCGAAGAACTTGCCGGGCTCGAAGAGCTCGGCGCCAACGGTTTGATCCCGCAGAGCCAAATCCTGGAGCTACAGCGCCGCGAGGCCGACTTGGCCGGGCGAGTGGCGACCCTTGAGGCCGACCTTGCCGAACAGCGCAACGCGATCTCCGAGGCCGTGCTCGGCGCGACACAGGCTGAGCGCACCTTCCAAGAGAGCGTGGTCGGCGATCTTCAAGACGTGCGGGCAACGATCGAGGAGCAGACCCTCGAACTCGCCCGGGTCGCGGCCGACCTTGCACGCACTGAAATTCGCGCCCCGGTCGATGGGATCGTGCATGAAATGCAGGTTTC
Organism: uncultured Paracoccaceae bacterium; assembly: GCA_937138255.1. Lineage (GTDB taxonomy): Bacteria > Pseudomonadota > Alphaproteobacteria > Rhodobacterales > Rhodobacteraceae > RFZI01. The sequence goes on from CAKZOU010000065.1 coordinate 87,796, forward strand.
GACGGTTGGGGGCGTGGTTGCCCCCGAACAGGAGATGCTGAAGATCGTCCCGACGGGACAGGGTGTCGACTTCGAGGTTTGGGTGCACCCGGTATCCATCGACTCGGTCTATCCTGGCCAGACGGTCCAACTTCGATTCCCCGCCTTCGATCCCCGAAGGACGCCGAGCATAAAAGGAACCGTGCAGACTATTTCGCCCGACACAATTACCGATCCTGCGACCCGACAGAGCTACTATGCCGTTGGTGTCGTCGTGTCAGAGGAAGAAATGGCAAGACTTGGATCGGTTGAGCTCGTCCCGGGCATGCCGATAAGTGCCTTTCTGCAGACACATGCGCGATCTGTGCTTTCCTACTTGGTCGAGCCGATTTCAAACCTTCTCTCCGTGGCTTTCCGCGAAGATTGAGTGGCGTGAAAGCCGCAGGTTGCGCCAAAGGGCTTGGCCCAGTTGCGCGAAAAGACGAGTTCGGCGATTATGGGGCATACAGATCCGCAGAAAAGAGAGCCACAATTGGGTTCCGGCGGGCAGGGGCAGAGCAGGATTGGCCCGATGGATAGATGGAAGATGCGCGGTTTGACGCGCACCATTGTCGTTGCGACGACCGCTGTAGGGTTGGCCGGCTGCGTGGGTCAGTCGTCTTTCGTGGCGCCTACTTTCCCGTTCGCAGGCTTTTTCAAAGGCGCTACTGCATCCAAATCCACCCTATTGAGCAACGCCGAATGGTGGAAACGGCTCGGAGACCCGCATCTCGACACGCTTGTGGCGCAGGGGCTCGAGAGCAATCTCGACCTCGAGATCGCACGCGAGCGACTAGTTCAGGCGCACGTGACAATTGGCGAGATCCCATCCAACGTTTCGGTCAATGCCTCGGCCGAAGCCGACCTTGTGGGCGACCTCCAAGGCTGGCAGAGCCAGAACGCAAGCGCCAGCTTGGGGCTCAACTGGCTTCTCGATCCACTCGGCAAGCGTGACGCGCAGGAGCGCGCCGCCACTGCAAGAGTGGATATCGCGGAGGCAGAAGAAGCCGCCGCGCGGCTGCTGATCATCTCCGAAATCCTTGCGGCCTATGTTGATCTTCGGTATTACCAAAGAGCGCTCGAACTCCGGCAAAAGCAGCTCAGGTCGCGCCGGGAGACCCGCGACATTATTGCCGGTTTCGTCGAACAGAATATCGGCTCGCGGCTAGAGTTGGTGCGGGCCGATGCCATGATCTCGGAAACCGAGGCGCAGATCCCCGGGCTAAGGGCCGCCGTTGAAGTTCAGAAGAATGCCATCGCGATCCTCCTTGGCCGGCAGCCCGGCGACCCTTCCGTTTCGCTGCCCCCAAGCTCGTCAAGTCGGCCGGTTCCTTCGATGCGGCCGGATGTGGGAATCCCAGCCGATCTTCTCCGCAACAGGCCAGATATCCGCATCAGGGAGCGCGCATATTATGCCGCCGTGGCCCAGGCCGATGCGGCCGCGGCCGACGTATTCCCAACCCTCTCGCTCGGCGGCACAATTTCGCTGAACCTCACGGGCGGCGGCAGCTATTCTTTCGGCCCGACCGTGCAGTTCCCCACGGTGCCGACAACCTCGAAAGAAGCCACCATCGAACTGCGCCGTTCGCAAACCCGCGAGGCATTGGCGGAATGGCAAAAGACCGTGCTTGGGGCGATCCAGGACGTGGAAGACAGTCTCGTACGTTATGGCGCAAGCAAGGAGGCCGTCGCGGCCGCTCGGCGCAGCGTTTCGCTTCATGCTGAGTCCGCCGAGATCACACGACAACTGGTTGGTCAGGGAGGCAGCACGGTGCGAGACTTGCTCGAAGCACAGCAGCGCGTTGCCGCCGCAGAGATCACGCTGGCGGACCTTGAACGACAACTGGCTCGAGATTTCGTCAAACTCAATGCGAGCCTAGGGTCCGGACAGGACGGCGCTGGTAGCTGATTCTCGCCAATTCGTGACAATCAAATCGGCACCAATCCGCCGCTCCGTCCTGCAGGCGGTTGCATCGAAGCCGTTGCACGTCCAGAGAGCCGTTTCTCTTCAGCGTGTTGCCGACAACTAGGACCACTTTCGTCGATCGGCCGCAAAACCCTTATTTCTAAGGCTTTTGCACAATGCAGCCACATTATCGCCCTTGGCCCAACAAAAAATCCTGTTCGTTTGTTTCCCAGTTGAACGTAACCAGCCCGGTTCCCGGGCGAAAGTTAAGTGGGTCTAGGATGTCGGATATCACCATTACAGTCTCTACTCAGGCAGAGCTCTATGCAGCGCTTCAGAACGCAACCGGAGGCGAGACCATCCTGCTGGCTGCAGGAAATTATGGAGATATTCGGCTTGGAGACTTCACACCGTATGCTTGCGATTTCTCCTCCCAAGTTACTTTAGCGTCCGCTGATCAGGAAGATATGGCGGTCTTTTCGTCGGTTGACTTGCGAGGCGTTTCCAACCTCTCTTTTGACAGTCTAATCTTCGATTACGAATATTCGGCTGGTGATGTTGCGTGGGTCTCCACATTCCTAGTTAGTAACAGCAATTCAATTTCGATTACCAATTCTCTTTTTGATGGAGATCTTGCCCAAGGGACGGGTACACCTGCAGACGATCACGGTTTTGGAAAGGCCCTCGGTTTCACAGACTCAACGGATATTATTGTCGATGGCAATCAGTTTTACGATTGGGAAAGAGCCGCCACATTCGTCGGAGTCACGAATTTAGTCGTAGCCAACAACGACATCCACAATATTCGGTCTGATGGGTTGGATTTCGTTTCCGTCAAGTTTGCTTTGATCGAGGGAAACTACATTCACGACTTCAACACAGCTCCGGAAACCGGGGACCATGCCGACTTCATTCAGTTCTGGGACACCACAACGTCCGACCCTTCATCCGATGTGATTATCCGCGCAAATATCCTAGACATTGGCGATGGCGGAGCTACTGAGCTCATCTTCATGCGCAATGGGCAGGCCGAGCAAAATCCTGGTAACTACAGCCTTTATTACAGAAATCTGACGATTGAAGACAATGTGTTGCTTGGAGACTATATCCACGGCATTACCGTTGGAGAGACCGTTGGCCTGACAGTGGCAAACAACACGGTTCTGGCGGTCGATGGGGCTCTCATGGTTCCCCAAATCAATATTGCCAGCACCTCTACAGACGTCAACATCCTGCAGAATGCCGTAGTAGCAGTTGCCGGGTATTTGGGTCAAAGCGATTGGTTGCTTTCAAACAACGTATTCATCCAGAATACCGATCCGGATGCACCCGGCTACTATCGCGACGTTTTTGTCGAGTCTTCGATGTTCAGCGTCGATGGCGCATCGGGTTTTTTGCCCGTTCCGGGCGGAGTTCTCGACCAGTTGGGCGCCGGATCTTCCCTCTTGTCAGTTTTCACCTCGGGTCAGCCAGCTGTGGCGGCTTTCGATGTTTGGTCAATTAGCGATAGCACCGGGACCATCATTTTTGACGGACAGTATTCTCTTGCTCCAGAGGCTACTTACGAGTGGTTCGTTGACTCCGTTCCGAGCGGCAACGGTTCAACCTTTTCGGCGCAGTTCACTGCGGCCGGTGTCTACCTTGTTGAGCTCAAGGTGATTTTGCCCGACGGATTTACGTCAAGTGCACGCGCATTCGTCAGTATCGCAGGCGACGATCTGGTTTCATATAATTCGCAGGATGGTGCTTTTCATCTTCTTGGATACGGGACAGACACAGTGCTTGAAGGCAGCGAAACTGCATCGGTTACAATGCAAAATGGACTCAGACAAATCGACCTAGGCGGCACAGGGACCATAGTCACGATTTCACGCTACAGCCTCGAACGATTCTTTGGTGCCGAAGGATTTTCTATTTCTGTTGGACTGCGCGCCGAGGAACTTGGATCCTACGGAGAACTATTTCGTATTCATGGAAGTATCGTTGTATCAATCACACCGACTGGAGAGATCGTTTGCTCATTTACAACTTCGGAAGGAAAGACGAATATCGCCCAGACTACTGGGGCACATTTGAATGACGGTCTTCACCATGATCTTGTCATCAAATTGAATCCTGAGAGTCATCTTCTTGACGTCGAGATTGACGGCCAGGTTCTTGGACAGAGCATAGTCTACGGTACTGCCCCAGATATTGGCTATTGGGACCTGACCTTTGGTGACCCTTGGGGTGGAAAAAACTTCAACGGCACAATGGATCTATTTAATCTCGAAGTCTCGAACAATGATTATCCAATCTATGTCGGGACGATCCCAACTTCTAGCAACGCGGTCATCGAAGAGAGTTTGGCCACGGCCTACAGCGCAGATCCAGCGCAGTCGGTGGAGGCAACGTCGGTTTCGACTGATCCGAATGAATTGTCCCTTGATGGCTACGCTCTTGACCTAAGCGGTGCGGGAACCGGAACTGGGAGTAAACTAATCGGCGACGCAAAGATTGTTGACCTCGGGGGGTGCGTGGCAGTCTCTCTTGATGGTCAAGGTGACTATGTCAGGTTAGGAAACCAGTTAGGATTGGAGCCAACGGGAGAAATTTCTGTAGGCGTCGGTTTTGCAAGAACCGCCAGCGGCGGACAGACAGAGGCCCTATTTACAAATAAGGCGAATATGTCTGTGTTTCTGACAGATGACACTATCCAACTTGTAATGCCAACCAATTCCGCCGCGCGCGGTACAGCCAGCATCGATATTGCCAGTTCATCACCGATTGGTGATGCGTTGCATAATCTAGTAGTTGTTGCGAGCAACCAAGATCATCGCATTCAGGTTTTGCTAGATGGAGATGTTATTTTTGACAAGGGAGAGCTTTACTTTGATTTACCGAGTTCCAACGACAGGAACTGGTGGGATAACGGATGGACTATCGGAAATGGTGGGCGGAACGGCGCCGACTTTTCTGGCCTAGTGACTCAGTTTCAAGTGAACGATTTCGCTCAGTTCTACGAAGCAGCTACGCCAAATGATGAACTTTTCGGCCTCCTTTGAACTACGCTCCGTTTGATGCTTTCAATTGTCGAGCACAGGACTTATGAAGGTTTTGGGACTGTGTCGCATGGTCTTATCATCGATGAGGGTCAACTTGGCTGGCATCATCTGCTGCAACTTACGCAAGACTACGACCTGCGATTGAGTTGGCGCAATTTTTCTATTTGTGGGGTCCGATATTGAAGAGCAAGAAGAAGGAAATTCGGATTTGTTTAATACAGCACTCTCCAAATTCTGACAATCTCGGTGTAGGGGCCCTCACGGTCTCCCACATCTCGATTTTGAGAAACATTTGTACGGAAATCGGACTATCACCTTCCTTTGTACTTGTGTCATGGAAGGACCCTCGTAGGCCATATGTAGTAGGTACCGACATCTCAATTGTAGAAGTGTCGCGCCGAGAACTGCTTTTCCCAAATGGATATTTCTCGACGGTGAGACATTCGGATGTCGTGGTCGATATTGGAGCTGGCGACAGCTTTTCAGATATCTATGGACCCTGGCGGGTGTTGGTTGGGATATATATGAAGGTTCTGGTTCTTATTGCGAGAAAACCGCTCATCATAAGCCCTCAAACTATTGGGCCATTTAGTCGATCTTGGATAAGGCGGTTGGCTCTTGTGACACTTAGAATGGCGGCTTTTGTTAGCACCCGGGATTTTGCATCGGCCGAATACCTTCGTAAATCGGGTTTCAAGGGCGAGATTGTCGAAGCATCCGATGTTGCTCTTCGATTGCCTTATTCAGAACCAATTGCCCGACATCCCGGCAGGAAGGTTGTCGTCGGAATTAACGTTTCCGGGCTTCTGTTTAGTCCAAATGGAAACAGGAGTCTGGGTCTTGGTATCGACTATGCAAGCTTGATGGGGAAGGTCGTCTCCGACTTCCTTTTAAACCCGAACGTAGAGGTTATTCTTGTTCCTCATGTTATTTCTGACAATCAGGAAGATGAGGATGACTATCGGGCCTCGCTCTCATTGGCAAAGCTCTTTCCAGAAATCTCAGTTGCTCCGAGATTCTCTTCTCCGTCCGAGGCCAAGGCTTTCATTTCCAGACTTGATTTCTTCTGCGGAGCTCGAATGCATTCCTGTATTGCTGCTTTTTCAACGGGTGTTCCTGTTGTCCCGATGGCGTATAGCCGAAAGTTTTCGGGCCTGTTTGAGAGCATGGGCTATTTCAGGACTGTTGATTGCAGATCGGAAAGCGAAGCGAACATCCGCGATACATTGAAACATTGTTTTGAAGACCGCGATATAGTGCGCAAGGAAGTAGCTCAGGCTTTTCTTCACGGCAAAAAGCGACTCGAGCACTATGAGGTCAGAATTAGCAATTTTCTATCAAAGGTCTAAGCGCGATTCCGTTGCCCCCGTTCCCCAAGACCGGTTTGAGGTCGAGTATGGCCCGAGTTTGTGGAGCGGAGATGAAGCCTATCAGGTTCACTCATTTCGTTGGCACTGTAGAGGAGCATGAGTCAAGGGTTTCCGTTGCCGAATTGGTTAGTAATCTTGGTGTCATCGATGCGACCGTCTGTTAGCGAATAGCCCAATATGACGGCATGGGTCGAACGGGCAAGCGTTGAACGGTCTCGAGAACGAAAAGGTCTGTCGTGATTCAGCAAGTGGTCGCGGATCTGATGGCAAGCTACCAGGTGAGCGAACGGCGAGCGTGCCAGGTAGTCGGCTGTTGCCGAATGACGATGGGCTATGAGGCAATCAGGCAAATCGACCCTGTGCGTCGCAAGTGGCGGAAAATCGTGGCTATGGTAGGACGTCGGTTTGGCCGCACTTGCTCCTGTAGCGAGAGGACTATGTGGTGAACCATATACGTCGGCCCCACTTCTACCGCGAAGAACTATTTGATTTACTTCGTCTTCGGGGGGCAGAAGCGGATTAGGTGCAAGCGGGCGCCGTTGGATCTGCCATAATTGTTGCCAAACCAGCGGTTGTCGCTGACCGTTGTATGCGACCAATTTCCGGTCGATCAGCGTTTCCAGATCATTATTTTGGTCTTGGATTTCACGCGGGAGCTCTTTGCCCTGATCGACTACGCCTCACTGTTGGGTACCTAGGAAACGCGTGGACTGACGACAGTGTTTAACGCTCTCGGAAGGCCACAAATAATCGCGAGCAGAAGTGAGGCCAAATTGACATCGGTCGCGATTCTGAAATCTTAATGGCCACGAGTTTGAGTAGCAGTACCTTTCACTGTAAGGGTCAACTCAGGGCGCCTATTTCGGAGGATTCAAAAGCCAACTACGGAAAGAGTTGTTTACAGAGACTCTAGTCTGGTACCTAGACCTGGCCCGCGCAACGCCGGTCGCCCAGACCGCTGACTGTAGACCGAACGGCCCCATTTCAAAAACGGTCGGCAGACCCCATCTGACTTTGCTCGCTCGTTTCCGCCGCAACGGAGCCGGGGGCTGCGCAAACCCGCAAACCTCCGCGCCGACCTCCGTTGCCCAATTTGCCTAAACGGTTTAACCTCAGACCCCATTTCTCGCTCACGCTGGATAAACGTAGGGACCAACGCAACCATAACAAAGCTACGCTTCGACATACACATTCGATTCATCAGAATCATGCCGTGATTAGATAGATTGACGGAATTCGTCCAACGGTACCACAAAGATGCGATTGACTATTCCTGTCAGGAATTAGGTGTGGTCCCCTACATTCGGTTCTGTGTCAGAACTCTTTGATTTCAAGAATAGAACAGAAAGCTTTGCGACTGCCAAAAGCAGGATGCTGAGCTTGATGCGGTCCAATTGAAAGACTTTGTCCTCCGTTGGCGCCCGAAATGTCGAGTCCACGTACATTGCAGTGCAAATCGCGAGGACCCAGATTGTTTCTTTTGCGTGGATCTTGATCGAACTCAACGAAGCTCGTCTCGCCAGTGCGATATTTGCCACAAGAACACCAATCATCTCCGCGATAATGACCACAAGAACCACCCAGGAAAGCTCTTGGTTAAAATGGAGTAGAATTGCCGAGATCGGCAAAGATAGTACGCGCGGTAGATTTGTCAGAACCAAGTTCCCTGTCTGACCAAGAGCAATTGCTGCTGTATTTGGCGCAACCTTCAATGTTTTAATCGCACTTGCTATCCCTAGCGGCGCGAGAATTGCGAGCCCCGCCGAGTAGTGCTCTCCGAACAGAGTGAGATATAACCAGGCGCCTACTAGATAGCTGCCTCCGGCAATTACCAGAGTGGCGACATAATTCCATCGCAGCAACGATGCATATGCGTAGTTGAATCCTGTAGGATTGCTTTTTAGGTCAGCTAGGCGAGGAAGTGACAAGGTGCGAAGCGTCGTGTCGGCCAGAAACGAGGCATTGAGGGTCATTAGGAGCGCGTTGTAATAGACAGCAAGTGTGCCCATGCCGACAAGACCACCTACGAGCAGAGACTCTCCATTGTGAACAGCAAAGATTAGAAGTGAATTGACCCAAAGAGGCGCCCCAAACTGAGCTGCCCTAGACCACACCCACCTGTCGAAAGTTACTTCGAATCGTCTTTCTGAGACGACATGGCTGGAGACCACAAATACGAGGTGTTGGCCTAAGACAGCAAAGAGCATCGCTCGAAAATCTCGCACAGTAAAGGCAATTACTGCGCCAACGGTCAAACCGATAAGAGGACCAAGTGTCGTTGACACGGCTCCGGGCAAGAACCGCCGCCTTCGCTCGAATCGATAGATATCAAGATGCAGGAAAGCTCTCGAGAGCGGCACAAGACACAACATCTGATAGGCCCATAGGTAGTCCTGATTGTTCAAATAGGCGGCATAGGGAATAGAAAGACAGAGTCCAGCTATCGTTCCGGCAATTCCCCGCAGAATTTGGACCCCTTGAAGATTGGCCTGCAATTGTGGATCTTCATTGTCGTCATTCTGTACGATGTACCTGTCTAAACCAACATTTGTCCCCGCCTCGATCGCGGCAAGCGCGAGAGCAAAACTTGCCCCGATGCCGAAATTGTCTGAATCGATCATTCGTGCGATCAGAATGTTTCGCAAGAATGAAAGGACGAGCGCAAAACTATTGCTTGCGAAAATGAGACTCGCTGATCGATACATTCTCTCTCCTATCGCAGCGGTTCCTATCCTATTCCATTGATAATCGATAGGCGCTCACACTTATAAAACGTTGAATTTCATTCTGCGGGACACACTTTTGCTTCCCCGTTATTGATAGAGCTATCCACCCTATCGAACCGTCAACCCGAGTCATTGGCTCTGAGAATTTCGCCACCTATCAAATCCTCGCAACATGCGACGAACCCTGGTCTTGAGTCCCGTTTCTTCAAGAAACTTACGGGTGGTAGAATCCATGATCATTACCATTTTTAGACATTGAAGCGATATCGTTGGCGATATCCGTCGAGCACAGCGTATTCTTGTTCGCTCTATCCAGTGAGTGGTCGAAAATCCTTTTTTGTAGTCCGCATCTCCAAATCCAAAATCAAAGTACTCAATTGATTGGTCCTTCGAAAGCTGTTCAAGAATGTGTATCAGCAAAATGCTTCCAAGGCCGAACCTTGAGTAATTCGGATCGTATGCCGGCGTGAAGTAATTAAACGTTCCGGCATAATTGAGTCCCATTGCGAAGGCTCGAAGGCCATCGTCTCCATTCAAAAGCCAGACTCGTATCCACCTATTCTTCAGTCCAATATCAATAAGGCCTCTCGACTCTGCGTTCAATCGAAATCCGGCGCCAATTGCTCTTTGATATGTCATCTCGGCAAGCGCGTCCATTTCAGGGAGATATTGATCCAATTGCTCCGCTGTTCCCGCCTCTACTATCTCCATATTCGCTATCTCTCTCTCCGCTTTGCGACGATAGTAGCTGCTCTTCTTCCTATGACTCCCTGATCTTCTGCCCAGAACGTTCTCAGGCGTATCTGGGATCTTAAACAAATGATGAACTGAGGGACCAAGGTTCGCGATTCTGAGCGAAGCATCACTCATCTCGTTCAATGCCTTCGCCGAGATGCTTTCTTCCCTCAACTGGGTGAATACCGCAAAGTCGGCAACACCAATTTCAAGGTCTTCATCAATCTTGCGCAAGATGGCCAGGATACTTTGGTCGTCCTGAGTCCCGATAAGTCCACGATAGGCGATATTAATTAGACGAGCCTTTTTTCGGAAAATTGCATAATTGCCGATTTTGCTTTCTATGCAGTCATCTTCCAGCCGCGCTATCAACATGGTTTCGATTGATTGACCACGTCTTACTACTACAATGTAAGGAGAAATTACCGAATCTCTGAAAGTTAATAGATTCTTGATGTAGTCTGGGTGTGTTTCAGGGTTCGACGCGGCCTCTTTCCACCACGGTTCCAAGCTTCCGAGCTGGCTTTGATCTGTCACGACTTCTACGTTCAGATTCGACTCCATTTCAATGTCTAATCCTTCGTATATCGCCTCTTACTGTTCTCGTTCCGATCACTTCGTGCGATTGCCGAACCTCTTTTTCTATCGGTTTCCAGTTGCGTGCATATTTTGGGGTAGCATCTGACAAGAGCTCATTTGGATTTTCCTCTGGAGCGGCATTTTCCGCATTCGCCATCCATATTCCAGCTCCCATGACAAAGTACACCAGCACAAACGGAGCGTTCCAGAAATGGACCATCCAACCGTCGACAAAAACCCCCGCCATAGTTATCAGCCAACCATACTTGTATGACCGCGTGATTAAAGAACATTGCTTTCTTTTGGCCACAATCCAGGTTGTCGTCAGAAAACAGGAGAGTTGCAGGGCACCAGCCGGTAGCCCGTTGGTCAGTGCGTAGAAGATCCAATACATATCGACACTCGGAGTCATATAGTACGCCCGCACCCAATCCCGAAACCCTAGTCCAAGAGCAGGGTTCGCCAGAATATTCTGCCAACCATAATGCCAAATATCTATTCTCGCGTATGCTGTTTCTGGATCGAAGGCCAAATATGAGAATATAACCTCAATTGGTGTCCGATTAGACAAGAGGTCGATTATGATATAGGAAAATACAATCATTATTACGAGAACATTCCAGCTTGTGCGGCTAGACCTGAATAGAATTGCCCATGAAATTAGACCAACTTGAACCAAGGTTCCGCCGACCGGTCCAGACGACATCGCCAGTAGAGACGTGATTGCGATTGCACTGGTTCCCAGAAACTTCGCCAACCGACCAAGACCATGCAAAACTGTCCCATAGGTGACCCCAATAAAGAGCCCGACAACTACCCCGAAGTGAATTGGGTGTTCAAATGGTCCCTGTACCCGATCTAACCCGAGCCGCTTCTCCTTGAGTACATCTGGATACGTCGTTCCTGCATTCTGCCAAAGCTCCATAACCAAATTGTCGCCAGTCAAGGTCTCATAGATCGCAAACGGAAGATGCGCTATTATGAGGATGAAGAAAACTCTTGTTACCAGTTTAAAGCGAGCTGCGTTTGTCACGAAAGCTCGACCGACACCGTAGGAACCAACTACCTCTAGGATCAGAATTCCTAGTGTTTCCCACGTCTCCTCAAAACCGTGCAAGGTCGTATAGGAAATGGATACCCACGCACAGAAGAGGATCACTTGAAGGTCGACATATCGCCCCTTTTTGACTTCCCGGCGAAACAATGCAGCGACGCTTGGTAGGAACGAGAGAAGCAGAACAATTCGATAAGTTGAAAGCCGCAAAGGGCCAAGGTCGAAGTTGAGAGGGACAAAAATAGATATACAGAATGCGACCAAAATTGCTGCCGACCAGACCGATTTCCGGTCGCGTTGCCGCGCGCCGATTCTCATATCATTTGGCATTCGAGATCCCGAAAGGTTTGCGTTTCAATGCATTTCTCTTTTCTCTCTAGGGCCAATTTTCGTTCTAAACGGTGAAATACATAGTGCTGAGTCTTGCTGATGCCACCCCTGAGTACCGCTCCACCAAGCCTCTTTGGGCAGCCTCATCAATTCTATCTATTCAAGCTATTCCGGCAGGCTTTTTCTAATCTGAGGGAGAAGATCCAACATGAAAGTTTCCAATCGGCTCTCGACGTTGTGGCCTTCTGCGCGCGTATTCACCGGTGTCACGAACCTGACAATTGCTCCATCTGTTCTGCTCATTGTCAAGCCATCCCAAACTACCGATATCTTCGCTTCCACATCGTTGATGATCCGCTTGCCGCGCTGCTCGAACCAATAGTAGACGAGCTGGCGTTCCCCGCCCTTCTCGATGATCGCTCTGTTCACTTCGAAGATGCCATAGCCGGCTTCGGTCATGTCCACCGTTTTGGGGCCAAACTCGACGATTTCCCAGCCACCACCAGGCAAGCAGACCTGCGGTGAGTGGATGCCTTCGCCCTCGTTCTGCGTCTTGTAGTAGGCGGAAAAGAGGCCCACTGGGGCTTCCTCGTTGGGTGACGTAAAGGTCATCAAGAGATAGTCGTCGGCGCCAAGCACCTCTTCCACATCCGATTCCAACGTCGAGAAAACGCCACTCCAGTCGCCGATCCTTTGCGGAAAGTAGGCAAAGGGCACGCGGTCGACCTCTTTCGGCGTGATGCCGCCATAGCTGGTCCACGCCAATGAGGTGGCCAACGTGATGCCGAAGCCAACGGCAAGCGCGATAGATGGATCAATACCACGGACGCGCGCAAAGACAGCACCAAGACCGCTGGTATCGAGGTCGATCGCTTCGGTAAAGGGTAGCGGGTTTGGCGTCAGACGCTGCAACCCAACCGCCATGGCAAAGAGGACCAGAATGGAAATGCCGAAGATGACCCAGCCCTGGAACAGGTGCAGGAAGCCTTCGGCCATTTCGATACCGTAGGAATTTACCAGAACTCCGATGATCCCGATCCGGAAGGAATTCATAAGTACTGCTACCGGTACGGCGGCCAGAAGGAGCGCAGCTTTGTGCCAAAACGGGCCGCGATAGAGGATGGCAAAGAGATATGAGAAGCTGAGGATCGGGAAGAGATAGCGCAGACCCGAACAGGCTTCGGCCACCTGCAGCTTATAGACCCCGAGGTCGATCACGTTGCCTTCTAGGAAGACTGGGATGTTCGCCAGTTCGACAATCCAGACGCCGATCTCGGAGGAAATCCTCTGAAGAAAGAGACTCAGCTGCCAATAGAAGATCTGTGGCAACGGAAGCATGAGGATCAGGTGAAACACCGGAAGCTGGTGGTGTATCCCCTGCGAGAAACCAAATACGATCAAGACCACGCCACTGGCCCAGAGGATCATGGCATAGGTCACAATATCCGGAACCCGCGCCAGATTGCCCAGAAGCGCAACGGAGAGCGCGAAGAGCATCATCACAACGCCGGGCCACCGCTCGGTCGGCCGCACTGGGCGGTGATGGCTGCGGCGCATCTCACGTAGGAACAAATAGAGTGAGATAATCGGGATCAGGGGGCCGTGGCTGTATTCCGGTGTGATCCATGCTTCGCCCAATGAGGCAAAGCCGATCCAAAAAAGCGGAACGGACGCAGCGACAAGCAGAACGAAAAGGCCAAGGCCGGCGGGATTGAGCGTGGCCGGGCCTTGAGTATTCGTCGTTGTTGTCGTCACGGTCATACCCTGTCTTTCTTGGCCCACCAGAAAACCATACTGCGTGGCATAATCTCGGGCCGGATCACGCCTCGCGCCGCATTGTTACCGGGGACGGAAGGAATAGCTGCGCCCGATCCCAACGAAGACGCCGTTGCTGAACGCCGGATCGGCATCCGCGGCATCCAAGAAATCAAGGCTGTAGCCGGCGCTGACATAGATCTCGTCGGTGATGTCGCGCGAATAGCTGGCAGAAAGCTTGGCCCGTTGGTCGCCGGTTCCGCCGCCAAAAGGCAGGTTATCCGAATAGTTGAACGATACCGAGACTTGGCTGTTGGAATTGACCGCGTATCGGTAGCTGGCGCGCATTGAGTTGCTGACGCCGCTGGCGCTCGCATCGCGCGACAGTGAGGCACCGATCACGCCGTCTTTCATGTCCTGCCGGTAGCCAAGACCGAGTGTCGCAGCCGCGCCGCCTGGTGTTGCAGCAAGGCCAGCATCGAACGAAAGGATTCCGGTCGACCAATCAAGAGAACGACTGGCGCTGGCCTTTGTCGTCCCCGCAAGATCGCTTCTCAGGGTTAGTCCGATCAATCCGCTGTTGAAATCCTGACCAACACCGAACCTCAGGCTTTGGCTCTGCTCCGGGGTGCCGCCTGTATTCGTTTGCGTCACAACATAAGTGGCGCTGCCGCTGAGGGTCGGCGTAATCTCAAACCGCGCTGTACCGGTCACCCGATCGGTCGATCCATCAACAAGGCCCGGATTCGCGTCGGTATAGGCAATCTGGCTGTGGGAGTAGCCAATGCTGCCGCCGAAGGCCGCATCGACGCCAAACTCATAGCTCGCACCAAACGACAGGGTCTCGCGCGTCCCGCCGCTCACGAGATAGGAGGTTTCGTCGCCACTACCGAGTGAGGCGATCCAATCTGAGTAGCTGCCAGAACCGTTCGCAAGAAAATCGTCAAAGGAGTAGCTGACGGTCTCAGTCCAATCGACGAAGGACAGGTCTTCAAGAAGGTAGGATGCATTGGCGCGCAGGGCGCTGCTCGAGGCCTCACGGGCATAGGAAAGCCGCACCGAGGGATCGTGGATCGCAAGAAGCGTTGTGCCACCGGGATACTGCGCGGCACGGGCGATACCGCTGGCCGAGAAGTTGAGGCTTTGCGTGGATTTGCGAGAGGTCAGCGAGAAGGCAAAGGCATTGTCGAGCGAGGTGGTCACACCTAGGGGAGGTGTTTCCTTCTGCAGGTTGTCATCGACCGCAAGCCGGGAAGAGAGATCAAGGTTGGCCCAAAGGCCACCCTCTTGCGCATCTGCAAATGGCGCGATCACCAAGACAAACCCGGACGCTCCAGCCAGAAGCCAAGCCTTCGGTCGTCTTTCTGTATCGCGTCGCACCATCAGGTCCTATTCTAAGAGGCCGCGCTCGGGCACGATGATCACATCGCCGGCAACAAGGGTCGTGCTGCTGGCAATGCGCCCGCCGGTCTTTCCGGTATAGTCGAAGAGATAGACAGTTGTTTCCCCGGTCTTGGTATCGGTGCGGTGAAGCTCGATGCGCTTCTCGGCGGCAAATTTGCCAAGCCCGCCCGACTGGGCAAGGAACTGAAGGATCGTCGTGCCAGACGTGATCTCTTTCTTACCCGGCACATTGATCTCGCCCATGACGTAGACGCTGATTGTCCGCTCAACGGCAGCTGGCGCCGATTGCGCCAACGCACGCACCGAGACGTAGACGCTCGGGGGCACTGCAAAGTTTGCGGACAGGCCACCTACCAGCGCGGCACGCACCTGCTCGACGGTCATGCCGCCAGCCTGCATCGTCCCGACCAAGGGAAAGCTGAAAGATCCGTCAGGAAGCACGAGAACTTGACGGTTGAGGCTCGCGTCTTCCAAGACCTCAATTTCGAGAACATCGCCTGACTTGATACTATAGCCGTCCTGCGCCGTGGCCGGCGCGCCGAGGCTGAAAAGGGCCAAAATGGTTGCCATTACGGCAAGAAGTCGTGTGCGCATGGTGTTCACCTCGCTCCAATCCCAAGGCAAATATGCCTTCTTAAAGCCTGTGGATAAATCC